>NZ_JBIVBI010000019.1:0-121245 GCF_044746005.1 Streptomyces sp. NPDC086766 | reverse complement strand
CCCTCCTGGATCCGGGCGCCCGCACCGTCGTTCAGCGACACCAGCGGCGCACCCGCCGCGATCGCCATGTCCATGATCTTGTGGATCTTCGTCGCGTGGGCCTCGCCCAGCGCACCGCCGAAGACCCGGAAGTCGTGCGCGTACACGAAGACCGTACGGCCCTCCACCGTGCCCCAGCCGGTCACCACACCGTCCGTGTACGGCTTCTTCGCCTCCAGCCCGAAACCGGTCGCCCGGTGCCGCCGCAACTGCTCGACCTCCTGGAAGGACCCCGGGTCCAGGAGCAGCTCGATCCGCTCCCGAGCGGTCAGCTTCCCCTTGGCGTGCTGCGCCGCGGTCGCCTTCTCGCTGGGACCCGCCACCGCCTGCGCACGGATGTCGTGCAGTTCGGCGACCCGTCCGCGCGCGTCCGTCGGCTCGCCGGTCGGCTCACCCGTCGTCTCATCCAAAACGGTCATGTAGTGACCTTACGAAGCGCACCAAGGAAAGCGAGCCGTTGACTCCGTACAGTCTCCGGCCCGTTTTCCTGGTACGAGTGAACAGAACCTCCGGCGCTTGCAGCCTTTCCGACTGCTCAGAGGCCCTCGCCGTTGTCGGGGTCGCACAAAGTCATGGGGCGAGAGTCGAGTCACATTCGGGGTGGCGCATGCCATCACCGGAGTGACACGCAGACCCGGACGGCGGTCCCACCGTACCGGCCCGCCGGGAGGGAGCGGCGAGCCGGCCGGGCCGCGGGTCAGCAGCCGCCGCAGTTGTAGTAGAGGACGTCCCAGTGCGTGCCCTCGTCGGCGTAGATGTTGCCGGAGCCGGACTTGTACTGCGGGGCGCCGTCGCCGCGCAGGCCGATGTAGGTGAAGTTGTTCTTGATGTAGCTGGTGACGCAGGTGTTCTTGCCGTAGTCGAGCTTGTAGCCGTTCCAGTGGGAGTAGGTGCCGGAGGCGTGCCCGGTCTCCGTCCCGCCGGTGATGTTCAGCGCGCAGCCGCCGGCCCGCTTCAGGGTCTGGGCGCCTTGGGCGGTGGCGAGGTTGAGCTGCTCGAAGGAGGTGCAGGTGGAGTTGTACCGGTCGGAGCAGTTGCCGGAGGAGGACCAGGTGATGCCGACGTCGCGGAACATCTGGGTGGCGGTGGCATGGCCGATCTTGGAGACGGCGAAGGCGTCGGTGGCGGTGCCGAGGACGGCGACGCCCGGGGCGGCGACAAGGGCGAGAGCGGTCAGGACGGCGCGGGCGCGGCCGGTCTTGGCTGTCTTCATGGGGGAACCCTTCCTGCGGTTGGCCGTGCGTGCTGCGGGGCGGCTGTGCAGGTGGTGCAGGGAGATGCTGCCCGAGGTCTACGCGCGTCCGCCAGAGGACGAACCGGACCATCGCACGTCGAGTCCGCGCGCCCCGGAAAGACCTCGCAGATTAAGTTGAAAGTCGAACGGAATAGGTCTACGGTCGGGAGCGTTCAGTTCATTGAACATTCAACATCCTCGGTGCGGCACCGCGCCGGGGCCCTCCCTTCCCCAAGGAGCACGTCATGGGCATCTTCGGCCGCAAGAGCGACACCACCGTCCCCACCGGCACCCCCGCCGCGGTGAGCCCGGACCTCGCCGCGCTGACCGGTGACTACACCATCGACCCGGCCCACTCCACGCTCGGCTTCGTCGCCCGGCACGCCATGGTCACCAACGTCAAGGGCAAGTTCAACGACTTCTCCGGCACCCTGCACCTGGACGGCTCCGACCCCGCCAAGTCCACCGCCTCCCTCGACATCACCATGGACAGCATCGACACCGGTTCCGCCGACCGCGACGGGCACCTGAGGAGCGCGGACTTCTTCAAGACCGGGGAGTTCCCGGCCATGACCTTCCGCTCCACCGAGGCGGAGGCCCTGGGCGGCGACGACTACCGCATCACCGGCGACCTGACCATCCTCGGCGTCACCAAGCCGCTCACCATCGACCTGGAGTTCAACGGCGCCGCCAAGGACCCGTTCGGCAACGAGCGTGTCGGCTTCGAGGGCAAGGCCGAGATCCTGCGCTCCGAGTGGGGCCTGACCTGGAACGCGGCGCTGGAGACGGGCGGCGTGCTGGTCTCCGACAAGATCAAGCTGAACTTCGACATCTCGGCGATCAAGAACGCGTGAATCCCCGGCCTCCGGCCCCGGCAGCGCGGCCGGTGAAGAAGTCCCGGCCGCCCGCACACCTCCGAAGCGCCCGCCCGCCACTCCCCCGCACCGGGGAGGGCGGGGCGGGCGCTTCTGCGTTCCGGCTCCTCCCGGGCCGGTCGGCGGATCCCCGGGCCAGTTGCCGGGTCCCGGGGCCGGTGATCTACTCGTTAGTAGGCCAGGCCGCACTCACAGCCCCCGCCGGATGCGACGAGGCACGGCGAACGCAGCGGCCCGTCGGTCCACTCGGCCCACAGGAGAGACAGCCACGGGGAGACACCGGGGACACGTCCACGACGGTCGCCGTTGCGGCTCCCAGGCCGGCGGGGGTGGATCCGGCGTGCGTGCCGTGCTGCCAGCGACAGGGAGAGGAGCGCGGCGATGACCTCCGCCACCGCGAACAAGAACCCCGCACAGCGACTGCGCGACCAGCTCACGGGCGTGTCGTCGACCCTCGGCCACGCGGCGACGGCGACCGGCCGGGCCACGGCGGACGCCGTCCGCCACCCCGGCACGCTGGTCGACCAGGCCCGCAGAACCACCCAGGCACTGCCCCTCATGTGGCAGTCGGTGAAGCCCGTGCTGACCGGGCACGTGACCGACTGGCGCCGCGAATACGCCTACACGCTCGGGGAACAGGCCTTCGTCTACGGCTTCCCGTACATCTACTACGCCCAGATCCGGCACCGCTGGGTGACCCAGGAGCCGGCGACCGAGATGACGCCGTCCGCCCCCGTCAACCAGTTCTGGCACGGGCGCACGCTCTACGACGCGTCCAACCGGGAGGGCCTGTCCCCCAACAACGACACCCTGTACTCGTTCGCCTGGGTCGACCTGAGCGAGGAGCCCGTCGTCCTCTCCCACCCGGACATGGGCGACCGCTACTTCACCTTCGAACTGGTCGGGATCACGTCCGACAACTACGACTACGTGGGACAGCGCGCCACCGGGTCACAGGCCGGCCACTTCGCCCTCGTCGGGCCCGGCTGGACGGGAGACCTGCCCGAGGGGCTGCGCCGCACGGCCACCGCGCCCACCCCCTGGGTCCTGGTCGTCGGCCGCACCCTGGTCGAGGGGGCGCAGGACCTCCCGGCCGTGCACGCGCTGCAGGACCGGTACCGGCTGACCCCCCTCAGCCAACTGGGCCGCAAGGACACCCTCGTGCCGGAGCGCCGCGACGTCCTGGAACCGGTCGAAGCGGACCAGGACCCGCTCGGGCCGTGGAAGACGCTGAACGCGATGCTCGCCGAGAACCCGCCGCCCGCACACCACGAGCTGCTGCTCAAGCAGTTCGCGGAGATCGGCATCGGCCCCGGACTCGACGTCGAGGCCCAGCCCGAGGCCGTCAGGCAGAGCCTGATCCGGGCCGCCGCCGTCGGCGTCCCGATGCTCGAACAGCAACTGCTCAGCGGTGAGTGGGCCAACGTCGTCAACGGCTGGCGCTACCCGCCCCCGGAGGCGGGCCGGTTCGGCGACGACTTCCTGCGCCGGGCCGGTGAGCAGGCCCTGGTCGGTATCGCCGTCAACGACCCGGCGGAAGCGGTCTACCTGGTGGCCTTCCACGACGGCCAGGGCGCGAAGCTGTCCACGGGCCGCTACGAACTGCGCTTCGAACCGGGAGCCCTGCCCCCCGTCGACGCCTTCTGGTCCCTGACGGTCTACGCGGAGGACCGCAACCTGGTGCCCAACCCGATCGACCGCTACTCCATAGGCGACCGCACGCCCGGTCTGGTCACCGGCCCCGACGGAAGCCTGACCATCCACCTGCAGCCCGAGGCGCCCGGCCCCGACCGGGAGGCCAACTGGCTGCCGACCCCGGAGCAGGGCATCTGGTACGTCACCCTGCGCATGTACCACCCCCGGCCGGAGGTCGTCGACGCCCGCTGGGAGTGCCCGCCGATCACCCGCCTCACCTGACGGCGCACGCGGCACCACCGACCGTGGAGAGGAGCGCGGCGATGACCTCCGCCACCGCTACCAGGAGTCCCGTGCAGCGCGTGCGCGACCAGCTCACAGACATGACCTCGACCCTCGGCCACGCGGCGACGGCGACCGGCCGGGCCACGGCGGACGCCGTCCGCCACCCCGCCGCCCTGGTCGGCCACGCCCGCAGAACCACCCAGGCCCTGCCCCTCATGTGGCAGGCCGTGAAACCCGTCCTCACCGGACGGGTGAGCGACTGGCGCCGCGAATACGCCTACACCCTGGGCGAACAGGCCTTCCTCTACGGCTTCCCGTACATCTACTACGCCGGGATCCGGCACCGCTGGGTGGCCGAGGAGCCCGCGAACGAAACGACGCCCTCCGCCGCCGTCAACCACTTCTGGCACGGGCGCACGCTCTACGACGCGTCCAACAGGGAAGGCCTCACCCCCAACAACGACACCCTGTACTCGTTCGCCTGGGTCGACCTGAGCGCGGAGCCCGTCGTCCTCTCCCACCCGGACATGGGCGACCGCTACTTCACCTTCGAACTGGTCGGCATCACCTCCGACAACTACGACTACGTGGGACAGCGCGCCACCGGCTCGCGGTCCGGCCACTTCGCCCTCGTCGGGCCGGACTGGACGGGAGACCTCCCGGAAGTGGTGCGCCGCACGGCCACCGCGCCCACCCCCTGGATCCTGGTCGTCGGCCGGACCCTGGTCGAGGGCGAGGACGATCTCGCGAACGTGCACGCGACACAGGACCAGTACCGGCTGACCCCGCTCAGCCTGTACGGCACGGAGCGGGCCGCCCCCGAGAGCCGTGACGTACTGGAACCGGTCGACGAGGACGAGGATCCGCTCGGGCCGTGGAAGACGCTGAACGCGATGCTCGCCGAGAACCCGCCGCCCGCACACCACGAGGTCCTGCTCAAGCAGTTCGCGGAGATCGGCATCGGGCCCGGACTCGACGTCGAGGCCCAGCCCGAGGCCGTCAAGCAGAGCCTGGTCCGGGCCGCGGCCACCGGCGTCGACCTGCTCGAACGGGAACTGCTCGGCGGCGAGTGGGCTCCCGTCGTCAACGGCTGGCGCTACCCGGCCCCGGGGCTCGGCCGGTTCGGCGACCAGTTCCTGCGCCGGGCCGCCGAGCAGGCGCTGATCGGGGTCGCCGCCAACGATCCCGTGGAGTCGGTGTACCTGTTCGCGGTCCACGACGCCGACGGCGACGAGCTGACCACCGGTCACTACGAACTGCGCTTCGAAGCGGGGGCCCTGCCCCCCGTCGACGCCTTCTGGTCCCTGGTCGTCTACGGGATGGACCGCAACCTCGTGGCCAATCCGATCGACCGCTACTCGATCGGCGACCGCACGCCCGGTCTGGTCACCGGCCCCGACGGGAGCCTGACCATCCACCTGCGGCCGCAGTCGCCGGGATCGGACCGGGTGTCCAACTGGCTGCCCACCCCGGAACGGGGGAACTGGTACATCGGCCTGCGCATGTACCTCCCCCGGCCGGAAGTCCTCGACGGGCGATGGGAGTGCCCGCCGATCACCCGCGTCACCTGACGGCGCACTCGGACCGGACCGCCTTCCCGGGGCTCTGCTCCCTCCCCGCCCCACTGGTCCGCCGGCGCGGCGGCCGGCAGCGCCCTTGCCCGGCCCCGGCGGCGCGTCCGCGAGGCGCGCCGCCGGGGCCGCCGGCGTGCGCGCGAAGTCCGGGCGGGTTCAGAACCCTCCGCCGAAGTCCCCGCCCCCGCCTCCGAAGTCGCCTCCGCCGCCGTCGCCGAAGCCGCCCGAGAAGTCGCCGGGGTCGAAGTCGGCGCCGGAGACGTCTCCGCCCTCGTAGCCGCCGAAGTCGCCGTAACCGGTGCCGTAGTCGGCCGCGTAGGCCGGGGTCGCCATCGCGCTGCCCAGCAGGGTGCCGACCAGCAGGCCGGGCAGGATGCCGCCGCCGAAGTAGCCGCCCGCCCAGGGGCCGTAGGCCGGGCCCGCGTCCCAGTAGGGTCGGCGGCCGTAGTCGGTGTCGACCTCGCGGATGTGCGGGTCGCGTCCCTCGGCGAGGCGGACCCGGTCGGCGGCGCAGACCGGGACCTCGCGGGGAGCGCCGCCCGGGGGCGTCCAGTCGGCGTCGGCGACCGAGGGGCCGTGGCGCGGGTCGAAGAAGCAGGGCGGCCGGCGCTCGGGCAGGGGCCGTCCCTCGCGGCGGGCGGCGAGTTGCGCCAGGGAGAAACGCCCGTCCTCCAGGGCCTCGGTGACCCCCTTGACGTCCTCCGGCCGGCGGGCGTCGGCCATGTACTGCTTGGCCTGCTCGTAGGCGTCCAGCGCGCGCTCGTAGTCCGCCCGCATGGCGTCGTCCGCGCCCGCCTCGGCGGGGTGGAAGTCGAGGCGGTCCAGTTCCTCGCCGAAGGCGGTGATGTCCTCGTCGACGACGATCCGCAGCCGCTCCAGCGCGGCCCGCTGCTCGGCCTCCCGGCGGCGCCGGTTGCGGCGGACGAAGGCGTAGGCGCCGGCGCCGCCCGCGACCAGGACGGCTCCGGCGGTGATCAGCGCGCCGGTCGACATCCCGCTGCCCTGGCCGGAGGCGCCCCCGCTCCAGGTGGCGGGTGCGGAGCCGCGCAGGGTGGGCAGCGCCCGGTCGGCGAAGTCGGTGAGCTGCGTCCTGGCGTCCTCGCCCCGCACGCTGGTGACGAGGTTGCGCACGGCGTTGCGCGAGAGGACGGAGGCGTCTGCGCGGGCGTCGAAGCGGTCGCCGAGGCGGACGGCGTACAGGCCGGTGACGCCGGTGGCGGTGCGCAGGTCGGCGAAGAGGTTCCTGGTGGGGTACCCGGCGGGCAGGACGGCGACGAAAAGCGGCTTGTCCGCGTCCCTGATCTTCCGGGCGAGGGCGCGGGCGTCCGCGGCGGACAGCTGTCCGGAGGCGGCCGGATCGACGTAGACGGGGTTCCTGCGCAGGGCCTCGGCGACCGCGGAGACGCTGGTGGAGGTGGTCGCCGATGCCGTGGCCGCGGCGCCGGTGGCCGCGGCGGCCCGCGCGGTGCCGGGCTGCGGGACGGCCAGCGCGACCGGTACGGCGACCGCGAGCGCGACCAGCCACCGGGGAAGGACTCGGGTCAGGGCGACGGCCTTCATGATGCGAAACTACCGGAATCCGGGCGCATCCGGTCAGCGACGGTTCTCGGGGCCGGGCAGGGAAACGGCGCACCGGACGTGGCGGCCGACGGGGCCCGCCCCGCGCGCGCCCTCGCTACCATGCGGTGCTGCCGGCGGCGGGCCCGTTGCCGGCACCGGCGCTGGGGAAGGCGGAGCGGCGTGTTCAACAGACAGAAGGACTCGGACATGCAGGTGTCCGAGCTCACCGGGCTGGACCGCTCGCGCACGCGCGCGGAGGCGCTGGCGGAGCTGTTCCGGCACGCGGAGAGCGAGGTGCACTCGGCGATCGGCTGGTACCTGGCACGGCGCCGCGGTCCGTCGCTGTGGTCCCGCTCGCTGCGCGCCCTCGCCGGGCTGCTGGGCATCGCGGGCACGCTCACGCCGCTGGTCCACGCGGCGAGCCCGGCGGCCATAGGACCCGAGTGGGGTTTCGTGTTCCTGGCCGGCGGCGCCGGGTGCGTGCTGTTCGACCGGGTCTTCGGCTTCTCCGCGACCTGGACCCGCTACATCAGGACCCAGCTCGCCCTCCAGCAGGTCCTGAAGCGGGCCCAGACGGAGTGGACGCAGGGGTTTCTGCGCATCACCGACGCCCCCAGCGACAAGGAGCAGGCCGCGCTGCTCGGGATCGTCGAGCGGCTGCGCATGGACGCCCACCGGCTGATGGAGGAGGAGGCGGCCGCCTGGGTCGGCTATCTCGCCGAGGGCGTCGAGGAGCTGACCCGGTCCACGACGCAGGCGGCCGGCCACCGGGCGCCGTCCGCCGGGCTGCTGCGGCTGGATCGGTCCGGCGGGCGAGACCGGCCCGGCGACCACCTGCCCCGCGCCCGCGACGCGGCGCTGTGAGACGCCGGGCGGGCCGGCCCATGGTCCGTCAGGCGGGCCGGGACACGATCGGCCGGGCGGGCCGAACCGCGCCCGCCCGGCCGGCCGTTGCCGCTCCCGCCCGGCCCAAGGCCTACGCCGCCGGTTCGACGCCTACGCCGCCGGTTCCACGCCCGCGCGCAGCAGGCCGTAGGTGTACGCGTCCTCCAGCGCCTGCCAGGACGCGGCGATGACGTTGTCCGCCACGCCCACCGTGGACCACTCGCCGCGGCCGTCCGAGGTGGAGATGAGCACGCGGGTCGTGGACTGGGTGCCGTGCTTGCCCTCCAGGATGCGGACCTTGTAGTCGACCAGCTCGAAGGCGGCCAGCTCGGGGTAGATCTTCTCCAGGGCCACCCGCAGGGCGCGGTCGAGGGCGTTGACCGGGCCGTTGCCCTCGGCCGTGGCGACGATGCGCTCGCTCTTGGCCCACAGCTTGACCGTGGCCTCGTTGGCGTGGGTGCCGTCGGGGCGGTCCTCGACGATCGCCCGCCAGGACTCCACCTCGAAGTACTTCAGCGGCCTGCCCTCGGCCTCGGCGCGCAGCAGCAGTTCGAAGCTGGCGTCCGCCGCCTCGTAGGTGTAGCCCTTGAGCTCGCGCTCCTTGACCCGCTCGACCACCCGGCCGACCAGCTCGCGGTCGCCGCCGAGGTCGACGCCGAGTTCCTTGCCCTTCAGCTCCACCGACGCCCGGCCCGCCATGTCGGAGACGAGCATCCGCATGGTGTTGCCGACCTGCTCGGGGTCGATGTGCTGGTACAGGTCCGGGTCGACCTTGATCGCGGAGGCGTGCAGCCCGGCCTTGTGCGCGAAGGCGGATACACCCACATAGGGCTGGTGCGTCGAGGGCGTCAGGTTGACGACCTCGGCGATGGCGTGCGAGATGCGCGTCATCTCGCGCAGCCGGCCCTCGGGCAGCACCTGCTTGCCGTACTTCAGCTCCAGGGCCGCCACGACGGGGAACAGGTTGGCGTTGCCGACCCGCTCGCCGTAGCCGTTCGCCGTGCACTGCACGTGGGTGGCGCCGGCGTCGACCGCGGCCAGCGTGTTGGCGACGGCGCAGCCGGTGTCGTCCTGGGCGTGGATGCCGAGGCGGCCGCCGGTGTCCGCCAGGACGGTGGAGACGACCGCCTGGACCTGGGCGGGGAGCATTCCGCCGTTGGTGTCGCACAGCACCACCACGTCCGCGCCCGCCTCCGAGGCGGCCCGGACGACGGCCTTGGCGTAGGCGGGGTTGGCGCGGTAGCCGTCGAAGAAGTGCTCGCAGTCGACGAAGACGCGGCGGCCCTCCGAACGCAGGTAGGAGACGGTGTCCCGGACCATCTCCAGGTTCTCCTCCAGCGTGGTGCGCAGCGCCAGTTCCACATGCCGGTCGTGCGCCTTCGCCACCAGGGTGATCACCTCGGCGCCGGACTCCAGGAGCGCCCTGACCTGCGGGTCGTCCGCCGCCGTCGCGCCCGCGCGGCGGGTGGCGCCGAAGGCGACCAGCCGGGCGTGCCGGAACTCGATCTCCTGCCGGGCGCGGGCGAAGAACTCGGTGTCGCGCGGGTTGGCTCCGGGCCAGCCGCCCTCGATGAAGCCCACGCCGAAGTCGTCCAGGTGCCGGGCGATGGCCAGCTTGTCGGCGACGGTGAGGTTGATGCCCTCCCGCTGGGCGCCGTCGCGCAGGGTGGTGTCGAACACGTGGAACGCATCGGCCGGCTGGCTGGTTGCGGTCATGGTCTCAAGGCTCCTGTTTTGGATCTCGGTCTTACCGGAATGACCGGCTCCACCGTCCCCCCATCATCCCTCGCGCTCCGCTCCCGGCTGAAGGTGGGCCAGAAAACGAAAAACCTCTCGCGGGTGCGAGAGGTCTGCGCGCGGGTCGAGGACACGATGGCCGCCCGTACCTGGTCGTACGAGACGGTCACTGCGGACCGGCGCGCCTGCTGCCCATAATCATGGCGAACGAGAGCACGGGGGCAGTCTGGCACAATCCGCCCCCGCGCTCACCGCCGTCTCAGGATGCGGGCGTCAGCCGAGACGCCTCGGCGGCGCGCATCCGGGTGAGGTCGAGGTCCTTCGTCTCCCGCATGGTGAGGTAGACGACGAGGGAGACGGCCGCGCAGCCCGCCACGTACCAGAAGAAACCGGACTCGGCGCCGGCGTTCTTGAACCACAGGGCGACGTACTCCGCGGTACCGCCGAACAGCGCGTTGGCCAGGGCGTACGGGAGGGCCACGCCGAGCGCGCGGACGCCGGTCGGGAACAGCTCCGCCTTCACGCAGGCGTTGATCGAGGTGTAGCCGGTCACGATCACCAGCGCCAGCAGGGACAGGCCGAGGGCCGGCCAGAAGCTCCCCGCGTGCCCGAGCAGGGTCATGACCGGCACGGTCAGCAGGGTGGAGCCGACGGCGAAGGTGATCAGCAGCGGACGGCGGCCGATCCGGTCGGACAGCCGGCCGGCCAGCGGCTGGAGGCAGGCGAAGACGATCAGCGCGGTGAAGGAGACCAGCGTGGCGGTCTGCTTGGACAGGCCCGCGGAGTTCGACAGGTACTTCGTGAGATACGTGGTGTACGTGTAGTAGGCGACCGTGCCGCCCATGGTCAGGGCCATCACCAGCAGCGCCTCCCGCCGGTGCCGCCACAGCGCGCGCAGCGTGCCGCGCTCCTCGCCGCCGGTGGCGTCGGCCTCGTAGACCTCGGTCTCCAGCATGCTGCGCCGCAGGTAGAAGACCACGGCCGCGCCGAGCGCGCCGACGACGAACGGGATGCGCCAGCCGTAGCTGTGCAGCGCGTCGTCCGACATGGTGCGCTGCAGGACGATCTGCAGGCCCAGGCCGACGATCTGGCCTGCGGTCATGGACACGTACTGGAAGCTGGAGGCGAAACCGCGCCGGTGCGGGTCGGCGGCCTCGGTGAGGTAGGTGGCGCTGGCCGCGTACTCGCCGCCCACCGACAGGCCCTGGAGCAGGCGGGCGAGGAGCAGCACCAGCGCCCCGCCGTACCCGGCGGCCGCGTACGTCGGCGCCACCGCGATGAGGATCGCGGACGCGGACATCAGGGTCACGGTGAGGGTCAGCGCGGCCTTGCGGCCTCTTCTGTCGCCGACCCGGCCGAGCAGCCAGCCGCCGACCGGTCGCATGAAGAAGCCGACCGCGAAGATGCCCGCGGTGTTCATGAGTTGGGCGGTCGGGTCGCCGTCGGGGAAGAACGCCCCGGCGAAGTAGGTGGCGAAACTGGCGTAGACGAACCAGTCGTACCACTCCACCATGTTCCCGGCCGAGCCGATCCAGATCCTCTTCCAGTGCTGTTGTCCCATGAGGCGTACCTGCCCCGGCCGGGCACGGATGACCCGCCCAATGGGCCGTTCGGCGGCGTCACTTGGCGGGGCGGGTAAGCGATTCGTCCAGGAACTCCCTTACGTGACCGAGGACCTGCTCCCGGCCGGTGCCGCGCAGCCCGATCGCCACGTGGATGGAGAAGCCGTCGAGCAGGGCGCGCAGCCGGGTGGCGAACCGGTCGGCGTCCACGGGGCGGAACTCGCCGCGCGAGACGCCCTCGGCGATCAGGGCGACCAGGTCGCGGTGCCAGGCGCCCTCGATGGCGGCCTGCCGGTCGCGGGCGGCGTCGTCGGCGTTCTGCGAGCGGTTCCAGACCTCCAGCCACAGCGTCCAGTGCGGGTCGCGGTGGCCGTCGGGGACGTACAGGTCGACGTAGCCGTCCAGGCGCGCGCGGGCGGGGGCGGTGCGGGCGAGCAGCCGGCCGCGCTCGGCGCCCAGGCGGCCCTCGCTCCACTCCAGGGTCCGCAGCAGCAGCTCGTCCTTGGAGTGGAAGTAGTACAGCAGGTGACCGCTGCTCATGCCGACCGCGCGGCCGAGCGCGGCCATGGTGAGCTTCTCCAGACCGCGCTCGGCGATCATCTCCATGGCGGCGGCGAGGACCTCCTCGCGCGGCGGGGCCGCCTGCCTGCGCCCACCGGCCATCCGCTGCTCCTAGATCCTCGGCTGCTGCTGGGTGATGCAGTGGATGCCGCCACCGCCGGAGAAGATCGTACGGGCGTCCACCAGGGTGACCGTCCGCTCCGGGAAGAGCCTCCGGAAGACGCCGGCCGCGAGTTCGTCGCGGGGGTCGTCGAAGCCGCACAGCACGACGCCGCCGTTGCAGAGGTAGTGGTTGATGTACGAGTAGTCGGCCCAGTGCCCGTCCGCCTCCAGCACGGTGGGGGCGGGGACCTCCACGACCCCCAGGCGGCGGCCGCGCGCGTCGGTGGCGGACCTCAGGATGCCGATGGCCTCCTTCGTCACCTCGTGGTCGGGGTGCGCCGGGTCCGGCTGGTGGTGGGCGACGACGACGCCGGGGCGCGCGAAGGCGGCGACGATGTCCACATGGCCGAGGGTGCCGAAGCCGTGCGGGGGGTAGTCGCCGGTCAGGCCGCGGGGCAGCCAGACGGCCTTGCGGGTGCCGAGGTGCGCGTGGATCTCCGCCTCGACCCGCTCCCTGCTCCAGTGCGGGTTGCGTTCGGGGCCGAGCTGCACGGTCTCGGTGAGCAGGACGGTGCCCTCGCCGTCGACGTGGATCGCGCCGCCCTCGTTGACCAGCTCCGAGGCGTACGTCCGGGCGCCCGCGAGGTCCGCGACATGTGCGGCGATCTTCGCGTCGTGCTCCCAGCGGGCCCACTCCTGGGCGCCCCAGCCGTTGAACGTCCAGTCGACGGCGGCGAGTCGGCCCCGCCCGCCGGTGAGGAAGGTGGGGCCGATGTCCCGCATCCAGGCGTCGTCCAGGTCGCGCTCGACGGTGTCGACGCCGGGACCGAGCAGCGCCTGCGCGTACGCCGACTGGCCGGGTCGGCAGACGACCGTCACCGGTTCGAAGCGGAGGACGGCACGGGCGACCGACGCCCAGGCCGTGCGGGCGAGGACGAGGTCGTCGGGGTCGTCGAAGGTCGGGTTGGGGCCGGGCCAGGCCATCCAGGTGCGCTCGTGCGGCGCCCACTCGGCGGGCATGTGGAAGCCGTCGGCGGCGGGGGTGTTCATACGCGGTCCTTGGCTCCTTGAACCTCAGAGGAAGTACAGGCGGTTGAGGGACACCGAGTCGGCGGGCCCGGAGCGGACCGGGTCGCCGTCGAGGGTGACCAGCCCGGTCCACTGGTCGACGTCGACCGATCCGGTACGGGAGTTCAGGCGCAGGTCGGCGGGGCCGATGCCGCGGGTGCCGCGGACGGCGACCCTTCTTCTGCGGGTCGGCATCCGGTCGTGGCCCTGGTCCAGGGCGGCCCGGGCGACGAACGCGACCGAGATCTCGGCGGGGGTGGCCCCGTGCGCGCCGAACTGCGGCCCCAGCACGAGGGGTTCGCAGGTGTCGGTGGCCGCGTTGGGGTCGCCGGTCACGCCGTACGCCGGGAAGCCCGCCTTGAGCACGAGCTGCGGCTTGGCCCCGAAGTACTCCGGGCGCCACAGCACGATGTCGGCCAGCTTGCCCTGCTCGATGGATCCGACCTCGTGCGCGAGGCCGTGCGCGACGGCCGGGTTGACGGTCAGCTTGGCGATGTAGCGCAGCACGCGGGCGTTGTCGTCGTCCGGGCCGTCCCCCTCCAGGGGGCCCAGCTCGGCCTTCATCTTCCCGGCCATCGCGAAGGTGCGCCGCACGGTCTCGCCCGCGCGGCCCATGCCCTGCGCGTCGGAGGAGGTGATGCCGATCGCCCCCAGGTCGTGCAGCACGTCCTCGGCGCCCATGGTCCCGGCGCGGATGCGGTCGCGGGCCATGGCGGCGTCGCCCGGCAGGTCGGTCTTGAGGTCGTGGACGGAGACGATCATGCCGTAGTGCTCGGCGACCGCGTCCCGGCCGAAGGGGAGGGTGGGGTTGGTGGAGGAGCCGATGACGTTCGGGACTCCGGCCATCTTCAGGACGTTCGGCACATGGCCGCCGCCGCAGCCCTCGATGTGGAAGGCGTGGACGGTGCGCCCCTCCAGGACCCGCAGGGTGTCCTCGACCGACAGGCACTCGTTCAGCCCGTCGCTGTGCAGGGCGACCTGCACGTCGTGCTCCTCGGCCACCCGGAGGGCGGTGTCCAGGGCGCGGGTGTGGGCCCCCATGTCCTCGTGCACCTTGAAGCCGGACGCGCCGCCCTCGGCGAGGGCCTCCACCAGCGGGGCGGAGTGGGAGGACGAACCCCGGCCGAGGAAGCCGATGTTGACCGGCCAGGCGTCGAAGGCGCCGAACGCGTGCCGCAGCGCCCAGGGCGAGTTGACGCCCACGCCCCACACCGGGCCGAACTCCTGGCCGATGATCGTGGTCACGCCGGAGGCGAGCGAGGCCTCCATGACGCGCGGGGAGAGCAGGTGCACATGGGTGTCGACGGCCCCGGCGGTGGCGATCAGCCCCTCGCCTGACACGATCGACGTGCCGGTCCCCACGACCACGTCGACCCCGTCGAGGGTGTCGGGGTTGCCGGCCCGCCCGACGGAGTGGATCCGGCCCTCGCGGATCCCGATGGAGACCTTCCGGATCCCCTGCACGGCGTCGATCACGACGACGTTGCTGATCACGACGTCGCAGGTCTCGCGGACGGCGGCCGCCTTCAGGTGCAGTCCGTCGCGGGCGGTCTTGCCGAACCCGGCGAGGAACTCGTCGCCCGGGCGCTGGGCGTCGGACTCGACGCGGATCACCAGCCCGGAGTCGCCGAGCCGGACGCGGTCGCCGGCGCGGGGGCCGTGGGTGGCGGCGTACTCGTACGGATTCATCGCGCGGCTCCCAGATATCCGCAGGCGGCGGCCCTGCGCAGGGCCTCCTCCCGCGCGCCCGGCGCGTCCAGCGGGCCGTCGACCAGCCCGGCGAACCCGATGGCGACGCGGTCGCCCCCGATCGGCAGCAGCCCCACCTCGACGCGCTCGCCGGGGCCGAAGCGGACGGAGGAGCCCGCGGGCACCGCGAGCCGCATCCCGTAGGCGGCGGCCCGGTCGAAGTCGAGCCGCGGGTTGGCCTCGAAGAAGTGGAAGTGGGAGGTGACGGAGACCGGCACGGTCGCGGTGTTGGTGACCGCGAGGCGGACCTCCGCCTCGGGCTCGGCGTGCCCCGGACCCGGCAGCAGAGCGCCCGGCGCGCGCTCCCCCAGTCCGCCGCCGATGGGGGCGGAGACCACCGCGAGCCGCGAGCCGTCGTCGAAGACGGCCTCGACGTGCACCTCCGTGACGACGTCCGCGACGCCGGGCAGCACGTCGTCCGGGCCGAGCACCGCGCGGGCCCGCGCGACCGCCTCGGCGAGCCGGGCGCCGTCCCGGGCCGCCTCGCAGACGGTGTCGGCGATCAGGGCGGTGGCCTCCGGGACGTTGAGCCGCAGGCCGCGCGCCTTGCGGGACCGGGCCAGCTCGGCGGCGGAGAACAGCAACAGCCGGTCACGCTCGGTGGGGGTGAGTCTCACGTCGCGGCACCTCCTTGCACATGCTTTGCGCATCCAGACTTTAGAGCAGCACTCTAAGTCTGAAACAGCGGTAAGGGAAGGGAAGACCGCCAGGTAGGGAGCCTGGAGAGCGACGAGCTTCTTGAGCGGCACTCAAATAGGATGACGGACACGGAAAAGGCCGTCCCCCGGCCGCTCGTGGGAGCGGCCGGGGGACGGCCCGAGGGAGAACCGGGGCGGGACTCAGCCGATGCGGTGCATCCAGCCGTGCTTGTCCTCGGCGGTGCCGCGCTGGAGGTCCAGGAGGGCCTGGCGGAGCTTCAGCGTGACCTCGCCGGGCTCGCCGCCCGACTGCTGCCACTCGCCGGACGCGCGCTTGACGGTGCCGACCGGGGTGATGACGGCGGCCGTGCCGCAGGCGAAGACCTCGGTGAGGGTGCCGTTCTCGGAGTCGCGCTGCCACTGGTCGATGGAGACGCGGGCCTCCTCGGACTCGTAGCCGAGGTCGCGGGCGACGGCCAGCAGCGAGTCGCGGGTGACGCCCTCCAGGATGGAGCCGGTGAGCGTCGGGGTGACGATCCTGTCGCCGTACACGAAGTACAGGTTCATGCCGCCCAGTTCCTCGACCCACTGGTGCTCCACGGCGTCGAGGTAGCAGACCTGGGCGCAGCCCTTGGCGGCCGCCTCGGCCTGGGCGAGCAGGGAGGCCGCGTAGTTGCCGCCGGTCTTGGCGTCGCCCATGCCGCCGGGGACGGCGCGGACCCGGTCCTCGGAGACCCAGATGGAGACCGGCTTCACGCCGCCCGGGAAGTAGGCGCCGGCCGGGGAGGCGATGACCAGGAAGAGGTACTCGTTGGCGGGCTTGACGCCCAGCCCGACCTCGGTGGCGATCATGAACGGGCGCAGGTAGAGCGACTCCTCGCCGCCGTGCGGCGGCACCCAGCCCTGGTCCTGCTGGACCAGGGCGTCGCAGGCCTCGACGAAGGTCTCGACGGGCAGCTCGGGCATGGCCAGGCGGCGGGCGGAGGCCTGGAAGCGCTGGGCGTTCTTGTCGGGGCGGAAGGTGGCGACGGTGCCGTCGGGCTGGCGGTAGGCCTTCAGCCCCTCGAAGATCTCCTGCGCGTAGTGCAGGACGTGAGTGGCGGGGTCGAGGGAGATCGGCGCGTACGGGACGAGCTGTCCGTCGTGCCAGCCCCGGCCCTCCGTCCACCTGATCGTCACCATGTGATCGGTGAAGTGGCGGCCGAACCCGGGGTTGGCCAGGATCGCCTCCCGCTCCGCGTCGGAGAGCGGGTTGGCCGAGGGCTTGAGCTCGATCGTGGGCGTCGTCATCAGTGGTTTGTCCTTCACCGGTTGTCGTGACGGGCCGCGCTCACGCCCGTACGGCCAGTGGCCGGTGCTAGGACGTCCGAACATTCCCTCATACCGCGGCTCCGCGTTCGATTATCGCGCGGAGCCTGCAGCGGAAGAAAACGGGGTGAATGCGGGCCCAGGGGTTGATGGTGGCACCCGGCGCCGCATACGGAAAGCCGCCGGGTGCGGATGCGACCCGACGGCTTCGAATGGGATTCCCCCCACTCCTCGGAGCCGGGGGAGTTCTCGAGTGGCGCGGCCAGGTCAGCCGGCTACTCGTACGGCGAGCGCGTCGCCGATCTCGGCGGTGCTGCGGGCGGGCAGCCCGCCGCGCTCCGCGAGGTCCGCGGAGACCGCCTCCTCGATCCGGGTCGCCTCGTCCTCGTAGCCGAGGTGGCGCAGCAGCAGGGCGACGGACAGGACCGTGGCGGTGGGGTCGGCCTTGCCCTGGCCGGCGATGTCCGGGGCCGAGCCGTGGACCGGCTCGAACATCGACGGGAACGCGCCGCTCGGGTTGATGTTGCCGGAGGCGGCGACGCCGATGCCGCCGGAGACGGCCGCGGCGAGGTCGGTGATGATGTCGCCGAAGAGGTTGTCGGTGACGATCACGTCGAAGCGCTCGGGCTGGGTGACGAGGTAGATCGTCGCCGCGTCGACGTGGATGTACTCGGTGGTGACCTCGGGGAACTCCTCGGCCACCCGGTTGAAGACGTTCGTCCACAGGTGCCCGGCGAAGGTCAGCACGTTGTTCTTGTGGACCAGCGTGAGCTTCTTGCGCGAGCGGGCCTGGGCGCGGGCGAAGGCGTCGCGTACCACGCGCTCGACACCGTAGGCCGTGTTGACGGACACCTCGGTGGCGACCTCGTGCTCGGTGCCCTTGCGGATGGTGCCGCCGTTGCCCGTGTAGGGGCCCTCGGTGCCCTCGCGGACGACGACGAAGTCGATCCGCGGGTCGCCCGCGAGCGGGGTGGCGACGCCGGGCAGCAGCTTCGAGGGGCGCAGGTTGACGTGGTGGTCGAAGGCGAAGCGGAGCTTGAGCAGGAAGCCGCGCTCCAGGACGCCGGACGGCACCGACGGGTCGCCGATCGCGCCGAGCAGGATGGCGTCGTGCCGCTCGAGCCGCTCCAGGTCGGCGTCGGTGAGGGTCTCACCGGTGGCGTGGTAGCGCCGGGCCCCGAAGTCGTACTCCTCGGTCTCGAGCTTCACGTCCTGCGGGAGGACGGCGGTCAGGACCTTCAGGCCCTCGGCCACCACTTCCTGGCCGATGCCGTCACCGGGGATCACTGCGAGATCGATGCTGCGAGACATGTCGGCACCCTACTTCGCGTCCCATGAAATGACACGGGACGTCCATCATTCGGACGAAGGGAGCGGCCACGGGGGCGCGGACGGGGCTCACGAAGGCCGCGCCCGCGCCCCGTGCGGGCGCGGCTCCCGGCTGGTGGACGCGGCGGCTCAGTGGCCCGTCTGGCCGCCGTTGTCCCGGCGGTCGAGGGCGCGCTGGAGCGCGGCGGCGGCGTTCTTGCGGTCGGACTCGCTCGTACGGGAGTGGTGGCGGACTCGGCGGCGGACGGTCGTCTCGGCCATGGGAAATCGACTCCTTCGACAAGCAGGGAGCGCGGAAAGGAAGTTTCGAGACTCGCCCACTGCCTGATGGGCGTGGGTGATGCCGACTCAGTGGCGGGGAGCGGCGCCGCAGGGGTTACCTGCTCGGGGCCCGGCTCACGCCTGCCGTTCGCTGGATCGAGCGAGACGTTCGGCTTCTACAAAGCTAAGCGAGGACGGCTTCTCTGTCTCCACAATTACTCGGACTTCCTACTATCTGAGACGGCGGCCTCCGGACGGGCGCGGAAACGAAGACGGGCCGGGCCCCGTCCGTGCGGACGGGGCCCGGCCCTCGGTACCTGCCGGTGTGTCAGCCCATGTGCGGGTAGCCGTAGTCGGTCGGCGGGACCAGCGTCTCCTTGATGGCGCGGGTCAGGGTCCAGCGCATCAGGTTCTGCGGGGCGCCGGCCTTGTCGTTGGTGCCGGAGGCGCGGCCGCCGCCGAAGGGCTGCTGGCCGACGACGGCGCCGGTCGACTTGTCGTTGATGTAGAAGTTGCCGGCCGCGTAGCGCAGCCGCTCCATCGTGTACGCCGCCGCCGCGCGGTCGTTGGAGATGACGGACCCGGTCAGCGCGTAGTCCGACACCGACTCCATCTGGGTGAGCATCTCGTCGTACTTCTCGTCCTCGTAGACGTGCACGGCGAGGATCGGGCCGAAGTACTCGGTGCGGAAGACGTCGTTCTCCGGGTCGGTGCACTCGATGACGGTCGGACGGACGAAGTAGCCGACCGAGTCGTCGTAGGTGCCGCCCGCGACGATCGTGCAGGCCGCGTCCTCCTTGGCCCGGTCGATCGCCGCCTTGTTCTTCGCGAAGGAGCGCTCGTCGATGACCGCGCCCATGAAGTGCGCCAGGTCGGTGACGTCACCCATGGTCAGGCCGTCGACCTCGGCGGCGAACTCCTCCTTGAAGCCGGAGTTCCAGATCGACGCCGGGACGTAGGCGCGGGAGGTGGCGCTGCACTTCTGGCCCTGGTACTCGAAGGCGCCGCGGGTCAACGCGGTCTTGAGCACCGCGCGGTCGGCGGACGGGTGCGCGACCAGGAAGTCCTTGCCGCCGGTCTCGCCGACCAGACGCGGGTAGGAGCGGTACTTCTCGATGTTGGCGCCGACCGTCTTCCACAGGTACTGGAAGGTCCTGGTCGAGCCGGTGAAGTGGATGCCCGCCAGGTCGCGGTGGGCCAGGGCGACCTCGGACACCTCGATGCCGTCGCCGGTGACGAGGTTGATGACGCCCTTGGGCAGTCCCGCCTCCTCCAGCAGCCGCATGAGCAGCACGGCGGCGTGGGTCTGCGTCGGGGAGGGCTTCCAGACCACGACGTTGCCCATCAGCGCGGGCGCGGTCGGCAGGTTGGCCGCGATCGCCGAGAAGTTGAACGGCGTGATCGCGTAGACGAAGCCCTCCAGCGGGCGGTGGTCGAGGCGGTTCCACACGCCCGGCGAGTTCGCCGGGGGCTGCTCGGCCAGGATCTGGCGGGCGTAGTGGACGTTGAAGCGCCAGAAGTCGACCAGCTCGCACGGGCTGTCGATCTCCGCCTGCTGGGCGGTCTTCGACTGGCCGAGCATGGTGGAGGCGGCGATGGTCTCGCGCCAGGGGCCGGCCAGCAGCTCGGCGGCGCGCAGGATGATCGCCGCACGGTCGTCGAAGGACATCGCGCGCCAGGCGGGCGCGGCGGCGAGGGCCGCGTCGATGGCGTCCTGGGCGTCCGCCCGCGTGGCGTTGCGGTAGGTGCCGAGGACGGCCTTGTGGTTGTGCGGCTGGACGACCTGGAAGGCCTCGCCGCCGCCCATGCGCTTCTCGCCGCCGATGGTGCAGGGCAGGTCGACCGGGTTGCCGGCGAGCTCCTTGAGCTTGGCCTCCAGGCGGGCGCGCTCGGGCGAGCCGGGGGCGTAGCCGTGCACCGGCTCGTTGACGGGGGTGGGGACCTGGGTCACAGCGTCCATGGGTTCCGTAACTCCTTGACTTGAGCGGTGTTGCGAGCGGGGAGCGGGCTCAGCCCTTGCTGACCATCGAGCGGACGAAGAAGCGCAGGTTGGCCGGCTTCTCCGCCAGACGGCGCATGAAGTAGCCGTACCAGTCGGTGCCGTAGGCGGTGTAGACGCGCATGCGGTGGCCCTCGGCGGCCAGCCGCAGGTGCTCGTCGCTCCGGATGCCGTACAGCATCTGGAACTCGTACTCGGCGGGCTTGCGCCCGGCACGCCGGGCGAGTTCCTGCCCGATGGAGATGAGCCGCGGGTCGTGGGACCCGATCATCGGGTACCCCTCGCCCTCCATGAGCGTGCGCAGGATCCGCACGTACGCCTTGTCGATCTCCTGCCTGTTCTGGTAAGCGACCTCGGCGGGCTCCTTGTAGGCGCCCTTGACCAGGCGCACCCGGCTGCCGCCGGCGGCGAGCCGCCGGGCGTCGGCCTCGGTGCGGAAGAGGTAGGCCTGGATGACGCAGCCGGTCTGCGGGAAGTCCTTCCGCAGCTCCTCGTGGATGGCGAACATCGAGTCGAGGGTGGTGTGGTCCTCCGCGTCCAGGGTGACCGTGGTGCCGATCGCCGCGGCGGCCTCGACGACCGGGCGGACGTTGGCGAGGGCCAGCTCGTGGCCGCCGGGGAAGGCGGGGGCGGGCCCGGAGGGCCCTCCGGCACGGGCGGCGGTGGGCGACGGGAGGGACTGGCCGAACATGGACAGCTTGACGGACACCTCGACCCTGGTGCCGAGCTCCAGGTCCTTGATCCGGTCGATCAGCAGGAGGTAGGCGTCTCGGGCGGCGGCGGCCTGCTCGGGCGTGGTGATGTCCTCGCCGACCACGTCCATGGTCAGCTCCAGGCCCTTGCCGGTCAGGTCCGTGATGATCGGGACGATGTCGTCCACGGTCTCGCCGGGGATGAAGCGGTCGACGACCTGCTTGGTCACCGGGGCCGCCGAGATCAGGCGTCGCATCCGGTCGCTGCGCGACGCGGCGAGAATCACGGGACCCAGCACGGGGCACCTCCACTACGAGGAACAGGAAGCCGCCACCCGCCCTCGGGCAACGGCACGGAGAACCACCGTGAAAGTTAAGGATCCACCCGATCGTCGACCATCGACAGCTGTCACGCATCCGTGCCCGGGATCTCAGACAGATGTATGAGGCTCCTGGGAAATGCGGGAGAATGCCCGGGTGACGCCGGAACGCAGAGGTGACTACCAGGAGCTGGTCGACGAGATCTCCGAGCTGCTCGGCGCACCGGCGACGCTGGAGAACCGGGACTTCGAGCTGATCGCCTTCGGCGCCTACGACAGCGAGGGCGACCTCGATCCGTCGGCCCTGGACCCGGTGCGCACCCGCTCGATCCTCACCCGCCGCTCCACGGCGGCGGTGCGCACCTGGTTCGAGGGCTTCGGCATCACCCGCGCCACCGGCCCGGTGCGGATCCCGCCGACCCCGGAGGCGGGGGTGTACCGGGGGCGGATCTGCCTCCCCGTACGCCATCGGGGTGTCGTCCTCGGCTACGTCTGGCTGCTGGACGACGAGCCGGGCCCCGGCGAACCGCAGCTCGCGGCGGCCATGCGGGTGACCGCGCGGATCGGCGCGCTGCTCGCGGACGAGGCGCAGCACGGGGCGGACCTCACCCGGGAGCTGCGGGCGGTGCTGACCGCCGAGCCCGGCTGGCCGCGGGACATGGCGGTGGCGGAGCTGCGGACGGCCCTCGGTGCGCGCGCGGACGGTCCGCACACGGTGGTGTGCGTGGCCCCGTGGCCCTCGGCCGACCCCGGTGACGCCCCGTCGGTGCGCACCCTGCCGGGCGCGACGGCACTGTGCACCGTGCCCTGGGACGCGGGGACCGCACAGACCCCCGGGGCGGTGGGGGGCGCCGGCGCCGCGCAGTGCCTGGCGCTCCTGGTCCGGCTGCGGTCGGCGGACGCGCTGGCCCCGGCGGAGGCGGCGGCGGCCCGGCTGCTGGAACGGGCCGGGGCGCGACCCGGGGGAACCGGTGCGGCCGGCACCGATGTCGGAACGGCCGGCCGTACGGGCGGCGCCCGAGTCGCCGCCGGGGTCGCCGCCGCCCGGTCCGGGCTGGCGGAGCTCGGGACCGCCTGGGCGGAGGCGTCGGGGGCGGCCCGGGCCGCGCTGGCGGAGCCGCGGCTGGGGCCGGTCGCGCGGTGGGCCTCGATCGGCCCGTTCCGTCTGCTCACGGCACTGCCGCCGCGGACCGCCGAGGACGTGGCCGTACGCGCCCTGCTCTCCCCCGCCCACCAGGAACTCGCCCGCACGGCCGAGGTGTTCCTGGACTGCGCCGGCCAGGCCGGCCGCGCCGCCGCCGAGCTGGGCATCCACCGCCAGACCCTCTACTACCGCCTGTCCCGGGTGGAGCAGCTGACCGGCCTCGACCTGGACGACGGCGAGGACCGCCTGCTGCTGCACATGGCGCTGAAGCGGGCGCGGCTGTAGGGCGCGGCGGTGGGCAGCGGCCCGCGCCGACGGGTCACTCGGCCCGTCGCACACCGTCCAGCAGGCGGCGCAGGCCCTCGGTGAGGGCGTCGGCGTCGGGCGCGGCCTTCGGGTCGAAGGTCCACTGCGCGATCAGGCCGGTCATGAGGACCGTGTAGAAGGCGCCGAGCGTGTCGACGACCTCCTCCGGGACGTCCTCCTCGCGCCCGCCCGTCATGAGGACGACGAAACCCCGCGAAGCCTCCCGCTGGGCCCGCGCGAGGTGGTCGCGCACCTCGGGCAGCTGGTCGCCCATGACCACGATCTCCGCGCTGAGGCGCCAGAAGGAGCCGGGCTCGCGCATGGTGGCGATGATGTTCGACCACACCTCCCGGAACCGCTCGAGGGAGCCCGGTGCGCCGCCGGTTTCGGGTGCCGCGTCCCAGTCGTCGGCCACCCCCTCGACCAGCGACACGTACGCCTGCGCCAGCAAGGCGTCCTTCGAGCCGTAGTGGTAGCCGATCGACGCCAGGTTCGTGCCCGACTCCCTGACGATGTCGCGCGCGGTGGTCCGCGCGAACCCCTTGGCCAGCAGGCAGCGCTTCGCGCCTTCGAGCAGATCCTCGCGGTGTCCCATGCACAGCAGCCTATAGCCGTCCATACGACTGTCCTAGACGGGTGACTTATACAGGCGTTCTAGACGAGCGTTTAATACAGCCGTACAGTCACCGGCATGACGAATCCGACGAGCACGACCGTTCCTCCGGGCGCCGAGGGTGCCCCCGTCCGCGCCGGGCGCCGCGAGTGGACCGCCCTCGGGGTGCTGATGCTCCCGCTGCTCCTGGTCTCGATGGACGTCTCGGTCCTGTACTTCGCCGCCCCCGCCATCGGCGCCGACCTGCGGCCGAGCGGCACCCAGCAGCTGTGGATCTTCGACGTCTACGGCTTCGTCCTGGCCGGCCTGCTGATGACGATGGGCGCGCTGGGCGACCGCATCGGCCGCCGCAGGCTGCTGCTGGCGGGCGCGGCCGCGTTCGGCGCCGCCTCGCTGGTGGCGGCGTACGCGGACAGCGCCGAGACCCTGATCGCGGCCCGCGCGGTCCTCGGCATCGGCGGCGCGACCCTGATGCCGTCGACGATGGCGCTGCTGCGCACGATGTTCACCGACCCCGCCCAGCGGGCGAAGGCCATCGGCCTGTGGTCGGGGGTGATGACCGGCGGCATCGCGCTGGGCTCGGTGATGAGCGGTGTGCTCGTCGAGCACTTCTGGTGGGGCTCGGTCTTCCTGGTCAACCTGCCCGCGATGGCCCTGCTGCTGGTGCTCGGCCCGGTCCTGCTCCCCGAGTCGCGGAACCCCGCTCCGGGCCGCTTCGACTGGCCGAGCGTTCCGCTGTCGATGGCCGCGGTGCTCCCGGTGGTCTACGGCCTGAAGGAGATCCCCTCCGAGGGCTGGCACCCGCGGTACGTGGTGTCGGTGGCCGTCGGCCTGCTCTTCGCCGCGCTCCTCGTCCGGCGCCAGCGCGCCGGGGACTCCCCGCTGATCCCGCCGGCGCTGCTGAGGGGCCGCGGCTTCACCCCGGCGCTGGTCCTGACCCTGATCTCGGCGTTCGCCGTCATGGGCTCGGCCATCTTCACCACGCAGTACCTGCAGTCGGTCCTCGGCAAGAGCCCCCTGTCGGCCGCGCTGTGGAGCCTGCTCCCGTCGGTGCTCATCGGCGTCGCCGGCCCGGTCACCGGACACCTCGTCGCCCGGGGCGCCGACCGCGGGTACGCGGTCGCCACCGGCTTCGCCTTCTCCGCGGCCGGGTTCACGCTCCTGGCGTTCGCCGGCACGCACTCCCTCTGGCTGGTCCTCACCGCGGCGGGTGTCCTGGCCTGCGGCGCGGTCATGGTGATGTCCCAGCTGACCGACCTCGCGATGAGCACGGCGCCGGTGGATCGGGCCGGTACGGCCTCGGCCCTGCTGGAGACGGCCACCGAGTTCGGCGGCGCGCTGGGCATGGCGGTCCTCGGCTCCATCGGCACCGCCGTCTACCGCCGCGACATCCCGTCCTCGGCTCCGGCGGCGGCCCACGAGACCCTGGGCGGCGCCCTCGCCGTCGCCGGGCGGTTGCCGGGGCGCGCGGGAGACGCCCTGGCGGCCACGGCGCGCGAGGCCTTCACCCACGGGATGCGGGGGGCCGCGCTCGCCGGGGCGGTCCTGCTGGCCCTGGCCGCCCTCGCGGCGGCGGGCACCCTGCGCCGGATCCACGTGCGCCCGGCGCCGGCTGCGGAGGCCGAGCCGGAGGCCCGCCTCGCCTGAGCCACCGGAACGCGCTCCCCCGGGACGCCGCGGCACGCGAAAGCGCCGGGCGGGCTGGATCACCAGCCCGCCCGGCGCTTCGGAACGGTTGCCTCAGACCAGGTTCACCGCGCGGGCGAAGGTCGCGCCGATCTCCCCGGCGACCTCGGTCAGCACGCCGGCCGGCACCGTGTCGTCCACGGTGAGCACCGCCAGCGCCTCGCCGCCCGCCGCCGCGCGGGCGACCTGCATCCCGGCGATGTTGACGCCCGCCTCGCCGATGATGCGGCCGACGGTGCCGACGACACCCGGACGGTCCTCGTAGCGCAGGACGACCATGTGCTCGGCGAGGGCGAGGTCGACGTCGTAGTCGCCGACCGCGACGATCTTCTGGACGTGCTTCGGGCCGGCCAGGGTGCCGGAGACCGACACCTCCTCGCCGCCCGCGAGGGTGCCGCGCACGGTGACCACGTTGCGGTGGTCCGCCGACTCGGAGCTGGTGGTCAGGCGCACCTCCACACCCCGCTCCTGGGCGAACAGCGGCGCGTTGACGTACGACACGGTCTCGTCGACGACGTCCTCGAAGACGCCCTTGAGCGCGGAGAGCTCCAGCACCTTCACGTCGTGCTGGGTGATCTCGCCGTAGACCTCGACGTCGAGGCGGACCGCGACCTCGCCCGCGAGGGCGGTGAAGATCCGGCCGAGGTGCTCGGCGAGCGGCAGACCCGGCTTGACGTCCTCGGCGATGACACCGCCCTGCACGTTCACCGCGTCCGGCACGAGCTCGCCGGCCAGGGCGAGGCGGACCGACCGGGCGACCGCGATGCCGGCCTTCTCCTGCGCCTCGTCCGTGGAGGCGCCCAGGTGCGGGGTGGCGACGACCTGGTCGAACTCGAACAGCGGCGAGTCGGTGCACGGCTCCTTGGCGTACACGTCCAGGCCGGCGCCGGCGACGCGGCCCTCCTTGAGCGCCGAGTACAGCGCCTCCTCGTCGACGATGCCGCCGCGCGCCGCGTTGACCACGCGCACGCCCGGCTTGACCTTGCGCAGCGCCTCCTCGCCGATCAGGCCGAGGGTCTCGGGGGTCTTGGGCAGGTGGACGGTGATGAAGTCGGAGACCTCCAGCAGCTCGTCCAGGGTCAGCACCTTGACGCCCATCTGCGCGGCCCGCGCGGGCTGCACGTAGGGGTCGTAGGCGACGACCTTCATGCCGAAGGCGGACATGCGCTGGGCGACCAGGGCGCCGATGCGGCCGAGGCCGACGACGCCGAGGGTCTTCTCGGCCAGCTCGACGCCCGTGTACTTGCTGCGCTTCCACTCGCCGTTCTTCAGCGCGGCGTTGGCCTGCGGGATGTTGCGGGCGGTGGCGAGGATCAGACCGCAGGCCAGCTCGGCGGCGGTCACGATGTTGGAGGTCGGGGCGTTGACGACCATCACGCCGGCCTTGGTGGCGGCGGAGACGTCGACGTTGTCCAGGCCGACGCCGGCTCGTGCGACGACCTTGAGCCTGCGCGCGGCGGCGATCGCCTCGGCGTCCACCTTGGTGGCGGAGCGGATCAGGATCGCGTCCACGTCGGCGATGGCGGGGAGCAGTTCGGCTCGGTCCGCGCCGTTGCAGTGGCGGATCTCGAAGTCCGGACCGAGTGCGTCGACGGTCGCGGGCGACAGCTCTTCAGCGATGAGTACGACAGGTTTCGAGCTCACGTGAGTCCTCACAAGTCCAATGCATGCGGACGGCCGTCCCGACGGCCGCAGGCGGAGGAGGGGCTACCGCGTAAGAGACGCACGACGCTGTGGGCCTGACGCGTTTGTTAGTGCAGCAGTGTAGTGGCGCCGGATGCGCCGCATTACGCCACCGCGGAAGGATCACCCGTCCGTGGCTGGACGGGGTGGACAACGCCGCGCGTCCCCTGTGACCACCGACGTTACCCCGGGTTCGGCGAAAGGGCCGGAGCGGCTCGCTCCGGCCCCCTCGGCCGGGAGGCCTACGCCTCCTCGTTCACCCAGCTCATGAGCTTGCGCAGCTCCTTGCCGGTGGTCTCCAGCAGGTGCTCGGCGTCCTGCTGCTTGTACTCGTTGTACTTCTTCAGACCGCCGTGGTACTCGTCCATCCAGTTGCGGGCGAAGGTGCCGTCCTGGATCTCGGCGAGGACCTTCTTCATCTCGGCCTTGGTGGCGTCGGTGATGATGCGCGGGCCGGTGACGTAGTCGCCCCACTCGGCGGTCTCGGAGATCGACCAGCGCATCTTCTCCAGGCCGCCCTCGTACATGAGGTCGACGATCAGCTTCAGCTCGTGCAGGCACTCGAAGTAGGCGATCTCGGGCTGGTAGCCCGCCTCGGTCAGCGTCTCGAAGCCCGCCTTGACCAGCGCGGCCGTGCCGCCGCAGAGAACGGCCTGCTCGCCGAAGAGGTCGGTCTCGGTCTCCTCGGTGAAGGTGGTCTTGATGACGCCGGCGCGGGTGCCGCCGATGCCCTTGGCGTAGGAGAGGGCGAGCGCGAAGGCGCTGCCGGAGGCGTCCTGCTCGACGGCCGCGATGCAGGGGACGCCGCGGCCCTCCTCGTACTGGCGGCGCACCAGGTGGCCCGGGCCCTTCGGGGCGACCATGCAGACGTCGACGCCGGCCGGGGGCTTGATGAAGCCGAAGCGGATGTTGAAGCCGTGCCCGAAGAACAGCGCGTCGCCGTCGTTCAGGTTCGGGGCGACGGACTCCTCGTAGACCTGGGCCTGGATCGGGTCCGGGACCAGGATCATGATGACGTCGGCCTCGGCGGCGGCCTCGGCGGGCGTCACCACGCGCAGGCCCTGCTCCTCGGCCTTGGCCTTCGACTTGGAGCCCTCGGGCAGACCGACCCGCACGTCGACACCCGAGTCGCGCAGCGACAGGGCGTGGGCGTGGCCCTGGCTGCCGTAGCCGATGACCGCGACCTTGCGGCCCTGGATGATGGACAGGTCGGCGTCAGCGTCGTAGAACAGCTCGGCCACTTTGGGTTCTCTCCTTGGTGTGCAGGTGTGCTCCCACCGTATGACGGTGGGGGGAAGGGAAGTCTGGGGGTCTCGGCATACGGGCGGCCGGATTTCCCCGGCCGCCCGGACGCGTCGTTACGCCGACCGGTCGAGCGCGCGCAGCGACCGGTCCGTGATCGAGCGGGCGCCGCGGCCGATCGCGATGGTGCCGGACTGGACCAGCTCCTTGATGCCGAACGGCTCCAGCATCTTGAGCATCGCCGACAGCTTCTCGCCGGACCCGGTGGCCTCGATCGTCACGGCCTCCGGGGAGACGTCGACGGTCTTGGCGCGGAACAGCTGGACGATCTCCACGATCTGGGAGCGCGTCTCGTTGTCGGCGCGCACCTTCACCAGGACGAGTTCGCGCTGGACGGCCTGCGACGGCTCCAGCTCGACGATCTTCAGCACGTTGACGAGCTTGTTGAGCTGCTTGGTCACCTGCTCCAGCGGCAGGTCCTCCACGCCCACCACGATGGTGATGCGGGAGATGTCGGGGTGCTCGGTGACACCGACCGCAAGGGAGTCGATGTTGAAGCCGCGCCGGGAGAACAGGGCGGCGATCCGGGCGAGGATGCCCGGCGTGTTCTCCACCAGGACGGAGAGCGTGTGCTTGGACATGTCTGGTTGCTCTTCCTCTTCGTCTTCCCGGCTCAGTCGTCTTCGTTGTCGCCGAAGTCGGGGCGGACGTCCCGGGCGGCCATGATCTCGTCGTTGGAGGTGCCGGCCGCGACCATCGGCCAGACCATCGCGTCCTCGTGGACGATGAAGTCGACGACGACGGGGCGGTCGTTGATCGCGTTCGCCTCTTCGATGACCTTGTCGAGGTCGTCGGGCGACTCGCAGCGGATCGCGTGACAGCCCATGGCCTCCGACAGCTTCACGAAGTCGGGGACCCGGGTGCCGGCGCTCGGGCCCTTGGGCTCGGCGCCCGGCCCGGAGTGCAGCACCGTGTTGGAGTACCGCTGGTTGTAGAAGAGGGTCTGCCACTGGCGGACCATCCCGAGGGCGCCGTTGTTGATGATGGCGACCTTGATCGGGATGTTGTTCAGGGCGCAGGTGGTGAGTTCCTGGTTGGTCATCTGGAAGCAGCCGTCACCGTCGATCGCCCAGACGGCGCGCTCCGGACGGCCGGCCTTGGCGCCCATGGCGGCCGGGACCGCGTAGCCCATGGTTCCGGCGCCGCCGGAGTTCAGCCAGGTGGCGGGCTTCTCGTACTGGATGAAGTGCGCGGACCACATCTGGTGCTGGCCGACGCCCGCCGCGAAGATCGTGCCCTCTGGGGCGAGCTGCCCGATCCGCTCGATGACCTGCTGCGGGGAGAGCGAGCCGTCCGCGGGCTGGTCGTAGCCGAGCGGGTAGGTCTCGCGCCAGCGCCCGAGGTCGTTCCACCAAGCGGTGTAGTCGCCCCGGTGGCCCTCGGCGTGCTCCCTCTGCACGGCCTGGATCAGGTCGGCGATGACCTCGCGGGCGTCGCCGACGATCGGCACGTCGGCGGCGCGGTTCTTGCCGATCTCGGCCGGGTCGACGTCGGCGTGGACGATCTTGGCGAACGGGGCGAAGCTGTCCAGCTTGCCGGTGACGCGGTCGTCGAAGCGGGCTCCGAGGGCGACGATCAGGTCGGCCTTCTGCAGCGCGGTGACGGCGGTGACCGAACCGTGCATGCCCGGCATTCCCACGTGCAGCCGGTGACTGTCGGGGAATGCGCCGAGCGCCATCAGGGTGGTGGTGACGGGCGCTCCGGTGAGTTCCGCGAGGACCTTGAGCTCGGCGGTGGCGCGGGCCTTCAGGACGCCGCCGCCGACGTAGAGGACGGGGCGCTTCGCGGAGGTGATGAGCTTGGCCGCCTCGCGGATCTGCTTGGCGTGCGGCTTGGTGACGGGCCGGTAGCCGGGCAGGTCCATCACCGGCGGCCAGGAGAAGGTGGTCTTCGCCTGGAGGGCGTCCTTGGCGATGTCGACCAGGACCGGGCCGGGGCGGCCGGTGGAGGCGATGTGGAACGCCTGCGCGATGATCCGCGGGATGTCCTCGGCCTTGGTGACCAGGAAGTTGTGCTTGGTGATCGGCATGGTGATGCCGACGATGTCCGCCTCCTGGAAGGCGTCCGTGCCGATCGCCTTGGAGGCGACCTGGCCGGTGATCGCGACCAGCGGCACGGAGTCCATGTGGGCGTCGGCGATCGGGGTGACCAGGTTGGTGGCGCCGGGTCCGGAGGTCGCCATGCAGACGCCGACCTTGCCGGTGGCCTGCGCGTAGCCGGTGGCCGCGTGACCGGCGCCCTGCTCGTGCCGGACCAGGACGTGGCGCACCCGGGTGGAGTCCATCAGCGGGTCGTACGCGGGAAGGATCGCACCGCCGGGAATGCCGAATACCGTGTCGGCGCCGACCTCCTCGAGAGAGCGGATGAGGGACTGCGCACCCGTGACGTGCTCGGGAGCGGACTGTTGTCCTCCGGATCGGGGCCGCGGCTGCGGGTGATGGGCCCCGGTGGCCTGCTCGGTCATCGTCATTCTCTTCTCGATGCTGAGGGTTTTTGCGAGGTGTGAGCGGATTTCGGCTGCTGCACGAGGGGTGCCTGTGCAACAAAAAACCCCTCGTGCCGCAAGGCAAGCGAGGGGAGCGCGCCGGTGAGGGTCGCTGGGGATTCCGGATCGTCCTCCGGTGGGTCCCAGCTCAGCCGACGCGCTGTCCAAGTACGAGAATTCGGGTGCGCATGGCACTGACCCTCCCCCCGGCACGCACCCGGTGTCAAGTGGGTGGGACGGGCGTCTCATTATGTGAGCGGAGGGCCGTCCCGCCTCCGAAGACGGCCGCCACTCCACCGGAGTACAGCCCCGCGCCACCGCCCGCGAACGCCGGTTCGACCGGGCCGTGCGGCACCGGAAAGCGGCCGGAGGTCAGCGCCCGGCGCAGCCGGTACTCGTCCAGCGGACCGGAGAAGGCCGTGCCCTGCCCGTGGGTGCAGCCCATCGCGCGCAGCGCGACGACCTGCTCCGGCAGGTCCACACCGTCGGCCACGGACTGGAGCCCGAGGTCGATGGCGATGCGCAGCAGCCCACTGGTGATCTTGTGCAGGCGGGCCGACTCGACCACGCCCTCGACCAGGCCGCGGTCGAGTTTCAGGACGTCCAGGGGCAGGCGTCTGAGGGCCGTGACGGCCGCGTAGCCACCGCCGAAGCCGTCCAGCGCGATCCGGACGCCGAGCCGCCGCAGGGCGCTCAGCCGCCGCTCCAGCTCGTCCAGCGAGACCCGCGGGTCGATGTCGGAGAGCTCGATCACCAGCGCCCCGGACGGGAGCCCGTGCCGGGTCAGCAGGGCCTCCACGGAGCCGGGCGGCAGCGAGCGGTCCAGCAGCCGGCGGGCGCCCATCCGGACCACCACGGGCTTGGACAGGCCGCTCGCGGCCCGCTCGGCGGCCTGCTCGATGGCCTCCTCCAGCACCCACCGGCCCAGTTCGGCGGTCCTGTCGCTGTCCTCGGCCACCCGCAGGAACTCGGCGGGGGCGAAGAGCACCCCCTGCGAGGAGCGCCAGCGCGCCTGGGCGGCCACCGAGGTGATCCGGCCGTTCTCCAGGCACACCACCGGCTGGTGGAGCAGGGCGAACTCGCCGTCGTGCAGGGCGGCCCGCAGACGGGTGGCCAGCTCCGCCTTGCGGACGACGTCCTGCTGCATCTGCGGCTTGTACAGCTCGACCCGGCCCTTGCCGGCCGCCTTCGCCCGGTACATCGCGAGGTCGGCGTTGCGGAGCAGCTCCCCGGCGCCGAGGCCCGGCTCGGCGAAGGCCACGCCGATGGACGCGGCGACCCGGACCTCGTTGCCGTCGATGAGGTACGGCTGGGACAGCGTCACCCTGAGGCGGTCGGCGAGCTCCAGGATGTCCCCTTCGCGGGCGGTGCGGTCGCGGGTGCCGTCCCCGACGATCAGGGCCGCGAACTCGTCGCCGCCGAGCCGGGAGGCGGTGTCCCCGTGGCGGACCGCCTCCTGGAGTCTGCGGGCGGCCTGGACGAGGAGTTCGTCCCCGGCCTGGTGCCCGATGGTGTCGTTGACGGCCTTGAAGCCGTCGAGGTCGATGAAGAGCACCGCGGTGCCGTGGTCGGTGGAGCGCCGGCCGGACAGCGCCTGCTGCACGCGCCGGGTGAACAGCGCGCGGTTGGGCAGGTCCGTGAGCGGGTCGTGCTCCGCGTTGTGCTGGAGCTGCGCCTGCAGGCGCACCCGTTCGGTCACGTCCCGGCTGTTGAAGATCAGGCCGCCGTGGTGGCGGTTGATGGTCGACTCGACGTTGAGCCATCCGCCGCCGCCGGAGCGGAAGCGGCACTCGATGCGGGTCGTGGGCTCCTCCTGCGGGCTGGCGGCGAGGAACCGGCGCACCTCGTGCACCACGCAGCCGAGGTCCTCGGGGTGGATGAGGCCGGCCAGTTCCCTGCCCACCAGCTCCTCCGCGGACCGTCCGTAGACGCCGGCGGCGGCCGGGGAGACGTACCGGAGGACGCCGTTGGGCGCGGCGATCATGATGACGTCGCTCGAGCCCTGCACCAGGGAGCGGAAGTGGTTCTCCTTCTGGGCCAGTTCCTGGGTGAGGGTGATGTTGTCGAGCAGCATGATGCCCTGGCGCACCACGAGGGCCAGCACCACGGCGCCCGCGGTGATCAGCACCACGCGGTCGACGCTGTGCCCGTTGAGCACGTTGTACAGCACGCCCAGGGTGCAGACGGCGGCCGCGAGGTACGGCGTGAGCGCGGCGAGCGAGCCGGTCAGGGGCCGGCCGGCCTGGTACCGCTCGTGGTCGGCGCCCGGCGCGGGCGGCGGGAGGTGGGGGCCGCGGGCGCTCCGGCGCGGTCCGGGCACGTGTGCGTGCGCCACGCGCGCCTGCCGGTCCGCCGGGCGCGGGAGCCCGTCGGCGTGGCGCGGCAGCCCGTCTGCTTGGCTCGGGAGCCTGTCGGCCGCCCGCGCGTGACCGTCCGTCCGGCGGTGGTCCGCCTCGCCGTGGTCCGTGCCGGGGTGGTCGGAGCCGGCGTGGTCGGCGGGATGGTCGGTGCCCGGGTGGTCGGTGCCCGGGTGGTCCGCCTCGGTCCTGTCCGCGGGCCGGCGGCTGGGGTCGGGGCGGTCCGGGTCGGGGCGGGGCGCGGCCCAGGGGGCGTACGCCAGGAGCAGGGACCCGGCGAACCAGCCCGCGTCGAGCAACTGGCCGGAGTGGTAGTTGTTGTGCAGCAGCGGCGAGGTGAACAGCGCGTCGCACATGACGGTCAGGGCGAGGGCGCCGATCGCCGTGTTCACGGCGGTGCGGTTGACGGCGGAGCGCCGGAAGTGCAGCGCGAGCACCATGCTCACCAGGGCGATGTCCATCAGCGGGTACGCCAGCGAGAGCGCGGTGTGCGCCACGCTCGGCCCGTCGAACTTGGCCGCCTGGGCGAGCGCCAGGCTCCAGGACAGCGTGAGCAGCGAGCCGCCGATCAGCCAGGCGTCCAGCGCGAGGCAGACCCAGCCCGCCTTGTTGGCGGGCCGCTTGGCGAGCACCAGCAGGCCGACGATGGCGGGCGGCGCGAAGCACAGGAAGAACAGGTCGGCGTAACTGGGGCTGGGCACCGGCTCGTTCAGGACGACCTCGTACCACCCCCAGACCAGGTTGCCCAGGGACGCCATCGCCGAGGAGAGGGCGAACAGCAGCCAGGCGGGCCGGAAGCGGACCCGCGGGCCGCGGGCGTAGACCGCGCACGACACTGCGGCGGTGCCGGCCGCGGCACTCAGCCCGAAGTCACCCATGATCAGCGCCACTTCGTCCGAGCCCCAGCCGAGTGCGGAACCGACGGCGTATCCCGCGCAGACCAGGGCCAGGACGAGCTGGGGGAACAGGCCGCCCGCGCCGCGCGGGAGGGGCGGTCGGGGCAGGGGGAGGCGCGACGCGGGCCGCGGCCGCGGGGCTCCGCCGAGCGGGGCCGGGGCGGGCGGCGGGCTCACCGGGCCCTCCCGGTCCGCGCCGCCGGGTCCCGCGGGTCCCGGTGCGCCGGGTGGGCGTGCCTCCTGCGCCCGCTGTGCCTGCCGTGGTGATGGCTGCCGTGGTGGCCGCGTCTGCTCGTGGCGGTGCGCCAGGGCCGCCGCCGGCAGCTCCGCCGCGTCGGATCGTTCGTCCATAGGCCGTGCATCGCCCGTCGCCCCCCTCGCAGTCTGCCATGTCCATCCCCGGCGCCGAACGGTGCGCGGCGCAGCCCCTGTCGGGGACGATACACCAGGATCGTCACTCAGGGACATAGCTTCTCTACGCTCCGTGACGACCAGCGGGGATGTGGGTACGCACCGCGTCCAGGAGGTTGCGGACGGTACCCGAAGCGGATTACACGCCTGCCGCTCCCGTCGTCAGGACCACGTTGGCGAGCGGCTCCTGGTTCACAAAGCGGCGCAGCTGGTTGACGAGCAGATGTTCGGCCCGCGGCAGGAAGGCGGACGTGGGGCCGCCGACGTGCGGGCTGACGAGCACACCCGGCGCGTGCCACAGAGGGTGGCCCGGCGGCAGCGGCTCGGGGTCGGTCACGTCGAGCGCGGCGGTGATCCGGCCGCTCTCCAGCTCCGCCAGCAGCGCCTTCGTGTCGACGACGGGGCCGCGGGCGACGTTCACGAGCAGCGCGCCGTCCTTCATCCGCGCGAGGAAGTCGGCTCCCGCCAGGCCGCGCGTGGCCTCGGTCAGGGGCGTGGACAGGATGACGACATCGGCGTCCGGGAGCAGGGAGGGCAGATCGGTGAGCGGGTGCACCGGACCGCGCGCCGTGGTGCGTGCGGAGCGCGCCACGCGCGCCACCCGCGCGAGCTCGAACGGCGCGAGCCGGTCCTCGATGGCGGCGCCGATGGAGCCGTACCCCACGATGAGGACGTTCTTGTCGGCCAGCGCCGGACGGAAGCCTCCCCGCCACTCCCCCCGGTCCTGGGCCCGGACGAAGTCGGGGATGCCGCGCAGCGAGGCGAGGACCAGGGCGAGGGTCAGTTCGGCCGTGCTCGCCTCGTGCACCCCGCGCGCGTTGCACAGCTGCACGCCGGGCGGCAGGTGCCTGAGGCCGGGCTCCACGTGGTCGGTGCCGGCGGACAGCGTCTGCACGACCCGTACCGCGCTCATCCGGGGCAGCGGGCGCACGCCGACGCCGCCGGGCTTCATGTACGGCACGACGTAGAAGGCGCAGTCGGCGGGGTCCGCGGGGAACTCCTCGGCGCCGTCCCAGAAGCGGTAGGCGAGCTCCTCGGGGAGGCCCTCGATCTCGTCCGGCGGGATGGGCAGCCACACGTCAGCAGTCATGGTCCCGAGGCTATGTGAGGGGCGCGGGAACGCAGAGGTTAGGTTGGTTGATCCCAGGACAGGGAGGGTTACGGCCAGGTGGAGCGCAGGACGATCGGCGCGGCGGCGCTCGCGGTGGGGGCCGTCGGACTCGGGTGCATGCCGATGAGCTGGGCGTACAGCGCGTCGCGGCAGCGGGGCGAGGAGTCGCTCAGGGCGGTGCGCCGGGCACTGGACCTGGGCTCGACGCTGCTGGACACGGCCGACATGTACGGCCCGTTCACCAACGAGCTGCTGCTGGGGCGGGCGTTGAAGGAGCGGCGCGCGGACGCGTTCGTGTCGACCAAGGTCGGGCTGCTGGTGGGCGAGCAGCACATCGTGGCCAACGGGCGCCCCGGCTATGTGCGGCGCGCCTGCGACGCCTCGCTGCGGCGGCTGCAGACGGACGTCATCGACCTGTACCAGCTGCACCGCGCCGACCCCGAGGTGCCGGTGGAGGAGACCTGGGGGGCGATGGCGGAGCTCGTACGGGCCGGGAAGGTGCGGGCGCTGGGCCTGTGCGCCGTCGGGGCGCGCAGGGGGCGGCGGCCCGGGGCGCGGCTGCACGACGGAACGATCCGGCAGCTGGAGCGGGTGCAGCAGGTCTTCCCGGTGAGCGCGGTGCAGGCCGAGCTGTCGGTGTGGTCGCCGGAGGCGCTGGACGGTCTGCTGCCGTGGTGCGAGGCGCGCGGCATCGGCTTCCTCGCCGCGATGCCGCTGGGCAGCGGCTTCCTCACCGGCACGCTCACTCCCGGCGGGGGCTTCGAACGGGACGACGTGCGCGCCCGCCACCCCCGTTTCACCGCCGAGATGATGGCCGCCAACCAGCCGATCGTCGCGGGCCTGCGCCGGGTGGCCGCACGGCACGGCGCGAACGTCACGCCGGCGCAGGTGGCGCTGGCCTGGGTGCTGGCCCAGGGCCGCCACGTCGTCGCGCTGCCGGGCACCAAGCGGGAACGCTGGGTGACGGACAACGCCGGGGCGGCGGGGCTGCGCCTGACCGCACGGGACCTGGCCGAGGTGGGGCATCTGCCCGCGGCGCAGGGGTCCTGGGACTGAGGACGGCCCGGACCCGGCGGAGTGCGCCGGGGCCCTGCCCGAACCCGGCGCGCCGGACCGGGCACGGCGCCCGGACCCGGCGCGACGACCGGGCCGAGCGCGGCCGACCGCCCGCGCGGAGCGTCGGATCGCGGTGAACCGGGAACCTGGGAGGCGTGGGCGGAGTAAGACAGGAGGACCCGCCGCGTCGAAGGGACATGATCGTGCGACGTCGAGCTGTGACGGCCGCCCTGGCCGCCGGCGCGCTGCTGTGGACGGCCGGCTGCTCCGGCACCGGGGGCGGCCCGTCGGGCGCCGGCACCGAGGCGCCGAGCCGTACGGCCGCGACGGCCTCGCCCTCCGGGCCGGCGGCCGGGGAGACCGCGCCGCCGACCAAGGGCTCGGTGAAGGTGCTGCGCACGATCGCGGAGGGCCTCGACACCCCGTGGGGCCTGGCGCCGCTGCCCGGCGGCGGCCTGCTCGTCTCCTCCCGCGACCGGGCGACGATCACCCGGGTCGACGAGAGGACCGGACGGAAGACCGAGCTCGGCACGGTGTCCGGGGTGGCCCCGGAGGGCGAGGGCGGCCTGCTCGGCATCGCCCTCTCCCCCGCCTTCGCCTCCGACCACATGATCTACGCGTACTTCACCTCGGCCTCGGACAACCGCATCGTGCGCGTGCTGTACGACGAGAAGAAGCCCGCCGGTGAGCAGCTCGGGGCGCCGGACACGGTCTTCAAGGGCATCCCCAAGGGCCTCATCCACAACGGCGGCCGGATCGCCTTCGGCCCGGACCGGATGCTGTACGCGGGCACCGGCGAGACCGGTGACCGGGGCCTGGCCCAGGACACCGCATCACTGGGCGGCAAGATCCTGCGGATGACGCCGGAGGGCGAACCGGCCCCGGGCAACCCGTTCCCGGGGTCCCCGGTGTACTCGTACGGCCACCGCAATGTGGAGGGGCTCGCCTGGGACGACGAACAGCGCCTGTTCGCCTCGGAGTTCGGCCAGGACACCTGGGACGAGGTGAACGCGATCAGGCCGGGCGGCAACTACGGCTGGCCGGACGCCGAGGGCAGGTCCGGCAATCCCAGGTTCGTGAATCCGTTGACGCAGTGGCACACGGACGACGCGTCCCCGAGCGGCATCGCGTACGCCGCGGGCTCCCTCTGGGTGGCCGCGCTGAAGGGGGAGCGTCTGTGGCGCGTCCCGCTGCGGGGCACCCGGGCGTCGGCGCCCCCGCAGGCCTTCCTGAAGGGCGAGTACGGCCGGCTGCGCACGGTGGTCGCGGCGGGCGGGGACAGGCTGTGGCTGGTGACCAGCAACACCGACGGCCGGGGCAGCCCGAAGAAGGGCGACGACCGCATTCTGGAGCTCCGGGTGACGTAGGGCCCTTCTCCCGGTCAGCCCGGTCAGCCCGGTCCGCGGCGCCCGGCGCCTACTCCTCGCCGGTGTCCTCCCGGGCCGGCGGCGGGGGATGCCTGACGACGACCTTCCCGGACGCGAGGTCGATCGGCCCCCGCCCCGGGTCGCCGTCACCGACGTCCTCCCGGGTCAACTCGAGCCGGTTCCGCTCGTCCCGGGTGTGCTTGCGGCCGGGCGCGAACAGTTCCTCGAAGACGTTGAACACGGCACCTCCCCCTTGCCGGTTTCCCTTCAGCGTACGTTTCAGCCCGGCGCCGGGGCGGTGAGCGCGTCGGCGGGGAACAGGCCCAGCCGGTGCGCCACCGCCGCCGCCTCGCCGCGCCCGGAGACGCCGAGCTTGCCCAGGATGTTCGACACGTGGACGCTGGCCGTCTTCGGGGAGATGAACAGTTCCTCGGCTATCTGGCGGTTGGTGCGGCCGGCGGACACCAGGCGCAGCACGTCGCGCTCCCTGCTGGTGAGGCCGAGGGACCCGGCGGGATCGGCGTCGGCGGGCGCCCGGCGCGGGGCGCGGGCCAGGGTGAGGCGGGCGCGCTGGGCGAGCAGGGCGACGGAGTCGGCGAGGGGGCGGGCGCCGAGGTGCCCGGCGACGGCGTGGGCCAGCCGCAGCAGCTCGGTGGCGCGCTCCCGCTCGTCGTCGTCCCCGGCCGCGAGCAGGGCCTCGGCCAGCCGGTGACGCACCCGGGCCAGGTCGTAGGGGCGCTCCAGGGACTCGAAGGCCTCGACGAGGCCGGCCCAGTCCTCGGCGCTGTCGCGGCCCTCGGCGCGCAGCAGTTCCGCGCGCACCCAGCGCTCGTAGGCCTGCCAGACGGGCACGTGGGTGGCCAGCGTCCTGGCGGCCCCCCGGATGCGGTCGAGGGTCTCGGCGCGTCCCGGGCCGGCCGCGGGCAGCGCGGCGGCGCGGGTCTCCACGGTGGCGGCGGTGAGCAGCAGCGGCCAGCAGTACCGCTGGGTGCCGGGCGGGAAGCCGGATTCCAGGACCTGTTCGAGCTGGGCGCGGGCGTCCAGCAGGCGGCCCTCGCCGGCGGCGACCGCGAGCGCGATGCGGACCAGCGGCAGCTCGTGCTGCGGGGCGTAGTCGTGGGAGCCGAAGTGATCCCGCGCGGCGGCCAGTTGGCGGGCCGCCTCGTCCAGGTCGCCGCGGGCGAGGGCGAGTTCGGCGCGGATCCGGGCGCGGAAACCGCGCGGCTTGGCGCTCTGCCCGACGCGCCCCGAGCGGGTCGCCGCCTCGGCGGCCTCGTCCCACCGGCCCAGGGTGAACAGGGACTCGGCGAGGTTGCCCCACACCCAGGCCTCGGTGTCCAGTTGCCGGAAGCGCCGGGCGAACGCGATCCCCTCCTCCATGAGGGGCACGGCCTCGCGGGAGCGTCCGACGGACTCCAGCTCGGACGGCAGGTTCACGTAGCAGCGGCCCGCCACGCCGGGGATCCCGTCCTCGACCGTCCGCCGTTTGACCTCGTACATCTCGGCGAGTCCCGCCTCGACGTCCCCGGCCTCGACTCTGAGGTTGTTCAGGGTGAGGCGGGCGTTCATCTCGATCTCGCGGGCGCCGACCATGCGCGCGTACTCCACGGCCCGTTCGGCGGAGGTGAAGGCATCGGGGCCCGGTGCGTGGACCATCGACCAGTTGGCGACGTGGGCCAGCACCTCGGCGTGCACCTCCGACGGCGGCAGGCCGCGCACCAGCTCCTGTGCGGTGGCCAGTTCCTGCCAGCCGTCGCCGTGGGCCTTGGACTGCACCAGCCGGGAGCGCTGGATCCAGAACCAGGCGGCGCGCAGGGGGTCGTACTCGTCCTCCAGGAGGCGCAGCGCCCGCTTGGTGATCTTCATGGCGAGGTCGCGCTCGCCGCTGAGGCGGCCCGCGACGACGGCCTCCGCCATCAGGTCGAGGTAGCGCAGGGGGGCGGCGGAGGGTTCGGGGCCGCCGGGGCCGCCCGCACGCCCTGCGGGCGGTGAGGGCCGGTAGGCCTCGGCGTAGTCCGCCGGGCGCAGTCGTGCCCGTACGTCCTCGGGGGCGGCGTCCCACAGTTCCATCGCCCGCTCCAGGAGCCGCAGTTGCTCGCTGTAGGCGTGCCGGGCGCGGGCCGCGACGGTGGCGTCGAGGACGGCGGGCAGGGCCTTGGCCGGGTCGTGGGCGTGGTACCAGTAGCTGGCCAGCCGCATGACCCGTTCGCCGGCGGGGACGAGGGCCGGGTCGGCCTCCAGTGCCTCGGCGTAGCGGCGGTTGAGGCGGGAGCGCTCGCCGGGCAGCAGGTCGTCGCTGACCGCCTCGCGCACCAGGGAGTGCCGGAAGCGGTAGCCGTCCCCGGTGGGCGCGGCGAGGAGGATGTTGGCGTTCACGGCGGCCCGCAGCGCCTCGATCAGGTCGTCCTCGGCGAGCCGGGCCACGGCGGCGAGCAGCCGGTACTCGACGGTGGAGCCGCCCTCGGCGGCGATCCGGGCGACCCGCTGGGCGGGCTCGGGAAGCGCCTCCACCCGGACCAGGAGCAGGTCCCGCAGGGACTCGCTGAGGCAGGCCCGGCCCTCGCGGGCGGCGACGGCGAGTTCCTCGACGAAGAAGGCGTTGCCGTCGGAGCGGTCGAAGATCTCGTCGACCTGGACGGGGTCCGGCTCGGTGGCGATGATGCCGGCGATCTGGCGGCCCACCTCCTGGCGGTTGAAGCGGGCGAGCTCGAGGCGGCGGACGGTGCGCAGCCGGTCCAGTTCGGCGAGCAGCGGGCGCAGCGGATGGCGGCGGTGGATGTCGTCGGAGCGGTAGGTGGCCAGGACGACGAGACGGCCGGTGCGCAGGGTGCGGAAGAGGTAGGACAGCAGGTGCCGGGTGGAGGCGTCGGCCCAGTGCAGGTCCTCCAGGACGACGACGACCGTGCGGTCGCGGGACACGTGCTCCAGCAGCCGCGCGGTGAGCTCGAAGAGGCGGGCCATGCCCTCCTCGTCGTGCCGGCCCGCTCCGCGGGCGGTGGTGGTCTCGGCCAGCTCGGGCAGCAGCCGGGCGAGTTCCTCCTCCTGGCCGGCGGCGGCCGCGGCCAGTTCGCCGGGCAGTTCGCGGCGCAGGGCGCGCAGGGCGGTGGAGAAGGGGGCGAACGGCAGTCCGTCGGCGCCGATCTCCACACAGCCGCCGAGCGCGACGACGGCGCCGCGGCGGCAGGCGGCGGTGGCGAACTCCTCGGTCAGACGCGTCTTGCCCACGCCCGCCTCGCCGCCGGCCAGCAGGGCCTGCGGCTCCCCCGCGTCGGCGCGGGCGAGCGCGTCGTGCAGCGTCTCCAACTCGTCGCCGCGACCGACGAACACCGGACTGACGGACCTGGTCTCCACAGCCCAGAGCATCGCACGCGGGTCCGACACCGCGGCACCGGTTTTCGACCGCCCGCCCTCCGCCGCACCCGCACCCGCGGCACCCGGCCCGGGACCTGCCCCGGCCTGCCCGCGACCGGCGGCTCCCCGCCCCCGGCCGGTCACGGACGGAAAGCCCCGGCCCAGGGGGACGGGGCTTTCCGGCGGGGCGGTCATGCGGCGCGGGTGAAGCGGTGGCGGCGGGGGTGTTCGGTATGGGATTCCGCCTCCGGGGTCTCCGGGCCGGCCGGGCGGCGCCCGGCGCGGCCGCCGCGGAGCACCGCGCGCACCAGTCGCTCGTGCGCGGCCCGGCGGCGCAGGTCGGCGGAACGCAGCTGGTGGAGCTCGTAGTCGAACATGGCGTCTGTCTCCCTGGTGAGAGGTGGTTTCCGGTGCCGCTTTCCGCGACTCCTCCACCTTCGTCTCCCAGGGGGGCCGGCCACATCGGGAGAGTTCCGCATCTTGCGCGGCGCTCGGGGCCTTAGACGGGCGGGTGGCGTACGTAAGACATGCGCGGGGGGCCTCAGGGCGGCCGTGAGGTGTCCACGGCAGCCCTAAGGCCCCCCGCCCGTCCGGGGCGCGATGCCCGGGCGGTGCGTCAGGTCGTCGGCAGGCCGAGCAGGACGCCGGTGTACTTCAGGACGGCCAGCAGCAGCCCGAGGACGCCCAGCACGACGCCCGCCCAGGCGACCGACTTGATCCAGACCGCCTGCGGCCTGCCCGGGGCGCCGAACGCGGGCCGGGCGAGGACCACGACGCCGACGACCAGCGCGAGGAGGGCGAACAGCCCGCCCCACAGCGCGGTGGCCTGCCAGGAGTCGCCGTACACCGCCTTGATCTGCTTGGCCACGGTCGCCGAGGAGGCCGTCTGCAGCTGGCCGATGAGCTGGGCCCGCGCACCGGCGACGGTGCCGAGCCAGCTCCCGGTCAGCGAGACGAGGCCCAGCGCGGCGGCGACGACGGCGCCGGCGCCCTGGCCGACCCCGGTGGGACCGCTCGCCTCGGCTCCGGCGGCTTCCCCGGCCTCGGCGGTCGCGGCGCTCTCGGAGCGCTCGGGGGCGGCCGCCGCGTCGGCGTCACCGACGCCCGCGCGGGCGCCCTGGACGGTGCCCTTCTCGTCGGTCCCCGTCGTTTCCTCGGCCTGGCCCGGCGTGGTGGCGTCGGGTCGGTCGGACTTGGTCACGTTCACCGTCTCCTGGTCGTTCTTCGCCTCGGCCCCGTGGGCGGCTCCGGCCTCGTCTGCAGTCTTGGTTCCCATGCCTCGCACCGTACGGACGCTGTCTGAGAGGTCTCTTCATGGTCGTCGCGGTCTCTTGCCGATCACGGTGAGCGGCGCGCGCCCTCCGGCGCGTCAGTGCCCACGCGTGCGTGCGGCACGCCACTCGGGGGCCAGCACCGCCCAGATCTCGGTGTCCTGGCGTGCGCCCCGGTAGGGGTGGCTCTCGCGGAGCACACCCTCGCGGGTCAGCCCCAGCCGCCGGGCCACGCCGATGCTCGGTTCGTTGGCCGACGACACGTACCACTCCACACGGTGCATGCCGCGCTCGTCAAACGCCCAGTCGATCAGCACCCGTGCGCCGCGGGTGACCAGCCCGCGACCGGTCCCGGCCGGCTCCAGCCAGCAGCCGATCTCGCAGTTGCCGCTGGCGGCGTCGAAGACGCGGAACAGCAGCCCGCCGACCAGTTTCCCGTCCAGCCACAGCCCGTGCAGGAAGCCGCTGTCGGCGGCGCGCTTGTCGGCGTACGCCTGGAGGACCGCGCGGGCGGAGTCCACGTCGGTGGCGTTCGCGCCGAACGGGATGTGCCGGGTGATGAAGTCCCGGCCCCGGTCGAGGTGCGCGAGGAACTCCTCGGCGTGCCAGGGTTCCAGCGGCCTCAGCTCGGCCCCGTCGTCACCCAGGGATGTCGCGTACATCGCGCTGCCGCTCCTTCGGTTCGCCGTCGACGTCCACGAGCCTCTCATGGGCGGCGCGGCACTCGGGCGGCTCGATGCTGATCCGGGGCAGGACGCGGTCCAGCCGGCGCGGCAGCCACCAGTTGGCGCCGCCGAGCAGGTGCATCAGCGCGGGCACCAGCAGGGTGCGCAGCACGAAGGCGTCGAGGGCGACGGCGGAGGCCAGCGCGATGCCGAACATGGCGATCACCCGGTCGCCGCTGAGGACGAAGGCGAGGAAGACGGAGATCATGATGACCGCGGCCGAGTTGATCACCCGGCTGGTCTCGGCGAGGCCGACACGGACGGCGCGCCGGTTGTCGCCGGTCTCCAGCCACTCCTCGTACATCCGGCTGACCAGGAAGACCTGGTAGTCCATGGAGAGCCCGAAGAGGACGGAGACCATGATCACGGGGAGGAACGGCTCGATCGGGCCGGCGCGGCCGAGGCCGAGCAGTTCGCTGCCCCAGCCCCACTGGAAGACCGCGACGACGACCCCGAAGGCGGCGGCGACGGCGGCGACGTTCATCACGGCGGCCTTCAGGGGGATGCCCAGCGACCGGAACGCGAGCAGCAGCAGGACGCAGCCGAGGCCGACGACCACGCCGACGAACAGCGGCAGCCGGCCCACGATGATCCCGGCGAAGTCGTCGTACCCGGCGGTGACGCCGCCGACGTGCACGTCGAGCGAGGTGCCGGTCTCGGCGCGCGGCAGCACCTCGGTGCGCAGCCGGTCGACGAGGTCGCTGGTGCGCTGCGACTGGGGCGCGGAGTCGGGGACGACGGTCAGGTAGGCGGTGCCGCCGCCGGTGTTGTAGGTCACCGGGGTCACCGCGGCGACGCCCTCGGTGGAGCGCAGGGTGGCGTCGAGGTTGTCCAGGGCGAGCCGGTCCTCGGCGCCGTCCACCCGGGTCACTAGGGTCAGCGGGCCGTTGACGCCGGGGCCGAAGCCCTCGGCGACGAGGTCGTAGGCCCGGCGTGTGGTCGTCGACGCCGGGTCGTTGCCCTGGTCCGAGCTGCCCAGGCGCAGGGAGAGCGTGGGAACGGCGAGCACGGTGACGACGGCCAGGGCGAGCGCGCCGAGCAGTTTGGGGTGGCGTTCGACGAAGGCGGACCAGCGGGCGGCGAACCCGGTGGGCAGTTCGGGCTCGGGCCCGTGCTCGGCCAGCCGGCGCCGCTCCCGCCGGCTCAGGGCGCGCGGGCCGATCCAGGACAGCAGGGCGGGCAGCAGGGTCACCGAGGCCGCGACGGTGAGCAGGACGGTCACCGAGGCGGCGACCGCGACCCCGTTGAGGAAGCCGAGCCGCAGGATCAGCATGCCCAGCAGGGCGATGCACACGGTGGCGCCCGCGAAGACGACGGCGCGGCCCGTGGTGGCGACGGCGGTCGTGGCCGCCTCGGTGGTGCTCAGTCCGCGCTTCAGTCCGCGCCGGTGCCGGGTGACGATGAACAGCGCGTAGTCGATGCCGACGCCGAGCCCGACCAGCAGCCCGAGCATGGGCGCGAAGTCGGCCACGGTCATGGCGTGGCCGAGGAGTCCGACGGCCGCGTAGGCGGTGCCGACGCCGACCAGCGCGGTGGCGATCGGCACCAGGGAGGCGGCGAGCGAGCCGAAGGCGAGGAAGAGCACCGCGGCGGCCACGACCACGCCGACGGCCTCGGCGAGGTGCCCGCCGGAGGACTCGGTCAGGCCGACGGCGGTGCCGCCGAGCTCCACCTGGAGCCCGTCGGTCCGGGCGGACCTGGCGGCCTCGACCACGGCGCTCGCCTCGGTTCGGGTGACCTCCCGGGCCGGGTGGCGGAAGGTGACGGTCGCGTACGCGGTGTGCCCGTCGGCGCTGATCCGGTCCGCGCCCTGGGCCGTGTACGGGCCGGTCACGGAGGCGATCTGGGGCAGGGCCGCGATCCGGTCCAGGGTGTGGGACATCGTCCGCTCGACGGCCGGGGCGCGCACGGTGCCGTGCGAGGTGTGCCAGACGACGGTGTCGCCGTCCCCGCCGAGGCCCGGGAAGCCCTCCTGAAGCAGCTGGGTCGCACGGCCCGACTCGGTGCCCGGGACCTCGTAGTCGTTCGAGTACGCGGAACCGGCGGCAGTGGCGGCCGCGGTGGCCCCGGCGAAGGCGAGGAGCCACAGCAGGACGACGAGGAGGCGGTGCCGGACACACCAGCGCGCGAGGGCTGCCACGGACGTGCTCCCGAGGGGACTATGTGTGGATCTTTGACCGGGAACATTCGCCGATGAACGGAACAGCCCGCAAAGAACGCATGAGCAAGGTGATGCCACTCTTGCAGGCCCATATGATCCTTTATGGGGATCGTGTGCTGATTCACATGAATGGGACCCAATTCACAGGACGATCCCGCGCGGACCGCCGGGCCGGGACGACCCGATCAAAAGGGTCAAAAAGTCCACAATCGGCTGCCTCAGTCGAACTGGTCGCCGAGTGCCATCACCATCACCCCGGCGATCAGGAGCCACAGCGCCCTCCGGGTGTGGCCCCGGGCCCCCAGAGCGGCGGCGAGCGCGCAGACGGCGGCGCCGAGGGCGTAGGCGGCGGGAACGAGCGCCGGGGACGAGCCGGTGAGGCGCAGCAGCGACGCGGCGAGCCCGGCGAGCGTCAGCAGGGCGCCCGACCCCGACGCCGTCCAGCGGGCGCGGCGCGCCACCTCCGCCGGATCCTCACCGTCGTCGTCGATCACGGGGGCGGACTCGGCGCCCTCGTCGCCCTCAGGTACGCCGGCACCCTCGACGTCGCCCTCTTCGGCTATGCCGGGGGGCGTTTCGGAATCGGCGCGTCCATTCATGCCGGGCGAGCGTAGCGCGTCGGTCCCCAAGCCCGGTGCGGGGGGTCGCGGCCGGTGACACACCTGGGGGGACGCGTCGCGACCGACGCGTCCCCCCAGTGCTCGACCGTACCGGCCCGGGATCAGCCCTCGACGCCCAGCTTCTCCAGGATCAGCTCCTTGACGCGGGCCGCGTCCGCCTGGCCGCGCGTGGCCTTCATGACGGCGCCGACCAGGGCGCCGGCCGCGGCCACCTTGCCACCGCGGATCTTGTCCGCGATGGCGGGATTGCCGGCGATGGCCTCGTCGACGGCGGCGGTCAGCGCGCCCTCGTCGGAGACGACCTTCAGGCCGCGCTTCTCGACGACCTCGTCCGGGCTGCCCTCACCGGCGAGGACGCCCTCGATGACCTGGCGGGCCAGCTTGTCGTTGAGCTCGCCGGAGGCGACGAGTCCGGCCACCCGGGCGACCTGCTCCGGCGTGATCGCCAGCTCGTCCAGGGACCTGCCGGACTCGTTGGCCTGCCGCGCCAGTTCACCCATCCACCACTTGCGGGCGGAGGCGGCGTCGGCGCCGGCCCCGATCGTGGCGACGATCGGGTCGAGGGCGCCGGCGTTGAGGATCGCCTGCATGTCGGTACCCGACACGCCCCACTCCTCGCGGAGCCGGTTGCGGCGCACCAGCGGCAGCTCCGGCAGCGCGGCGCGGATCTCCTCGACCCACTCGCGGGCGGGGGCCACCGGGACGAGGTCGGGCTCCGGGAAGTACCGGTAGTCCTCGGCCTCCTCCTTCACCCGGCCCGAGGTGGTGGAGCCGGTGTCCTCGTGGAAGTGGCGGGTCTCCTGGACGATCGTGCCGCCGGCGCCGAGCACGGCGGCGTGGCGCATGATCTCGTAGCGGGCGGCGCGCTCCACGGACCGCAGCGAGTTGACGTTCTTCGTCTCGGAGCGCGTGCCGAACGTGTCGCTGCCCTTGGGCATCAGCGACAGGTTCACGTCGCAGCGCATCTGGCCCATCTCCATACGGGCCTCGGAGACACCGAGCGCCCGGATGACCTCGCGCAGCTCGCGGACGTACGCCTTGGCGACCTCGGGAGCGCGGTCACCGGCGCCGACGATCGGCTTGGTGACGATCTCGATGAGCGGGATGCCGGCCCGGTTGTAGTCCAGCAGCGAGTAGTCGGCGCCGTGGATGCGGCCGGTGGCACCGCCCACGTGGGTGGACTTGCCGGTGTCCTCCTCCATGTGGGCGCGCTCGATCTCCACGCGGAAGGTCGTGCCGTCCTCCAGCTGCACGTCGAGGTGGCCGTCGAAGGCGATCGGCTCGTCGTACTGGGAGGTCTGGAAGTTCTTCGGCATGTCCGGATAGAAGTAGTTCTTCCGGGCGAAGCGGCACCACTCGGCGATCTCGCAGTTCAGGGCGAGACCGATCTTGACGGCGGACTCGACACCGGTCGCGTTGACGACCGGGAGCGAGCCGGGCAGGCCGAGGCAGGTGGGGCAGGTCTGCGTGTTCGGTTCCGCGCCGAGCGCGGTGGAACAGCCGCAGAACATCTTGGTCTTGGTGCCGAGTTCGACATGGACCTCGAGGCCCATGACGGGGTCGTAGGTCGCCAGCGCGTCCTCGTACGACACCAGGTCGGTCGTGGTGGTCACGGTGAAAACTTCCCTCTCAGCCCAGCAGGACGTCGTCGTCGCCCAGCCGCTTCAGCTCGCGGTAGAGGATGGCGAGGCCGGTCACGATGGCGGCGGCGGACACGGCCGCGTCGAGCAGACGCAGCGTGTCGCTCTCCTTCCGGGCCTTCCTGGCCTGCTTGACGACGCTCACCGCGCCGAACGCGGTGGTGGCCATCGACAGGTACGTACCGGACTTGGACTTCTTGAAGCCCTTGGCCTTGGACAGTGCCTTGGTCACAGCGACGGAGCCTCCTCGAGCAGCGGGTGGCCCCACTTTTCCACGAAGGCGGCCTCGACGGCCGCGCCGACCTTGTAGAGCCGGTCGTCCTTCATCACGGGGGCGATGATCTGGAGCCCGACCGGGAGGTTGTCCTCCGGCGCGAGACCGCAGGGCAGCGACATGGCCGCGTTGCCCGCCAGGTTGGTCGGGATGGTGCACAGGTCGGCGAGGTACATCGCCATCGGGTCGTCGGCGCGCTCGCCGATCGCGAAGGCGGTGGTCGGGGTCGTCGGGGAGACGATGACGTCGACCTGCTCGAACGCCGCGTCGAAGTCCTGCTTGATCAGCGTGCGGACCTTCTGGGCGCTGCCGTAGTAGGCGTCGTAGTAGCCGGAGCTCAGCGCGTAGGTGCCGAGCATGATGCGGCGCTTGACCTCCGGGCCGAAGCCCTCCTCGCGGGTGAGCGAGGTGACGTCCTCGGCCGAGCGCGAGCCGTCGTCGCCGACCCGCAGGCCGTAGCGCAGGCCGTCGAAGCGGGCGAGGTTGGAGGAGCACTCGGACGGGGCGATCAGGTAGTACGCCGAGAGGGCCAGGTCGAAGGACGGGCAGTCCAGCTCGACGATCTCGGCGCCCAGCTCCTCGAGCAGCGCGACGGACTCGTCGAACCGCTGGATGACGCCGGCCTGGTAGCCCTCGCCGCGGAACTGCTTGACGACGCCGACGCGCATCCCCGCGACGCTGCCGTTGCGGGCGGCCTCGACGACCGGCGGGACCGGGGCGTCGATCGAGGTGGAGTCCAGCGGGTCGTGCCCGGCGATCACCTCGTGCAGCAGCGCCGCGTCCAGGACCGTACGGGCGCAGGGGCCGCCCTGGTCGAGGGAGGAGGAGAAGGCGACCATGCCGTAGCGGGAGACCGCGCCGTAGGTCGGCTTCACGCCGACCGTGCCGGTGACGGCGGCCGGCTGGCGGATGGAGCCGCCGGTGTCGGTGCCGATGGCGAGCGGGGCCTGGAAGGAGGCGAGGGCGGCGCTCGACCCGCCGCCGGAGCCGCCGGGGATGCGGGTGAGGTCCCACGGGTTGCCGGTCGGGCCGAAGGCGCTGTTCTCCGTCGACGAACCCATGGCGAACTCGTCCATGTTCGTCTTGCCGAGGATCACGACGTCGGCGGCCTTCAGCCGCTGGGTGAGCGTCGCGTCGAACGGCGGGATCCAGCCCTCGAGGATCTTGGAGCCGACGGTGGTCGGCACGCCCTCGGTGGTGAAGATGTCCTTCAGCGCGAGCGGGACGCCGGCCAGCGGGCCGAGCTTCTCGCCGCGCGCCCGCTTCTCGTCGACGGCGCGGGCCTGCGCGAGGGCGCCCTCGCGGTCGACGTGCAGGAAGGCGTGGACCTTCTCGTCCACGGCCTCGATCCGGGCGAGGTGGGCCTCGGCGACCTCGACGGCCGTGAGCTCGCCGGAGGCGATCTTCTCGGCGGTCTCGGCGGCCGTGAGCTTGATGATGGTGCTGTCCGTCATGGCTGGTTACTCCTCCCCCAGGATCTGCGGCACCTTGAAACGCTGCTGCTCCTGGGCCGGGGCGCTGGAGAGCGCCTGCTCGGGGGTGAGCGACGGACGGACCTCGTCGCTGCGCATGACGTTCGTCAGCGGCAGCGGGTGGGAGGTCGGCGGTACGTCTCGGTCGGCGACCTCGCTGACGCGGGCCACCGCGCCGATGATGTCGTCCAGCTGGCCGGCGAAGTGGTCGAGCTCTTCGGGCTTCAGCTCCAGACGCGCCAGCCGGGCGAGGTGGGCGACCTCCTCGCGCGTGATGCCAGGCATGCAGCGATCCTCTGGGGTGAGTGTGTGTGGTTGGGGCCAATCCTATGGGGCGGGGCGCCATGGTCGTTAAACGGTTTCGCGGCCGGGGCCTCGTGCCCCCCTGGCCGCGCCGTCCCGTCCCCGTGCTCAGCGGCGGCGCCCGTCCCAGGCCTCGCTGTGCAGGAAGTGGTTGTCGTAGAGCTCCTGCACCTCCAGCAGGCTCTCCGGGGTGACCTCGCCGAGGTGGATGCGCTGGAGGTGGCGGAAGTACGCGAACCGCTCGACGCCCGGTGTGATGACGACGAGGAGGTCGGCGTCGGAGCCGGGCACGGCGGCGAAGGCGTGCGGCCGGCCCGGCGGGACGACCACGAGGTCGCCGCGCCCGGCGGTGACGACGTCGTCGCCGGAGAGGAGCTCGGCGGCGCCGTGGAGGACGAAGAACATCTCGGCCGAGTTGTTGTGCAGGTGCGGGCGGGCGCCGTCGGCGCCGTCGGTGAGGGTGACCCGGACGGTGGACAGGGCACCCCCGGTCGCGCTGCTGTCGGCCAGCAGCTTCACCGTGGTGGGCGCCCTGCCGACGACCTCGGCCCCGGCGTCGCGGACGATCACGGACTCGTCGAACTTCGGTACGAACAGCGACATGGAGCAACCCCCTGGTGACGGTTGGGACGCCGGCCGGGCCGGGAGAACCCGGTCAGGCCGCGAAGAGCGGTCCGGCACTGATCAGCCCAACGACCGCCGTGGCGAAATGGATCCCGGAGGCGCCCGCTCTCGTCCCGCCGTGGCGCGGGACCGTCACGGGCCCCCTCAGGACCGGCGGGCGGGTGGCCGGTTCACTCGTCGGACGCCGCCGCGGGCAGCGCCGCCGCGGGCCGCTGCCATCCCAGGGATCCCCGGGCCCGCAGCCACGCGGTGGTCTCCTCGGGCGGCATCGCGGCGGCGACCAGCCACCCCTGGACGGCGTCGCACCCGAGGTCGCGCAGCCGCTCCCAGGTCTCGTCGTCCTCGACGCCCTCGGCCACGACGAGCAGCCCGAGGGAGTGCGCGAGGTCGATGGTGCAGCGCACGATCTCGGCGTCCTCCGTGTCCACCGCCAGCCGGGCCACGAAGGAACGGTCGATCTTCAGCTCGCTCACCGGCAGCCGGCGCAGGTGCACCAGCGAGGAGTAGCCGGTGCCGAAGTCGTCCAGCGACATCTTCACGCCGTGCCCGGTCAGCCCGGCCAGCGTGTCCGCGGCGCGCTGCGGGTCCTCCAGCAGCACATGCTCGGTGATCTCCAGTTGGAGCGCTCCCGCCGGAACGCCGTGCCGGGCCAGCCGCGCCGCGACCGAGCCCGCGAAGCCGGGGGTGTGCACGTCGCGCGGGGAGACGTTGACCGCCACCGGTACGAAGAGCCCCTGGGCGCGCCACGCGGCGACCTGGCCGAGGGCGGTCTCCAGCACGTACTCCGTCAGATGGGGCATCAGCCCCGAGGACTCGGCGATCGCGATGAACTCGTCCGGCGGCACCTTGCCGCGCTCGGGGTGGACCCAGCGCACCAGCGCCTCCAGCCCGGCGACCTGTCCGTCGAAGCGGACCTTGGGCTGGTAGTGCAGCTCGACCTCGTGGGCGTCGAGGGCGCGGCGCAGGTCGCCGAGCAGCCCGAGCCGGTCCGGGGTGTTGGAGTCCCGCTTGGACTCGTACACCTCCACCCCGGTGCGGTCCCGCTTGGCCTGATACATCGCCACGTCGGCGCGGCGCAGCAGGCCCTCGGCGTCCAGGGCGTGGTCGGGGAAGACGGCGACCCCCGCGCTGGCCTCCAGGACGAGGGTGAGCCCGTCGAGGTCGAGCGGGGAGCCGAGGGCGCCGACCAGGCCGCGGGCGACCCGGGTTGCGGACGTCGTGGAGTCGGCCACGGGCAGTAAGACGGCGAACTCGTCGCCGCCGAGCCGCGCGGCCTCCGCCCCGCGCGGCAGCGCCAGCCGCAGCCGGTCGGCTATCTGGAGCAGCAGCCGGTCACCGGCGAGATGGCCGAGCGTGTCGTTGACCGATCGGAAGCGGTCCATGTCGATCAGCATCAGGGCGGCCCGGGCGCCGACGCGTTCGGCGTCGTCGAGGGCGGTCCAGGTGCGCTCCAGCAGCCACTGCCGGTTGGGCAGTCCGGTCAGCGGGTCGCGCAACTGCTCCTCGGCGCGGGCGCGGGCGATCCACAGTGTGGAGTCGAGGGCGATGAGCGGGATGGAGAACAGCGGCAGCAGTACGGGCTTGGCGACGGCGACCACGCAGACCAGCGGGGCGATGCCGAGCAGCGCGACGGCGACCAGGCCCTGCCGGACCAGTGCGGTGCGGGCGACGGTGGGCAGCCCGCCGGCCTGCGGTGCGTGCAGGTACCACAGCAGGATGCGGGAGACCGCGAGGTAGGCGACGGCGGCCAGCACCACCTGGGGCGCGGTGTACGCGGTCCAGGTGCCCGGGTCCCAGGGCCGCTCGACCGTCGGCACGCTGCCGAAGGCGCCCAGCAGCAGGGCGCCGGCGCCGATCCCGAGGATGTCCACCGCGCCGTGCAGCGCGCCCTGGCGCCAGCGGTGGCGCCTGGCTATGCCGACCAGGACGACGACGGTGAGGCTGACCATGCCGGCGGACACCCAGCCGTAGAGCAGCAGGACGGCGAGGGTGAGGGCGGCGCCGGAACCGGTGCCGCCCCACCAGCGGGCCCGGCCGAGCATCACGAGGTGGCCGACGATGATGCCGGTGAGGACGGCCAGCGACCAGCCGACCCCGCCGGACGGGAAGAGCGCGTGGTGGCCGGCGAAGGCCCGGTAGAAACCGGCGCCGAGCACGAGGGCGGCCGCCGCGACGGCCGCGGCGGGCAACGCGGGCCGGTACGGGTGCGGTTCGGAGTCGTCGTCCGGGAGCGCGGAGGCGCGGTCGGCGGCCGGTTGCGCGACGGGGCCGATCTCCGTCACGACGCACGGACCGGCGGCACGCCCCTCCGCGCCCGCGCGCTCCGGCGACCGCCCCGTCCACCCCCGCCATGCGCCGGTGATCCGGCGCAGTCGTGAGTCCGGGGCGGCGCTCTCGGTCGGTTCCATTCCCGTCCCTCTCACAGCCGGCGGTGCCCACGCCACGCGGCCCGCTGCCCGACGACCCTCAACGGCACCGCTCTGGAAAACCCTTCCACGTACTCCCTCGCGAGCACGGGGACGCCCTGACCGCAACTGGGCACGGCAGGCGCGCCCCTCAACAGTAGGCCGCAGAAGGCTTCCACGGGCAGCGGTCGTCGACGGTTGCCCGAATGCGCCCCAACCACCCGTATGCATCTGATATGCGCAGAACGGGTGGCCTTCAACCCCCTACTCGCCGGTCGGGAGGGCGACTTCGGCCGCCGCGTCGGGCCCCTGTTCCAACAGGACGCCGAAACCGTCCTCGTTCAGAACCGGCACCTTCAGCTGCATCGCCTTGTCGTACTTCGACCCCGGGTTGTCACCCACCACAACGAAAGAGGTCTTCTTCGACACCGAACCGGTCACTTTCGCCCCGCGACTCTGCAGCGCCTCCTTGGCGCCGTCGCGCGTGAACTTCTCGAGCGTGCCGGTGACCACGACGGTCAGCCCCTCCAGCGGGCGCGGCCCCTCCTCCTCGCCGGTGCTCTCCTCCTCCGTACGCACGCCCGCGTCCCGCCACTTGCGCAGGATCTCCTGGTGCCACTCCTCGGCGAACCACTCCTTGAGCGAGGCGGCGATGATGGGGCCGACGCCCTCGGTGTTCGCCAGCTCCTCCTCAGTGGCCTGTTCGATGCGCTCGATGGACCGGAACTCGCGGGCCAGCGCCTCGGCCGCGACCGGCCCGACGTGACGGATCGACAGTCCGGTGAGGATGCGGGCGAGCGGGCGCCGCTTGGCCGCCGCGATGTTCTCCAGCATGGCAAGCGCGTTCTTCTTCGGCTCGCCCTGCTGGTTGGCGAAGACCGTGACGACCTTCTCCTCGCCGGTCTTCGGGTCGCGCTTGGGCAGACCGCTGTCCTGGTCGAGGACGTACGCCTTGATGGGCAGCAACCGCTCGACGGTCAGGTCGAACAGGTCGCCCTCGTCCGTCAGCGGTGGCCGCTCCGGCTCCAGCGGCCTGGTCAGCGCGGCCGCGGCCACATAGCCGAAGTGCTCGATGTCCAGCGCCTTGCGGCCCGCCAGGTAGAAGAGCCGCTCGCGCAACTGGGCCGGGCAGGTGCGGGCGTTCGGGCAGCGCAGGTCGACGTCGCCCTCCTTCATCGGCCGCAGCGGGGTGCCGCACTCCGGGCACTCGGAGGGCATCACGAACTCGCGCTCGGTGCCGTCGCGCAGGTCCACGACGGGGCCGAGGATCTCCGGGATGACGTCACCGGCCTTGCGCAGCACGACCGTGTCGCCGATGAGCACGCCCTTGGCCTTGACCACGTCCTGGTTGTGCAGGGTGGCGAACTCGACCTCCGAGCCGGCCACCGTGACCGGTTCGACCTGCGCGTACGGCGTGACCCGGCCGGTACGGCCCACGCCCACCCGGATGTTGACGAGCTTGGTGTTGACCTCCTCCGGCGCGTACTTGTACGCGATCGCCCAGCGCGGGGCGCGGGAGGTGGAGCCGAGGCGGCCCTGGAGCGGGATCTCGTCGAGCTTGACGACCACGCCGTCGATCTCGTGCTCCACCGAGTGCCGGTTCTCGCCGTAGTACGCGATGAACTCGCGGACGCCGTCGAGCCCGTCGACCACCTTGTTGTGCCGGGAGGTGGGCAGGCCCCAGGACTTCAGCAGCTCGTAGGCCTCGGAGAGGCGGGTGAGGCCCTCGTAGCCCTCCAGGGCGCCGATGCCGTGGACGACCATGTGCAGCGGCAGCGTCGCCGTGACCTTCGGGTCCTTCTGCCGCAGCGAACCGGAGGCGGAGTTGCGGGGGTTGGCGTACGGCTTCTCCCCCGCCGCGACCCGGCGGGCGTTGAGGTCCTGGAAGGCCTCCATCGGGAAGTAGACCTCGCCGCGGATCTCCACCAGGGACGGCACGCGGTCGCCGTCCAGCCGGTGCGGGATCTCCGCGATCGTCAGGACGTTGGGGGTGATGTCCTCGCCGACGCGGCCGTCGCCGCGGGTGGCCGCCCGGGTGAGCCGGCCGTCCTCGTAGGTCAGGTTGACCGCGAGGCCGTCGACCTTGAGCTCGCACAGGAAGTGGTGGTCCGTGGTGCCGACGTCCTTGGCGACACGCTCGGCCCAGGCGGCGAGCCCGGCGTCGTCGAAGACGTTGTCCAGGGAGAGCATCCGCTGCCGGTGCTCCACCTCGGCGAGGTCCGTCGCGTACGCCACCGCGACCTTCTGGGTCGGCGAGTCGGGCGTGCGCAGCTCCGGGTACTCCTCCTCCAGCGCCTCCAGGGAGCGCAGGAGCTGGTCGAACTCGGCGTCGCTGATGACGGGAGCGTCCTTCACGTAGTACCGGAAGCGGTGCTCCTCGACCTGCTCCGCGAGCTGCGCGTGCTTCTCCCGTGCCTCGGCGGGCACCGTCGTCTCCGCTTGCTTGTCGCCGGCCACCGTGTGGTCCTCCCGTTACTCTGGGTTGTCCGCGAGGGATCTCGCCGCCCGGACGCAGTGGGCGAGCGCCCGGCGCGCGTACGCGGGGGAAGCGCCCGCGAGGCCGCACGCCGGGGTGACCGTGACCGTCTCCGGGAGAAGCCCCGGTCGCAGCCCCAGCCTGCGCCACAGCGTCCTGACACCCATGACGCTACCGGCAGGGTCTGACAACGGGCCGTCCGTGCCCGGGACGACACCGGCGAGGAGCCGGGTGCCCCCTTCCACGGCCTCCCCGATCGCCTCGTCGTCACGCTCGGTGAGGAGCGAGAAGTCGAAGGAGATCCCCGCCGCGCCCGCCCGGCGCAGCAGGGCGAACGGGACGTCCGGTGCGCACGAGTGGACCACGACCGGCCCCTGCGTGTGCACCCCCAGGACGTCGCGGAGCGTGGCCTCGACGACCTGCCGGTCGACGGCGCGGTGGGTGCGGTAGCCGCTGGCGGTCCTGACCCGGCCGCGCAGGACGGCGGTGAGGGAGGGCTCGTCGAGCTGGAGGACGATCTCGGCGCCGGGCACGCGCCGCCGGACGTCCGCGAGGTGCAGGCGCAGTCCCTCGGCGAGCGAGGCGGCGAGGTCCCGGCAGGCGCCGGGGTCGGAGAGCGCGGCCTCGCCGTTCCTGAGTTCGAGGGCGGCGGCCAGCGTCCAGGGGCCGACGGCCTGCACCTTCAGCGGTCCCTCGTGGCCCTGGGTGAACTCCTCCAGCGCGTCGAGGTCCTCCCGCAGCCAGGACCGGGCCCGCTGGGTGTCGCGGCCCGGCCGGTCCCCGATCCGCCAGCCGCTGGGCTCCACGCGCGCGTACAGCTCGACGAGCATCCCCGCGGTGCGTCCGACCATGTCGGCGCCGGGTCCGCGCCCGGGCAGCTCGGGCAGGAACGGGAAGTCCTCGAAGGTCCCGGTCACGGTCTTGGCGGCTTCCCGGGCGTCCCCACCGGGCAGGGACCCCACCCCGGTGGCGGCACCGAACCTGAACTGGCTGTTTTCGCTCACCCGGGAAGCCTACGGAATCCGCCGCGGCCGGCGGCACCGGCCGGGGTGGTCAGCGGCCCGGCCGCACCGTCAGGTCGTTCACCTCGGCGTCCCGCGGCAGGTCCACGGCCATCAGGATCGTCGTCGCGACCGACTCGGGGTCGATCCACTGCCCGGCGTCGTACTCCTTGCCCTCCTGCTGGTGGACCTTGGCCTGCATGGGGCTGGCCGTGCGGCCGGGGTAGACCGAGGTGACGCGGACGCCGTTGCCGTGCTCCTCCTGGCGCAGGGAGTCGGCCAGGGCCTTCAGGCCGTGCTTGGAGGCGGCGTACGCGGCCCAGTTCGCGTGCGCGCTCAGGCCGGCGCCCGAGTTGACGAACACCACGTGGCCGCGGGAGGCGCGCAGCTGGGGCAGGAGGTGACGGGTCAGCTCCGCCGGGGCGACGAGGTTGACGTCGAGCTGGTGGTGCCAGGTCTTCGGGGTCAGCTCGCCCACCGGGCCGAGGTCGACCACGCCCGCGATGTGCAGCAGGGTGTCCACCCGGTCCGGGAGGCTCTGGTGGGAGAAGGCCCAGCTGAGCCGGTCCGGGTCCGCGAGGTCGCCGACCAGCGTGCGGGCGCCGGGGAACTCGGCCGCCAGTTCCTTCGCCCGTCCCGCGTCGCGCGCGTGCAGCACGAGTTCGTCCCCGCGCGCGTGCAGGCGGCGGGCCACGGCCGCGCCGATGCCGGAACCGGCTCCGGTGATCACATGAGTTGCCATGCCCGCCATGGTCGCATCAGCGGCTCAGCGGCCGTCGGCCCCCGGGGCGCCGGCCGCCGACGCCTCCAGGTAGGCCATCGCGCTCGCGGGCTCCTGCGCGAAGTGCACGAGCTCGGCGAGCGGCCGCGGCAGGAACCCCTCCTCCTCCATGCGGCGGAACTGCTCCTGGAGCCCGTCGTAGAAGCCGGCGGTGTTCAGCAGCACCACCGGCTTCTCGGTCCGGCCGTGCTTCTTCAGCTCCAGGATCTCGGTGGCCTCGTCGAGGGTGCCGGTGCCGCCCACCATGATCACCACGGCGTCGGCCCTCGCCAGGAGCAGCCTCTTGCGCTCGGCGAGGTCCCGCGCGATCACCATGTCGTCCACCCCGGGCCGGGCCTTGGCCGACAGGAAGTCGACCGAGACACCGACCAACCGGCCGCCCGCCTCGTGCACGCCGTCCGCGACCACCTTCATCAGCCCGCTGTCGGAACCGCCCCAGACCAGGGTGTGGCCGCCCTTTCCGATCAGCCGGGCGAAGTCCCGCGCGGGGCGCGTGTAGCGGTCGTCGAGGTCGGCGGCGGAGAGGAAGACGCAGATGTTCATGGGGCCCACGGTACGCGGGCGTAGGACGTGCGCCCGCGCGGGAAGAAGTCCGCGCCCGCCGGCGCTGTCCCGGTATGACCCATGGACACACGATCACCATCGAGCCGAGCGGCGGGCATGTGCGCGTGGTGCACGACGGCCTGGTCCTCGCGGAGAGCGACCGGGCCCTGGTGCTGCGCGAGACCGGCTGTCCCCCGCGCTACTACCTGCCGCCGCAGGACGTGCGCCTGGACCTGCTGACCCCGTCCGACTCGCACACCTACTGCCCCTTCAAGGGCACGGCGTCCTACTGGTCGCTGCCGGACGCGGCGGACCTGGTGTGGGCGTACCCCGACCCGAAGCCGGACGTCGCCGAGATCAAGGACCACCTCTGCTTCTACGACGTGGAGGTGGCGTGACCCGGCGGCGACCCGGGCGACGCCCTTGACCGACCTGCGCCCGGCGCCTCCCCGATGAGTCCGGTGCGGCGTGGCAGTCTTCACAGACATGGACAACAAGACCATCTCGCGTGACGGCACCCTCCTCGCCCACCACCGCACCGGCCAGGGCCCGGTGGTCGTCCTCGTCAGCGGCGCGATGTCGACGGGCGCCACGCTGGCGCCGCTGGCGGCGGCCCTCTCCGACCGCTTCGCCGCCGTCGTCTACGACCGCCGGGGCCGCGGCGGGAGCGGCGACACGGCGCCGTACGCGGTGGAGCGCGAGGTCGAGGACCTCGCGGCGCTGATCGAGGCGGTGGGCGGCGAGGCGGCGCTGTACGGCATCTCCTCGGGCGGGGCGCTGGCCCTGCGCGCGGCGGCGAGCGGGCTGCCGGTGCGTCAGGTGGCCGTGTACGAGCCGCCGTTCGCGGTGTACGAGGGTGGCGCGGAGGAGCGCGCGGCGTACACCCGGGACCTGACCGCGGCACTGGCGGAGGACCGGCGCGGGGACGCGGTCGAGCTGTTCCTGCGGCTGACCGGGCTGGCCCCGGAGGTGATCGCCAACGCCCGCCAGGCTCCCATGTGGGCCGGCATGGAGTCGATCGCGCCGACCCTGGCCTACGACGACGCGGTGATGGGCGACGGCCTGGTGCCGCGGGACCTGCTGGCGTCGATCAGGGTGCCGGTGCTGGCCGTCGCGGGCGGGGCGAGCGCGGGGTGGATGCGCGTGGCGGCCCAGCAGGTCGCCCAGCTCGCGCCCCGGGGCACGTACCGCACGCTGGAGGGCCAGAGCCATGCCGTGGAGGCGGAGGTGCTGGCGCCGGTGCTGGCGGAGTTCTTCGCGGCGGGGGCGGCTTCGTAGGCGCACGGCGAGGCCCGCGCGCCGCTCGGTCCGGGCGCGCGCGTGCCGTACCCGACCGAGAAGGGTCCGGCGGCGGTTCGGGGAGGGGCCGGGCCGGTGTGCCCGGCCGGCCCCCTCCCCCGGCGCGCGCCGACGGCGTGTGGGGCACCGTCGCCGTACGCGCTCTCTGGGGTCGCGGTGGGTCAGGTCACCGCGATCCCGGGCCTCGCAGCAGCCTTCGCCCGCCGAGCGCGCCGCCCAGGGCGAGCGCGGCACCGGCGACGCCGGCCAGGACGCCGGTGTCCGGGCCGGACTCCCGGTCCGCCGCCGCGGTCGCCGCGGCCGCGGACTCCCGGCCGAAGCCCCCCGCGTAGCCCTCGCGGTCGTACGCCGACCCGGCCAGCCGGGAACCGTACGCCGAGCGGACGTGGCGCCGGTAACCGTCCACAGTGGCGCCGTCGGCGCCGATCGCCGCTCGCGCCTCCGGGTTGAGCGGCAGCAGTCGCTCGCCGCGCAGCAGGTACCAGGCGTTGATCTGCGGTTCGCGGAACACCGTGCCGCGGCCGTGCGCCTCGGCCGGGTACGCGGTCTCGTCGGCGCCGCTGGCGATGTTCACCACCTGCCAGCCGTGCGCGGTGCGGACGGTCCAGACGGAGGCCCGCCGGCCGTCCGCCGAGACCGCCTCGGTGGCGACGAACGCCGGCTTGGCGACCGGTGCGCCCGCGCGCCCCGCGACGAAGTCGGCGTTCAGCGTGTAGACGGTGGTGCCGGCGCCGGTGAGACGCGGCGGGGCGGCCTCGGCGGCGCCGGCGGCGAGGCCCGGCGCGTGGGCGAAGAAGCGGCCGAGCACGGCGAGCATGGTGTCGCTGCCGGCCACGGCGCGGGCGGCGGCGAGCTGGCCGGCGCTGTAGGCAGGGGGGACGGCGGGGGCGGCGGGGGCGGCCGCGCTCGTGCTCGCGCCGGACAGGAGGAGCACGGCGGCGGCCAGGGTTCCGGCGGCGGCCGGGCGGATCAGGGTGCGGATCTGCTTCACCGCGCTCACGCTAGCCGTAAGTCGCCCAGTTGTAGCGGTAGTCGTCGGGCCACGGGTCGCCCCAGTACACCCAGCCGCTGGAGGCGTCGTAGCCGTACAGCACCTCCATGTGGCCGCCGCCCGAGCTCCACTGGATGCGGGTCTGCACCGGGCGGTCGGCGTCGATCTCGCTCTGTACCCCGCCGTAGCTCAGCCGGCCCTGGATGTAGCTGCCCGGGTTGAGACCCATCCGGTCGTACGCCGTCCGGTCGTCGGCGAGGGTGGCCTGGCTGTTGGGGCAGGAGGTGTTCAGGCTGTAGCCGAAGGCCGCGTCGCAGAAGGAGTTCTGGCTGTAGTCGTGGCCGAACCAGGAGGCGATGGTGGCGCCGCTGGCCGCCCAGCACCAGTTGCTCTCCTGCTGGGCCTGCATGCTGATGTTCAGTTGCCTGGCGCCGGTGGCGGTGGTCGCGGCCGTCGCGGTGGTCGCGGTGGTGAGCGACAGGGCGGTGGCGAGCAGGCAGCTCGCGAGGACGGCACGACGTCTGCCGCGGGACCGGGGCGGGTGGGGAACGGTGGAAGACATGGGGCGGTCCTCCCTGGTGAAGGGTGGGTCGGAAGGAGCGCGTCCGGACGCTTGCGGACGAGCATCGAGCAGCGACGGTGCGTGGTCAACGTCCGCGATCCGGGGGCCGGCACCGATGTGAACAAGTGGCGTCCATACGTGAACACCTCCACCGGTACCGCTGGTAACCTCGCCCCCCGCCGGGTCCGCCGCGGCCCGGGAAGTGAACATTCACGTCGCGCCGGGGCGCGGCGGTGCGAAGGGGAACTCCTGTGCCGGAAGCACCGGAAGCAGCGGAAGTACCGGAAGCACCCGAAACACCGGAAGCGCCGGGAGAGCAGGGCGACGGACTCGGCACCCGCCGCACCCGGCCGCCCGGTGCGGCGCTCCCCGTCGCCCGGGCCCGGGACGCCCGTCCGGCCCCGGCCGGCCCCCGGGCCGAGGCCGAGGCACGGCTCGCCGAGGCACTGCGCACCGGACCGTTCCACGTGGCCCTGCAGACCGCTCTCACCGCGCGCGGGCCGGCGCTGCACCGGGTGCGGCACCGGCTGGCACAGCGCGGCATCAATGTGGGCGTGACGAGCCTGAGTTACTGGCAGCGCGGCATCCGCCGGCCGGACCGGCCCGCGTCGCTGCGCGCGGTGACGGCGCTGGAGGAACTGCTGGAGCTGCCGGAACACGCCCTGACGCGGTTGCTCGGACCGCGTGCGGCGGCCGACCAGCCGACGGCCCGGACGCTGCGGACGCTGGCCGGCCCGGACTCGGCGCCGGAGCGGCTGCTCACCGAGCTGGACGTGCCGCGGGACGGCGGGCTGCACACCGTGCTGCACCACGAGCGGGTGGAGATCGACGGGCACCGGCGGCTCGCCGTCCGCGAGTCCCAGCACGTGGTGCGGGCGCACCGGGACGGTGTGGACCGCTACGTGGCGATCCACTGCGGCGAAGCCGACGCGGACACCGAACGGGTGCGGGTGGTGGGCCTGGAGAACTGCCGGGTCGGGCGGGTGCGGCGGGCGCAGGAGGCCGCGGTGGTGGTCGCGGAGCTGCTGTTCGACGCGCGGCTGACGGCGGGGGCGACGGCGGTGCTGCGGTACCGCTTCGAGGACGGCACGGGCGAGCCGAGCCGCGAGTACTTCCGCGGCTTCACGCACGGGGGCGGAAGTTATGTGCTGCAGGTCGCCTTCGACCGGGCGGCGCTGCCGGTGCGGTGCCGGCGGTTCGGGCGGCCCTCGTTGCAGGCACCGCGGGAGTTCGTCGCCGACCTGACGCTGAACGCGTACGGCACGGTCCACGTCCTGGAGCCGGAGACCCGGCCCGGGCATGTGGGGGTGATGTGGGACTGGGACTAGAGGAGTCGCCGCCGGAGGGCTGTGACGCGAGCCCCCGTCCCGGGGGTCACACCGCCGTGGCCGTGTCCTCGGCCGGGTCCTGCGCACGGAGCGTCGAGGCGATCGTCGCCGAGCCGACCACGCGGGTGCCGTCGTACAGGACGATCGCCTGGCCGGGGGCGACGCCGCGCACCGGCTCGGTGAAACGCACCCGCAGCTCGCCGTCGACGAGTTCGGCGCGGACCTCGCTCTCGCCGCCGTGCGCGCGCAGCTGGGCGGTGTAGGTGCCGGGCCCGGCCGGGGCGGCGCCGCACCAGCGGGGCCGGATCGCGGTGAGGCCGGTGACGTCCAGGGCGGAGGCCGGGCCGACCGTGACCGTGTTGGTCACCGGGGAGATGTCCAGGACGTAGCGCGGCTTGCCGTCGGGGGCCGGGGTGCCGATCCGCAGGCCCTTGCGCTGGCCGATGGTGAAACCGTACGCGCCCTCGTGGGTGCCCACCTTGGCGCCGGACTCGTCGACGATGTCGCCCTCGCTCCGGCCCAGCCGCTGGGCCAGGAAGCCCTGGGTGTCGCCGTCGGCGATGAAGCAGATGTCGTGCGAGTCGGGCTTCTTGGCCACCGCGAGGCCGCGGCGTTCGGCCTCCGCGCGGACCTCGTCCTTGGTGGTGAGGGTGTCCCCGAGCGGGAACATCGCGTGGGCGAGCTGCCGGTCGTCGAGCACGCCGAGGACGTAGGACTGGTCCTTGGCCATGTCGGAGGCGCGGTGCAGTTCGCGGGTGCCGTCCTCGTGGAGGATCACCTTCGCGTAGTGGCCGGTGCAGACCGCGTCGAAGCCGAGCGCCAGCGCCTTGTCCAGCAGCGCGGCGAACTTGATCTTCTCGTTGCAGCGCAGGCACGGGTTGGGGGTGCGGCCGGCCTCGTACTCGGCGACGAAGTCCTCGACGACGTCCTCGCGGAAGCGGTCGGCGAGGTCCCAGACGTAGAAGGGGATGCCGATGACGTCCGCGGCCCGGCGGGCGTCGCGCGAGTCCTCGATGGTGCAGCAGCCCCGCGCGCCCGTGCGGAAGGACTGCGGGTTCGCGGAGAGCGCGAGGTGGACGCCGGTCACGTCGTGGCCGGCTTCCGCGGCGCGCGCGGCGGCGACGGCGGAGTCGACGCCGCCCGACATGGCGGCGAGGACGCGGAGGGGGCGCTGCGGGGTCTCAGTCATAACCCTTCCAGGGTACGGGGCCACGGGAACCGGGGGCGCCGGACATCCGTTGACGAGCACATGGGGGCGACGAGGGACGCGGACGGCGAGGGCTCGGAGCGGCGGCTGGGACGCCGGGCCCTGCTCGTCGGCGGCGCGGCGGCGGCCGTGGGCGGGATCGCGCTGGGGCGCGAGGAGCTGTCCCGGCTGTGGTGGCGGCTGCCGGGCGTGGAGAAGCCGCGGGTCGCGGGCGCGGTCGACTTCCGGGGCGCGCGGTGGGTGGCCGCCTCCCCCGCGAACTACCGGCGGGCCGACCGTCCGGCGGACTACCCGGTCGACCGGGTCGTCGTGCATGTGACCCAGGGCGGCTACGCGAGCGCGGTGAAGGTCTTCCAGGATCCGGAGCACGCGGCCGCGGCCCACTACATCGTCCGCCGGGACGGGCGCGTCACGCAGCTGGTCCGCGAGCTGGACGTGGCCTTCCACGCGGGCGACCGGGGGTACAACGAGCGGAGCGTGGGCATCGAGCACGAGGGTTTCGTCGAGGACGCCGGGTCCTTCACGGACGCGATGTACGCCGCCTCGGCGCGGCTGACGGCCCGGATCTGCGCGCGGTACGGCATACCCGTCGACCGGGAGCACATCGTCGGGCACGTGGAGGTGCCGGGCACCGATCACACGGATCCGGGTCCGCACTGGGACTGGGGCCGGTATCTGCGCCTGGTGGGCGACCAGGGAAGAAAATCATGAATATTGTGCCTGCACCCGTTGCGCCCGGTATGGAGAGTTCTATCCTGAAGATAGACCTACGGGACGAGTGAGGGAGTTCGAGCGGAGTAGCCGACTTCGGCGCGAGGCTTCGGTCTCCGCCGGTGCCGACATCGACGGTCGGGCTGAGAGGCCGGAAGATCGAGAGATCGGAAGGCGACCCCCATTACCTGATCCGGACAATACCGGCGAAGGGAACCCGCCTCGTAGGTCGCTTATTTGTGCCCGGGGTCCCGCTGTTCCGTGCCGGGCCCCCACACTCCGCGCCAGAGGTCGCCTCACAGAGGCGCCCCCGGACCCCCGCCCAGCTCAGGCGCCTAGCTCAGGCCCGCCGCGCGGGCCCGCTCCACCGCCGGGCCGATGGCCTTGGCGACCGCTTCGACGTCCGCCTGCGTGGAGGTGTGGCCGAGCGAGAAGCGCAGGGTGCCGCGGGCGAGGTCCGGGTCGGTGCCGGTGGCGAGCAGCACGTGACTGGGCTGGGCGACGCCCGCGGTGCAGGCGGAGCCGGTGGAGCACTCGATGCCCTGGGCGTCCAGCAGGAGCAGCAGGGAGTCGCCCTCGCAGCCGGGGAAGGTGAAGTGGGCGTTGGCCGGCAGGCGGTCCACCGGGTCCCCGCCCAGGATCGCGTCCGGCACCGCCGTGCGGACCGCGGTGATCAGGGCGTCCCGCAGCGCGCCGATCTCCCGGGCGAACCACTCGCGCCGCTCGGCGGCGAGCCGGCCGGCCACCGCGAAGGAGGCGATCGCGGGGACGTCGAGGGTGCCGGAGCGGACGTGCCGCTCCTGCCCGCCACCGTGCAGCACGGGTACCGGCGTGTGCTCGCGGCCGAGGAGCAGGGCTCCGATGCCGTACGGACCGCCGACCTTGTGGCCGGAGACGGTCATCGCGGCGAGGCCCGAGGCGGCGAAGCCGACCGGCACCTGGCCGAAGGCCTGGACCGCGTCGGAGTGCAGGGGGACGTCGAACTCCGCCGCCGCATCGGCCAGTTCGCGCATCGGCAGCACCGTGCCGATCTCGTTGTTCGCCCACATGACGGTGGCGAGGGCGACGTCGCCGGGGTCACGCGCGATCGCCTCGCGCAGGGCGTCGGGGTGGACGCGGCCGTAGGAGTCGACCGGGAGGTACTCGACGGTGGCGCCCTCGTGCTCGCCGAGCCAGTGCACGGCGTCGAGCACCGCGTGGTGCTCGACGGGGCTGGCCAGGACGCGGGTGCGGCGCGGGTCGGCGGCGCGGCGGGACCAGTACAGCCCCTTGACGGCGAGGTTGTCGGCCTCGGTGCCGCCGGAGGTGAAGACGACCTCGCTGGGGCGGGCGCCGAGGGCCTCGGCGAGGGCCTCGCGGGACTCCTCGACCGTGCGGCGGGCCCTGCGGCCGGACGCGTGGAGGGAGGAGGCGTTGCCGGTGACGCCCAGCGCGGCGGTCAGTGCCTCTGCCGCCTCCGGGAGCATGGGGGTGGTCGCGGCGTGGTCGAGGTATGCCATGGTGACGCCGATTCTACGGGGCGCGTTCGGGCGGCCCCGGCTCAAGGCCGGCCGGCGCCTCGGTCGGGCCCGTCCCCGTCGCCCTCGGGGGCGGGGCCGCGGGTCGCCGGGGGCGGCGGGATTCGGCTCAGAAGCTCCACGACACCGTGCTGTCCGCCTGCACGAAGGCGAGCAGCACGAGGAGGTCGGCGACGCCCAGGCCGAGGCCGAGGCAGGCGCGGCCGCGGCGGGCCGTGCCGCGCCACAGGGCCACGGCGGCCAGGGCGATGGCGATGGGGCCGAGGAAGAGGTTGAGGACGAGCAGGCCGAGCAGGCCGAGGACGAAGGACGCGACGGCCATGCCGTCGGCGTCGCGCCTGCCGGTCGGGCGGGTGGCCGGTGCGGTGAGGTGCATGACGGGTCAGCTCCCTGTGGGCGTTGGGACGTTGAGGTCGCTCGGGCCGGGCCGCCGCCCGGACGGGGCGGCGTCCGGTCGCGGGTCAGCGGGCCGACGTGCCGCGGCGGCGGCCGAGGCGCTCGCGGAGCGCGAAGACGCCGAGCCAGACGGCGATCACGACGGCGGCGACGACGGTGAAGTCGAGCGGCGCGTGGGCGACGGTGCCCAGCACGACGCCGAACAGCAGCAGTGCGGCGACGAGGAACAGCATGGGATCGGATCCCCCTCCAACATGCTTCGGGGGGCCTTCGTACGGCCGCCCGCGAAGTCTCGGTGAACGGATGTAGTTACAGTTGTTCACTGACTTCTGAGTCTAGCGCGCCCGGGGCTTTGAAATTTCAGAGAACAGTTGTTAACTGTATGGTATGAGTCACACTCTCGGCGTCCGGCAGGCCCAGAAGCAGAAGACCCGACAGGCCCTCCTGGACGCGGCGTTGGGGCTGCTGGAGGAGCAGAGCCTGAGCAGCCTGGGCCTGCGCGAGGTCACGCGCGCCGTCGGCGTCGCGCCGACGGCCTTCTACCGGCACTTCCGCTCCACGGAGGACCTCGGCGTGGCGCTGGTCGAAGAGGCGCTGGGCAGCCTGCACCCGATGATCCGGACGACGGTGGCCACGGCCGACGACAGCGAGGAACGCATCACGCGCGCCATCGAGCTGATCGCCCGTCACGTGGACGCGTTCCCCGCCCATGTCCGGTTCGTCGCCCGCGAGCGGCACGGCGGGGTGCAGCCGGTCCGGGAGGCCATCCGCGAGCAACTGCTGCGGTTCGCGCGGGAGGTGAAGGCGGAACTCGCCAAGGACCCGCAGTCGGAGGGGTGGAGCGACGACGACCTGTTGATGCTCGCCCATCTGTACGTCGACCAGATGCTGATCACCGCCTCGCTCTTCCTGGAGGCGCTGGACTCCCCGGCGGAGGACCGGGAGCACGTGACCCGGCTCGCCACCCGCCAGTTGCGGCTGATCAGCGTCGGGCGCCGTCACTGGCTCGACCGGGAGTGACGCCGCCCCGGGCGGGCGGCGGGGGGGCGGGCCGGGGGCCGGGGCGAGGCCCCTGACCGCCCGGACCGCAGCCGGGACCGCTCAGCCCAGCCGGACGCGGGCGAGCTGGCGGGACTGGGCGACCAGGCGGCCGGCGCTGTCCCAGACCTCGGCGTCCTCCTCCAGGAAGCCGCCGGCGAGGTTGCTGGTGGTGATGGAGACGCGCAGGGGACCCGGCGCCGGGCGGCAGCGGACGTGCACGGTCAGCTCGACCGTCGGGACCCAGCCGGTCAGGCCGATCTCGAACGCGGTCGGGGGCAGCGCATCCACCGCCAGCAGCAGGGAGAGCGGATCGGCGTCCCGTCCGTCGGCGAGCCCGAACCACGCCCGCATCTCGCCCTTGCCGGAGGGCGCGCCGAGCGCCCAGCCGAGGGTGGCCGGATCCAGCTTGAGCATGAGGCGGTCGGCGATGGCCGAACTGCCGGACACCGGGGCGGGACCGTCCTCGGGCCCGAAGCACTGCTCCATCGGCGGCATCGCGGGCGGGGCCGCCGTGGTGCGGACGTCCTCGGGCAGCGTGTCCAGGTCGCCGTAGGAAGCCAGGACGCGGATGCGCTCCACCTCGCGCCCGTCCTCGTCGTACTGGAAGAGGGAGGCCTGGCCGGTGGAGAGGGTGCGGCCGGTGCGGACGACGTCGGTGCGGACGACGGCCGGCCCCGGCTGGGACGCGGTCAGGTAGTGCGCCGAGACGGTGAAGGGGTCCGGGTGCGGGAGGGCGTCCGCGAGCGCCCGGCCGAGCACGGCCAGCAGATAGCCGCCGTTGACGGCGTTGATGATCGTCCAGCCGGCGGAGAGGTCGATGTCGTAGACGCCGGGGGCGCGCCGGACGAGCGCGGTGTCGCGGTCGAACTCGCTGTCGCCGATCGTGGCCCGCGCGGCCGGGACGGAAGCTGCTTCTGGCATGCGTGAACCGTACAACAGGTAACTACTAAGCGGTAGCTTTTCCGCTCCCGATCCCCCGGACGGCGCCGGCTCCCGGGTGAGGGTCCGGCAATTTCTCGGTAAGTGTCCGTACACGCCCGTAACCCGAGCCCCCCGCACACCCTCTATGGGGACATGAGCCTCACCGGGACCGCGTTCCTGTACACCACCGTCGTGCTGGCGGCCGTCGCCCTCCTCCTGCCGCTCGCCCTGTGGTCGCGGCTGCCGGGACCGCGGGCGCTGCGCGCCGCCGCCCGGGTGCTGATGCTGCTGTTCGCCCAGGCCACGGCCGTCACCCTGGTCTTCGTCCTGGTCAACAACGCCAACAACCTGTACGACAACTGGGCCGACCTGCTCGGCACGGGCAACCACGTGCAGCAGGCCGCCGACCTGGGCGCCGACGGCACGGGCGGCATCGCCTACCGGAAGCTGCCGAAGGTGCGGCAGGAGTTCGTCCCCGCCGAGGGTCCGGGGATGCGCGCGGCCGGCGGGGTCCGGGTCACCCAGCTCAAGGGCCGGGTGTCCGGGGTGGGCGCCGAGGTCTACGTCTGGCTTCCGCCGCAGTACGACGACCCCGCGTACCGCACCAGGAAGTTCCCCGTGGTCGAACTGCTGTCCGGCTACCCGGGCTCGGCGAAGGCCTGGTTCGGCTCCCTCAAGGTGCACGAGCAGCTGCTGCCGCTGATGCGCAGCGGGCGGGTCGCGCCGTTCATCCTGGTGGCCCCGCGCACCAACCTGATCGCCAAGGTGGACACGGGCTGCGCCAACATCCCGGGCACCGTGAACGCGGACAGCTGGCTGAGCATCGACGTACCGAAGATGATCACGGACAACTTCCGTGCCGAGCCCGGGCCGGGCGGCTGGGCGACCGCGGGCTACTCGGCCGGGGCGCACTGCGCGGTCAAGCTCGCCGTCGCACACCCCGACCGCTACCGGGCCGCGGTGAGCCTGTCCGGCTACAACGACCCGATCGGCGAACGCGCCTCGCTGGCCGCCCAGAACGTGCAGCTGCGGCGGGCGAACAACCCGTACTTCCTGCTGCGCGGCTACCGCAGGCCGCCGCGCGTCGCCCTCTACCTCTCGGGCGAGTCCGGCGACGGGTACCAGGCGGGCGTGGCCCTGGAGCAGATCGCCAAGCCGCCGACGACCGTGCGCGTGGTCTTCCTGCCGCGCAGCGCGGGCGGCCACAGCATGGCGCTGTGGCGCCCGCAGGTGCCGACGGTGTTCCGGTGGCTGACCGCGGAGCTCGCGCCCCGGCCCGGCGGGCACCCCGGGACGGTCATTCCTCCCGGACCGTCGACCGGCGGTTCCACGCCCGCGGAGCTCGCCAGTGGAACTTCATCGCGAGCAGGCGCAGGACGAAGGCGGTGACCACCGCGAGCCCGCTGGTGAACGGGCTGAGCGTGTCGTAGTGGATGCAGAGCACCACCATGGTGGCGCCGACGATCGCCGGGACCGCGTACAGGTCGCGGTCCCAGCGCAGCAGCGACGGCACCTCGTTGGCGAGCACGTCCCGCAGCACACCGCCGCCCACCGCGGTGGCCAGGCCCAGGGTCGCCGAGGCGGTGAGGTTCAGGCCGTAGGCGTACGCCTTGGTGGTGCCGGCGACACAGAACAGCCCGAGGCCGGCCGCGTCGAAGACGTTGACCGCCACCTGGATGCGCTCCACGTGCGGATGCAGGAAGAACACCAGCAGCGCGGCGAACAGCGGGGTGATGAAGTACCCGAGGTCGGTGAAGGCGGCCGGCGGCACGGCGCCGATGACCAGGTCGCGGAACAGCCCTCCGCCCAGCGCGGTGACCTCGGCGAGCACGGCGATGCCGAAGACGTCGAAGTTCTTGCGGACGGCCAGCAGCGCGCCGGAGATGGCGAACACGAAGATGCCGATCACGTCGAGCGTGTGCTGGACGGAGGGACTGAACAGTTGCTGTAGCACCCCCACATTCTTACTCAGAATCGGGGGCAGACCTTGCTATGCAAGGTTCAGAGGGCGGGTTTCCCTGTGGTGAAGAGCCACTTCTGGAACAGATCGTCGAGCTGCCGCCCGGAGACGCGCTCGGCGAGCCGGATGAAGTCGGCCGTGTTCGCGTTGCCGTAGCGGTGCAGTTTCGTCCAGGCGGGCAGCAGCCGGAAGAAGGCCGGGTCGCCGATCCGCTCGCGCAGCATCTGCAGGGTCATCGCGCCGCGCTGGTAGACGGCCGAGGCGAACATCGTGTCCCGCTGCGGGTCGGCCACCTCGATCTGCCAGAAGGGGCTGTCGGCCGGGCGGGAGTCGTAGGCGGCGCGGAAGGAGTCGTGCGCCGAGCGGGTGCCCCGGTGCTCGGCCCACAGCCACTGGGCATAGGTGGCGAAGCCCTCGTTGAGCCAGATGTCCTTCCAGCGCTCCACCGACACCGAGTCGCCGAACCACTGGTGGGCCAGCTCGTGCACGATGGTCGACTCGTTGCGCACGGCCGAGTAGGCGGGCTTGCTCTGCACCTCCAGCGAGAATCCGGCCTCCGGCATGTCGTCGACGATCGCGCCGGTCTCCTCGAACGGGTACGGCCCGAACACCCGCGACCAGTAGTCGGTGGCGGCGGCGGTGACGGCGTACACGTCGACGGCGTTGCCGTTCTCCAGCTTCGGGTCGATGGCGACGTAGATCGGGATGCCGGAGGGGGTCCTCCCGGTCCGTACGTCGAACTTCCCGATGGTGGCGGTCGCGAGATAGGTCGCCATGGGCCTGCTCTCGCGCCAGTGGGTGTACGTCGAGCCGCCCTTGTCGTACGTCGAGACGAGCCGGCCGTTGGAGACGCCGGTCAGACCCCGGGGCGCCTTGATCCGGATGTCGTAGGCGGCCTTGTCGGCGGGGTGGTCGCTGGAGGGGAACCAAGTGGAGGCGGCGTTGGGCTCGCAGGCGACGAAGACGCCGTCGTCGGTCTTCATCCAGCCGTAGTCGGAGCCGAAGACGATGGGGCCGTTCAGGGGCTCGGGGATGCCGCCGTAGGTGACGGTGACCGTGAAGGTCCGGTTCCTCGCCAGGGCGCGGCGCGGGGTGACGCGCAGTTCGTCGCCGTCGCGGGTGAAGGAGGCCCGTCTGCCGTTCACCTCGACCCGGGTGACCTCCAGCCGCTGCAGGTCCAGGTCGAAGGAGGACAGGTTCCGGGTGGCCCGGGCGGTGAGGGTCGTACGGCCGTCGAGGCGGCCGGTGCCCGGGTCGTAGGCGAGGTCCAGGGCGTAGTGGCGGGCGTCGTAGCCGCCGTTGCCCAGGCGCGGGAAGTAGGAGTCGCCGATGCCGTCGGCGCCGGGGGTGGGGGGCTCGGCGGCGGCGACGAGGAGGGAGGAGGCCACCGCGGTGGCGAGGGCCGTTAAGCGTGCCGAACGGGAGAGTGCCATGAGTCGTCCCTTCGGATGTGCCCATCAGACGGACACGCTCGACTCTGCGCTCTCCCGTTCGGTCATGTGCATGACTTTGCCAACTCGTCATGCCTTACTTGTCAGTTGACTCCTGACGGTCGGTGCTCTTCGGAGCTTCCGGGGCAACCGGCGTCTCCGCGGTCCCCGGCGTCCCGGTCGCCTCGGGCGTCTCCGGGGCGGGGGCCTCCGCAGCGTCCTCGGCCGACTCGGCGGACTCGGCCGCGGCGGGCTCCTCGGCCGACTCCGAAGCCGACTCGGACTCGGCGGCGGGCTCCACGGCCGGCTCGGTCGCCCCAGCGGCCTCCGCCGACTCGGTCACCCCAGCGGCCTCCGCCGACTCGGTCACCCCAGCGGCCTCCGCCGGCTCGGTCACCCCAGCGGCCTCCGCCGACTCGGTCACCCCAGCGGCCTCCGCCGGCTCGGTCGCGGGCTCCACGGCAGCCGGGGACCCGGCCTCCGCGGACTCCACCTCCGCGGCCACCGCCGCCGAGGTCGCGGCCGACTCCGCCAGGACCTCGTCGGAGACCAGCTCCGCCGCCTCCTTCGCGGCCGACAGCAGCACCGTCTCCTGCGGGGCCTGGTCCTCGAAGTTCTCCGGGTGGTGGCAGGCCACCTGCTGACCGGGCTTCAGCTCCTTGAGCGGCGGCTCGGTCGTCCGGCAGATCTCCGTGGCCTTCCAGCACCGGGTGTGGAAGCGGCAGCCGCTCGGCGGCGCGATCGGCGAGGGGACGTCGCCCTTGAGCAGGATGCGCTCGCTCTTGGCGTTCTTGCGCTTCGGGTCCGGGATCGGCACCGCCGACATCAGCGCCTTGGTGTACGGGTGCATCGGCGCCCTGTACAGCGAGTCGCGGTCCGCCAGCTCGACGATCTTGCCGAGGTACATCACCGCGATCCGGTCCGAGACGTGCCGGACGACCGAGAGGTCGTGCGCGATGATCACGTACGTCAGGCCGAGCTCCTCCTGGAGGTCGTCGAGGAGGTTCACCACCTGCGCCTGGATCGACACGTCCAGCGCGGACACCGGCTCGTCGGCGACCACGAGCTTGGGGTTGAGCGCGAGCGCGCGGGCGATGCCGATGCGCTGGCGCTGACCGCCGGAGAACTCGTGCGGGTAGCGGTTGTAGTGCTCGGGGTTGAGCCCGACCACCGACAGCAGGCGCTGGACCTCCTTCTTGACGCCGCCCTCGGGCTGGACGCCCTGGAGCTTGAAGGGGGCCCCGACGATGGTTCCGATGGTGTGGCGGGGGTTCAGCGACGAGTACGGGTCCTGGAAGATCATCTGCACGTCGCGGCGCATCGGGCGCAGCCCGCCGACGCCGAGGTGCGTGATGTCGTTGCCCTCGAACTCGACCTTGCCCGCCGTCGGTTCGAGCAGCCGGGTGATCAGGCGGCCCATCGTCGACTTGCCGCAGCCCGACTCGCCCACGACGCCCAGGGTCTCGCCCTTGCGGACCTCGAAGTCGATGCCGTCGACGGCCCGGACCGCGCCGACCTGGCGCTGCAGCAGACCCTTCCGGATAGGGAAGTGCTTCTGCAGCCCGGTCACCTTCAGCAGGACCTCGTCCGACGGGGCCTTGCCGTCGAGGGTGGCACCGTCACTCTGCGCAGGGATGCTCACTGCCTTTTCCTCGCTCACAGCTTCGGCGCAATCTCTTCGGTCCAGATACGCTCCCGCTGCTCCTGCGTCATGTGGCAGGCCGCCCAGTGCCCGCGGCCGACCTCGGTCAGCTCGGGGCGGACCGTGCGGGTGACGTTGTCCTTCGGGAGGTCGGCGTACGGGCAGCGCGGGTTGAAGGCGCAGCCGGACGGGACGTTGATCAGGGAGGGCGGGGAGCCCTTGATCGGGATGAGCCGGTCGGTCTGCTCACGGTCGAGCCGCGGCATCGAGCCCAGCAGACCCCAGGTGTAGGGGTGACGCGGCGCGGAGAACACCTCGTCGGCCGATCCGCGCTCCACGCAGCGGCCGCCGTACATGACCAGCAGGTCGTCGGCGATCTCGGCGACCACACCGAGGTCGTGCGTGATCATGATGACCGCGGAGCCGAACTCCTTCTGCAGATCCCGGATCAGGTCGAGGATCTGCGCCTGCACGGTGACGTCCAGGGCGGTGGTCGGCTCGTCGGCGATCAGCAGTTCGGGGTTGTTCACCAGCGCCATCGCGATCATCGCGCGCTGGCGCATACCGCCGGAGAACTCGTGCGGGTAGCTGTCCACCCGCTTGCCCGGCTCCGGGATGCCCACCCGGTCCAGCATCTCGATCGCGCGCTGCCGGGCGACCTTCTTGGTGACCTTGTGGTGGACCCGGTAGGCCTCCACGATCTGCGCCCCGACGGTGTAGTACGGGTGCATGGCGGACAGCGGGTCCTGGAAGATCATCGCCATCTTCCGGCCCCGCAGCCGGCGCACCGCGTCGGGGTCGGCGCCGATCAGCTCCTGCCCGTCCAGCCAGACCTCGCCGGACACCTTGGCGTTGGCCGAGCGGTGCAGGCCCATCAGGCCCAGCGAGGTGACGGACTTGCCCGAACCGGACTCGCCCACGATGCCCAGGGTCCTGCCCCGGCGCACGTCGAAGCTGACGCCGTCCACGGACTTGACCAGACCGTCGTCGGTGTCGAAGTGGATGCGCAGATCGCGAACGGAGAGGAACGCGTCGTCGGCATCGGAGGGGGCGACGGGGGCCGGTTCGCCCAGCGCCGCCTTGTCGAGCTTGCTCACGAGTACCTCACGCGGGGGTCGATGGCTGCGTACACCAGGTCGACGAGGAGATTGCAGAAGACGATGAAGAACGCGGCGACCAGGGTCACGGCCATCACGATGGGCAGGTCGTTGTCCTTGATGGCCTGGATCGAGTACGCACCGATGCCCTGCAGGGAGAAGACGGTCTCGGTGAGCACCGCGGTACCGACGAGGGTGCCGAAGTCCATGCCGAAGATGGTGACGATCGGGGTCAGCGTGGACCGCAGACCGTGCTTCGTCACGACCGTGCTCTCCCGCAGGCCCTTGGCCCTGGCGGTCCTGATGTAGTCCTCGCTCATCGTCTCCAGCATGCCCGCGCGGGTGAGCCGGGCGTACGTGGCGGAGAAGAGGAACGCGAGGCTGATCCAGGGCAGCAGCATGTGCCAGGCCCAGTCGGCCGGGTTCTCGGTGAACGGCACGTAGTCCGTGCTGTCCCAGATGGGCCACTGGTAGACGAACAGCGCGTTGATGACCTGACCGGTGAAGAAGATCGGGAGGGAGACGCCGGCGAGCGCGATGAACATCGAGATGCGGTCGACGGGCTTGCCCTTGCGCAGCGCCGAGACGACACCGGTGGTCACACCGAAGATCAGCCAGATCACCGCCGCGCCGACGGCCAGCGAGAAGGAGACGGGGATGCGCTTCAGGAGCTGCGGCCACACCTCGACGTGACTCTTGAAGGAGTAGCCGAAGCACGGGGCGTCGCAGTGGGAGGCATCAGGACCGAACTTGAAGTCGGCGCCGACGAACAGGCCCTTGATGTAGTCCCAGTACTGGATGTAGATGGGCTGGTCGAAACCCAGGTTCTTCTTGATCGCGGCGATGGACTCGGGGTTGGCGTCCTTGCCGACGTACTGGGTGGCCAGCTGAGTGGCTGTCTGGCCGCCCAGGCGGGGGACCAGGAAGAAGATTGCGAAGGTGACTGCGCTGACCACCAGCAGCAGTACCACGGCGCCGAAGACGCGTCGGATGATGTACGCAGCCACAGCTGTGCGGCTCCGGGTGGCCGGGACGGAGTGTGTCCGTCCCGGCCACCCGGTGCCTTCACCTGCCTTTCAGGAATCCGGCCTGCTGGTTACTTCGAGGAGCCCAGCAGCGTGTAGTCGTACATGCCGAGGTACGCCTGCGTGACCGTGACGTTGGTCGCGGACGTAGGCCTGATCAGCAGGTTCTTGCGGTAGATCAGCGGGACGACCGAGCCGTTGTCCATGACCATCTTGTCGATGTCGCCCCAGGCCTTGGTGCGGGCCGCGGAGTCGGTGTTGGCGATGGCGTCGGACAGAGCCTTGTTGATCTTCGGGTCGTTCAGCTCCATCAGGTTGTTGCCGCCCGAGGGCTTGATGGCCGAACCGTCGATGATCTGGTCCAGGAAGCCGTAGCCGGTCGGCCAGTCGGCGCCCCACGCCATCATCATCATGCCGAGCTTGTGCTGGTGGACGTAGCTCGGGACACCGGCGAAGTTGGCGAAGTACTTGCCGGAGGGGAACTGCTTGATGTCGACCGTGATGCCGGCGGCCTTCAGCGAGTTCTGGATGGCCGTGGCCATCGCCACCTCGACGGGGCGGTCGGAGCGGGCCGTCAGCGTGGTGGCGAAGCCGTTGGGCTTACCGCACTGCTTCAGCTCGTCCTTGGCCTTGGCCACGTCGCCCTTGCTGCCCGGGGTCGCGTAGCTGTCGAACTTGGTGTAGCCGTTGACCGACGGCGGCAGCAGCGTGGTGGCCACGTCGCCCTTGGGCGAGCCGCCCGCGGCGTCGATGACCGACTGCTTGTCGACGGCCCACTGGACGGCCTTGCGGCAGTGGACGTTGTCGAACGGCTTCACGTGCAGGTTCAGCGCCATGTAGCCGGTGGCACCCGCGTACGAGTTGTCCGTCTGCTTGGCGTACTTGCCGCTCAGGACGCGCGGCTGGGTCTGCGCCTGGACACCGGCACCGGTGATGTCGGCCGTGGTCTTGTCGGCAAGCAGGTTGTTGTCGATCGAGACCGGGTTGACCTTGAACTTGACGTTGATCTTGTCCGGCAGAGCCTTGCGGATCGGGTCCGTCTTCGGGTCCCAGTTCGGGTTGCGGACGAGGCTGGCGCTGGCGCCCTCCTCGTACGAGGCGAACTTGTAGGGGCCGGAGGAGACCATGTGCTGGACGTACTTCGCGCCGTCGTCCTTCGCCTGCGGCACGGGGGCCGTCTGGGAGAAGGTCGCCAGGTAGTCGAAGTCCGCGAAGGGCTTCGCCAGGTGGAAGACGATCGTGGTGTCGTCCGGCGTCTCGATGGACTTCAGGCCCTCGGGCGACTTGTCCTTGTAGGGGCCCTTGTACTTGTCGCCGCCCTCGAGGTACGCCTTGAAGTAGGTGGGACCGTTGGACAGGGCCTCGGGCGCGAAGTTGGAGCGCTCGATCGCGTACTTCACGTCCTTGGACGTGATCGGGGTCCCGTCCTCGAACTTCAGGCCCGAACGCAGGTGGTAGGTCCAGGTCTTCGCGTCGGAGCTGGCCTTGCCGAGGGAGGTCGCGAGGTCCGGGACGACCGTGAGGCCGTCCTTGCCCGCGGCCGGCTTGAACGTGACGAGCGTACGGGCGTACAGACGCGAGAAGTTCTGCACGAAGCCGTAGTACGTGTTGCCCGGGTCCAGGGAGTCCGGCACGTCCGAGTCCTCGAGGTTGACCGTCCCCCCCTTCTTGCTCGACGCGTTGACGATGGAGTCCAGCGCCGCATCCTTCTTACCGCCGCCACCGGCGCCCTTGTCACTGCCGCCCCCGGGGCCGCACGCAGCGGCACCCAGGGAGAGCACCATGACGGACGCCACGGCCGCGGTTACCCTTCTCGTCTTCACGTGAGGAAGACCCCCTCTATCGATGGATCACTTGCTGCGAGGGTCGAGGGCGTCACGCAGCCCGTCACCCAGCAGGTTGAATGCCAGGACGGTGATGAAGATCGCCAGACCGGGCACGAACATGAACTGCGGATCGGCTGTGTACAGATCCACGGCGTTGCTGAGCATTCCGCCCCAGGAGGCCTGCGGCGGAGCGATACCCACTCCGAGGAAGCTCAGCGCGGCCTCGAAGAGGATGTTCGTCGGGATGATCAGCGTCGAGTAGACGAGGATCGGCGCGACGAGGTTGGGGAGCAGTTCTCGGAACAGGATGTACGGGCCGCGGGCCCCGAGGCTCTGCGCGGCCTCGACGAACTCCCGCTTGCGCAGGCTCATCGTCTGGGCGCGCACGATGCGGCCGATGTAGGGCCAGCTGAAGAAGCCGATCACGAAGATCAGCACGCAGATGCGCAGCGAGAGTCCGTCGAGGCCGAAGAAGCCGTCCTGCACGGAAGCCGAGATGGCGATGGCGAACAGCAGCAGCGGGAAGGCCAGGAAGGTGTCCATCAGCTTGCTGATGAGGCTGTCCACCCAGCCGCCGTAGTACCCGGCGACGACACCGAGCACCACACCGATCATCACCGAGAGGAGGGTGGCGCCGCCGGCGACCAGGAGGGAGACCCAGGAGCCGTCGATGATGCGGGCGAGCATGTCACGGCCGTACTGCGGCTCGATGCCCAGCGGGTGGGCCATGCTCATACCGCCCCAGGCGCCCTTGGGGGCCAGCAGGGCGGGGTCGATGAGGTCCTGGTGGAACTTGTCGGGGTCGAGCCCGAAGGCCCACTCGATCGGCTTGGCGAACACCGCCATGAGGACGAGCAGGATGACCACGACGCCACCCGCCACGGCCACCTTGTCCCGCTTGAACCGCGTCCAGGCGATCTGGGTGAGTGAACGCCCTTCGATCTGGCTCTTCTTGGCCCCGGCGAGCACGGCCTCAGGCTGCGCTTCGGCCTCCGCCCCCGTGGTCTCGATCGGTGCGGTCACAGTGACCTGACCCCTCTCGCGCCGGTGGTGACCGGCCTTTGCCCGCCGCTGTGGGCGGCTTGGTTCGCTTACCTGCTGCGCGGCGACCGCCGATGGTTGCGGCCCAACTGTCCAGCGGATCCGTGGATTGGTTCGATCACAGGATCGATGGCCTCGCGTCTGAGAGGCGAGTCTTCAACGGGCTCACGATCACTCGCCAGAGCTGACCGGGAATGTATGCGCAACCGTGATGCTGTCCTGGGGATTCCGTTATCCGAACGGCAGATAACGGCCCTCGGACGCGGTGCAGTTGGGACAGAACGGCAAAACTGCACCTTTTGCCGCCGTTCGTCCGCGGTCTACGCGGGGAGATGTGCGCGAACCGTGACGACGGTGCGGTGGAAGTGTGCGCGGCCGGTTCAGTAGCCGCCGTGAACCGGCGGGTAGCCGTACCCGGCCGCCGGGGCCTGGACGGGGGCCGCGTGGGCCTCGCGGTCGTAGAACGGGCGCGCCTGGGCGCGCAGCCACATCGCGACCGGGTCGTACTCGTCGGACATCGCGACGGTCGACACCGGCAGGCCGTCGGGGACCGCGCCGACGGACTGCTGCATCATCGCGCGCACCGAGTCCACGGCCTGCGGTGAGGTGTCGTACACGTCCAGGCCGATGGCGAGGTAGGGGGCGCCGAGCGCCGGCTGCACCCAGGCGCGGCGCAGCGAGCGGACCGCGGGCGTGCGGTGCGCGTTCTGCGTGAGCAGGGCGTAGAACTGGGGGATCTCGATGGCCGGTTCCGTCAGCCGCAGCGGGCCGGCCGGCTGGCGGTCCAGGCCGGCGGCGATGCGCCGCAGGTCGAGCCAGGGGATGCCGACGCCGCCGCCGGGGGCGTGCGGGTTGAGCCAGAGGCCGTAGTGGTCGGGGTAGAGGGTGCGGGCGACGTCCAGGCCGTCCACCACCTCGTACGACCGGTTCCAGCCGCTGGCCGACAGCTCCTGGGCGGAGGTCACGCAGGGCGCGTAGCCGTGGCCGTCGGCCTCCATGTGGCCGTACTGGGCGTCGGGCGAGCCGGCCTGGCCGTGCCAGAGCAGCATCCAGACCTGGCCGGAGGAGGGAGTGGCGAGGGCACGCAGGAGTGCCTCGTAGGCGTCGTAACGCCCGGGCGTGACCTGGCGGAGCATCTGCTCGACCTGCCCGGCCGCGGCCGTGCCGCTTGCGCTCACCTTGAACCGCCCCTCTGTGCAACCCCTCGACCCGGCCGTGCCCCTCGGGCCTGTGGTGAAAGTCCCGCCTGCCCTCGCGGCAGGCCCCAGGTCCTGGCGCCGCACGGCGGGCGGGAGTTTGACGACAGGGCCTAGCTTAAGCCCGCCCGGGAGCCCGGGACGCCTGCCGTCCTCGCGCGGCCGCGGGCCGTCCGCGGGCCGCCGCGCGATCCCGCACGCCCGTCCGGGAGGCCCTCAGTTGCCGTGCTGGTAGAAGGGCCGCACCTTCTCGCGCATCCACTCGCCCACCGGGTCCTGGGCCGCGTCCAGGAGGATCAGGTTGACCGGCCACGGGGCGGGGGCCCGGCCGAGCGCGCGGCCGAGGGCGTCCATGGGGCGGATGCGCAGGTCGCCCTCCCACTGGGAGAGCTCGACGCCGACGAACAGGACCGGGTCGGCGGTCTCGATGACGGCGAGGCAGCGGCGGGCGCTGAGCACCACGCCCGTCCCGGCGAACTCGGCGGAGGCGGCGGAGAGGAAGTCCACCGGGTCGTCCTGCCAGTCGGGTTCGTACAGGCGCACCCGGCCGCCGCTCGCGGGGCCGTCGAGCGGGGTCAGGCCCGTCCGGCACAGTTCGGCCACGACGGGCGGGGGCAGCGGGATGCCGACCACGCCGTCCGGGTTGAGGGCCAGCCCGACCTGCGGGGGCAGGCCGCGCGCGAACTCCACGGCGGGCGCCACGGTGTAGGGCATCTGGGAGCCGGCGACCTGGCGGAGCTGCTCCTCGGAGCTGAACACCGGCACGTAGGCCTGGCCCTCGACCTCCAGCGTGGGCAGGTCGAGCGGGCCGCTGTGCGGGCCGCCGCCGTTGGGCAGCGGGACCCACACGAAGCTGCGCCCGAGGACCTCGACGATCCGTGCGCCGGCGGAGGGGACGCCGAGGGAGGCCGACAGCACCTCCTCCAGCTCGTTGCCGGGCCATCCGCCGTGCGGGTGGGGGTGCGCCTGTGCCGGATAGTCCGCGGGAAGATCCGCGGGGAAGTCCGCCGGGAAGTCCATCTGCCTACCGCCTGCTGGGAACCACTGCTCTGACCGGCAAGGCTAGCGGGTGCCGGGGCCGGGGCGCCTTGCCGGGCTCCCACCGACCGGAGCCGGTCAGCCCGTGAAGCCGATCCGGCGCAGCGCGTCCGCCGCGTCCCGGTCGAGCAGGGTCGCCGAGCCGCACCCCTCCGGCAGCTCCCCCCGCTCCACCGCGCGCAGCAGCCGGGCGGCGGCCGTGCGGTGGCGCAGGAAGGCGTACCGCGAGACGCCGCGGCCGCGCTCGCGCTGGCCGGCCAGCGCGGTGTCCGGGGTCACGTCGAGCAGGACCAGGTGCATCGTGCCGCCGCCGCGCCGGGCGGCGCGGGCCAGCCAGCCGCGCACCCAGGCCTGGGCCCCGCAGTCGTGCACCACCACTCCGCCGCCGGCCCGCAGGGCGCGGCGCAGCCCGGCGTAGTGGGCGAGGCGGACCAGCGGGCGGTAGAGCGCGTACGGCAGGAGGCGGGGCGCCCGGGCGTCCCAGCGGTCGCGGGTGTCCTGCGAGTCCACGCGCGCCCCGCGCACCGCGCGGCGCATCAGCGTGGACTTGCCGCTGCCGGGCAGGCCGGTGATCACGACCACGTCGCCGGGGCCGAAGAGGAGGGCGCGGGGGCCCCGGCCGGCCCGGTCGCGCAGATCGCGGACCACGGGCGCGGGGCGCCCGCCGCACCGCCGGCCGGCCGCGGGCCGCCGGGACAGGGCCAGGCCCCGCTCGGGCAGCGCGAGGGCCGGGGTGGTCGCCTGCGCCGTCGTCCTCTTCACCGTGATCGTCCTCCCCTGGGCTCAGTCACAGTTCCCCCTCCCCGCCGAGTGTAAAGAGACGGTAATACGGGGGGTCTCGCGTTTTCGTACGCGTACCGCCACAGACCGGTTACAGACGCGGCCTGCCAGGATCGGGCCGGGCGTGCAATGATGTGCGCGCCAACTGCATACCGGCCGTTTGAATCCGCGCGGGAGAGTTCCCAGCAGGCCGCTGGGGCGCCGAAGGAGCAAGTCCCTCCCTTGAATCTCTCAGGCACCATTACCGCGTGGGCGAGGCACATCTGAAAAGCGGGCCGCTGCCGCAGTGGCTCCACCCAAGGTGCAAGCCGTGACCGTCCGTCCACCGGCGGGTCATGGCGAACCTCTCAGGTTCCGATGACAGATGGGGAGGAACGTTCCTCGCCCTCCCCCATGCCCGGCTCTGCTCGCGCGGGGGGACCCCATCTCCCTGGGAGACCGACCGATGAGCAGTACCGAACCTTCCGAGAAGCGCCGTACCGCGCTCGATGCGCTGCATCGCTCGCTCGGCGCGACGATGACCGACTTCGCCGGCTGGGACATGCCGCTGCGCTACGGCTCCGAGCGGGACGAGCACCTCGCCGTGCGCACCAGGGCGGGCCTGTTCGACCTGTCCCACATGGGCGAGATCACGGTCACCGGCCCGCAGGCCGCCGAGCTGCTGAACTTCGCCCTGGTCGGCAACATCGCCTCCGTCGGCACGGGCCGCGCCCGCTACACCATGATCTGCCGGGCCGACGGCGGCATCCTGGACGACCTGATCGTCTACCGCCTGGCCGAGACCGAGTACATGGTCGTCGCCAACGCCTCCAACGCCCAGGTCGTGCTCGACGCGCTGACCGAGCGGGCGGCCGGCTTCGACGCCGAGGTCCGCGACGACCGGGACGCCTACGCGCTGATCGCCGTCCAGGGCCCCGAGTCCCCCGGCATCCTCAAGACGCTGACCGACGCCGACCTGGACGGCCTGAAGTACTACGCGGGCCTGCCCGGCACGGTCGCGGGCGTCCCGGCGCTGATCGCCCGCACCGGCTACACCGGCGAGGACGGCTTCGAGCTGTTCGTCGCCCCGTCCGACGCCGAGAAGCTGTGGCAGGCGCTGACCGACGCGGGCGCGCCGGCCGGGCTGGTCCCGTGCGGGCTGTCCTGCCGGGACACACTGCGCCTGGAGGCGGGGATGCCGCTGTACGGCCACGAGCTGTCGACCTCGCTCACCCCCTTCGACGCCGGGCTCGGCCGGGTGGTGAAGTTCGACAAGGAGGGCGACTTCGTCGGGCGCGAGGCGCTGGCGGCCGCCGCCGAGCGCGCCGCCGCCGAGCCGCCCCGGGTCCTCGTCGGCCTGGTCGCCGAGGGGCGCCGGGTCCCGCGCGCGGGCTACCCCGTGGTCGCCGGCGGCGAGGTGATCGGCGAGGTCACGTCCGGCGCCCCCTCTCCCACGCTGGGCAAGCCCATCGCCATGGCGTACGTCGACGCAGCGCACGCCGCGCCGGGCACGGCGGGCGTCGGCGTGAACATCCGGGGCAGCCACGAGCCGTACGAGGTCGTGGCGCTGCCCTTCTACAAGCGCCGGAAGTAGAGACTGGGAGCGGTCCGGGCGGGCGCACGGCCCGGTCGGCGCCCTCCGGCGTCCGTCCGCGCGCGGCGGCCCGCCCGCGGGCTCCCGTCCGCGCGTCCGTGACGCCGGGCACGCCCTTCCCGCTCACCGGCGGTTCCAGCAGCCTCCCTCTTCACCAGCACTCCCCCGCGTACAGGAGAATTCAGGTCATGAGCAACCCCCAGCAGCTGCGTTACAGCAAGGAGCACGAGTGGCTGTCGCCCGCCGAGGACGGCGTGTCGGCGGTCGGCATCACGGAGCACGCGGCCAACGCGCTCGGCGATGTCGTGTTCGTCCAGCTCCCCGAGGTCGGTGACACGGTGTCCGCGGGCGAGACTTGCGGCGAGCTCGAGTCGACCAAGTCGGTCTCCGACCTGTACTCGCCCGTCACCGGCGAGATCACCGAGGTCAACCAGGACGTCGTCGACGACCCCTCGCTCGTGAACTCGGCCCCCTTCGAGGGCGGCTGGCTGTTCAAGGTGCGCGTCGCCGGCGAGCCGGAGGAGCTGCTCTCCGCCGACGAGTACACCGCCTTCACCGCCGGCTGAGGAGTCGTAGCCGTATGACTGTCCTGAACACGCCCCTGCACGAGCTCGACCCCGACGTCGCCGCCGCGGTCGAGGCCGAGCTGCTCCGCCAGCAGTCCACGCTGGAGATGATCGCCTCGGAGAACTTCGCTCCGGTCGCGGTCATGGAGGCCCAGGGCTCGGTCCTCACCAACAAGTACGCCGAGGGCTACCCGGGCCGCCGCTACTACGGCGGCTGCGAGCACGTCGACGTGGTCGAGCAGATCGCCGTCGACCGGATCAAGGAGCTCTTCGGCGCCGAGCACGCCAACGTGCAGCCGCACTCCGGCGCCCAGGCGAACGCGGCCGCGATGTTCGCGCTGCTCAAGCCGGGCGACACGATCATGGGTCTGAACCTCGCGCACGGCGGGCACCTGACCCACGGCATGAAGATCAACTTCTCCGGCAAGCTCTACGACGTGGTCGCCTACCACGTGGGCGAGGACGGCCGGGTGGACATGGCCGAGGTGGAGCGGCTGGCGAAGGAGGCCCGGCCGAAGCTGATCGTGGCCGGCTGGTCGGCCTACCCGCGGCAGCTCGACTTCGCCGCCTTCCGCAGGATCGCGGACGAGGTCGGCGCGTACCTCATGGTCGACATGGCGCACTTCGCCGGCCTGGTCGCCGCGGGCCTGCACCCCAACCCGGTCCCGCACGCCCATGTCGTCACCACGACCACCCACAAGACGCTGGGCGGCCCGCGCGGCGGTGTGATCCTGTCCACGGCCGAGCTGGCCAAGAAGATCAACTCCGCGGTCTTCCCCGGTCAGCAGGGCGGGCCGCTGGAGCACGTGATCGCCGCCAAGGCGGTGGCCTTCAAGGTCGCGGCGAGCGCGGACTTCAAGGAGCGGCAGCGCCGTACCCTGGACGGCGCCCGCATCCTGGCCGAGCGCCTGGTGCGGGACGACGTCCGCGCGGTCGGCGTCGACGTGCTGTCCGGCGGCACGGACGTCCACCTGGTCCTGGTCGACCTGCGGAACTCGGAGCTGGACGGACAGCAGGCCGAGGACCGGCTGCACGAGGTCGGCATCACGGTCAACCGCAACGCGATCCCGAACGACCCGCGTCCGCCGATGGTCACCTCGGGCCTGCGGATCGGCACGCCCGCCCTGGCGACCCGCGGCTTCACGGCCGAGGACTTCGCCGAGGTCGCGGACGTGATCGCCGAGGCGCTGAAGCCGTCCTACGACGCCGAGGCGCTCAAGGCACGGGTCAAGGCCCTGGCCGACAAGCACCCGCTGTACCCGGGGCTCGGGAAGTAGCCGTCCCCCGCGTTTCGGGCGGGCACCGCGCACACTGAGGTGAGCGCGGCGCCCGCCCACCCGCGGGCCCCACCCACGCCCCGAACACGACCCCGCACTCGCACCCAGCGCCCGCCCCGCACCACCGCACCACCCCCGTATGGAGGAGTCCCCGTGGCCATCTCGGTCTTCGACCTGTTCTCGATCGGCATCGGCCCGTCCAGCTCCCACACGGTCGGCCCGATGCGCGCGGCGCGCATGTTCGCGCGCCGGCTGCGCAACGAGGGCCTGCTGGAGGAGACGGCGTCGGTCCGGGCGGAGCTGTACGGCTCCCTCGGCGCCACCGGCCACGGCCACGGCACGCCCAAGGCGGTGCTGCTCGGGCTCGAGGGGGACTCCCCGCGCACGGTGGACGTGGAGAGCGCGGACGAGCGCGTGGAGGCCATCAAGAGCTCGGGCCGGATCAGCCTGCTCGGCGAGCACGAGATCGCGTTCGACTTCGACGCGGACATGGTGCTGCACCGGCGCAAGGCCCTCCCCTACCACGCCAACGGCATGACCCTGTGGGCCCACGGCGCCTCGGGGGACGAGCTGCTCGCCAAGACGTACTACTCGGTCGGCGGCGGCTTCGTCGTGGACGAGGACGCGGTGGGCGCCGACCGCATCAAACTCGACGACACGGTCCTGAAGCACCCCTTCCGCACGGGTGACGAACTGCTGCGCCTGACCAAGGAGACGGGCCTGTCGATCTCCTCGCTGATGCTGGAGAACGAGCGGGCCTGGCGCACCGAGGAGGAGATACGCGCGGGCCTGCTGGAGATCTGGCGGGTGATGCGGGAGTGCGTGGGGCGCGGCATGTCCCGCGAGGGCATCCTGCCCGGCGGACTTCGGGTGCGCCGCCGCGCGGCCGTCACCGCACGCCAGCTGCGCGCCGAGGGCGACGCGCAGGCCCGCTCGATGGAGTGGATCACGCTCTACGCGATGGCGGTGAACGAGGAGAACGCGGCCGGCGGCCGGGTCGTGACCGCCCCCACCAACGGCGCGGCGGGCATCATCCCCGCGGTCCTGCACTACTACATCAACTTCGTCCCCGGCGCGGACGAGGAGGGCGTGGTCCGCTTCCTCCTCGCCGCCGGCGCGATCGGGATGCTGTTCAAGGAGAACGCCTCCATCTCCGGCGCCGAGGTCGGCTGCCAGGGCGAGGTCGGCTCGGCCTGCTCGATGGCGGCGGGCGCGCTGGCCGAGGTGATGGGCGGCACCCCGGAACAGGTCGAGAACGCCGCCGAGATCGGCATGGAGCACAACCTCGGCCTCACCTGCGACCCGGTCGGCGGCCTGGTCCAGATCCCGTGCATCGAGCGCAACGGCATGGCCGCGGTCAAGGCCGTCACCGCCGCCCGCATGGCGATGCGCGGCGACGGCTCCCACAAGGTCTCCCTCGACAAGGTCATCAAGACCATGAAGGACACCGGCGCCGACATGTCCGTCAAGTACAAGGAGACGGCGCGGGGCGGGCTGGCGGTGAACATCATCGAGTGCTGACGCGGCCGCCCGGCGGGCCGGGGGCCTCAGTCGACCACGGTCCACTCGCTCACGTGGAAGTACTGGTCCTCCACCTCGCCCCGCGCCTCGATGGTGCGACCCGTGAGACGGCCGGCGCCCGCGATGCCGAACGCCGGCTCGCCTTCGAGGCGCAGGATCAACGTCCGGTCGTCGCAGTGCAGCACCAGCGCGTCGCGCTCGCTCTTCGACCCGACGGCGACGCGCTCGACACCGACCCGCCCCCGCAGCCGCACCCGGGTCACCGGGCCACGACCTCGTCCACGGCCACGATGTGCCCTTCCTCCTCGCGCACGGTCACGATGACGTCCGTCGGCACCGGTGCCTGCGGGTCCCGCTTCTCGTGGAGCAGGTGGTAGCGCGGCAGGATGCCGGTGGTCCGCAGCAGGGCCGGCTCGCCCTTCCACTCGGCCGCGAACGAACTGATGGCGGGCCGGTGCAGATCGTACTGCTCACCGATGCGCCGCAGCCGCTCCTCCAGCTCGCTCCCGCGTTCGGAGTCGGGGATCGGCACGGGAACCGCGATGTCGCGTTCCAGGGTCGCGCCGACCAGGCGGGTGTGCCGGCGGTGCTCGGTGTCGGCCGCGTCCGGCTCCACCCCGACCGGGGCGGGCACCGTCACCGGCGCGACGGACGGGTCCCCGAGCAGGATGAACTGCGCCAGCGTCTTCAGGTCCGCCGGTGACATGCTCGGCTGGGTGTGCCGGACGAACTCCTGACGGGCCTTCAGCGCCGCCAGACCGGCGCTCACCCCGCTCATCACGTCGATCAGCAGGTACTGCGCGATCAGGTCGGCCTGGCCGTTCCCGGCGGCCGGCCCGTAGGCGATGGTGGTGCTGCCGAAGAACGTCGACGCCTTGCTGTGCAGGTACGTGTTGCAGATCGGCGTCGGATGCCGGACGGCGTCGTAGAGCTGCGCGCCGTAGCAGCACTCCGCCGCCACGGCGGTGCCGCTGCCGATGCGGTCGGTGATGCCCGACGCGGTCAGCGCCACCGGGTACTGGGAGTTGCGCTGGCCGTACCACTCCGGCGCGTCGGAGGCACCATGGCAGTTGACGAAGTGCCGCCTGGACGCGAGTTGCCCGGTCGTCCAGTCGGGTCCCTCCGGTGGCACCAGATGGAGGTGGCCCTGGGAACCGGCGATGTGGGCGAGGCTCTCCTCCGTCGACTTCTGCCACACCTCCGCACTCACGGCGAAGCACTCGCGAAACGCCTCGGCGGTGGCAGGCCGCAGCCCGATCACGTTCTTCACCAGGTCCAGCAGGTAGGAGACGGGGGCTTTGCCGCCGGTGAGGTCGGGAAGCCGCCCCACCACCCGGGTGGGACCCGTGAACTGCGCGGGCTCCGTGCTGTACGGGGCGTCGCAGGCGTACGGCAGGTCGCTCGGTACGGTCGGATCCCCGTCGTCGGGTGTCGGATTGTCCAGCGGCTGGTGCGGAATGACGTCCGGTCCACCGACCAGCATCAGAAAGGCCGGCTCGGCGACGCGGAATATCGCGTCGACGGCCACCTTGCAGGACTTCGGGTCGGTGACGGGAGGCACGCCGAACGCACGCATCTCCTCGGGATCGCTCAGATCGATGATCTTGTCGTTCAACCCGCGACGGCTGTCCGCGTCGGCCAGGGCGGCCAGGGCGGCCTGCACCTGCCTGGCTCCCGTGGAGCCGTACTTCGCCGCCAGGGCGTTGCCGCTCGTGACAAGGGCCTTGTCGGCACTCATGGGTGGCACCTCATTCCTGCGTGTCAGGCTGAGGGGGCTTGATCGGCGCACACGAGGTCATCGGCGGATTCCCCCGCGCTACGTCGGGGAGGTTCGGCCGCGCACCACCGGTCCGGCCGTGCGGAGGATTTCCGGGAAGACGATTCTCCGCCCTTCACAGGAACGCGCTCCGGCGGCGGCCGAATCATTTCCTGCCGCCTGGGCGGCAGCATTTCACTCGATGTTTTCAGGCTATCCGGGCGTTCAGGGGGCGTCCACCGGGGTACGGCTCGGGGCCGCGATGAATTCAACATCTCGGAACCGAAATTCTGGGCACCGAGATGCTGACGCCGCAACCGAAAAGGCGCGACATCGGCGAACGGCGCCTCGCAGCCGCGGAGCCCTGAGTGGGCCCTGAGCCGCGCGTGAGGCGGCCGGCGTTCCCCCAGGGGCTACCCCGCGGTAACCGGTTGGCTCTACGCTTCCGCCAACTTAGCATTGGCATAGGGGAGTTGACTGATGCGCGTGGTGAGACGGATGGCGGCCGTGGTGGGGGTCGCCGGGTTACTGGCGGCGGTGCCGGCGCAGGCCCGGGCGGCGTCGCCGAAGTTCTCGGAGACGACGGCGATCGGTACGCACAACGCGTACGACAAGGCCAAGTACACGTACTTCGCACAGGCGCTGGACTCCGGCGCCTCGCTGCTCGAACTCGACGTCTACACCGACAGCCTGAGCAGGCGCTGGCGGGTCAGCCACGGCAACCCGTTCGGCGACGACAACAACTGCGAGGCCGCGAAGACCCCGGCCGAGCTCTACGGCAAGAGCCGCAACCAGGATCTCGGCGGCTGCCTGGACGACATCGCCGCCTGGCACCGACTGCACCCCGACCACCGGCCGATCGTCTTCAAGGTGGAGATGAAGAACGGCTTCAACAACAACGTGGGGCTCGGACCCGACGAGTTCGACACACTGGTGCGGCAGAAGCTCGGCGACATGGTCTACCGGCCGGCCGACCTGCTGGGCGGCACGTACACCTCGGCGGACGCGGCCGCGAAGGCCGACGCGTGGCCGGCCCGGGACGCCCTGCGCGGCAAGGTGCTCTTCGAGCTGATCCCCGGCACGGTGGAGCAGGCCAACCCCTTCGACCACTACTGGACGGACGAGGAGTACGGGGACCACCTGCGCGACCTGTACGCGGCCGGGAACCTGGCGGCGGCACAGGCCTTCCCGGCCGTGCTGGGCGCCGAGGCCGGGGACCCGCGCAGCGGCCGCTACGACGCCTCGATCCGCCCCTGGTTCGTCTTCTTCGACGGCGACGCGGCCGCTTACGTCGACAAGGGCTACGACACCTCGTTCTACTCCGGGAACCACTACATCCTGATCACCACGGACGCCGCCGGGGTGTCCCCGGCGATCTCCTCGACGAACCCCACGGACGCCGAGGTGGCCGCGCGCCTGTCCCTGCTGGCCGCGCACCACGCCAGCGTGATCACCTCGGACTGGTCGGCGAAGTCGGCCGCGGTGCTGGGATCGACGGTGCCCCGGGGCTGACACTGCCGCGGGACTGACGTTCGAACCGCCGGCAGGGATCGTCCGTACCCGTGGGGGGCAGAACCCAGACAACGACTCCTCTCCCCCCACGGCACCTCAGGGAGTTCCCATGCTGCGCGGCATCGACGTCAGTGCGTACCAGTCCTCCAGTTACGGCACGGACGGCCTCTCCTTCGTCTTCATCAAGGCGACGGAGGGGCGTTCGTACGTCAACCCGAAACTCGCCGCCCAGACGAAGCACGGCAGGGACGCCGGTCTGACCGTCGGCTTCTACCACTTCCTCTGGCCGGGCAACCTCACCGCCCAGGCGGAGCACTTCGTCGCCAAGGCCCCCGAGAGGGCGGGCGACATCCTCGCCGTCGACTGGGAGACCACCGGCGACGGCACCCACGCCTCCAACGCCGAGAAGGACGCCTTCCTCCGCGAGGTGAAGCAACTGCGGCCGCATCACCGGGTGATCCTCTACTGCAGCCGGGACTACTGGCTGAACCGCGACCGGACCTCGTACGCGGGCGACGGCCTGTGGATCGCGGACTACGTCACCGCGGGCAAGCCGCGCATCCAGGCCGCATGGCGCTTCCACCAGTACACCGACGAGCCCCACGACACCAATGTGGCCCGCTTCACCACCCATGCCGACCTGCGGAAGTGGGCGACGCCCCAGGGGATATGAGCGCGTCCCCCGGTCGGCGGGCCTTGCGGCACCGAGAGGGGGCGCCCGGCGGCTCAGCGCCCGGCGCCCCGGCCCCCGCCGCCCTACGCCCGGAAGTCCGCCGGACGTTCCGGGGACGCCTCTCCGAGTGCCTCGACGACGGCGTCGACGCCCGCCCTGAGGCCGTAGACCGGGGTCCCGGGCTGCTGGCGCCAGGAGTCGTCGATGCCGCCGGAGTCCACGGTGTCGAAGCCGAGCTCGTCGATCAGCGCCCGGACCCTCGCCTTGGCCTCCGCGTCGTCGCCCGCCACCGGGAGCGCCATCCGCTCCGGGTCGCCGGCCGGACGGGGCCGCTCCACGATGTCCTGGGCGTAGGTGCCGTTGAACGCCTTGATCACGGCGTGCCCGATCCGGCGCTCGGTCCAGCGGCTCTCGGTGAGTCCGCCGTCCTCGATCTCCGCGATACGGCCGTCCCGCTGCCGCGGGTAGTAGTTGCCGGTGTCGATGACCGCCGCGCCCTCCGCCGCCCCGTCGAGCAGGCCGGCGGGGAGGTCCGGCACCGCCTTCAGCGGAACGGTGACCACGACGATCTCGGCGCCGCGCGCCGCCTCCTCGACGCGGACGGGGGTCGCGCCGGTCTCCTCGGCCAGTGCCGTGAGGGTGTGCGGACCGCGGGAGTTCGCGACGGAGACGTCGTGCCCGAGGGCGGTGAGCCGCCGGGTGAGGTTGCCGCCGATGTTGCCCGCGCCGATGATGCCGATCTTCATGTCTGGATTCGCCCAGCCCTTCAGGGGGTCGCTCTCCGAAGCACAGCCTTGCAGCCGACCTCCAACCCGCGGCGGACGCGCACTATTCCTGCCCCCGGCGAACGGATGAGACGACGGAGGGGCGCCCGGCGGCTCACCGCCCGGCGCCCCTCCGTCCCGGACTCACTTGCTCACGTAGGCCCAGAACTCGTCGAAGGACAGGACCTTGTCCCCGTTCAGGTCGCGGGTCTTGATGATGACCTCCGCCACCGTGTCGGTGACGTTCCAGTCGCCTCCCTGGGCCAGGGCGGACTTGAACTCGGCGGCGGTGATGAACCCGTCACCGTCCGCATCGATCCGCTGGAACTCCTTGCGTGCTTCCTCGATGTCCGCCACCGATCCGCCCCTTTGTGTCGCGTCTGGTCTGTCTTGCTGTCGTACTGACGCAGGTCAGATTAACGGCCCCCACACGACCTGAGTGCGGCGACCACCCACGAGAACTCCTCCTCGTGGGAGGGCTGGGGCCCCAGGCCGTTCAGGACGGCGGACAACTGCCGGTAGCGGGCGACCCGTTCGTTGGCGGCGGCCGTCAGACACTCCAGCACGGCGGCCCGGTCGGCGTTCCCGAGCAGCCCGCGCAGCACCTCCTCGGCCTCGGGTGAGCCGGGAGCGACGCCCTGCCGCAGCGCGTCGCCCGCCAGTTGCACCAGGCGGCTCACGAACCACAGGGACGTGCCCGGGGGGACGTCCGGGCCCCGGTCGGCCGCGTTGAACTCGATCATCCCGCGCATCAGCGCACGGAACTCCGGATCCTGGATCAGCTCGGCGAGCTCCACCCAGGCGTCCACCTGCTCGGGCGTGGGATCGTCCGGCAGGTTCGCCGTCGCGAACCGCAGCCGGGTGCGGACGTCGGGGTCGGCCGTGTCCACCCCCGCGAAGATCTCCGCCATGAAGTCCTCCACGATCCGGCGCCGTTCGGCCGCCGACAGCCGCGCCAGTCTGTTCATCAGAGTCGTCTCCTCCGCGCTCGACCCGCGTCGCGCCACGGTCGACAGCACCGCACGCGTCACCTTCAGCGCGGCGATCCGCGCGTCCAGCGCCACCACGTGCGCCGCCGCGACCTCCGCGACGCTCCGCTCCCCCGCCAGCACCCGGTGCACGTCGTCCAGGCCGAGACCCAGTTCGCGCAGGGTGCGGATCAGCTCCAGGCGGGCGGCGGACCCGGCGTCGTACAGGCGGTAGCCGCCCGCGGAGCGGGCCACCGGGGGCAGCGCGCCCTCGTCGGACCAGTAGCGGATGGTGCGCACGGTCAGTCCGGTGGCCCGGGCCAGTTCGCCGATGGTGAGGAGTCCGGTGCCGTCTTCGGTCATGTCCGCGAGTCTGGGCCCTCCAGTGGGTGGAGACTCAAGAGCGCGGTGACGCGGGACGGGTCAGCGGAAGATGCCCGTGTGCCCCAGGGAGTAGCGGCCCGGCTGGGGGTAGACGGCGAGGCCGTGCGGGCCCTTGCCGACCTTGATCCGGGCGATCTGGCGGCCGGTGCGGGTGTCGATGGCGTACACCTCGGAGTTGTAGCGCCCCGACAGCCACAGGACCTTGCCGTCGGCGGAGACGCCGCCCATGTCGGGGCTGCCGCCGTGGGGAAGACGCCACTTCTTGGTGAGCTTGTTCCGGGTGAAGTCGAAGATCGAGACGGTGCCCTCGCCGCGGTTGGAGATATACATCTCGCGGGAGTCGCGGCTGACGTAGAGGCCGTGGGCGCCCTTGCCGGTGTGGAGGAACTCCGGCTTGCCGAAGGTGGCGCCGTCCAGGATCCACAGCCCGTTGGCCACCATGTCGGCGACGTAGAAGCGCTTGCCGTCGGGGGACATCTTCACGTCCTGCGGCATGGCGCCGCGCAGCGGCAGTTTCTGATGGCCGACCACCTCCATGCGCGCCGTGTCCACCTTGAGCAGCTCCCCGCTGAACTCGCAGGAGACGATGAAGTAGCGGCCGTCCAGGGAGAAGTCGGCGTGGTTGACGCCCGCGCAGCCGACCGGGAGGGCCTTCACCGTCTTCATGGTGTGCGCGTCGCGGAAGACCAGCTGGTGGTCGGCGGAGGCCATGACCACCGCGTACTTGCCGTCGGGGGTGAAGTACAGGTTGTACGGGTCGTGCACGTCGACCGGCTCGCCCGCCTCGCCGGTCCTCGGGTCGATGGGGGTGAGGCTGTTGCCCAGGTCGTTGTTGACCCACAGGGTCTTCAGGTCCCAGGAGGGGACCACGTGCTGGGGCTGGCGGCCGACCCGGATCGTCTCCACCACCCGGTACGTGGCGGGGTCGATGACCGAGACCGTGTTGGAGTTGGTGTTGGGGACGTAGATCCGGGACGGGAAGTCCTTGACCACCGGGGAGAGCTTGTTCGGACGGTCGGCGGCGTAGACGTCGGACGGGTCGAGGACGGGCGGCATGCCGGGCAGGCCGTCGACGGCCTGCCGCTTCGGCTGCGGCACGGCGGCCGCCTTGCTGCCGAGCGCCTCGTCGGCGTGGTGCGTGGAGCCGTCGCATGCGGAGAGCGCGGCCAGCGCGAGGCAGGCGGCGCCGGCGGTCAGGGCCCGGACGGGGAGGGTGGGTCGCATCAGCTCAGCAGCTCCGTGGTGGTGACCGCGTGGAGGCCGCGGCGGTCGAGTGCGGTGAGGAGGCCGGGGAGGGCGGTGACCGTGCCCGGGTGGCCGAAGTGCAGGCTCACCACGGACCCGGCCCGGACCTCGGCCAGGACCTTGCGGGTGATCGCGGGGGCGCCGGGGTCCGTGTAGTCGAGCGAGTCGACCTCGTACGACAGCACGTGCGGGTATCCGGCGCCGCGGGCCAGCCGCGCCACGAGGGGGGAGGCGGTCGGGGCGCGCGAGGGGCGGAACCAGGTGCCGATGGAGCCGGTGAGCCGCCGCAGCCGGTCCGCGCAGGCGGTGATCTCCGACCGGGCGTCCGCCTCGGACATGGTGTTGACGGCGAGGTGGCGCTGGGTGTGGTTGCCCAGGTCGTGGCCGCCGTCGAGGATGCGGCGGGCCAGGTCCGGGTGCTCGTCGAGCCAGGTGCCGACGGCGAGCACGGTGACGCGGGCGCCGTGCCGCTCGGCCTCGGTGAGCAGGGCGCGGGCGACTGCCGGGTCGCCCTGGCCGTGGAAGGTGAGGGCGACCCGGGGCCGGTCGCGGGGGCCGTGGGTGATCTGTGCGGGCTGCCGGGGGAAGGCGCGAGGGGCGGGCGCGGCGAGCGGCGTGGCGGGCGCGTGCGGCGCGCGGGGCGAGGGCGGGGCGCTGGACGGCGGTGCGTCGGCACCGGCGGCGGAGCAACCGGCGGCGAGCGCGCCCCCGGCGACGAGCCCGGCACCCGTGCGCAGCACCCCTCGGCGGTCGGTGGTGGTCACCCGCACCATTTAAGGGGGGAAGGGTAAGAAAACGGCTGATTCACACGTATGGCCGCCGGGGTGAGCGTCGGTCAGCGGTCCGCGACCCGCATCTCGAACCAGGTGGTCTTGCCGCGGGGCAGCAGGTCCACGCCCCAGCGGTCGGCCAGTTTGTCGACGAGGAAGAGCCCCCGGCCGCTGATGTCCATCTCCTGCACCGGCATCAGGCACGGAAGCCCGCGGGAGGGGTCGCGGACCTCCACGCGGATCCAGCCGCGGCGGCGGCGCATCCGTAAGCCGAACACCCGGGCCCCGGTGTGCCGTACGGCGTTGCCGACGAGTTCGGAGACCAGGAGGACGGCGTCCTCGGTCATCTTGGGGCTCAGGCCCCACTGGCGCAGGACGACGATCTGGGCGAGCCGGCGTGCGGTGGCGGCGGACTCGGGGCGGGACGGCAGCGGAACCTCTGCTTCCGTCGGGTTGCCGAACAACTCCAGCGCCTTGAGTGCCCGTTCGTCCTCGACCGCAGGCGACCAGCGCGCGGCGGTCGCCCGCCCTTGTCCCCGCGGCTGCTCGATGCCCTCCAGCCCCGCCATGCCCCCCATCATGGCCGTACGGGGCTGCCTCCGGGGCCGTTCCAGGGGAATACGCCCCCTGAGCGCCCCTACCGCACCGAATGCACATGGCATATGCCAAAGACACTTCGGAGTCCGGAACAGCCCGGCTGACCTGCGCGGACGGTTCGGCGGGCGGTTGCCGACGGGCTCCCTCGACGAAGCAGGCTTAAGGGTGCCTTAAGGCTCCCCTAATCCGCCCCATCGAGGGACACCGGATCAGACGCCCCGTCAACAGCAAGAGGCGGGAGAGAGATTCGTAAGGAATCAGAGGAACTTGGCCTTGCCCGGACCCTCCTCCACGAAGCTGCGCATCCCGCGCTCGCGGTCCTCGGTGGCGAACAGTCCCGCGAACCAGTTGCGCTCCACCGCGAGTCCGGTCTCGATGTCCGTCTCCAGCCCGGTGTCCACCGACTCCTTGGCGGCGCGCAGGGCGATCGCCGGGCCCTGGGCGAGCTTCGCGGCCCAGGCGTGCGCCTCGGCGTACACGTCGGCGGCGGGCACCACCCGGTCCACCAGGCCCAGGGCGAGGGCCTCGTCGGCCTTCACCTGACGGCCGGTGAAGATCAGGTCCTTGGCCTTGGAGGGGCCGATCAGCCGGGCCAGCCGCTGGGTGCCGCCGGCGCCCGGGATCAGGCCGAGCAGGATCTCGGGCTGGCCCAGTTTGGCGTTGTCCCCGGCGATGCGGATGTCGGCGCACAGCGCGAGCTCGCAGCCGCCGCCCAGCGCGTACCCGGTGACCGCGGCGACCACCGGCTTGGGGATGCGGGCCACGGCGGTGAAGGAGTCCTGCAGGGCGCGGGCGCGCAGGACCATCGCCGCGTGGTCCATCACCTGCATCTCCTTGATGTCCGCGCCCGCCGCGAACACCTTCTCGCCGCCGTAGATCACCACGGCGCGCACGTCGTCGCGGCGGGCGGCCTCCTCGGCGAGTTCCCTGATCCGGTCCTGCGTGGCGATGTCGAGCGCGTTCATGGGCGGGCGGTCCAGGCGCAGCGTGCCGACGCCCTCGGCCACTTCGAGAGTTGCGGTCATGCAGGCAGGTTAACGGGGATTAACGGCGCGGGGGCTCGTGCGGTCGATCACACCCGGCCGGGGGTCCGGGGGTCGCCCCCCGGGCAAGCACAGCACGGGGATTAACGGCGCGGGGGCTCGTGCGGTCGATCACACCCGGCCGGGGGTCCGGGAGTCGCCCCCCGGGCAAGCACAGCACGGGGATCAACGGGGACGGGCCCGGCGCCGTGGACGGCACCGGGCCCGTCAGCGCGCCGTGGGCTACGCCGTCCACTCCTTCCAGGACATGTTCCAGCCGTTCAGGCCGTTGTCCGGGGAGACGGTGCGGTCGTGGGAGTTCTTGACCACGACCACGTCGCCGATCATCGAGTGGTTGAAGAACCAGGCCGCCGGCACCTTGCTGTCGTAACCGCCGCGCACGTCGCGCAGGCCGACGCAGCCGTGGCTGGCGTTGTAGTTGCCGAAGGCGCCGCCGCCCCAGTAGTTGCCGTGGATGAAGGTGCCCGAGGTGGTGAGCCGGATGGCGTGCGGGACGTCCTTGATGTCGTACTCGCCGCCGTAGCCGACCGTCTCGCCGTTCATGCGGGTGACGGTGAGCTTCTCGCTCATCACCATCTGACCGTTCCAGGTCTCGTAGCCGGGCTTGCCGGTGGTGACGGGCAGGGTCTTGACGACCTTGCCGTCCCGCATGACCTTCATCGTCTGCTTCTTGGCGTCCACGACGGACACCTGGTTGCGGCCGATGGTGAAGGAGACCGTCTTGGTCTGCTTGCCGTAGACGCCGGGGCGGCCCTCGACGCCGTCGAGGTTCAGCCGGACGGTGACCTTGGTGCCGGACTTCCAGTACTCCTCGGGGCGGAAGTCGAGGCGGTCGTTGCCGAACCAGTGGCCGCGGACCTCGACGGCCGGCTCGGTCTTGATCTGGACGGCCCGCTCGACGTCCTTCGGGTGCGTGATGCCCCGGGTGAAGCGGATGGAGAACGGCATTCCGACACCGACGGTGGAGCCGTCCTCGGGGGTGAAGTACCCGACGAAGGTGTTCTGCGGGGTCAGGGTGGTGAAGCTGGAGTCCTCGGCCGCCGCGCGGCCCGCGGAGTCCTCGGCGACCGCGTGCACCCGGTACTTGGTGGAGGCGGCCAGGTGGGTGGACGGCGTCCAGGTGGCGCCGCCGCCGGTTATCTTCCCGGGTATCGCGGTGCCCTTGGCGTCCTTCACCACGACCTCGGTCAGCCGGCCCTCGCGCGCGCTGACCTTGAGGGCGTCACTGGTCCGGACGGACTGGGCGCCGTCCTTGGGCGCGATGGTGACCACCGCCTGCGACTGCTTGCTCTGCGCCCCGCCGGCGTCCTTGCCGTTCCCCGCGCCGGACGCCGTGCCCGGCTCCGCTCCTCCACCGCAGCCGGTGACCGCGAGCAGCAGCGCACCCGCCAGGAGCGCCAGCCCCCTGTGGCCGCGGCGGTTCCCCCGCGCGTCAACCGACGCCCCCGATATCGGTCGCACGTTCAAGTCGCTCTCCCCTCCCCGGGCCTGGTCGGGCCCGCACACCAGCGCCACAGCGCGCGTTGGCGCATATTAACCGCAAGGTCAGGACCCTCGGCGACCGGGAATTGTCACCGTTCAGTCCCAACTTCAACAGTCCGCCGAAGCCCCGACCTCCGCCGCTCCGGGGCTAGTTGAGCGCGCTGCCCGCCGTCCAGTCCGTCCAGTCCATGTTCCACCCGCCGAGGCCGTTGTCGGGAGCGACGTATCCGTCGTCGCTGTGGACCACCTCGACGACGTCCCCGACGAGGCTGCGGTCGAAGAACCAGCCCGCCGGGGTCTCGGCGCCGCCGCCCTTGACGTCCTGGAGCCCGACGCAGCCGTGGCTGACGTTGACCCGGCCGAAGACGTCCCGGGACCAGTAGTTGCCGTGCACGAAGGTGCCCGAGTCGGTGAGCCGCATGGCGTGCGGGACGTCGGGGATGTCGTACTCGCCGCCGAAGCCGACCGTGCGGCTGTTCATGCGGGTGACCTCCTGCATCTCCATCACCACCATCTTGCCGTTGTAGGTCGTGGACTTGGGGGCTCCGGCGGTGACGGGGACGGTGGCCAGCAGGGTGCCTTCGCGCCGCACCTCCATGGTGTGCGCGGCCGCGTCGACCAGGGAGACCTGGCTGCGGCCGATGGTGAAGGAGAAGGACTTGTCCTGCAGTCCGTAGACCCCGGGCGCCCCCTCCACGTCCCGCAGTCGCAGGTCGACGGTGACCTGGGTGCCGGGACTCCAGTAGGTCCGGGGCCGGAGGTCGAGGCGCTCCCCGCCGAACCAGTGAGCCCGGATCTCGACCGGCGGGTCCGCGGTGACGTGGACCGCGCGCTCCACGGCGGCCCGGTCGGCGATCTTCCGGCTGAACGCCAGCGAGACGATCATCCCGGTGCCGACGGTGGAGCGGTTCTCCGGGGTGACGTACCCGATGAAGCGCTCCTCGGGGACGTACGTGGTGAAGCTGGTGTGCCGGGCGGAGCGGCGGCCCCGGCTGTCGACGGCGACCGCGTCGACCGTGTACTTGGCGGCGAGGGCGAGCCGGTCGTCGTCGGGCCGCCACTCCCGGCCGCCGGAGGTCAGGCGCCCGGGCACCGGGGTGTCCTGCGCGTCCTGGGCCCGGACGACCCGCACGGACTCCAGGCGCCCGTCCGCGGCCCGCACCCGGAGCTTGTGGTCGGCGCGGACCCCCTTGCCGCCGTCGTCCGGCGAGACCCGGATGACGTCCCCGGCGGCCGGGGGGCCGCCGAGGGGACGGCCGAACCCGTCGGTGCCGCCCGAGGTGCAGCCGGCGGCCCCGGCCAGCAGTCCTGCCCATGTCAGTACGGCGGCCAGCGCGGCCCCCGCGCGCCGTGCGCGCCCTTGTACGTGCCTCACGGGCTGCCCAACGAGCGGGCCCGCTCCCGGGAAACGTGAGTGCGACCCAAGCTCTGGGCAGAACAGTGGGGAGACGACGCCGGGGAGCCGAGCCCCAGAACAGAGCCGCGGGGGCGCGCCGGTGCCGGGAACGGACCTGCCCGTGCCCCGCCCTCGGGGTGCGGGCCCGGACCGCCCACCCGGCGCCGGCCGGGCTGGCCGGGGCCGACGAGCCGAGAAAAAGGGGCTGACAGGTGTCGAGCGCAGCCGAGCAGGAGGCGGTGGCGGGCGGGCACGCCGCCGGGGAGGGGCGCCCGGCCGCCGTCGTGGACGGCGAGCGCCGTGCCGCGCCGCCGCCCGGCGCGCCCGTGTGGCCGGGGGCGTCGACACCGCTGGGCGCCCGATTCCGGGTGGGCCCGGACGGCGTGGCCGGCACCAACTTCGCGTTGTGGGCGGGCGGGGCGGAGTCGGTCGAACTGTGCCTGTTCGACGAGAGGGGCAGGGAGACCCGCGCCCGCCTGACCGAACTGACCCACGAGATCTGGCACGGCTTCGTCCCGGGCGTCATGCCCGGGCAGCGGTACGGCTACCGGGTGCACGGCCGCTGGGACCCGTGGACCGGCGCCCGCTGGAACCCGGCGAAGCTGCTGCTCGACCCGTACGCGCGCGCGGTGGACGGCGAGTTCGCCCTGCCGCCGGAGGTCTACGGGCATGTGCGGGACTGGCCCGACCAGTCCGTCGCGGACACGGTGCGCGACGAGCGGGACTCGGCACCCTTCGTGCCCAAGGGCGTGGTGGTGCACGACGACGACGACTGGTCGGACGACCGCCGCCCCAAGACGCCCTGGGCGGACTCGGTGATCTACGAGCTGCACGTGCGCGGCTTCACCCGGCTGCACCCCGGCATCCCCGAGGAGCTGCGCGGCACCTACGCGGGCCTGGCCCATCCGGCGGCGATCGAGCACCTGGTGCGGCTGGGCGTGACGGCGGTGGAGCTGCTGCCGGTGCACCAGTTCGCGCACGAGGACCACCTGCTGCGCCGGGGCCTGCGCAACTACTGGGGCTACAACTCGATCGGGTACTTCGCCCCGCACGCCGCCTACGCGGCCTCCGGCACCACCGGCGAGCAGGTGGGCGAGTTCAAGCGGATGGTGCGCGCGCTGCACGCGGCCGGCATCGAGGTCGTCCTCGACGTGGTCTACAACCACACCGCGGAGGCGAACGAGTACGGCCCGGCGCTGTCCCTGAAGGGCATCGACAACCCCGGCTACTACCGCCTCCAGCAGGACGCGCGCCGGTACGCCGACTACACCGGCTGCGGCAACACCCTGCACGTGGTGCAGCCGCACGTGCTGCGCCTGATCACCGACTCGCTGCGGTACTGGGTGACCGAGATGGGCGTGGACGGCTTCCGCTTCGACCTGGCGGCCGCGCTGGCCCGCTCCATGCACGACGTCGACATGCTCTCGCCGTTCCTCGCGGTCATCGCCCAGGACCCGGTGCTGCGCCGGGTGAAGCTGATCGCGGAGCCCTGGGACGTGGGCTCGGGCGGCTACCAGGTGGGCGCGTTCCCGCCGCTGTGGACGGAGTGGAACGACCGCTACCGCAACGCCGTACGGGACTTCTGGCGCGGCGCGCTGCCGGACGTGCGGGACCTCGGATACCGGCTCGCCGGCTCCAGCGACCTGTACGCCTGGGGCGGCCGGCGCCCGTACGCCTCGGTCAACTTCGTCACCGCGCACGACGGTTTCACCCTGCGCGACCTGGTGTCGTACGCGCACAAGCACAACGAGGCCAACGGCGAGGGCAACCGGGACGGCACGGACGACAACCGCTCCTGGAACTGCGGGGCGGAGGGCGAGACCGAGGACGAGCGGGTCCGGGCGCTGCGGCGCCGGCAGCTGCGGAACCTGCTGACCACGCTGCTGCTGTCGACGGGCGTGCCGATGCTGGTCGCGGGCGACGAACTGGGCCGCACCCAGCACGGCAACAACAACGCCTACTGCCAGGACAACGAGATCAGCTGGGTGGACTGGAGCCTGCTCGACGACCCCGGCTGGCGCGGGCTGTTCGAGCTCACCGCCCGGCTGATCGCGCTGCGCAACCGGCACCCCGTGCTGCGCCGCCGCGCGTTCTTCTCCGGCCGCGCGCACTCGGCGGACGGGCTACGGGACCTGGCCTGGTTCACCGCGCGCGGCACGGAGATGACGGAGCGGGACTGGTACGCCCCGGCCGCCACCCTGGGCCTGTACCTGTCCGGCCGGGACATCCCCGGGCGGGACGAGCGGGGCGCGCCCGTCCTCGACGACAGCTTCCTCGCCGTGCTGCACGCCGGGGACCGCCCGGTGAGCTTCGTGCTGCCCGGGCCGCCGTGGGCGGAGCGGTACGAGGTGGTCGTGGACACCTCGCGCGAGGACCAGGACGGGACGCCGGGCACGGTCCTCGCGGCAGGCACGCAGACCACGGTTCCGGCACGGTCCGTCCTGCTCCTGCGGGTCGGCTGATCCTGCGGGGCCCCCGCGCGGGCTCGGGCCGCCGCTCACGGGGCGGGCCGCAGCAGCGCGCGGGCCTCGCCCTCCGCGCGCTCCACCCGGGACGCCAGGCGGTCCCGCCTCCTGGGCGCCCAGGTCAGCTCGAGCGCGACCAGGACGACGACCAGCCACGACACCAGGGCCTCCCGGGCTGTTCCGGCCGCGGTGTCGTACACCCCCAGAGCCACGGCCACGACGGCCACGAGCGCCGTCACCCACCATCGGAGCCGGTCCTCCTCCCGCACCGCGCGCAGCGCCCCGGCGTACTGGAGGACCGCCGGCGCGAGCCGGGCGTCCGCGACGGCCTCGCCGCGGCGCGTGGCCCGCACCACCTCCGCCCGGTCCGCGGGCCCGAGGCCGGCGCCGCCGGGCCACGCCCTGCTCATCCGGCGAGCCGCCCGAACGCCGTACAACGGGCCGAGCACCACCACGACCACGGCCGCGGCCGCCCAGGAGCCGGACTCGACGGCGACGAAGGCCCCGAAGAGGACGCCGGCGCACAGACCGACGCCCAGCGCCCTGCGCAGCGGGCCCCCCTGCCACACCCAGCCCGGTACCAGAACCACGGGCCCATGCTCGCGATCAACGGCGGGACGGGCAATCACCGCGTCCGCGAGTCGCCCGTACGACCGCTCGAACCGCCGGGTCGTAGGACCGACGGCCGAACGAGGTCCGGCCAAAACTCGGTGGGCGATGTCAGTAACGTTCCGTAGGCTCGCTGCTGATGTCCACTACACCTGCCTCGTCAGAGGAACCCGGGGGGCGCTCCGCCGTCCGTTCGCTGCTGCGTCTGTGGCCGTATGTGCGGCCGGTGCGGCTGCGGCTGTTCACGGCCGCGTTCGTCGCGGTCGTCGCCTCCTGTGTGGGGCTGGTGATCCCGCTGGTCCTGAAGTGGATGGTGGACGGACCGGTCGCCCACCGCGATCCGCGGGGCGTATGGCTCGGGGCGCTGTACCTGCTGCTGCTCGGGCTGGCCGAGGCGCTGCTGTTCGGGCTGCGGCGCTGGCTGGTGGCGCGGCCGCTGTCGCACGTCGAGGCGGAGATGCGGGCCGGCCTGTACCGGCATCTGCAGCGGCTGCCGGTGGCCTTCCACGACCGCTGGGCCTCCGGCCAGTTGCTGTCCCGGGGCACGACGGACCTGATGCTGCTGCGCATGTTCCTCGCCTTCCCGCTGACGTTCCTGCTGGTCAACGGCGTGACCATCGTCGTGGGCGTCGTCATCATGCTGCTGCAGGACTGGACCCTGGGGCTGGTGATCCTCGGTCCGGCCGCGCCCCTGCTGGCCACCTGCGTGGTCTTCGAGAAGCGGTACGCCACCGCGGCACGGCGGGCGCAGGACCAGGTCGGGGACCTGACGACGGTGGTCGAGGAGAGCGTGCTCGGCATCCGGGTCGTCAAGGGGTTCGGGCGGCACCGCAGTCAGGCGCGGGCGTTCCGGGAGCTGTCGGGGACGCTGCGCGGCACCGAGCTGCGCAAGGCCCGTCTGCTGGGGACGATCTGGGCGGTCATCATGACCCTGCCGGAGCTGGCCATCGGCGCGGCGCTGGTGACCGGGGCCGTGCAGGTCGCCGACGGGGAGCTGTCGCCGGGCACGCTGGTGGCCTTCCTGTCCACGGCGCTCGCGCTGCGCTGGCCGGTGGAGTCGATCGGCTTCCTGCTGGCGATGAGCCAGGAGGCGGCGACGGCGACCGAGCGGTACTTCGAGGTGATGGACGCCGAGCCGGAGACCGAGACGGCCGGGGCCGGGGCCGCGACCACGGCCGCCGCCACGGCCACGGTCGCGACCGCCGCCACGGCCGCGCGGCGTGGCTCGGCGGCTGCGGCGGAGGCGGCCCCCGAGGAGACGGGGCTCCGGTTCCACGGCGTCCGGTTCCGCTACCCCGACGCCCCGCCCGGTTCCCCTCCCGTACTGGACGGGATCGACCTGCACATCCGGCCCGGCGAGTCCCTGGCCCTCGTCGGGGCGACCGGCAGCGGCAAGACCACGCTCACGGCCCTGGTCCCGCGCCTGCACGAGGTGACCGAGGGCCGGATCACGCTGGACGGCGAGGACATCACCGCCCTGTCCCGCGCGGACCTGCGCGCCCGCGTCGCCGTCGCCTTCGAGGAGCCCACCCTCTTCTCGGCGAGCGTCGGGGACAACGTGCTCATGGGCGCCGGCGGCCCCGCCGGCCCGGCCGAGCTGAACCGCGCGCTGTCCGTCGCCCAGGCCGACTTCGCGCACGCCCTCCCCCAGGGAACCGACACCCAGGTGGGCGAACAGGGGCTCAGCCTCTCCGGCGGGCAGCGGCAGCGGCTCGCGCTGGCCCGGGCCGTCGTCGGCCGCCCCCGCTTCCTCGTGCTGGACGACCCGCTGTCCGCCCTGGACGTGCACACCGAGGCCGCCGTGGAGGCCGCGCTGCGGCAGGTCCTCGCCGGCACCACCGCCCTGATCGTGGCGCACCGCCCCTCCACGGTCCTGCTCGCCGACCGCGTCGCCCTGCTCTCCGGCGGCCGGATCAGCGCCGTGGGCACCCACCACGAACTGCTGCGCACCAACGCCGAGTACGCCCACCTGATGTCCGGGACCGCACGGGAAGAGGAGGAGGACGAGCGATGACCGCCCCCACGACGTCCGTCCCCGTCACCGACGACGAGCAGGAGCCGCCCCGCCCCGGCGACGCCGGCGACCCCTTCGACCGGGACGTCCTGCCGAGCCCGCCCGGCGCCACGGGGGCGCTGCTGCGCTCGCTGCTCGCCCCCCTGAAGGCCCGCGTCGCCGGCACCACCGTCCTGCTGCTGCTCCAGCAGGCGGCGGTCCAGGCGGGCCCGCTGCTGGTGGCGTACGCCATCGACCACGCCGTACCGGCCTTCCGGGCGCACGACCGCGGACCGCTGGTCGCGGTGGCGGTCGCCTATCTGCTGTGCGCGCTGGCCGCCGGCGCCCTGCAGTGGGCCTTCATCGTCGCCTCGGCCCACGTCAACCAGGACGTGCTGCTGGACCTGCGCGGACGCATCTTCCGCCACGCGCAGGCGCTCAGCGTCGACTTCCACGAGCGCTACACCTCGGGCCGGCTCATCTCCCGCTCCACGACGGACGTGGAGTCGCTGCGCGAACTCCTCGAGGAGGGGCTTCAGGAACTGGTCGCCGTCGTGCTGTCGTTCGTCTACATCTCGGCGATGCTGCTGTGGCTGGATCTGGGGCTGGGCGCGGTGGCGGTGGCCTCGTTCGTGCCGCTGTACCTGCTCGTCCGGCTGTACCAGCGCCGCGCGGGCCGGGTGTACCGCGCGCGGTCCACCGCGATCGCGGCGGTGATCGTGAAGTTCGTGGAGACGATGAACGGCATCCGGCCGGTGCGCGCGTTCCGCCGCGAGGCGGTCAACGACGCCGACTTCCGGGTGCTGAACGGGCGGCACGAGCGGACCAACGGCGACGCGCTGCTGGAGATGGCCCGCTATGTCGTCGGGTCCCGGCTGGTGGCCAACACGGCGGTCGCGGTGATCGTGCTGTGGGGCGCCTACCGGGTGGCGGAGGGCTCGCTGGAGCTGGGTGTGCTGGCGGCCTCGGTGCTGTACCTGCGGCGTCTGTACGACCCGATCGACCGGCTGGGCATGTTCCTCAACTCCTACCAGTCGGCGGCCGCCTCACTGGAGAAGATCGCCGGGCTGCTCGCGCAGACGCCGACCGTGCCCGAGCCGGCGGAGCCGAGGCGGCTGCCGGCCCTCCGTTCGCGCGAGCCCGGCCGCGAGGTCGTCTTCGACGGGGTCCGCTTCGGCTACCGCACCGGCGGGGAGGTGCTGCCCCGCTTCGACCTGACCGTTCCGGCCGGGCAGACCGTCGCGGTCGTCGGCTCCACCGGCGCGGGCAAGTCCACGCTGGCCAAGCTGCTCGCCCGGTTCTACGACCCCTCCGAGGGCCGGGTGCTGCTGGACGGCACCGACCTGCGCGACCTCGCCGTGCCCGAACTGCGGCGCGGGGTGGTCATGGTGACGCAGGAGGCGTTCCTCTTCTCCGGCACCGTCGCCGAGAACATCGCCATCGGCCGCCCCGACGCGAGCCGCGAGGAGATCGAGCGGGCGGCGAAGGCGATCGGCGCGCACGACTTCATCGCCGCGCTGCCCGACGGCTACGACACCGACGTCCGCAAGCGGGGCGGCCGCATCTCGGCCGGTCAGCGCCAACTGGTCGCGTTCGCACGGGCGTTGCTCGCCGACCCGGCGGTGCTGATCCTCGACGAGGCGACCAGCTCGCTCGACGTCCCGGGCGAACGGGCCGTGCAGCGCGCGATGGCGACCGTCCTCGCGGGCCGGACGGCCGTGGTGATCGCCCACCGGCTGTCCACCGTGGAGATCGCCGACCGGGTGCTGGTGATGGAGCACGGCCGGATCGTCGAGGACGGCCGTCCGGCCGATCTCGTCGCGGGCACGGGCCACTTCGCGGACCTGCACCGCGCCTGGCGCGACAGCCTGGTGTGACCTTGATCGACGCCTACGAGGACCCCGGGACGCCCGACTGCCGGGGCGGCGCCCGCTACCTGTGGTGGCTGGTCGCCCGCCAGCCGTGGCGGTGCGCCGCCGGGGCGGCGCTGGGCAGTGTCTGGATGGTGCTGCTGGCCGCGGCGCCGTACCTGATCTCCCGGGCGGTCGACGACGGTCTGGAACCCGGCGACCCGGTCGCGCTGGCCGGCTGGACCGGCGTCCTGCTGGCGGTCGGGACGTTCAACGCCTGGCTCGGCCTGATGCGGCACCGCACGATGACACGGGTCCGGATGGACGCCAACTTCCGCACGGTGAAGGTGGTCGTGCGGCAGGCGGTCAGGCTGGGGGCCGCCCTGCCCGGCCGGGTCGGGACCGGGGAGGTCCTCGCCATCGGCGTGGGCGACGTCAGGACGATCAGCGAGTCGCTGACGCTGGTGGGCCCCGGCGTCGGCTCCGTCGTGGTGTACGTGGTCGTGGCCGGGCTGCTGCTGTCGCTGTCCGCGCCGCTGGCCGCGGTGGTGCTGCTGGGCATGCCGGTGATCGCCCTGGTCGTCGGGCCGCTGCTCGGGCGGCTGCAGGGCGCGGAGGGCGAGTACCGGGAACGGCAGGGCGTGCTGACCGCACGGATCGGCGACCTCGCGAGCGGGCTGCGGGTGCTCAACGGGCTCGGCGGCAAGGCACTGGTCGCCGAAGCCTTCCGCCGCGACTCGCAGCGGCTGCGGGCGCAGGGCTACCGGGTGGGCGCGGTGACGAGCTGGATCCAGTCGCTCGGGGTCGGGCTGCCCGCGCTGTTCCTCGCCGTGGTGACCTGGCAGGCGGCCCGGCTCGCCGCCCAGGGGCAGCTGACCGTGGGCGAGCTGGTGTCGGTGTACGGCTATGTCGCGGTGCTGGTGGGACCGGTGGCGTTCCTGATCGAGCTGGGGTACCAGATCAGCCGCGGGGTCGTGGCCGCGCGGCGGGTCGTACGGCTGCTGCGGCTGGAACCCGCCCCCGACCCCGGCACGCGCGACGCGCCCGCGGAGCCGTCGGTGCTGCACGATCCGGCCTCCGGCGTACGGGTGCGGCCGGGCCGGCTGACCGCGCTGGCCTGTGCCCGCCCCGCCGACGCCGCCGAGGTCCTCGACCGTCTGGGCCGGTACACGCCGTCGGCCGCGACCTGGGGCGGTGTGCCGCTCGGCGACATCCCGCTGGACCAGGTCCGCGCCCGCATCCTGGTCGCCGACCACGAGGCCGACCTGTTCGCCGGACCGCTGCGGGAGCTGCTCGACGGGCGCCTGAAGCACGGAGCGGAGGAGATCGGGCGCGCCGTGCACGCGGCGGCGGCCGACGACATCGTGCGGGGCCTGCCCGACGGGCTCGACACGCCCGTCGCCGCACAGGGCCGCACCCTCTCCGGCGGCCAGCGGCAGCGGGTGCGGCTGGCCCGGGCGCTGCTGGCCGACCCCGAGGTGCTGCTCGCCGTGGAGCCGACCTCGGCGCTCGACGCCCACACCGAGGCCGCGGTCGCGGATCGGCTGCGGCGGGCGCGCGGCGGCCGTACGACCGTCGTCACGACCACGTCACCGCTGGTGCTGGACCGCGCCGACACCGTGGTCCACCTGGTCGACGGCAAGGCCGCGGCCTCGGGCACCCACCGCGAACTCCTCACCACCGCACCGGGATACCGGGCGCTGGTGGCACGGGACGCGGAGGCGGAACCGGACGCGGGCGTGGACGCGGACGCGGGTGCGGGTGCGGGCCTCGTGGACGAGGCCCGGCGGGGGATGCGGGCGGCGCCCGCGGCGGATCCGGCGGGGCGGGACGGGGAGGCCGTCCGATGACGGCGGAGGCGGGGACGCGGGTAGAGGAGGCACCGGGGCGGCTGCCCGTCGCCGCGGCCGACGAGGTGCGGCGGGCCGCGGTGCGGCTGGTGCGGGCCGACGGGCGGGCCTTCACGGCCGTACTGGCCCTGAACGCGCTGGCCGCCGGGGCGGGTCTGGCCGGGCCGTGGCTGCTCGGGCGGATCGTCGACGAGGTCCGCGCCGGGCACGGTCCGGCCGCCGTGGACCGGATGGCGCTCGGCATCCTGGTGTGCACGGTGGTGCAGTCGCTGCTGGCGCGCTGGGCGCGGTACGTCGGGCACCGGTTCGGGGAGCGGACGCTGGCCCGGGTGCGCGAGGAGTTCGTGGAGCGGACGCTGGCCCTGCCCGCGTCGGCCGTGGAGCGGGCCGGCACCGGTGATCTGACGGCGCGCGGCACCGCCGACGTGGACGCCGTCGGCAAGACCCTGCGCGACGCCGGGCCGGAGCTGCTCATCAGCGGCGTGCAGACGGTGGCTCTGTTCGGCGCGGTCTTCCTGCTCGATCCCCTCCTCGGTGTGGTCGGGGTGCTCGGTCTGACGCCGATCTGGTGGGCGGTGCGCTGGTATCTGCGCCGGGCGCGGGACGGCTATCTGGCCGAGGGCGCGGCCACGTCGGACGTCGCCGAGGTGCTGGCGGCGACGGCGGCCGGGGCGCGTACGGTCGAGGCGTTCCGGCTCCGGCGGCGGCGCACCGCGGTGAGCCGCGACGCCCTGGAGACCGCCCGGCGCACCCGCTTCCACACGCTGTACCTGCGCTCGGTGTTCTTCCCCGTGGTGGAGGTCGCGTACACCCTCCCGGTGGCGGGTGTGCTGCTCGCCGGCGGGGTGCTGCAGGCGCGGGGCGCCACGAGTCTGGGCGCGGTGGTGGCGGCGGCTCTGTACCTGCGGCAAGTGGGCGATCCGCTGGACCAGATCCTGGTGCGGGTCGAGCAACTGCAGAGCAGCGGCGCCTCCTTCGCCCGCGTGGAGGGCCTGGCCCGCGCCCCTCGGCCCGCCGTCGCCGCGCCCTCGCCCACCGGGTCGCACGGCGGGCCCTCCGGAGCGGCCGGACCGTGCGAGCCGTGCGGGGCGTGCGGGGCGTGCGGGGCGTGCGAGCGGTCCGGATCCACCGACCCGATCCAGCCGACCAAACCGATCCATCTGACCAAACCGACCGAGCCGGCCGAGCCGGCCGACGACCGGATCGAGGTCTCCGGGGTGCGGTACGCCTACGAGCGCGGCGGCGAGGTGCTGCGCGGGGTCGATCTGACCGTGCGCCCCGGGGAGCGGCTGGCCGTCGTGGGGCCGTCCGGGGCCGGCAAGACCACGCTGAGCCGGCTCCTCGCGGGCATCGACGCGCCCACCGCGGGTTCGGTGACGGTCGGCGGCGTGCCGATCGCCGGGCTGGAGCCGGAGCGGCTGCGCCGCCAGGTGGTCCTCGTCACCCAGGAGCACCACGTGTTCCTCGGCACCGTCCGCGACAATCTCCGGATCGCCGAACCGGACGCCACGGACGAGGAGTTGTGGGCGGCGCTGGCCGCGGTCGGCGCCGACGCCTGGGTGCGGGAGCTGCCGGGCGGCCTGGACGCCGAGCCGGCCGCGGGCGGACGCCGCACCGACGGCTCGCAGGCCCAGCAACTCGCCCTGGCCCGCGTGGTGCTGGCCGACCCGCACACGCTGATCCTCGACGAGGCCACCGCCCTGCTGGACCCGGCGACCGCCCGCCACACCGAGCGGGCCCTGGCGGCCGTGCTGCACGGCCGCACCGTGATCGCCATCGCCCACCGGCTGCACACCGCCCACGACGCCGACCGGGTGGCCGTGATGGAGGACGGCCGGCTGAGCGAGCTCGGCACGCACGACGAACTGGTCGCGGCGGGCGGCGCGTACGCGGCCCTGTGGCGGACCTGGCACGGCGGCTGACCAGCGCTTCGCCCTTCCCCGACGCCGGTGGCCGCACCCCTCGAAGCGCCGCGTCGGCGACCGCCCTCCCGCACCCCCTGTCGACCGCCCGGCAGACGGTCCGCATACCGAACATGAACATCCGGACAACGAACGAATTCCGGCCAAATATGTGACGCGCTCCTGACAGAAGTGGTGATCTCCTGCCACTCTTCCCACGGCCGGGAGCACAGCAGCCCCACAGCATCACCCCACGAATCCCCCCCACAGTTCCGCCGACGGATCCCCCCACAGTCCCGCCGACGGATCCACCCACGGATCCGTCCGCGGCCCCCCTCTGTGACCCGGCACGGCACCTCCGCACCTGGTTCCGCGTTCCCAGTTCTGCCCGGACGGCCCACATTCCGTCCGGTCTCCCCTGGCCGTGCGACCCACGGCCCGCAGAAGGAGTCAGTGTTGAGAAGCAATTCCTCGCGCAGACGCACCTCCCACACCCCCCAGCGCCGCACGGCCGGCATAGCCCTGGCCGGCGTCGCCGCCCTCATCGCCGTGGCCGTCCAGTCGGGCGCCGCGAGCGCCACCCCGGCCCAGGCCCCCTCCGGGAAGGCCGACCCGGCCCACCTCGCCGTGAAGCTGACGCCCTCGCAGCGCGCGGAGCTGATCCGCGCCGCCGACGGCGCCACGGCGCGCACGGCGCGGGACATCGGTCTCGGCGCCAAGGAGAAGCTGGTCGTCCGTGACGTCGTCAAGGACGCCGACGGCACGCTGCACACCCGCTACGAGCGCACCTACGCCGGCCTGCCCGTCCTCGGCGGCGACCTCGTCGTCGACACCTCCCGCTCCGGCCGCACCGAGCACGTCGTCAAGGCGACGAACGCCGCGCTCGCGGTCGGGGACCTCACTCCGAGCGTGTCCAGGGCGACCGCCGAGAAGCAGGCCGTCCAGCGCGCCAAGGCACTCGGCAGCACCAAGTCGGCCGCGGACCGGGCGCGGAAGGTCATCTGGGCGGCGAGCGGCAAGCCCGTGCTCGCCTACGAGACCGTCGTCGGCGGCCTCCAGGACGACGGCACCCCGAACGAGCTGCACGTCGTCACCGACGCGGTCACCGGCAAGAAGCTCTACGAGTACCAGGGCATCGAGACCGGTGTCGGCAACACCCAGTACAGCGGGCAGGTGAACCTGACGACGACGCAGTCGGGTTCGACGTACACGCTGAACGACGGCGCGCGCGGCGGTCACAAGACGTACAACCTCAACCGCGGCACCTCGGGCACCGGAACGCTGTTCTCGCAGTCCTCCGACACCTGGGGCAACGGCACCACGTCGAACGCGGCCACCGCGGGCGCGGACGCGCACTACGGCGCGGCGGTCACCTGGGACTTCTACAAGAGCACCTTCGGCCGCAGCGGCATCCGCAACGACGGCGTGGGCGCGTACTCGCGGGTGCACTACGGCAACGCGTACGTCAACGCGTTCTGGGACGACGGCTGCTTCTGCATGACCTACGGGGACGGCTCCGGGAACGCGGACCCGCTGACCTCGCTGGACGTGGCCGGCCACGAGATGAGCCACGGCGTCACCTCCAACACCGCGGGCCTGAACTACTCCGGCGAGTCCGGCGGGCTGAACGAGGCCACCTCCGACATCTTCGGCACCGGCGTGGAGTTCTACGCCAACAACAGCTCCGACGTCGGCGACTACCTCATCGGCGAGAAGATCGACATCAACGGCGACGGCACCCCGCTGCGCTACATGGACAAGCCGAGCAAGGACGGCGCGTCCAAGGACAGCTGGTACTCGGGCATCGGGTCGGTCGACGTGCACTACTCGTCGGGCCCGGCGAACCACTTCTTCTACCTGCTGAGCGAGGGCAGCGGCGCCAAGGTCATCAACGGCGTCAGCTACAACTCGCCCACGGCGGACGGACTTCCGGTCACCGGCATCGGCCGCGCCAAGGCGCTGCAGATCTGGTACAAGGCGCTCACCACGAAGTTCACCTCGACCACCAACTACGCGGGCGCCCGCACCGGCACGCTCGCGGCGGCGGGCGAGCTGTACGGCACCTCCAGCGCCGAGTACAAGGCGGTGCAGGACGCGTGGGCGGCCGTCGCGGTCGGCTCGCGGTCCGGTGGCGGCGGGGGCGGCGGCACCTCGTTCGAGAACACCGCCAACGTCTCGATCCCGGACAACGGTCCCGCGGTGACCTCGTCGATCAGCGTCACCGGGCGGACCGGCAACGCCCCGTCGAACCTCTCGGTCTCGGTCGACATCGTGCACACCTGGCGCGGTGACCTGGTGATCGACCTGATCGGCCCGTCGGGCACCGCCTACCGGCTGAAGAACTCCAGCGGCTCCGACTCGGCGGACGACGTGCACGCGACGTACACGGTCAACGCCTCCTCCGAAACGGCCAACGGCACCTGGAAGTTGCGCGTCCAGGACGTCGCGAGCTACGACACCGGCTACATCGACGGCTGGAAGCTGACCTTCCCGTAGGCCCGTCGGACACTCCCCGTTCAGGGCGCCGTCCCGGCGATTGCACACCCGGGGCGGCGCCCGTTCATGTACCCGAAACATTTACCGGACAGTCGATTTTCAGCCAACATCACTTCAGGCTCCTGACATGTACGCGCCTCAGGTGTCACTCTTCCTGCACCCGCCGCACGAGCACTGCACAACCCCTCACCAGCGATCCGGCCCGGTGACCCCACACCGACCGGACTCCCCCACCAAGGAGCTTGTGTGACTCCCCGCTACGCGCGTCACCAGCGCACCACTCTGGCCCTCGCCACCGCCGTCGCCGCCGGAGCCCTGCTCAGCACCGCTCTGACCACCAGCGCGTCGGCCCAGCCCGTGGCCGACTCGGCCGGCAAGGCGCCCCTGGCCGCCGCCCCGACCGCGCTGTCCGCCTCGGCGCGCAGCACCCTGATCCAGCAGGCGCAGGCCGGTGCGAGCGACACGGCCCGTGAGATAGGCCTCGGCACCAAGGAGAAGCTGGTCGCCAAGGACGTCGTGAAGGACGTCGACGGCACCCTGCACACCCGCTACGAGCGCACCTACGCCGGCCTGCCGGTGCTCGGCGGCGACCTCATCGTGCACACCTCCGAGGCCGGCAGGACGGAGGGCGTCACCCGAGCCGCCAAGTCGGCCATCAAGGTCGCCTCGCTCAAGCCGCAGATCGCCGCCGCCAAGGCGGAGAAGCAGGCTCTGTCCGTCGCCCGGGCCGCCGGTTCGGAGAAGACCGCCGCCGACAGCGCCCCGCGCAAGGTCATCTGGGCGGGCAAGGGCACCCCGGTCCTCGCCTACGAGACGGTCGTCGGCGGCGTCCAGGACGACGGCACCCCGAACGAACTGCACGTCATCACCGACGCGGCCACCGGCAAGAAGCTCTACGAGTACCAGGGCATCGAGACCGGCACCGGCAAGACCCTCTACTCGGGCACGGTGACCCTCAACACCACCCTGTCGGGGTCGACGTACCAGCTGTACGACACCACGCGCGGCGGGCACAAGGTGTACAACAAGGCCCACCAGCAGAGCCCCACCCAGGGCACGCTGTTCACCGACTCCGACGACGTGTGGGGCACCGGCACCGCCTCGAGCTCCACCTCGGACCAGACGGCGGCCGCGGACGCCGCCTACGGCGCCCAGGAGACGTGGGACTTCTACAAGAACACCTTCGGCCGCAACGGCATCAAGAACAACGGTGTCGGCGCCTACTCCCGCGTCCACTACGGCAACGCGTACGTCAACGCGTTCTGGGACGACAGCTGCTTCTGCATGACCTACGGCGACGGCTCGGGCAACACCCACCCGCTGACCGCGATGGACGTGGCCGGCCACGAGATGAGCCACGGCGTCACCTCCAACACCGCCGGCCTGAACTACTCCGGCGAGTCCGGCGGCCTGAACGAGGCCACCTCCGACATCTTCGGCACCGGCGTGGAGTTCTACGCCAACAACGCGTCGGACCCGGGTGACTACCTCATCGGCGAGAAGATCAACATCAACGGCAACGGCACCCCGCTGCGCTACATGGACAAGCCCAGCAAGGACGGCTCCTCCGCCGACTACTGGTCCTCGTCCGTGGGCGGCCTGGACGTGCACTACTCGTCCGGTGTCGCCAACCACTTCTTCTACCTGCTGTCCGAGGGCAGCGGCGCGAAGACGGTCAACGGCGTGAGCTACAACTCGCCCACGTACAACGGCTCCACGGTCACCGGCATCGGCCGCGACAAGGCGCTCCAGATCTGGTACAAGGCCCTGACCACGTACATGACGTCGACCACCGACTACAAGGCCGCCCGTACGGCGACCCTGAGCGCGGCGTCGGCGCTGTACGGCTCCGGCAGCGCCGAGTACAACGCGGTGGCGGCGGCCTGGACTGCCGTCAACGTCGCCTGATCAAAGGGTAGTTGAGGCAAGCGGCACCCGGGACGGAGACGTTCCGGGTGCCGCTCTACGCTTGGGTCCCATGTCTTCGCAGGACTTCACCTACACGGAGGTCGGCGCCACGCGCGACGACCCCTCCACCTGCCCGCCGGGCTTCCACCACCTGCACGTGCGCACCCGCATCGGCGAGGGCGAGGAGGTGTTCCGGCGGGCACGCGAGGCCCTGCTGAGCTGGGAGCTGCACCGGGCGATCGGCGTCGGCATCCAGACCGGTGCCGAGCGCGCCGAACCCGGCGCCGAGGTCACCGTCACCGTGGCCGGCGTGATCAAGGCGCCGTGCCGGGTGGTCTGGACGATGGCCGAATCCCGTCGGGCGGGCTGGGCCTACGGCACCCTGCCCGGCCACCCGGAGTGCGGCGAGGAGGCCTTCGTCGTGGACCGCACCGGCGACGGCACGGTCTGGCTGACCGTGTCCGCCTTCAGCCGCCCGGCCAAGTGGTACACCCGCGCCGGCGGCCCCGCCGCCCGAGGCCTCCAGCACGCCTACGCCCGCCGCTGCGGCACCGTCCTGCGCAGACTGTGCGCGGACGTCTCGGAGTCCTGAGAGTTCCGGTGGCGCGACCGGGGTTCGGTCAGACGGGCATCGCCCGCGCGTGCTGGTCGCGCAGCGCCGTCCACGCACGCTCCTGCTCCGGCCCGGGCATCGCCGGCACGGGGTGCCCGGCCCGGTCGACGAGCACCAGGGACGTGGCGATGAAGCCGAGGGACAGGGATCGAAGGATGCCCTGCTCGGTCCTGGTGAAACGGCGAACGGCCGCGCCGACGAGCGCGCCGAGGTCCCGGACGTCCACGACACATACGCCGTCGACGGGGATGCCGACGCCCGAGCCCACGCCGAACACCCCGGAGAAGACCGTGGCGCTGCCGATGAACGCGTGGGCGACCTCCGCGCCGGGACACCAGATGTCCCGTCCGGGCAGGTCGCTGGAGTGAAATCTGAACGTCATAGCCAGTCAGTCCGAGAAAACAGATTCCATGATGTGCGTTTCCCGACGGTAGGGCTGCTTCACGAGAGCCAGCCGCTGGGGACGCCAGAGGTCGTCGTCCTCGTTGAGGCTCAGCTCGCCCTTCTTGCGAAGCAGCCAGACGGTCTCGAAGTCGGAGTGCAGCACCGCGTCGCCGTCCATCCGCTCCAGTAGAGGGACGACCAGCCGGATCATGTCGTCCTGCTGGTCCGATACCTCGACCCCCTTGGCCATCCGGAACACAGTGCCGACCGTCGGAGTGAACGCGAGGTCGGTGACGATGGGGTCCCAGGGCTGCGGCGCTCTCGACGTGACCACGCGGATCCAGGTGCCGAGCCGTGCCGCTGCACCCTCCCCGACCAGTCGCTCCGCCGTGACCGAGGCGTCGAGCACACCGATCTCCCTGCCGATTTCCCGCACGTGGGCCGCAACCTCGTCCGCGGGCAACCGCGTCGCGCAGTCAAGGTCGTATGCGATTGCCATAGGGACTCCTCCGGATACTACGGATAAAGGTGGACCACATTCCCCGCGCGGTCGATCACCATGACCTCTTTCAGACCGCCCATGGGCCAGTTCTGAAACTGACTCCGCAGCGCCCCGAGATCGGCGTCGCTGTCACCGAGATTCAGCACGACGCGTTCCGTCTGGCCTGCGTCCACTTTCTTCTGCACCGCAGTCCAGATGGAACGCGGATTCTTCGCCGTGGGGGCGTAGTTGTCGAAAACCTTGCCCTCGATGCGAAAGTCAGGATTTTTCCCGTTGATGGTACCCGGTGTCTGTTCGACGTCGTATCCCTGTTTCGCGAGGGTGTCGGCCGAGTGCACCTCCCGCCCCTTCGCGCGCACCGTCTCCGCGTCGTCGTTCTTGCTGAGCGACTCCGGTTTCCCCCGGGGCCGGGCATTCGGGTCGGCCTGCCCCGAGGGCTTGGTCCGCTCCGCTGCCGCGGGGTCCCAGTCACCGCCCCCTCCGCCGCCCGACCCGTCGGACGACATCTGGACCCGGTCGGGGCCCGCGGCGTCGTTGAGGATGTTGGCCATCCCGGCGCCCGCGATGGAAACCCCGACGGCCATCTGGGCCGCGGCGGCGACGTTGATGGGGATGCCGAGGGCGGCTCCGATGACGGTGCAGTCCAGCAGCCCGCCCGCGACCTCCTCGCCGGCGCCCGCGACCGTCAGGGCCAGGCCCAGGACGACCGACGCGGCGGATCCGGGGTCGTGCGCCATCGCGTTGCCGAGGGACGCGAGATCCGAGACGACGGTCATGCCGACTTCCTTCAGGAAGTCCCCCACGTCGGAGACCACGGAGTCGACCGCGTCGTCGAACTTGTCCCACCCCGAGTCGTGCATCCCGTCATGGGTGATGGCACGGTGGATGATCCTCGCGGCCTTCATCGCCGCGGCGTCGCGTACGTCCTTGGCGTGCTGGAGCGCCGACTTCGCTCCGGCGAGGTCGGCCGCGGCCCGGTCCCGCCTCTTCTTCAGCCGTACGAGGTCGGGGTCGTCGTCCTTGGTGTGCGGGGGCAGGCCCTTGATGCCCCGCTGCGCGGCCTCGTGGTCGGCGTGGGCGGTCCGGGCAGCCCTCAGGGCCTTGTCGGCGAGCTGCTGCGCGTGCTCCAGGGCGCTCGCCCAGTCGGCGTCGCTGCCGTCCCGGACCCGCGTGCCCATGGCGCTCGCGGCCTTGTCGTAGCGGTGGTAGGCCTTCCGCAGGGGTCCGAGCGCGTCCTTCGCCGTCTCGCGGAAAGTGTCCGCCGCCTTGGACTTCCAGGACTCGACAGCGCTCAGCGCCGCCACGTCGCCGGCTTCGCGCCGGATGTCGTCGGCGGTGTCGCGCAGCGATTGACCGAGCAGCGCGACGGCGTCCGGGTCGCCGGGGACGGGGTCGCCGTCCTCGTCCAGCGCCGACCACTCGTGGACGGCGGGACGCCTCACCTGGATCCTCCCCCGGCACGGGCGTCCTGGCGGCGCAGGGCCGCGGCGAGTTCCGCGTCGATGGCGTCGTAGCTCTTGGCGGCTTCCCAGGTGATGACGCCGAGCTTCCTGATCTTTCCGGCGAGGTCCTTGCGGTGGATCTTCCAGTTGTCGGCGAACTCGCCGAAGGCGTCGACGACGCGCTTGTCACCGAGCTCCGCGGCCGAGTAGTCGGCGGCCGGATCGGCCCGGTCGGTGAAGGAGTGGTAGATCCGCTGGAGTGCGCGCGAGCACTCGCGTATGCGCTTGGTGTCCGCTCTCAGATCACTCATCGATGCCCCGCATCCGAGATGCGGCCCCCACCCCCGTGGATCACGTTGTGCGCGTGTCACGCACGACCGTAATGAGGCTGAGTATGCGTCAGGTATGACACGGATAGAGAGAGGGCATGGCGGGCGTCAAGGGCGAGCAAAGATCGCTCGCCCCTGACGGAGAACATGACGGAGAGCGTACGGCCGGTCGTGATCAGCGCAGGAGGACTCCCGCTCCCTCCCCCGTCTCCTCCGACGGGACCGCCAGGAGGCCCAGTTCGGCGCTGGAGGCCAGGAGGCGGTGGGAGGGGAGGATGCGGACCGTGTAGCCGTAGGGGCCCGTGCGGTCCAGGGCGAGGGGGCCGTCGTAGAGCCAGCGGCCCTCGGGATCGGGGCCGCCCGCCGGTTTCAGCGGGACCGTGGTCGCGTCCGCGATGCGGTCCTCCTCGTCCACCCGGCCGGACACGGCCTGCACCTCCACGTCGTCCGGGCCGAGGCCCCCGAGGCCGACCCGGACCCGCAGGTCGAGGGTGCTGCCGAGTTGCGCGGTGGCCGTGGCGGCGGAGGTCTCCACGTGGTCGACGGTCACCTCGTGCCAGGCCGCCCGCACCCGCGCCTTCCAGGCCGCCAGTTCGCGCGCCGCGTCGTGGTCCAGGGCGCGGTGGGCGTGCGCGGCCGGGCTGTAGAGGCGGTCGACGTACTCGCGGACCATGCGTCCGGCCAGCACCTTCGGCCCGAGCAGGGTCAGGGTCCGGCGCACCATCTCGATCCAGCGGTCGGGCAGCCCGCCCCGCCCGCGCTCGTAGAAGCGCGGGGCGACCCGCTGTTCGAGCAGCTCGTACAGGGCGGCGGCCTCGACGTCGTCGCGGTGGTCCGGGTCCTCCCCCATCGCTGAACGCATGGGGGCACCCCCATCCGCCCCGTCCGCGGTCGGGATCGCCCAGCCGAAGTCGGGCTGGAACCACTCGTCCCACCAGCCGTCCAGCACCGACAGGTTCAGGCAGCCGTTGAGCGCGGCCTTCATCCCGGAGGTGCCGCACGCCTCCAGCGGCCGCAGCGGGTTGTTCAGCCACACGTCGCAGCCGTGGTAGAGCTTCTGCGCCATCGCCATGCCGTAGTCCGGCAGGAAGACGATCCGGTGGCGGACCCGCGGGTCGTCGGAGAACCGCACCAGCTCCTGGATGAGCCGCTTGCCGCCGTCGTCCGCCGGGTGCGCCTTGCCCGCGACCACGAGCTGGATCGGCCGCTCGGGGTGCAGCAGCAGGTCCATCAGGCGGTCGCGGTCGCGCAGCATCAGCGTCAGCCGCTTGTACGACGGGACCCGGCGCGCGAACCCGATGGTCAGGACGTCCGGATCGAGCACCCCCTCGATCCAGCCCAGCTCGGCCTCCCCCGCGCCGCGCTGCCGCCAGGAGGCGTGCAGCCGCCGGCGCACCTCCGTCACGAGCTGCTCCCGCAGGTCGCGGCGCAGCTCCCAGACGTCCTGGTCGGGGATGTCGGCGACCGAGTCCCAGCGCTCGGACCCGCCGACCGAGAGCGCGTCCTCGGTGCGCTGGGCGCCGATCTGCCGGGCGCTCAGCCGGAACACCTCGGGGGCGACCCAGGTCGGGGCGTGCACCCCGTTGGTGACGGAGGTGATCGGCACCTCGTCGGGGTCGAACCCGGGCCACAGCCCGGCGAACATCTCCCGGCTGACCCGCCCGTGCAGCAGCGAGACGCCGTTGGCGCGCTGCGCCAGGCGCAGACCCATCACGGCCATGTTGAACAGGTTCGGCTCGCCGCCCGGGTAGCTCTCCATGCCGAGCGCCAGGACGCGCTCCACGTCGATGCGCGGCAGCTCCGCCTCGGGCCCGAAGTGCCGGGCGACCAGCTCGCGGTCGAAGCGGTCGATGCCGGCCGGGACGGGGGTGTGGGTGGTGAAGACGGTCCCCGCGCGCACCGCCTCCAGGCCGGCGTCGAAGTCCAGCCCCCGGTCGCACAGCTCGGCGATGCGCTCCAGGCCGAGGAACCCGGCGTGCCCCTCGTTGGTGTGGAAGACCTCGGGCTCGGGGTGGCCGGTGAGCCGGCAGTACGTCCGTACCGCCCGGACCCCTCCTATGCCCAGCAGCATCTCCTGCAGCAGCCGGTGCTCGCTGCCGCCGCCGTAGAGCCGGTCGGTCACCCCGCGCTCGCCGAGGTCGTTCTCCTCGACGTCGGAGTCCAGCAGCAGCAGCGGGATCCGGCCGACCTGGGCCAGCCAGACACGGGCGTGCAGCGCCGTGCCGCCGGGCAGCGCGAGCGAGACCCGCGCGGCCGAGCCGTCGGCCTCCTTCAGCAGGGTGACGGGCAGCTCGTTGGGGTCGAGGACCGGGTAGTGCTCCTGCTGCCAGCCGTCCCGGGACAGGCTCTGGCGGAAGTAGCCGTGCCGGTAGAGCAGGCCCACCCCGATCAGCGGCACGCCGAGGTCGCTGGCCGCCTTCAGGTGGTCGCCGGCGAGGATGCCGAGGCCGCCGGAGTACTGCGGCAGGGCGGCGGTGATGCCGAACTCGGGCGAGAAGTAGGCGACGGCGGCGGGCAGTCCGGCGGACTGGGTCTGGTACCAGCGGTCGCCGGTCAGGTAGTCGTGCAGGTCGTCGGCGGCCGCGGTCAGGCGGCGCAGGAAACGGCGGTCCCCGCCCAGCTCGGCGAGGCGCGCGGGGGCCACGCTGCCGAGCAGGCGCACCGGGTCGCCGCCGGAGGAGGCCCAGCGCTCCGGGTCGACGGACTGGAAGAGGTCGCGCGTCTCGGCGTGCCAGGACCAGCGCAGGTTGCGGGCCAGCTCGCTCAGTGGCCGGAGGGGCTCGGGGAGAACGGGACGGACGGTGAACCGACGGATCGCCTTCACACTCCACCTCGGCGCATTCGCTGGATGGACGCACGGCACTGTGCGTACGGTCACTCAGAACGGTACCGGGGACGGGGCGGGTACCGCTGGGCCTGCGGCCCACGGTTCGCGAACGCGCTCCCTCCGCTTTGGCCGGTTCCGGCCCCGCAGACGTTCTTGTCGCCCCCTCCCGCCCACGAGAGGCTGCTCCCGTACGCCGAGTGGAGGAGGGGACCCGGACCATGGCACGGCCCTGAACGGCTACGCCGTGCGCGCCGGCGCGGGACAGGCGCGGCGGCTCGCGGCGGACCCCCGGGTCGCCTCGGTGGTCGTCCGCGTGCGACTCGACCGCACCCCGACGAACCCGCCGTCCCGGGGCCTGGACCGGATCGACCAGCGCACCCTGCCGCTGAACCGGACCTACACCGCCCCCGACGCCGGCGGCCGGGGCGTCACCGTCTACGTGATCGACACCGGGGTCCGCATCACCCACCGGGACTTCGGCGGCCGCGCCGGCTACGGCTGGGACTTCGTCGGCCACGACCCGGCCGCCGGGGACGGCAACGGCCACGGCACGCACGTCGCGGGCATCGTCGCGGGCACGGCCCACGGCGTGGCGAAGCGCGCCCGCGTCGTCGCCGTGCGGGTCCTCGGCGACGACGGCACCGGGACGATGTCCCGGGTCATCGCGGGGATCGACTGGGTGACCCGGCACGCCCGCAAGCCCGCGGTCGCCAATCTCAGCCTCGGCGGCCCCTACGACGCCCAGCTCGACGCGGCGGTGCGCGCCTCGATCAGGTCGGGGGTCACCTACACCGTGGCCGCGGGCAACGGCGGCCGTGCCGCCGCCCTGTTCTCGCCCGCGGACGTCCGGGAGGCGATCACCGTGGGCGCCGTCGACGGCCGCGACGCCCGGGCCGGCTTCTCGAACACCGGCTCGGCGCTCGACCTGTTCGCCCCGGGCGTGTCGATCACCTCCGCGTCCGCGGCGAGCGACACTTCCCGGGCAACTTTTTCCGGCACCTCGACGGCCGCCCCGTACGCGGCGGGCGCGGCCGCCCTCCATCTCTCCGGCCACCCGCGGGCGGCTCCGGCGCAGGTGGCGAAGGCGCTGGTCACCGGGGCCGCGACCGGCAGGGTCGGCGACCCGGGCCCCGGCTCGCCGAACCGGCTTGTGCGGGTGCCCACGGGGTAGGCGGGATGTCCAGGACCCCGGCCCCGCCCGCTCCTGGACGGGGCCGGTCTTGTGTGTAGACATACGCGTGAGTAGTTAACAAAGTGCCGGATTGCTCACCCGAATAGGGTGGGAAGGCTCCACCGGTACACCCCAGGTAGACCACGCAGGACCCACCTCCCCACAGACATCCGCCCACACCCTCGTTGACGCGGACAGGAGCGGTCATGCCCGCCACGCACCACTCGGCAGCACCCCCGACCAGCAGCATTCCCGGCACCGAAGCACCACCGGGGCACCCCCTCGGCGCCGGCCCGCCGGCCCCGGAGCGACCCTCCGCGGGCGGCGCCACCGCCGTCGGCCGGATACCCGTCCTCGACGTGCGCCCGGTCGTCCAGCACGGCCGCCGCCCCGCCAAGGCGGTGACCGGAGAGTCGTTCGAGATCTCGGCCACCGTCTTCCGTGAGGGCCACGACGCCGTGGCCGCCAATGTCGTCCTGCGCGATCCGGAGGGGCATCCCGGCCCCTGGACCCCGATGCGCGAGCTGGCCCCCGGCACCGACCGCTGGGGCGCCACCGTGACCGCCGGGGAGCCCGGCCGCTGGACGTACACCGTCGAGGCGTGGGGCGATCCCGTCACCACCTGGCGGCACCACGCCCAGATCAAGATCCCCGCCGGTCAGGACACGGAGCTGGTCCTGGAGGAGGGGGCCCGGCTGTACGAGCGCGCGGCCGCCGGGATCCCCGAGGAGGACGGCCGGCGCGACGTCCTGGTGGCCGCCGTCGGCGCCCTGCGGGACGAGAGCCTTCCGGCGTCCTCCCGGCTGTCGGCGGGGCTGACGCCGGAGGTGGACGCGGTGCTGGCCCGGTATCCGCTGCGGGAGCTGGTCACCGTCTCCGACACCCGCGAGCTG
>NZ_JBIVBI010000018.1:0-128911 GCF_044746005.1 Streptomyces sp. NPDC086766 | reverse complement strand
CGCACCCACCCCATACGACAACGTCGGCCTTCAAGACCACAACCGGGTCTTGAAGGCCGACGTCACGCGAGCCACCGAATTCGCCAACAGCATCCTTGATCGGTGCGGGGGCCTCGGCCGTCTCATGTGATGTGACGCCGGGTGGGCGGGGGTGTCACGGGGTGGCGGTCTTCCAGATGCCTCGGCCGTGCGTGGCGACGTACACCTGGCTGCCGTCCGGGCTCGGCGAGAGGTAGACCGCCGGGGAGGTGGGCAGGTTGGTGCCCAGGCGTGCCCAGTGGCCTTCCGAGGTGCTGACGAACACGCCCAGGTCGGTGGCGACCACGAGGGTGCCGGCCTTGGTGACGAGCGCGGCGTTGGCCGGGGCGTCCGGGAAGGAGTCCGTGGCTGCCCGGTCGCCGCTCACGTCGGTCCAGGTCTTTCCGCCGTCCGTGGTCTTCCAGACGTGGCCGTAGCCGGCGCCGGGCCCCTCGTTCCAGTGCCGAGAGAAGCCGTTGATCACCGCGTAGACCGTCGCGCCGGAGGTGTCGGACGGGTCGATGGTCAGGCTGGAGATGTAGCGGTTGGGGAAGGCGGCGGGAAGGCTCACCTGGTGCCAGGCGCCGCCGTAGTTGGTGGCGACGCCGCGCCCGAAGGTCTCGTTGACCGCGCCGCAGGGGCCGCACCAGGCCGCCCAGGTGACGTGGTTGCGGCTGGTGACCGCCGAGGCGGAGTGGCCGGCGCCCAGGTCGTACAGCTTGGTCCAGTCGGCTCCGGAGGTGCTCTTCCAGGTCTTGGAGTTGCCCCAGACGTACTGGCCGCCCGCGACCCACAGGCCGTTGGGGTCGGTCTCGTCCGCGCTGAACGGGGCGATGAAGCGTGCCCCGGGATCGCCGGGCGCGATGTCGGTGATGACGTCCTCGGAGCCGTTGTCGCTCGCGGTGTAGCCGCAGTTGTTCGTGATCTGCAGCGCGAGATCCACGTACTCGCCGACCGTCTGGCAGCCGTTGGCGGGGTTGACCAGCTGGTCGCCGCCGTCACCGCCGAACGGGGAGACCATCTCGTCGTTCGGGTTGAGCTGCTGTCCCTGGTAGGTGGCGCCCGTGGGGGCGAGCAGCGAGACGCCGTTGTCCTGCAGGCCGCCCCAGACGGCCTCGCCGCTGCCGTCGGTCATCCGGCCCGCGCGCACCGAGTAGTACTGGAGGTTGCGCAGGGTGCCCGATTCGTTGAGGTTGCGCCAGCCGGTGGTGGTCTGCGTGGTGGGGCGGGCGTAGGCGCCGCCGTCGTTGCCGACGAACAACTCCGGCGTGCTGCCCTTCCACTGCGAGAAGGCGAGGGCGTGCTGGTCGGAGTGCATCACGTCGCCGTCGCAGGAGTTCGCGTCCGGGTCGTAGGAGAAGCAGGGCATTCCGAAGTCCCAGTAGCGGCCGATCGCCTTCCAGGTGGCGCCGCCGTCCCGGGACTCGAACATCTCCTCAAGTCCCAGGTAGACGTGGTCCGGGTCGCTCGGGTCGACCGCGATGACCTGGTCGTACCAGGCCTGGGAGCCGGGCTGGTAGCCGGTGCCGATCTCGTTGACCTTCATCGCCGAGCCGCTGGTCGACAGCGACGAGGAGGTCGCGATCTGCTTGAACGAGCCGTTGGCGTTGCCGCTCTGGCTGACGTACACGCCGGCGAGGACCGAGTACACCCCGGCACCCGAGGACTTGGTGAGGAGCTTGGGGGACTCCATCGAGACGTACAGCTTGCTGCCGTCGGCCGCGTAGGCGAAGGAGGCGTTGCCGATCTCGGCGGGGTTGATCGCACCGGTGGGGTTGGCGCGCTTCCAGGTGGTGCCCGCGTCGTCGGAGTAGTAGAAGCCGTTGTAGTCGGCGCCGCTGCGCCAGGCCACGTTGGCCAGCAGCTTGGTGCCGTCGCTCCCGGGCTGTACGGCGATGTCGTTGGCGATGTCCGCGTAGTGGCTGTCCACCCCGCAGCCCACGCCGCTGATGCCGACGCCCGCGCACGGGGCGAGCACCTTGGTCCAGGCGGTGGACTGACCGGCCGACAGCGGGCGCCGGAAGACGCCGTGCGAGGAGGCCGCGAAGACGTACCCGGCGGCCTTGTCGAAGGTCACGGTGTGGATGGACGTCGAGTCCAGCTCCGCACCGCCCACCTTGTCGCTCTGGCTGAAGGTGCCGGTGACCGGGTCGGCGAGTCGGTAGACGCCGCTGCCCAGGTAGTTGTCGGAAGCCGTGGTCGCCTCGCCGGTGGCCAGCCACAGCGAGCCGTCGGGCGCGACAGAGAGGGCACCCACGGACAGGGCGGGCAGCCGGTCGGCGATCGGCGTCCACGTCCTGCCGTTGTCGGTGGAGCGGAACACACCGCCGCCGGCGGCGCCCGCGTAGACCACGCCCTGGTGCGTCGGGTCGGTGGCGAGGGCGGCGATACGGCCCGCCGAGTGACCCGCGCCGCCACCGGAGTTGGAGGCGGACCGGTCGCGGTAGTGCAGCGCGTCCTCGTTGTACGGCGAGGTGGTGACTTCGTTCCAACTGCCCGCCTTGACGGGCATGTTCTGGATGTGGGACCAGGCGTCGGCGTAGGCGCCCGGCGCGATCTGGCCACTGGGGGAGAGCCTTGGTTCGTTGAACGAGTCAAGGGACTCCATCAGCTCCTGGGACTCCTCGCCCGCCACGTCGTGGCGGCTGGATCCCGTGTCGCTGACCGTCCCGTACGCGGTCAGGGATCCCGTCCCCGCTATCAGGAGTGCGGCGGCCGCAGCGGCGAGTGCCGCCCGCCCGCTGCTCGCCGCTCTGCGGCGCGGTCTGCGCTGTGCGGAATACACACGCATGCACTGTCTCCGGCTTCTTCGGCACAGGTCGCGGCCGCCCCTACGGCCGCACTGGATCTCCTACTGCCGAGCGCCGGAACCGTACTCCCGTTCCACCCCTCAACCCCCAGAAGTTTACAAACCCTTTAAATCCTGGCGAACGTAACAATCATGAAAAATAGCCTCGTTCGCCGTTCCGTCTCTCGAAGTGACGGCGTGTCTCACTACTAGAAGCGCAGCCGGCCGTCGTTCTGTCACTGACGGCCCGGCTCGGCCGGCCCCTTCGGCAGGCGGCGGAGCGGTGGGTGCGGGCACGCAGTTCTGCCGCCGTCGAGCCGGGCCGGGCCCTCGCTCTCGTCCCGCGCCTGTTCGACCGCAGGCGGCGGCCGTCATGGTGCCGGCCGCCGCCTGGCGGAGGGGATTCGGATTCAGATGCGCGGAGAGTGGGGTGGCGTCAGCTGATCGCGCTCCCCGCGACCCACTCGTTCCACGGCATGTTCCAGTCGCTGAGGCCGTTGTCCGGGGCCAGCTTGGTCTTGTCGTCGGAGTTCTTGACGATCACGACGTCACCGATCATCGAGTGGTCGAAGAACCACGCCGCGGGCAGCTTGCTGTTGCCGCCGCCCTTGACGTCCTTCAGGCCCACGCAGCCGTGGCTGGCGTTGACCTTGCCGAAGAACGAAGGGGGAGACCAGTAGTTGCCGTGGATGAACGTGCCCGAGTCGGACAGGCGCATGGCGTGCGGTACGGCCTTGATGTCGTACTCGGGCTTGCCGTCCTTCTTCGTGAGGCCGACGGACGCACCGGTCATGTGGATCTGCCGGAACTTCTCGGAGATGACCATCCGGCCGTTGTACGTCGGGTGCTCGGGGCTGCCGGACGAGATCCGGATGGTCTTGATCGTCTTGCCGTTCCGCACGACGGTCATCAGCTTCGTCTTGGCGTCGACCGTGCTGATCTGGCTCCGGCCGATCTTGAACGTGACCGTCCTGTGGGTGCCGTGCAGGTTCAGGTTGACGGTGACGGCGGAGCCGGGCTTCCAGTAGTTCTGGGGCCGGAAGTCCAGACGGTCGTTGTTGAACCAGTGACCGACCACTCGCTGGCCGCTGCTGGAGCTGACCTGGATCTTCGACTCCATGGCGGCCTTGTTGCGGATCGCGTTGTCGAAGGTGACCGTGACCGGCATGCCGACGCCGACGGTCGAGCCGTTCTGGGGGGAGAGGTGCCCGATGAAGTCGTTGCCGGGGGAGACCGTGGTGATCGTCGCGTTCTGGGTGACGGAGCGGCCCTTGGCGTCCTCGGCCTCCGCGGCGACCTGATACTTGGTGGCCCGCTGCAGCTTGCCGTGCGACTTCCAGGACGTGCCGTGTGCGGACAGGCTGCCCGGAACCTCGGCACCGGTCGCGACGGCGGTCATGGTCACCTTGGTGAGCTTGCCATTACTGACGGTCACCTTGACGGGGGTGTCGACTCCGACGTTGTAGGCGCCTTGCCTGGGTGTGATCTTGATCCGGGCGTCGGAAGCGTCCGGGGCGGCAGCCTGGCCCGCCCGCGCCTGCGGTTTCAGGTGAGCGCCGGCGTTGCTGTCGCTGGTGGCGGCGTTGCCGGTGCCGGCGAGGGCCGTGACTGCGAGCGCACCGCCGAGCGCGCCGGCCGTGGCCACCATTCCGGTGCGTCGTTTACGTGCCGTAATCAAACGTTTCTCCCATGCGACTGATCGTTGAATCCCTGGAGCTGATTGCTGAAGGGGCAACCAGTCTCGAGAACCACTTATACGCACTAATCTGTCCCGATATGAACAAATTGTGGTGAAGGCCACGTGCCGCCGAGGGTGCCGCCGAGGACCGTTCGCGGTCCGAACGGCGCGTAGTCGGTCTGCTCTCCGCGCCCGGCCCCGCCGGTGAGGCCGTCACACGTGAGAGCCCAAGACGCACAACCGTCACCACGGGACGGTTGTGCGTTCGAGGGGGGCGGCGGGCGACGGTCGAGGTGGGCCGGCGCCAGGGAGCCGGGTCAGGCCGCTCTACGAGGGCTCGCAGAGGGCGAGGTGATCGGCGTGGCCGTGCCGGCCGAGGTATCCCTCGCCGACCGTGGTCATGGCGCCCGGCGCGAGGGTGGAGCACAGGCCCGTCGCGCCGTCCTGGTAGACGGTCATCACGGTCATGGTGTCCGCGCAGTTGTTGGAAGCGGCGACGTACCGCCAACTCTCGTACATCGCCACACAGGGAGGGGCCGGCACCGAGGTCCCCGGGGCAGCCGCGGCAGCCCCCGTGAAGATCAGTGGAAGGCTCAATATCATGGCGGCACTCGCGGTCGCGACGGTCCGTTTCATCCTCTTACGCATGGATCAGCTCCGCATTCGTGTCTCGGACAGCTTCGAGCAATGTGAACGTGCACCCCGAACGGCGTCTAGGTGTGTTCAAGAGCCGAAAGTGTCAGCGACGGAGTGGCGACTGCAATGTCGGGCGCTGGTTCAAGACAGGTCGGCCCATTCAGCCCGCACGGGGAACTGCCTGCGTGGAAGCGTCCCTGCCCTCGTCGACTGCCGAGGTGACGCTTCAACCATTTCAACAGTGCGCCGCGCGGTCGCTTCCCCTGAGCCAGGCAGCCGGACTGGAGCACCGGTGCCGCACGGCAGCGGCTGCAAGCGAAATCGAAGCCATGTTGTCCGTTCGCCGACCACACCAGCCCAGAAGACGGTCCGCTCCGCGCTTCCTCATCGTCACGGCCCGGCCGGCTCCGCGCACGGCTGGGCACCCTGCACTCGGCCGAGCTGATCACCACACGTTCAGCTCCCGGCCCGGCGTGGCCCCCCGCGACACCGACCGCGCGCTGCGGTCAGGTTCGCCCGGCACGCGGGTCGTCGACCGAGCGGGCGGCGCGAGCGTCGAGGTGGCCCCCGGGTAGCAGCCGACCCCCGAGCAGTACTGCGCAGCCCCCGACGGTCAGCAGTCCGCCGGCGAGGAAGGTGCCCCGCACGCCGGTGAGCGGCAGGACGAGTGCTCCGAGTGCGGCACCGGCCGCGATGCCGGCGTTGCAGGCGCCGGAGTTGGCCGCGAGGGCGATGTCCGTACGTCCCGGCGGGCAGTGCAGCATCGCATTCTGGGTGACCATGAACACCGGCCCGAGCGCACCGCCCATCAGGACCAGAAAGACCACCGCCGCCACCGGATGAGTGCCGCCCGCGTACAGGCCGAGCATGCCCACTGCCTGTGTGGCCACGGCCGTGGCCGGCGCGGCGTGCGGGAAGCGGTCCAGCCACGCCCCGGTGACGCTCACCCCGGTCAGGCAGGCGACGCCGAGAACCACGAGCAGGAGGCTGACCGTGCTCGGGGAGAACCCGCTCACGTCGCCCAGGAACTTCACGATGTAGGTGTATCCCGCGAACGCGCCGGTGGCGGAGAGGGTCCCGGCGGCCAGCACCGTCCCGAATCGGAGGGCGTCGGGACTGGTCGCGTAGGCCGCGGGTTCTTCCTCCGGAGGCGAGGTCGGCAGCAGAACGGCGATCGTCACCAGAGAGACGAGCCCCAGGGCCGCCGGCACGGCGACAGGCACCTGCCAATCGCTCTGCCGGCCCAGCCAGGTCCCGGCAGGAACACCGAGGACGAGGGCGAGCGAACCGGCGACGGACAGCACTCCGACCACGCGCCCCTGGACCTCGGGCGCGAACAGGCCCACCGCGACCGGCCCCATCACGGCCCAGAACAGCGCCTGGGCGAGCGCGGTCAGCACCCGTGTTACCAGGAGCAGCCAGTAGGAGGCGGCCAGCGCCGCGACGACGCTGGACACGACAAGCGCGGCGAGCAGTCCCGTGAGCACATGACGTCGCGGCACGGTACGGGTGACGTGGGCGAGCGGCAGAGACGCGAGGGCCACCGTCACGCCGTAGCCGGTGACGAGGAGACCGACGGCCGACACCGACACCCGAAGGCTGCCGGAGATGAGCTCGAGCAGCCCGATCGGCAGGTTCTCCGCCGTGTTGAAGGTGAAGGCGGCCAGCATCAGGGCCACGAGGATTGCTGCCCTGTGCCGTGGAGCCGGTTGCCGCGCGACCCTGTGGACGTCTCCTGGCGCCGCCCGTCGATCCTGCTCCATGGCACCGTCCATGGAGTCACCTCACCGGGCGCACCGGTCCCGCCGCAACCGAATTCAACGGCTCTACCACCCGCAGAATGCGTCACCCCCAGAGGGGGAGGCCGGTCAGACCGGAGCCAAGGGACGGTGCGGACCGCTGGGAAGTTCCGCTTCGATCGGGTCGCCGGGGCGCACGACGCCGTCCTGCCTCACGACACTCATGACTCCGGTCTTGCGCACGACGTTTCCCGCCTCGTCGCGGCCGACGACCTGCTTCAGCAACCCGTTCTGGAAGGTGTCGATCTGCAGGCAGGGATTGCGGAGGCCGGTGACCTCCAGAACCGCCGAGTCGCCGATGCGCAGCAACGTGCCGGTCGGCAGACCGAGCAGATCGATCCCGCGCGTGGTGATGTTCTCGCCGAGTTCACCGGGCGCCACCTTGAACCCTTCTTCGCCGACCTCGGCGAAGAGCTCTTCGTGGATGAGGTGGACCTGGCGCAGATTCGGCTGGGTGGGATCCTGCGCGATGCGGAAGCGGTGCTTGACCGTCACACCGGCATGCACGTCCCCCTCCACGCCGAGCCCGGTGAGCAGTCGGATGCTGTCCCGGTTCGGTTTGGTGAACGAGTACTCCCCGTTGCGGCTGACCGCCGTCACTCTCCCGCTCATACCTTCGCAACCCCCTCATCAGCAACAATGAACAGCCACGAGACTAACCCGCACCCCTGAGGGCTCGGCAGCCGCGATCAAGGGTGGGCGGGGTAGGCAAACCGCCGGGTTCTGGCCAGTAGCCCCCACGGCCGCCCCCTCCCCGACGGGTGGCCGTCGTCGGCTCGGGACATCTCCTGGCGGGCAGTCTGCCGAGACGGTGATTACAGCAACGGCTTGATCAGATCCGTCAGTTCGGAGCGGCCGATTTGGCCCACCCGGGCCGCCGCGATTCTGCCCTGCCGGTCGACGACGAGCGTGTAGGGGTAGGCCTGCGGATTGACGAGGCCCTTCGGAACGCGCAGAAGTTGGATGGACCTCGGGTCGTGGAGGCTGCGGTAGGGGAGGTGGTGCCGGCGGGCGAAGGAGGCGCCGGCCTTTCGGGAGGTGTCGGTGTCGACGCCCATGACGCGCAAGCCGCGTGCGCGGAAGGCGGCGTGGACTGCGGAGAGGTCGGGGGCTTCGGCGCGGCAGGGGCCGCACCAGGAGGCCCATGCGTTGATGACGAGCACGTCGCCCCGGTAGTCGTGTATGGCGATCGGGCGGCCGTCGATCGCGGTACCCGTCAGGTCGGGCATCGTCTTGCGGTGGGCAGGGGCGAACGTCTCCCGCGGGCGGGGAGCCTGGCCGTCGTCGAGAGGGGCGCTCGCACATCCTGAAGCCATCAGGAGCGCCAGGACGAGGCTTGTGGCTTTGGCTGTCTTCATGGGTGGGTGAGGGGGTGACGCTTTCTGGTTGCCGAGGAGAAGGGGGTGAGAGTCTCTGCTCGGCCGCTGGTGGGGCCGGCAGGGCCGGAACCTGATCGAGGTCGGCACGGGGGAGGTCCGCTGAGCGGTACGGGCACCGGGGCGGCGTTCACCTGCTCGGGGTCGCCCGCTCGTCGCCGATCGTGTAGCGCTTCTTCAGAACGGCGTCGAGCCTTCCCGAGCGCCAGGCGGACAGGCACCAGGCGGTGGGCAGTTGGAGCGTGAACAGTCCGAAGAACGAGTACAGGGCTACGGCGTCCAAAAGCTCTCCCGGGCTGACGCTCCCGTAGGGGACGGCGTTGGCGATGCCGAGGGCCAGCACGTAAAGGGCGCCGTCGATGAGGACGGTTCTCCAGCGCGGCAGCGGGGAGAGCAGACGGCGACCCAGGGCGAGCAGCGCGGTGCAGGTGACCAGGAAGACGACCTGGTCCCTGCACCATGCGAGCGGGTCGGGGCCGGTGGGCCCGAGGCGGTCTCCGAAAGCGAGCGTGCCCACGGTCAGCACCACGGTGCCGGTGAGCCATGAGATCAGAGTGACCCAGGCGGCGTAGGCGAGGGCGCTACGCCACGGAGTGAACATCATGGCGCTCCTTTCGGACCCCGCGGTCGGGGCCGGCGGCAGGACTCATCATCCCACTTCACCGCGAGCGGCCGCCGCCCGGCCACCGGCCCAGGAGGACTGCTAGTACCCGCCGTTGTTGGATATGGTGCTGGGCTCGCAGGCGCGGGCGAAGAGGCACTCCAGGCCACTGAACTTCTTGGTGCTCATCTTGTGTTGGTAGACGGTCTTCGCGGAGTGCTTGTTGCCGCTGGTGTAGCCGAAGAGGTACATCTCGTGGTCCGGGGCGGGGCGGGCCTTGCCGGACACGTAGAAGTCGCCGTTGCGGGCGAGGCGGGCGTCGTAGTAGACGCCGATGCCGGCGCGCCGGATGCCGGACTTGGGGCAGAACGGGTCGGTGGCTTCGATCTGCCCGTGGACCGCGCGGGTCTTGCCGTCGAACCGGGTCTTGGTGCGGAAGTCGATCTTCTTGGTCGATGCCTTCCGCTTGTCGATCAGCTTCCCCTTCTTGTTGTAGACCTTGGTCCATCCGGTCTCGGGGAAGAGGTCGTAGGAGGACTTCGTCCAGTAGACGATGCCGCGGACACCGGCGCGGAAGGAAGTGCCGGAGACGGCCTTGGAGAAGCCGCGGCCGTCGCCCTTGTACTTGTAGGCACTGCCGTACTTGCAGCCGGCGACCTTGCTGATGTAGCTGGGTACGGTCACCCAGCGCTGCCGGATGAAGGACCGCCAGGTCACCACGGTCTTGGTGTACTTCCTGGCCTTGGCCTCGACCTTCCGGGCGGTCTGGGCGAGCGCCGTGGGGGTGTCGCCGGCAGGGACGGTGACGTTCAGGCCCCAGGTGTGGCCGAGGCCCTTCGCGGCACCGCTGATCTGGTAGGAGGGCTCCGAGCCGGGAGTGATCGCGGTGTCGCGGAGGCTGTGTCCGGAGGTCCTGGCGATCACCTTGCCGTCACGGATGACGGTGTAGGTCTTGGCGCCGAGGTCGGGCCACGACAGGTCGACGAATGTGGGCGAGGCCGCCCAGGCGGCGCGCTCGGCCTGGTCGGGGGAGTGGGCGAGGGTCACGTCGGCGATGACGTGCTGGGAGCCGGCGGCGAGGATCTGGCTGTCGGTGGCCTGACCCGTGTAGGTCTTCACCGTGTGCGGGGCACTGGAGCTGAGAGCGGCCTTACCGGTGGTGAAGGTGCCGGTCGCGGCATCGAGGACGAACGCGGCCTCCTTTGGCGCGGAGGAGGCTGCGGCGGCGGATCCGTTGTTGGCCACGGTGGTGGCGAGAAGGGCGACGGGAAGCGCAGCTGCCGCGCACCAGCGTCCCACTGTGCGGTTGATGTTCAAGAAACGACTCCTTGGATCAAGCGGTGGCCTCAAGACGCCTGCCTGTAGCGGGTGTTGAAGGCCCGGTAGTGTGCCGGGGGCGGCTTCCGCGCGCAGGGGGTCGACACCCTGGAAGCCGCCCCCGGACGGGGTCAGGACAGGCCCCACTCCTGGCGTCCGCGGGCCGGGTTCGAGTCGCCGGACTTCTCCAGGTAGGGGTGCGATCCGGCCTTCGTGGAGTTCGAGGCGATGACCTTGCCGTTGCGGGCCTGGCTCCAGATCTCCGAGCCGCCCAGCATCCAGCGCTGCGCCTTCCAGCCGGAGTGGCAGGTGTACTGGACGATGCGGCTCTTCTTGTCGACGTTCAGGCACTTGCCCGACTTGTCGTTCTTGATGGTGAACAGGGACTGGTTCTTGTAGAGCCGGTGGAGGGTCCACCGCTGCGTCTTGTCGGTCTTGGAGCACTTGCCGACGGTGACTCGCGCGTTGTTCTTGGTGCTGCCCCCCATCGAGAGGCAGATGTGGCCAGGCGCCCAGACGCGTTCCAGGCGGGTGTGGGCGTAGGGGTCCTTGGCCTGGGGTGCGGCATTGGCCGCCGGCGCGGTGAGCCCGGTCGCCGTTCCGGCGGCAACTGCGGTGAGCAGCAGTGAGCCGACTGTCTTACGCATGGGTTCCTCCCCGTTTGATCAACATGACGCGTCTCGAACGTAGGCGCCAACTGAGCTGCCCGCTACGTCTGTTGGGGAGGTGTCCCATCGGGCATCGTCCAAGAGGGAGGTGCCGTGTACCCGGTGTGCGGTCGGCTGATCCGGTGGCCTACGGTGGCCCTCGCACCGGTCTCACTCACGGGAGGACGACTTCCGCTCATGACGCGTTTGCGCCCTCTCGCATGGGTTGCCGTCTCCGGCATCGTCGTTCTGACGGCGGGGGGAGTGATGGCGACTCATCTGCTGGGCGACCCGGAGCGGGGGCTGACGGCTGCCAAGGGTGCGGGGGATGCGCACTGCCGGGATGTCACCCGGAAGGCGCCGAGCGTGCTGGCGGGCAAAGAGCGCCGGTCCGTGGGTCTTGAGGGTGTAGTGGTGTGGGGTGCCCAGGATGTGATCCTGCGCTGCGGTGTCAACTCACCTTTGGCTACGGAGGATCCGTGCTTCGAGGCGGACGGGGTGGACTGGGTGATCGATCTGCGGCAGTCGACGCCGGAGCGGAAGGTCATCGTGACGTTCGGCCGTACGCCGGCGACTCAGGTTGCGGTCCTCACGCGTGCGGTAAGGACGGACGAGGCGATCGTCGGGCTCTCGCACCTGGTGGCTGGGACACCGGTGTCCGGCCGGTGCCTTGACACGCAGTGACCGGCGCCGGGCCCGCCCCCTTGGAAGCGGGCGGGCCCGTCCGCCTACGCGAGGGTAGGCTCGCGCCACTGGCCTACGACCTTGGCGAGGTGCCGGGAACACGAAGGGTCGGTGCACAACGCATTGTGGGCCAGGGCCGAGACGATCGCGGCCTGTGTCCGCGTCTGCTGTCCCAGCTTTGCCACGATGTTCGCGATGTGCGCCTTCACCGTGCGTTCGGCGATCCCCAGCTCCCTGGACAGCTCGCGGTTGCCCAGACCCGTCCCCAGCAGCAGCAGTACTTCTCTTTCTCGGTCGGTCAGCGCCCGCAGCCGCCAGACGCCGGGCTCCGGGTTCTGGCCCGTTCGCCGGTAGGAGCAGGCGGTCTCCGCTACCTCGGACCGTGTGGTCATTCCGGTCCCTTTCTGGACGCCGCGTTTCCCGGCAGACCCCCGTGGCCTGGTTGCTGCGGCGAACCATCAGCCAACCTACCTGCTCATCTATTGCATGTTCACGCCATTCTGGGGCCGCTACGTGCCCTCCCGTAAGGGCATTGCCCGAAGGTGAGGTGGGATGCCGCGAGCCGGTCGGGGCCGGCGGCGCGACCACCCCGGCACCACCGCCCCGAACAGGCTTCGGCGCGATGTTCTTTTCAGAAAGCGTGGCTGTTCACCGCCTCACGCGACAAACGGCCTCCGCCGCTGGCCCCATACCTGGCCGAGGTGCCGCGAGCACCTCGGGTCGGTGCACAGTGATCCGTGGGTCAGGGCGGAGACGATCGCGGCCTGTGTCCGCGTCTGCTGTCCCAGCTTTGCCACGATGTTCGCGATGTGCGCCTTCACCGTGCGTTCTGCGATCCCCAGTTCCCGTGCCAGCTCACGGTTGCCCTGCCCGGTTCCCAGCAGCAGCAGAACTTCTCTTTCTCTCTGGGTGAGACTCTCCAGCTGACGTACGCCAGGATCGGGTCTGTACCCGGTACGCCGGTAGGGACAGGACGTGTTTCCGCCGTCGGACCGTTGGGTCATTCCGGTCCTTCCTGGTCGCAACTTCTCCAGCAGACCCCCGTGGCCTGGTTACGGCTGCGACCGAACCCCAATCTACCCACCGTCAATCAAGCGCTCACGCCATTAAAGCGCGCCAACCAACCCTGGCTGAAAATGCGTTGGACACTGCCTCTCGCCCATCGGTGGGGCTCCCGTACGGGCATTGCCCGAAGAGGCCATATTCGTCAAGTGTTCAAGATGCTCTGGCTGGGCCGGGGCCGCTCTCCTCGGAGTTGAGGGAGAGCGACCCCCGCGATGGGTATTACTTCTGGTTGACGAGCCGGCCGATGAAGGCGGTCCTGGTGGCGTGGAGGGTGACCCGCTTGACGGCCGTCTTCCCGAAGGTCTTCACCCGCGGGAGGGCGGTGATGCGGCCGCTGGCGTCATTGCCCTTGACGCTGCTGGTGGCGTCGATGCTGATCGCGGCGTTGATGTTGAACACGTCGGTGCTGGCCCTGGTGGTGCCGGGGAGCTTGCCGACGGTCGGGTAGACGAGCGTGGCGCCCTCGGTGGTGACGGGGATGTTGAAGATCCTCTCCGTCACCGAGAACTTCGCAGTGGTGGTACGGGCCTTGTCCTTGGTCGTCTTGAAGGACACCTTGGTGACGAAGGTGACGTTCTTGTCGTAGCGGTCGACAGTGGTGACGTTGCGGATCTTGCCCCAGGCCTTGCCGGTGAGGGCCTTGTAGACCTTCTGGTCCTGGAGGGTCTTGACGAAGACCTGCTTCTGACTCTTGCTCAACTTGGCGAACTGGGCGGCCGCCTTCTTCGCGGCTGGGGTGCTCTGCTGCTTCAGGTACTTCTCGTAGGCCGTGACGGTCAGTTTGGCAGCCGGCTTCGCCGTGCCGGTCTCGGCCGCGTGCGCGGCCGGGGCGAGAACGGTGATCCCGGCAATGGTGGCGATGGCGGCAGAGGTGAGACGGCCGGTCGTGGACATGAGCATGCGCGACTCCCGTGTCATATGGGCTTCCGTGTGAACGTCCACGACCTTACGGGCGGAACTGCCCGCCGGAAATTGTCACTTCAGGCATGGCCCGGTCGGGCACTGCCTGAAGGTGCAATGCCTTTTCAGGCGACCGTCTGCACCACCACTAGATTCTTCTCGTGGCACGCTTGAAGGAATCCGGGAACTCGCGTGCCGGTGTCGCCGGTGAACAGTGTTATGGGGGCCCACCCCGCATGGTGTGGGCCCCCATAACACTGCCGCCAGTAACACTGTCAGTAGTGCTCTTCCCGGTAGACGCCGTCGGCGTCGACACCCCGGCTCCAGTCACCAAAGCTCGTGTTCGCGAGCTCCATGTTGACTACGAAGGAACCGGCCGCTGTGAGGGTGATTCTGAACGGAGCGTCGTCCTCGTCGGGCAGGTTGTTCACGGCCAGCAAAGGGAACTCGGCGGAGGCCAGCGCCCGCTCGTCGGCGATGAGAACGAGAGTACTGTCGGGCCAGTCCTCGTCATCGCGCCCGATCCGCGCCTGAATCTGATCCGCCGTGAAGCCCGCGTAGGCGCGATTGTCGATGACGGTGATCGACTCGTACTGCTCCGAGCCTCCTTCGAGGGCGTGGAGCATGCGCGTCCACTCACCTGGCTGCTCGAAAGACGTCCGTACCAGGAGGGGGCCGGCGGCCTCCTCGATCGTGCAGGAGGGCGGCTCGGGCTCGGCCCCCGTGCGCTCGCCCGGGATGACCTGGATGAGGAAGCGGGGCCTCTTGCCGTCCAACGACCGGTCGCTGGCATGGACGCGGATCAGATAGGGGCCGACTCCGGCGGTGGCGAGGTTCTCTTTGCGCAGCGGCTCGTATCCGCTGTCGCACAGGGCGAGGAAGCCGGTCGTGGAGATCACGGTGATCTCCTCGACCTCGTCCCAGCCGCTTTCCGCGCCCGGGTCAGCTCCGGCGTAGAGGGTGACGATGGGGTTCTCCAGGGCGCTTCCGGCGTCAATGTGCAGCCAGTCCTTCTCGGCCGCCAGGAACCCGTGTCCGCGCGGCTGCTTGCCGGCGTCGGGGTCCATGACGGCCAAGTCGCCCCACTCCTTCATCTTGAGCGGGCGGGTACGGCCTTCAAGGAGCGGCCAGTTGGAACGCTGCATGGAGAACCCCCATCGTGCTGGCTGTGCCTGCCGAGTACGTGCTGGAAGGTTAGACCGCACCTGTGGCAGGCGCGTTGCACGTCCTACTTGATGTGGACGTAGTAGCCGTCGCCGTCGAGGACGCGCTGGGCCTTGTAGAAGCCGCCGAGACGGGCGCCGGCGCTGCGGTTGTCACCGGCGGAGATGATGCGGGTGCTGCCGCGGGCCGGGTTGCCGCCCTCCTTGCTGGCGGCGAACGGGTACTCGTCGCAGTCGTACTTCTTGGGGTCGGGGTTGTGCACCCTCGCGCACATGGCCTTGCGGTGGGCGTTGATGGTCTTCTCGCTGGTGATGCGGTGCAGCGGGGTGGAGGCGCCCGGGTGACCGGCGATCTTGCGCTGGGCGTCGAGGATGTGGTTGGCGGATTGCCTCACCTTCGCGTCGCTGCGGGAGAGGGTGAAGACGGGAGAGGCGGACGGGAAGACGCAGCCGGGGTTCTTGGTGCGCTTCTTGGGGCCCCAGAACGTGTCGTCGCAGCGGTACTTGGCGGATTTGTAGGTGAAGCCGCCGGCCGTGTAGCCGGCTTTGGTGAAGGTGAACCGGTAGGAGGCCGGGCTGCTGAGCTGCTTCTTCTTCCCGACGCTGGCGGCGTAGCCGACCGTCCCCTTGTGGGCTGGGCCGAGGGTGGACCCTTGCGGGAATTTGACGGCGGTCTTGACGCCCTTGCCGCCGCCGACGGACACCGCGACGTGGATGCCGCCGGCGTTGACGAGCCTGGCCTTGCCGACGGTGAAGCTCTCCGACCACTTCAGCTTGTTGGTCTTCAGCGTCATGGAGTGCTTGATGTCGAAGGAGGCGGAGCCGACCGGCTTGCCGTTCTTTCGCAGGTCGACGCGGGCGCCGACATCCATGCACATGCTGGTGCGGGTGATGGTGATGGTGTTGAGCCTGCAACTCGCGGCGGCGTCCGTAGCGGCGTAGACGGTCTTGACGGCCGGGGCGACGGTGATGCTGTACTGCGCCGGTGCGGCCTGCGCGGTTGCGGTGCTGACGCCGGTGAGCAGGAGGGTGCCGAGACCGGCGGATATGACGGCCTTTCTGGGCGCGCTCATGCGCATGTGTGTGTCCCCTCGTTGATGGAAGGGCGGCCCCGCGGCGGGGCCGCCGTCCGTGAGGCGAGCACGTTATGCGCTTCAACGCTCGTAAAACTATTGCTCTTTGGGGCACTGCCTGTTAGGACAAGTCGGCTTTCGGTCAGCAGCGTTAATGGTGAGGGTCGTCGCGGCGTAGTCCGCTCGATGACGCGGGGCCGCCTGCTCGGCCTCCGCTCATATCGGAATGAGCGGTGAGCCTGTCGCCGAGGCCTGAGACTGCCTGAAAGGGATGTGCACAAAGAGACAATGGAGAGTAGTGCTGCCGCTTCCTTACGGTGATCGTCCCCCCTTGTCCAGGGGGACGATCACGGGGAGGACAGCATGCAGAAGATGCCTATGGCGGGCGTCGGCGCCGTGGCGGCCGCTCTGCTCGCCGGTGCCGCGCCGGCCGACGCGGTGCAGAACGAGGCCCCGCAGCAGACGCAGTCGGTGCAGGCCAAGGCCTTCACGAAGCTGAAGGTGCTCAAGGAGTTCGACTACTCCCGCAGCAAGAAGCAGCAGCTGCCACTGCGCCTGGGCGAGTACTACCGCAACAAGAAGGGCAAGATGGTCGGCTTCGGCTGGACCAAGATCAAGAAGAAGCACAACATCACCAAGTACGGCATCGTCGGCTGGCTGGCCAAGTCGCCCAACATCGATCATCTGAAGGGCCCCCGCTACAACCTGACCGGCTGGGCCCACCACGTCAAATGCTCCGGCAGCCGCTGCAAGATCGTCGACCGCCGCAAGATGCTGCTGGCCACCGACGAGACGATGACCCCCACCGGCGGGCGCGGCCGGTTCGCCTTCTTCGGCGCGGTCACCGCTTTCTGCGTGGGCACCGAGAAGTGTCCGACCTGGGTGAACACCAAGTTCAAGCCGCGTATGACGCCTCTGAACACCACCCTCGGCGACCAGTACGTGTTCTCCTACAAGCCACTGAAGGTCAGCAAGGGCAGCCTCGTCCCGATCACCTGAGCATGCGTCAGGAGATCGCTAGCATGGATGCCGCCCCGGAAGACCAGCCGGGGCGGCATCCGCACGAGCCCGAGGGGAAGCATCATGACGGCGCGCGGAAAGAGGCGCCGGACGCGCACGATGACGGTCGGCTCCTACGAATCGCCCTCCGCGAACGGACCGAGCGAACGGCCCTCCGCCGACGACGCGACGGCGGCCTTTCTTCTCAGCGTCTCCGACCTCGTTTTCCGCGCCGGGACACAAGGGATCGAGCTGCGCCGCATGGACGTGTCCACGCGCACCTTCGAGTTCTGCGACACGCAGGCCTCCCGTCGGCGTGGCGCCACCAGCGACGGCCGCGCCATCCCCACCGAGGAGACGGAGCGCGCCGGCCGGTACTGGATGCCGGACGCCGCATCCCCGGGTTGGGCCCACCTGGCGTGGCTCATCCAGGACCTCGCCTCGCTGCCGACCCACCGCGATTACGGTCCCGAGGGCGGCCCCGAACTGGTGGGTCTCCAGGCCTTCGGGCCGGACTGGGTCGACGTGCTCCTCGAGCACCGTGACGGCCAGTGGAGGGTACGGATCCGGCTGGAAGGGCGCGACGAACCCCTGCGGTTCCCGGCCATGGCCCTCGGCGAGCTGTTCGGTGAAGGCGGCCACCGGCACGACGCGGAGCCGGATGAACCCGATCTCATCCGCGACGTCCTCTGAGAGGTGCCCCGGTCTCGCCCGGCCGCCTCGCTGCACGCGGTTCGCCGCCAGCGGTGAGGTCTCAGTCCGCACGAATGGGTGATCGATATCAGCGGCAACCAGGGTTCTCCGGATCCCCGACGTCAACCCGCTGATCCCTCGTCCTCTTCGGCCGTGTCGCCGATGGCCACACGCAGGTCATGCATGCCCTGCATGATGTCGATGAGGGCTTCCTCCGCCCCGCCCAGAGCCCGGCGGGTCCCCTCGATGTCACCCCGGTCGGCGTGCAGCTGGGCACTGAAGGTGTACAACGCCGTCATCGCCGCCGCGAAGGACGCCTCCCGCCCCGGCGGGGTTTCCTCCGCCTCGGATTCCGAGACCTGCATGGCAGTGCGCTGAAGTCTGTTCGTCAGGACGTTGACCGCCAGGCCGGGATCGGGGCCCAGTTGATCCGCCCACCCGAGCATCGTGTCGAGGACGTCCTCGATCTCCCCCTCCTCGGACAGACGCGTCGCGGTGGTGATCTCCAACTCTGTCTTGGCGAGTAGATTGCCCAGCAGCCGCAGGCGGTCGCCTTCCTGCAATCCCTCGGAGCGCGCTTCCTGATCCGTCACCGGTACAGCCCCCAGAGCGCTCAACGCTGCATTGATCTGTTCGGCACTCACCGGACGCTCATTTCTCATGCTCATACCCTCAGCTTCGCTTCACGGAGGCGTAATCGCCTGCTCACACACCGGCGGGAACACGGCGGGAACACTGCTGGTCCAAACCTGGATGCGCGCGCACCGTCTGCAGCGTCCTCGGGCTGGTGGTGCTGTCGTCGTCACGCAGGTACTTGATGACGAAACCACGGACGCCGCCGCAGGTTGCGTCGGCGGCTCGCTCGGCTCGGGGAGGCAGGTGCTACAGACTGCGGGGGAATGCCTGTCCGGCGTGCTCGGCAAGGGTCCAGCAGTTCTTGCGCGGCGAGGAGGAACTGCCGTACCCGGCGTGGCGGTTCCACCCCGGCAAGAGCGCCAGCGATGCGCTCTGTGACGGCCTCGAACAGGTTCCGCCGGCGTCGGGGCCAATGCCGTGACTTGCGGGCGCCGCCTCATCGAGCGCACCCCAGTCGTGCCAAGTGGCGGAGATCCAGGTGTCGTGGTAGTAAGGAAAAGGACCAGCTTATGTGAGGAAAGTACGTGGTTCTAATGATAATTCGGATCATACGAACTTTCGCACTCGGGACTATCTCCGCCGCACTGGCCGCCGGGATCGCATGCGCGGCCGCTGAGTCGGCTTCGGCTGCCCCGTCAAAGGACTGCTACACGTTTACGTGGATCGACACCAACGGTCAACTGCAGCAAGGGCAATACTGCAATTACAACCCGTACCCGCTCTACTGATAGAAGCCGTAATCGGTCGCCTTCTGGGGGCTCACTTATCTCGATAAGCCCTGCTGTGGGGAGGGAGAGTCGCGTGGCCTACTGTCTTATGGAGACGCCCAGCCGGCATGAGCAGGGTCCCGGACTCCACTGGCGTCGCAGCGGGTTGGCGCGGGCGATCGCCATCAGGTACCGGGCTGTGGGGCCGGTGCCAGGCCCTCCCGGCCTGCCCGCCATCGGCCACGAAATGTGAAACGGCCCGCCGATTCTGTCGGCGGACCGTCCTGCGACATCGGGGCTAGTAGTACAGCGTTGGACTGTAGATGGTGTAGTGGAGGGCTCCCGTGTTCGTGTACACCTGCACGCGGGAGTAGGCGGATCCGCTGGTCGCGGGAAGCGTGGCGACGTTGTAACTGATAGGGCCAAACCTCCCGGTCTTGGTGAGGTAGTACGTTGCCGACTTGACCGCTACGCCCTTGTTGACGATCGTCAGGACGGCCCGGTACATGCTGCTGTCCGGCGTGACGTTCTGGTAGAAGTCTGCGTACACGTAGTTCCCCGACTTGCTGATGCAGGCATCAGTCTTGTCCCAACTGCCGCACCCGCCTCCCGACGCCGCGTTCGCCGGCACCGACATTGCGGCGAAGAGGCCGAAAATCATCGCGGCCATGACGATCAGCCTCTGCGCAGTGTTTCTCAGAATCATGCTACGGCGATCCTTTGCTGGAAAGTCCGACTTATTGGTCCGGGCTGAGACAGCGCTGGCGGAACGCTCCTGCTGTGGAAGTCCCGCGTCTGCTGACTGAGAGACAGTCTGTTGAGTGACGGGCTCGAACCGCTATTCCTTTCGGTCCTGACCAAAAGGGTCAGGTCGAGTCAGGACCGGTAGGCGTGACGCGCTTACCGGGCCTCTTCGGCGCTGACGTTCCTGAGCGAGGACGGCAGGGGAGATGGACGGCGGGCGGTCCGGGCTGTCGGGTTCCGCGGAGGACCTTCCAGGACTTCAGCCTGACGACGCTCCGTGCGACCGGTCCTTGCGCCGCCGACAGCGCACGGTTTCCGGGCAAGCATGTCGGCCGCGACCATGCACGGTTGGATCCTGGCCTTTCCCCGGCGCCGGACCCGCTCCTCCAGTTGAGACGGCAGCCCCCACGCCTTCGTCCAGACGGGCGCGCTTCCCCAGAAGGTGGCCGAGCAGAACGGCGAGTGGACCGAGGTCCGCCGTTACGGGGGGCGGGAGTTGTCGGTCATGGATCCGGGCCGGGGCGGTAAGAGCCCTCGGCGCGGCAATCGTGCTCTTCTGCCCAGGAGCCGCGCGCGCGGTGCCGGGCGACCTGGACACTACCTTCGGCACCGGCGGGAACCCGGGTCCGAGGCCGAGATATCCCGCCAGCTGCGCACCGCCTTCCAACTGCCGTCGGCCGTCGTACTGCAGCGGGGCCGCGACCTGTCTCCCGAGCGGCACCGGCAGGCCATGCGCGGGTGGTGGCGCCACGTGGACTTCCTGCGCGGCGTGGAGGAGGCCGCCTACCGGGAACTCACCGCGCCGGATGCCTGGATTCCTTATCCCGACACCGAGCCCACTCTGCGCGCGCTCCGTTCCAGCGGCCTCCGCATCGGCGTCGTCAGCGACTTCGCCTGGGAACTGCGCGCCCACCTCGCCCACCACGGGATGAGCCACCTGATCGACAGCTGTGTCATCTCCTACGAGCACGGCCGCGAGAAGCCCGATCCGCGCCTCTTCTTCAAGGCGTGTGCCGACCTCGGCACCGAGCCCCGGGCCACGCTCATGGTGGGCGACAACCCGGTCCGTGACGGTGGTGCGACCGCCTGCGGCCTGCGGACCTACATCCTGCCCGCAGAGAACCGCACCGGCGAACGCGGCCTGGCCGACGTCCTCCGCCTGGCAACCGAACGGCAGACGCGCGACGCCCAGCCTCCGCGATGACCGCGACGGCCATGCGCGATGGCGGGGAGGTGGGATTACGTATCGGCCGGGGCCGCGGCATGCAACGGCTCAGGCCTCCCGGCGCTCCGGGCGCTCGGGGCTTCGAGATCATCCCGTGGCCCCTTCTGGGCTCATCTCGGCGATCCTCCCGGAGGGCGGTGAACTCCGCTCCGTCCCGGTAGTGCACGCCTGATCGGCACGCCCGCAGGTCGCGGGCGTGCCGATCAGGTCCGTGGTGCGCCGGTCGGCACCGCGGCTGTCGCGCCGGACCCGCTCGACCTCGGCCTGCGAGGCGGCCGGCCGGCCGCCGATCGGCGGAGATCAGGTCGTCCCGGCGGGGGCGAAGTCACACAGCGAGCATGAGCGGCTGCCCGGGACTTCAGTGGCTGCGCAGCGGATTGGCGCGGGCGATCGCCATCAGGTACCAGGCAGTGGCGCCGGTGTGCCGGTACGGGTAGTAGCCGAAGCCGAAACCGGTGTCCAGCGGGCTGCTGGCCGACACCACGCCCGACCGCTCGGGCAGGGCCCTGCCTCCCACGGTCTGACCCTGGCCGAGCCGGTCCTGGGCCTGCTCCAGGGAGGCGAGGAGGCGCGCCGCGCGCCGCGCGTCGCCGGGCGCGTCACGCTCGCGCAGGGCCAGAGCGAGGTGGGCGGTGCCCTCGAACCATACGCCGTTGCGGTCGGGCTTGGGCTGGTACGGCGCGATGGGCGCGCTCTCGTCCGCCACCAGGGACGCCGAGCTGAAGGTGACGCCCTCGTAGGACTGACCGGCGGGCACCGTGCTGTTGAGGCGGTCCGCGGTGTCGGTCACCTTCAGACGCGCGCGGGCCCAGTCGAGCGATCCGGCGTGGCAGCGCTCGCGCAGGGCCAGGTAGCTCCAGGTCTGGGTGTCCTCCGGGACGGGGGAGGTGTTGACGGTGACACCGTCGTTGGTGCCGGTGTAGAAGAAGCCGCCGGTGGCGTCCCACATCCGGTGGACGAACGCCTGGGCGCGGGCGCGCCGCTCCAGCCAGACCCGCTCGCCGGTCAGCCGGGCGAGCCGCCCGAACAGCGACGTCAGGTCGATGTTGTGCTCGGTGGCGCTGTACGGGAGCTTCGCGCCGGACCCGTCGACGCCGAACTTGTAGCCCCCGAGGGGCTCGTCGGTGCGGGCGTTGGCCTCCACCCACTCGCCGATCCGGACGGCGCCGGACAGGAAACGTTCCGCTCCGGTACGGCCGGCCAGCGCGGCCAGCGCGATGCCCGCCCACGCCATGTCCCCGACGGCCGTACCGGTGAAGCCGAACTGGGTGCCGACGTTCACCGTGCCGTCCGCGCGGACGAACCCGTCCGGCTGCGGCGAGCCGTCGTAGTAGACGTACGGGCCCACGTTGTACGCCTGACGCAGTCGGCCGTCGTCGTGCTGCGGGTCATGGGTCTGCGCGTACAGCAGCGCGTCTCCGAGCGCCACGGCTCTGGCCCGCGCGGCGTGGCCGGGCTGCGCGAGGTAGGCCAGCACGGCAAGGGCGTTGTCGTAGGTGAAGGCGGTGCTGAACAGACCCGCCTGGTCGGTGTAGCTCTGGGCCAGACGCGTCGTGCCGTGCTCCGGGTAGGCGTCCATGGCCGCGTCGAGGAAGGCGTAGCCGCGCGCCCGGGCACCGGCCCGCACCGCGGCTTTCGGGGCTCGGTCCGCGGCGACGGCCGAACCGGCGCCGACCAGGGACAGCACCGCGGTGGCCGTCCCGGCGCCGAGAAGCGCCCGTCGAGTGAGGTGATTGCGTGCCGTGCCGGACATGGGCCCCTCCCAGGTGCTGACGCCCTCGTTTTGAGAGCGCTCTCAAGCGTGCACATTCTGTTGGCCGGTGCCCGGTCGGTCAAGGAGTGGCGCAGGTTGGGCCGTAGGTCTTCGCGCTTCCGATGTCCCGGTGCTCGCCTGCCGTGTGTCGCACGGCAGGCGACTTCGCTTGCGGCGGCAGGCGGCAGGCGGCAGGCGGCAGGCGGCAGGCGGCAGGCGGCGGGCGGCGGGCGGCGGGCGGCGTCTTCGCCGTCCTGGGGGTGGATGCCGTTACGCCGGCGGGCCTGGCCCTGTGGGCTCCGTGCCCGTTGCCCGTCGGAGGCGGACGGCTTCTGCCCTCCTGCCGTCGTGCGCGGCGGAGAGCGGCTACCCAGTGCCCCCGCCGCCTGCCAGGTCGTGCGGCAGGCGGCGGGGCTGGGCGGGTGCCGTCATGGCCCGGCTCTATGGGCCCGCGCTCTCACCGGCGGCGGAGCCGTGTGGAAGGGGCGGGGGAGTGGGCGACACCGCCGGGGTGAGTGCTCATTTTCCTGAGCGTCCCTCGCGGAAGGCTTCCGAGATCGTTTGCGCGGCGCCTGACAGCGCTCCCTTGGCGACGCCGCGGGCGCCCTCTTCCTTCATCTTGCCCGGCAGCTCGGTCAGTCCGGCCGGCTTACGGGGGCCGGACTCCAGGTCGAGGCGGTTGCAGGCTTCGGCGAAGCGGAGGTAGGTGTCGACGCTGGCGACCACGACCCGTACGTCGATCTTGAGTATCTCGATGCCGACGAGGGAGACCCGTATGAACGCGTCGATCACCAGTCCCCGGTCGAGAATCAGCTCCAGGACGTCGTAGAGGCCGCTGGAGCCTCCGCCCCCGCCCTGCCGCGCTGCCACCGTCATCACGATCAACCCCTCGTGTTATGAGTTCCGCTCTCTACCTGCGTTCTTCCCCCACGCCGAGCGACCATGGCTCGGGGACTTCTGGGATGCGGGGGGTGCGGTCCGGTGGAGCGTCCGGCGGGAGGCTTCAGTTGTCAGCACTTGCCGCTGGTCCTCGCGACGGACGTCGAGGGGCAGTCCCGGTCGGGATGATGCAGCGGTGATGCCTTCGATACCTGCCGTGGTACCCGCAGGCCGGATGAGCCGGATCGCACAACCGGTGTTCCGGCTCACAGAGAACGTGGAACTGCGCCCGTGGCGGCCCGACGATGCCCAGACCCTCGTGGATGCCGGTCTGGATCCGGATATCCAGCAGTGGAGCCGGCCAGGGCGTGATGTCTCCCCGGAGGATGCCCGAGCGAAGATCGGCCGCTGGGGTGAGCGCTGGGCGTCCGAGCAGGCAGCGATCTGGGCCGTCGCGCGGCTCGGTGAGCGCCCCATGGGCTTGATCGGTTGGGGGGACATCGACCTCAAGGGCGGGAGCGCTGAGATCCTTTACTGGATGCTGCCGACTGGTCGTGGTGGTGGCGTCATGGCCGCCGCCGCTGTGTGCCTCAGCCGGTGGGCGATGGATGACCTGGGCCTGCACCGGCTGCGCCTCACTCATTCCGTGGCCAACCCGGCATCCTGTCGGGTGGCGACGAAGGCCGGCTTCGCCCTGGAAGGCACCATGCGAGGCGCCCTATTGCACGCGGACGGGTGGCATGACGAACACCTCCACGCCCGCATACGAGGCGACGGGTGGCCTGGTGAATAGGCCCAGCCGGCCTCGGCAGGTCAGGTCTTCCCGTGGCGTCGGCGTGACTGCGGCTGCGTAGGCGAGGGCGGTGCCCACGGAGGCCCCGGAGCCGGCCGCGATCTGTGCGAGGGTGTCGTGGCAGCGGAGACGCTCATCGAGCGCGCCGCTGGCTGGTGGCACGGAAGATGGTGGGCGGTCGACGCCGCACCTGGCCCGCCTCACAAGGGGAGCCAACCGGGCCACCCCGCGGGCCTGCCGCCGGGTTCGCACATACTCTCCGGATGGCCGGGCGACACGTACCACACGGCCGACATCGGCCAGAGCAGTACTACCGTGGCGAGAGCCGTCAACACCAGCGGCAGGAGCAGCCTTCGACGACTCGTCGCCTTGCGCATAACGGCCCACAGCACAGTTGACGCCGTCGCCATGCCGGTCGCCGTGAGCACCAATGCGAAGAGCTGATCGACACCGTTGGTGCCGATGTCGCAGTTCGCCCAGGTACTGAACAGCAGCAGCGAGGTCAGATACCCGGATCCCAGAAAGACCACCCAACCGATCAGCCAGGCGGCAGCGCTATACCCGGCCTTCCTCTCCATGAGGGAAGGCCGTACTTCCTCTGCTGGCACGGGTTCGCCTTCCGCCGGGAGTGGTGTGCCCGAGGAGGCGTCCCGACGGTCGGCCCGCCCCGCCGCCGGGTGATGTTACAACTGTCGCTCATCAGAGATGAGATGGCCTTGTAGTGGCTGGTGTGATCACGGTATCGGAGGGCGTTGACGGCCGCGTCCAGCGGCGGTGGCACTCCCTTCCAGGGAACGTGACCGGCGCCCGTGCCCTTCGGCCGGTCCGGAACCCGCCGTAGCCAGGCGGACAGGCCGGTGCCGTCCCCGTCCGCACCCGGTGGGCGGGAGTGGCGACGTGATGCTCGATCCGGCCGTCGACCCTACGGTGGGGGCATGGTGCTGATCGGCGACGAAAGGCGGCAGGCGTCGACCCGGATTCGTGTGAGGGAGGCGCTGGGCCTGGCTGTCCTGTTCCTGCTGTCCGTGGTGGCTGCCTCGATCGAACCGCACGAGCACCGGTTCCTATTACGCTGGACCGCCCTGGTGCTGGCGGGCGTCGGTTGCTCGGCGCTGATCTGGCGACGCCGCCACCCGATCGGCGTATTGGCCGTCGCGCTCGGCTGCGGGGTGGGCTTCCTGGTCCTCGGGTTCCGGGAGAGCCCGCTCGTGATCAGCCCGGTTCTGCTGTCCGTCTACACCGTGGCCCTCTTGACCGACCGGCGTACCACCTGGACCGCCGCCTGCGCCTCCGCCGCCATCCTGGTGGGCTTCGCCATCCTGTGGGCCCCTCGCTCGTGGCTGAACCCCGACAACGCGGCATTGCTGGCCTGGACGGCGCTGCCCGCCGCCATCGGCGACGGCCTACGCTCCCGCCGCGCCTACGTGGCGGCCGTGGAGGAACGGGCGGAACACGCCGAACGCACGCGGGAACAAGAGGCGCAGCAGCGAGTGGCGGCCGAACGGGTGCGTATCGCACGCGAGTTGCACGACATCGTCGCGCACCACATCGCACTGATCAACGCCCAGGCCGGAGTGGCCGCCCATCTCGCGAAGCAGCAACCGGAACAGGTACTGACCGCCTTGGAGGACATCAGGGAGACCAGCCGGTCCGCGCTCGACGAGCTACGGGTGACCGTGGGGCTGCTGCGGCAGTCCGGCGATCCGGTCGCGCCTCGCAACCCCATGCCGGGCCTGGCTGACATCCCGGTGCTTCTGGCGTCCTTCGAACGCGCCGGCCTGGGCGTCAGCCACACCCGGCACGGCACCGCCGCCCCCCTGGCGCCGGCGGTCGATCTGGCCGCGTACCGCATCGTTCAGGAGGCCCTGACCAATGTGCGCAAGCACGCCGGGGCCGACCACGCCCGGCTGATCCTGCACCATCACCCCGAACGGTTGACGATCACTGTCGAGGACGACGGGGGGACCGCAGGGCAGTCCCCGCCGCCCGCGGGCACCGGACACGGGTTGGTCGGGATGCGTGAGCGGGTGGCCACGGTCGGGGGCCGGCTGCACGCGGGACCGCGCCCTGAGGGCGGCTTCAGCGTGACGGCCGACCTGCCGCTGCGCCCCGGCCTGCTGATCGGTGAGACACCAAGAAGGGACGGGCATGACGATTCGCGTACTGCTTGCCGATGACCAGGCTCTGCTGCGGGGCACCTTCAAGATGCTGTTCGACTCCACCGGCGACATGGAGACGGTCGGGGAGGCGTCCAACGGTCACGAGGCCGTGGAGCTGGCGCGGAGCCGGCACCCGGACGTGGTGCTGATGGACATCCGCATGCCGGAGATGGACGGCCTCGACGCCACCCGGCTGATCAGCGAGTCCGCGGATCTCGCAGCGGTGAGGGTGCTCATCCTGACCACCTTCGAGGACGACGAGCACGTGGCCGAAGCGCTGCGCGCCGGAGCGAGCGGCTTCCTGGGCAAGGGCGCGCGCCCCGAGGAACTGGTCGAGGCCGTCCGCACGGTCGCCGCCGGCGATGCACTGCTGTCGCCCGCGGCCACAGGCGCGCTGATCAGGCGCTTCCTGGCGCAGCCCAACCCCCGCCCAGGAGAGGTGCACGAGCGGCTGGCGTGCCTGACGCCACGGGAACGCGATGTCCTGGGGCTGGTGGCCCTGGGGCTGTCGAACGAGGAGATCGCCGAGCGCCTGTTCGTCAGCCCGCTGACCGCCAAGACACACGTCAACCGGGCCATGACCAAGCTGGCGGCCCGCGACCGGGCCCAGCTCGTGGTCATCGCCTACCAGTGCGGCCTGGTCGGCGCGGCGCCGGAACCGTCGCGTTCAGAGGTACCCACGTAGTCCCCTGCACGTCTGCTCCGGCTGTAGGCAGGCGTCCCGGATACTGCGGCCGTGGTACCCGGGAATCACTGCGCGAGGACGATGTGCGAGGGGGCCTCGCTGGGCGAAGGTGAGATAGCGAACGGAGGTCTCACCATGATCGAAGCCCCCAGCCGGACCAGCGACTACGACCGGACGACGGCGGTCCGCCGGACGAACGACCGCCTGGCAGCCGTGGCGCCGCACCTGACCCTCCTACGAGATTTCCTGGCCTGCGACACGTACCGCGACCAGCACGGGCACCAGGACGGCCGATCCCGGCGCGGCCACGTGCCACCCCGTCGTCGCACACCCGCTCCCTCGGCCGGACGGCTCACGCTTGCGCAGTGGGTCAGCAAGACCAAGAACATCGGCACGCCGGTCTTGACGGCCGACGAGGGCCATGGCGCTCGCCAACAGTCCTCCCCTCTCCGTGCGGAAGCCGGCACCGCGGTTCGGACGGTTCCCCCCGATGCCCCTCCCAGGCCGTCCCGGTGCCGCGCGGCGTGAGGCTACTGAACCCGATGGAGCGATGTCGGGATCGGCGGCCCGGCATGAGTCGCCCGTCTCACGGGCCTGTTGTCGGACCCCGCCGCGGACAGGGCGGCCACGGCGCGGCTGTCGATTCCGAGCGGAGGGGGCCGGCCGACGTACTTCGGTGGGCCGACCGAAAGGGGCTCTGAGAGCGGCCTCTGCCTTGGCCCACGCAGGCGCGGCGGACCTGCTGGGAAACCCGGATATAGGATCCGCGAGCGTTGTTCGCCCATGTGGGCCGGCCGAGCCCTGTGGGGGATCTTTCGATTTTCTGCGGGCCGGGCGTCTGGGCCCGGAGCCACACGCGGTCGCGGTCACGCCCCAGGATGAGGCTGAGTTGTGGGAACAGGTGCGCGCCGCCGCCGAAGTGACGGGGGAGCGGCCGCCGGACGAGCTCTACCTGTTGGCCGAGGTCAACGCGGGGGTCGCGGAACAAAACCGCCTACTGGGGCTGTTGCCCGGACGCCGCCGCATGTTCCTGGGCCTGCCGCTGCTCGCCGGGCTGACCGTCCCCCAGCTGCGGGCCGTCCTCGCCCACGAGTCCGGGCACTACGGCAACCTCGACACCCGGCTCGGCGGTGTCACGAGGCGCTGCCGGAAAGCCGTACTGCACACCGTGGGGGTTTTCCGCGAGGGCAGCACCCGGCTGCACTACGCGATCGGCGCCCTGTACGTCGGCTACGCCCGGATGTTCCTGCGGACCTCGCAGTCCGTAGCCCGCCACCAGGAGCTCGCCGCCGACCGGATAGCCGCCCGGCACGCGGGCCGTGACGCGACGGCCGCTGCGCTGCGCAATCTTCCGGTGCTCGCCGCCGCGCACACCCACTACCTGGAGACGTACGCCGCGATGGGCGGGCCGCTGGAAGCGCTGCCGCCGGTGGGCGAGGTGTACGGCGGTTTCCGACGGCTGCTCGCCGCCCGGACGGGGGAGCGGCTCGCGGCGCTCTCTGCCGGGCAGCGTCCGCCGCGGCCGCACGAGTACGACTCGCACCCGCCGACTGCCGAACGGATCGCCCTGATCGAGAAGCTGCCCGCCGACGACCGGCCCGATGGGTCGGGCGATGAGCCGGCCGCGCTCACCCTGCTGCACGACCCGGACCGGATGTTCGCCGCCCTGGAGGCGCGCACGCTGCCGCGGGAGGAGGCGCGACTGCGGCGCATGAGTTGGGACGACCTCGTCATGGCCCGTGCGGTCGCCGACGCCGAGGGCTGGTCCCGGCCGCTGCGGGTCGCCGTGAGCAGGGCGCTCCGCTCGTCGGCGCAAGGCGCGGACAGTACGGTGAGCGTGCGTCGAGGGGCTACGGCCGAGGGGGTGTCGAACGACAGGTTGCCCGGCTTGGAGGAGATCCTCGACGCGTTCGACCGCGGTCTGCTGTGGATGGCTGTCGCCGACCGCATGCCCAAGCCGCATCAGGCGGCGCGCCTGACCGGGCCGTCCGCCCGCAACTTCATCCGGCCCAAGATCTTCGACGGGCTCGCGGGCATGGTCCACCTTCGCCTCGCCGAGGCCGGACACGCCACCCCGGACATCGCGTGGTCGGGGCAGCCCGGACTCGTCCTGCCGGAGGCCTGGGAGAAGGGCATGGACGACGCCCTCGACGCTGCCGTCGCCGACACGCCCGACACCGCCCCTCTGCGCGCCCTGCTGGAGGCGGGTCTCACTCACAACATCATCCGCTGAACCAGAAGTTTCACGTCGGGCACCTGTGAGGCCAGTTCGCGGTTCACTGCCCTGGAAGGCGGGCGCGTCCGCGGGTTCACGGTGGCTCAGCTGTGCGTCCGCGGGCGCGGCCGGTTGACTCCAGGGGGAGCCGGGCGTCCTGTGCGGCGACGGTCACGGCCGCCGAGTCCGGCGCGTGGGCTCGGCGGCCGCCGTGACCGCCTCCGGCACCGGCCGGGCCCGCCGGCGCGCCCCGCGTGGGGAAGGCCGGCCGGGCCCGCACGACCGCGGATGTTCGGGCTCAGTGCGCGTCCGAGTCGCCGTGGCTGCGCACGATCTCCTTCATCTTGGCCACCGCGAAGCCCCAGCCCTGTTCGACGGTCGGCTTGGCGGGGACGGCGATCTCGTCCGGGTTGGTGAGCACGTCGAGCAGGACGGGCCCGGGGGTGCTCAAGGCGCGGCGCACGGACTCCTCCAGTCGGGCCGGGTCGGTCACGCGGATGCCGGTGATGCCCATGGCCGTGGCGACGGCGGCGAAGTCGGGGTTGTCCAGCACGGTGCCGAACTCCGGCAGGCCGGCCTGCTCCTGCTCCAGCTTCACCATGCCCAATCGGCGGTTGTCGAAGACGACGAGCTTGACGGGGAGTTCGCTGGTCTTCAGGGTCATGAGGTCGCCCAGGAGCATGCTCAGCCCGCCGTCGCCGCAGAAGGCCAGGACCTGGCGCGACCGGTCCAGGCACTGGGCGCCGAGCGCCTGCGGCATGGCGTTGGCCATCGAGCCGAGGTTGTAGGAGCCGAGAAGGCGCCGCTCGCCGCGCATCTCGACGAAGCGCGAGAGCCACACCGTGGCCATGCCGGTGTCCGAGGTGAAGATCGCGTCGTCGTCCGCGAGCCGGTCGATGACGGCGGCCAGTGCCTCCGGGCGGATGTCGTGGTCGCGGTTGTCCAGCGCGGTCCGGATCCGCCCGGCCAGGCCCTTGTCGTGCGCCGGGTCGGCGAGCCGGGCCTGGCCCGAGCGCCACTGCTCGAAGGCCTTGCGCGCGCCCTCCAGGTGGGAGCGGTCGCGGGCGCCCTCGGAACCGGGAGGCACGGCGGTCAGGTGACCGAGCAGGTCCCGGACGGTCGCGCCCGTGTCGCCGACGAGCCCGACGTCGACGGGAACCCGGCGTCCGATGTGGGTGGCCTCGGTGTCCACCTGGATGACCGTCCGGCCCTCCGGCAGCCAGTCCCGGTAGGGGAAGTCGGTACCCAGCAGCAGGAGGGTGTCCGCGTCCTCCAGCGCCGAGGCCGCCGCGGGATTTCCGATGAGTCCGGTCTGGCCGACCTGGAAGGGGTTGGTCTCGCCCTCGAAGCCCTCCTTGGCCTTCAGGGTGAGCACCATCGGCGCGGCCAGGCGGTCGGCCAGGGCCAGTACGTCCTCGCGTGCCGCGCGGGCGCCCCGGCCCACGAGCAGCGTGACGCGCTCCGCACGGTCGAGCAGCTCCGCGGCGTGGCGCACCGCGGACTCCTCCGGCCTGGTGACGGGCGGGTTCAGAGAGAAGCGGGCCGGCCGGTCGGCGGTCAGCTCCCGGTCGCCCAGGTCACCCGGCACGGTGAGCACGGCGACGCCCTTGCGGCCCAGCGCGTTGCGCACCGCCGACTCCAGCATCTGCGGCAGCTGGTCGGGGGAGGTGACCGTCGCCCGGAACACCGCCACGTCGCTGAAGAGCGCGTCGTTGTCGACCTCCTGGAAGTAGTCGCTGCCGACTTCGGCGAGCGGCACCTGACCGGCGATCGCCAGGACCGGCGTATGGCTCTTGGCCGCGTCGTAGAGGCCGTTCAGCAGATGGACGGAGCCGGGTCCGACGGTGCCCATGCACACGCCGAGGGTGCCGCTGAGCTGTGACTGGGCGCTCGCGGCGAAAGCCGCCGCCTCCTCGTGCCGGCAGCCCACCCACTCCACGTCCTCGGTGGTGCGGATGGCGTCGGTGAGCGGGTTGAGGGCGTCGCCGACGACGCCGAAGACCTGGCGCACGCCGAGCTCGCTCAGCGCGTCCACGATCACGCGGGCAACGGTTCGGGCCAAGGGATCCTCCAGATCACACGGTGAAACGGTCGGGGTCGGCGGCGTGCCAGTCGGCAGCCCAGGACGCGGGCGGCTCGGCGAGCAACTGCCCTGGCGCCAGCCATTCGTAGAGCTCCTCGTAGGAGCGCTCGGTGTAGGGGTCGATGCGCCGGCGCAGCATGTGCGGACGCAGTTGCGAGGGGTCGGTGACGCCCATGGAGGCCATGATCTGCAGCGCGCTGGCCACGGTGGCCTCCTGCAGGCGCTGGACGCGCTGCGTCTTGTCGCCGACGTCGAGGGCGCGGGCGCGCCAGGGGTCCTGCGTGGTCACCCCGGTGGGGCAGGTGTTGGTGTGGCACCGCTGCGCCTGGATGCAGCCGACGGCGAACATCATCGCCCGCGCCGCGTTCCCATAGTCCGCGCCCTGCACCATGCGTTTGACCAGATCAGTGCCGGTGGCGATCTTGCCGCTCGCCCCGATCCTTATGCGGTCGCGCAGGCCCGCGCCGACGAGCGCGTTGTGCACGGTGAGCAGCCCCTCGGTGAGCGGGGTGCCGACGTGGTCGGCGAACTCCAGTGGTGCCGCGCCGGTGCCGCCCTCGGCTCCGTCCACGACGATGAAGTCCGGGGCCGTGCCCTCCTGGATCATCGCCTTGCACACGGCGAGGAACTGCCGGCGTGAGCCCGGGCAGAGTTTGAAGCCGGTCGGCTTCCCGCCGGAGAGCTCCCGCATATGGGCGATGAAGCGGACGAGTTCGCGCGGGGTGGAGAACACCCGGTGGTAGGGGGGCGAGACCACCGTCTGCCCTTCGGGTACGTCCCGCACCCGCGCGATCTCGGCGTTGACCTTCGCTCCGGGCAGGACGCCGCCGATGCCGGGCTTGGCGCCCTGGGAGAGCTTGAGTGACACGCACTTGACGTGGTCGTGCGCGGCCTTGTCGGCGAACTCCTTGGGATCGAAGTCGCCGTCGTCGGTGCGGCAGCCGAAGTAGCCTGTGCCGATCTCCCAGACCAGGTCGCCGCCCGGTCGCAGGTGGTACTCCGACAGGCCGCCCTCACCGGTGTCGTGAGCGAAGCCGCCCGCCGCGGCGCCGCCGTTGAGGGCGAGCACGGCGTTCGACGACAGGGAGCCGAAGCTCATCGCCGACACGTTCAGCAGCGCCATGTCGTACGGGCGGTCGCAGTCGGGGCCGCCGATCCGCACCCTGGGCGGCGTCTTCGGGACCGGGCTGGGCGCCATCGAGGGGACCAGGAACTCGTAGCCTGGCTGGTAGACGTCCCGCTCGGTGCCGTACGGCTGCTCGGCGTCGGTTCCCTTCGCCCGCTCGTAGACGATGCTGCGCACATCCCGGTCGAAGGGGCGGCCGTCGAAGTTGCGCTCGACGAAGTACTGCTGGAGTTCGGGCCGGATCCCCTCCAGGAGGAAGCGGGCGTGCCCGAGGACGGGGTAGTTGCGCAGCACCGCATGCCGGCGCTGCAGCAGGTCCCACGCGCCGAGCAGTCCCAGCAGGGCGAGTGGGACGGCGGCGAACCACCACCACGGCGAGATCCAGCCGGCGGCGGCAATCGTCGCGAGTGCCGCGGCCAGAGTGAGGACGACCAATCCTATGCGTGTCACTCCCCGCTCGTTTCCCGGCAAACGCGCACCATGTCCCGCGCGGTTGCCAAGAGACCGTCAAGGACCTGCGCGGATGTGGTGAGGGGGGCGGCAGCCGTAGGTCGAGAGCTTGCCTTGGGCCACCGAACCGGTGGGGTACCCGGGACCACCAGCACGCTGCGGCGTGACGCAGGCTTCCGAACAGGCCCGTCACCCCCCCCGGGCCCAGCCCGTGACCGGCACGCCGCCCCCAGGTTGACGAGACCGGGGCCTCCAGGAGACGGCGTGATTTTTACGCCGTCACATTCGACCTGGTCCGGGGCCAGAAGGACGTCAGGCAGAGAACATCGTCCGCGGCGGCCTACACCCCCACCGAGTGCCGCATGATCCATCATGTAGAGTGGCATCACCGACGCGGGGTGGAGCAGCTCGGTAGCTCGCTGGGCTCATAACCCAGAGGTCGCAGGTTCAAATCCTGTCCCCGCTACGAGAAGAAGGGGCCCGTAAGCGCGGGCCCCTTCTGCGTTCCCCTCGCGGAACGAGCACCCGAGCAGTCGGCCGGTAGCGAGCAGGCACCATGGGCGACCCGGGGCGCGAAGGCAGGCGGCCCCGGAGGATCTACAACCCCGCTGCCGGAGTCCTGCGGCTTGTCCGGCGCATCCGACACGGCCGCCTTCGGCGGCACGACGCCCGACGAGCCGGAGTGTCTGTTCACCCCGGTGGGACTGGCATGAACCGCGACCGGCGTGGAGCCCGTCGGAGTAGGGCGGTTGATCGGCTGGTCCCTCTCGTATAGCAATGCTCTGTGATACGTGGTGAGAAGATCGGGTTGCGGGCCCGGCACGAGAGCGATGTCCCGGTTCTCCACTCCGAGCTGTACGACGATGTGGCTACGCGGTCACGGGCCGACTCCCGCCCGTGGCGGCCCATCTCGCCGGGTTCGGGGCAGTCGCCCTACGTAGTGGCTGAGCCTTCCGACGAGGCGGCCTGCTTCTCCGTGGTGGAACTGCGGTCGCAGGAGCTGGCCGGCGAGGCCCTGCTGTGGGGCATCGACCTGCACAGCAGGACGGCTCATGTCGGGGTCTCCCTGCGGCCCGCGTTCCGCGGTCGCGGGCTCGGCGTCGATGTCCTGATGGCGTTGTGTGCATACGGATTCGCCGTACGTGGACTGCAGCGCCTGCAGTTGGAGACCCTCACGGACAACACTCCGATGATCGCAGCGGCGACCAGGGCGGGCTTCTTGCGCGAGGGAACGCTGCGGCACTCCGCCTGGGTGTACGGCGCGTACGCGGACGAGGCCATCTTCGGCCTGCTCGCGGACGATTGGACACCCCGGGCATGAACAGCAGGAACCCGGGTTCCCGCTGGCGCAGGAACGGACAGTTGCGACCCGCGCGTGCCAGACGCAGGAGATCAGTTCCTGGGTGGGAGCACGGTGAGCACTCGGACGATATGGTCCCGGTACTCCTGCATGAACCTACGGAGGAATTCCTCCGTGCCGGCGTCGTTCACCTCGCCGTCGTTGGTGAATACCTCCGGGATGAATTTGATGTACGCCTCCGGTGCGTTCATCTGGGGAGAGTTGCAGAAGCTCAGGGCGCTGCGCAGGCTCTGCTGGGCCACTGCTGTTCCGATGGACCCCGGTGAGGCTCCGATCACGGCGGAAGGTTTGTGCGTGAACGAATTGTCCCCCCAAGGGCGGCTGGCCCAGTCGATGGCGTTCTTGAGCGCGCCGGGGATCGAGCGATTGTATTCCGGCGTCACGAAGAGGAGGGCGTCGGCGGCGGCGATGGCAGCCTTGAGCGCCCTGCCTTCGGGGGGATAGTCACTGTCGTAGTCGTAGCTGTAGAGCGGAAGGTCCTTGATCGGGATCTCGGTGAATTCCAGTTCGGGAGGTGCCAGCCTGACCAGGGCTTTGGAGAGCGTTCGGTTGATCGATCGACTGGCCAGACTTCCAATGATGTACCCCACCTTGTACGTAGTCATTTACCCTCGATTCGCTGCGTACCAGGGCGCACTCAGGACACCTGGGCTTCGAAGGGACCGATGGTCCCTGACTGCAGGGAAACACGCTGCCGGGTGTTCGACGTTCCCACGGGGGCCGATCGGATGAGCCGCGCGGCTTCGACGGGGCCGCCCGTCGCCGCCCTCCTCAGGCCGGGGAACGCGGGCTCGAGCACAGACGCCGACCGCGGGAGCTCGCGGCGCTCCCCAGGAAATGTGGTGTCGTGTCCGGCGGTGGATCGCACCGTCAGGGCTCGAGCGGCCGCAGTGACTCGAGTTCGTCCAGCCGGGCCGTCCGGTCGCCCCCTGTGGCGAGCAGTTCGCAGGACTGCGCACCTGTCCGCTGCGAAAGCGGGTCAGTCGCCCGAGGCCGTCTGCACCAAGGACTCGTACAAGGTCGACAGCTCGGTGGACACGAAGGCGGGCACCTCCCCGAGCGGCGTCGGCGCGGTTCCTGTACGGATCGCGCCGGCAAGGGCGGTGAGTGCTCGGTGCAGTTGCTCGGCGCCGCGGGCACCGAACAGCGAGCGGGACACCCGGCGTGCGGCCTCACTGCCGCTGCCGACCTGCTCCAGCGCCCAGCAGGCGGAGAGCACCCGGTAGGCCAGCCGTTGGGTGGCGACCACTGTGGGCCACATCAGCTCCGCGTCCCTGCGCCGGGCGACCGAGGAGTTGACGCTCGCGTCGTAGGCCTGGAGTGCGTCAATGGCCTGGATCTGGAGATCGCGTCGGGCAGCTCGGGCACCCGGGGTGGTGACCGCGCTCTCGGCCAGATGGTCCGATACTGCACCGACTGCTTCCAGGGTGCGAGTGATCACTGCCGGGATGTGTGCCGCCTCCTCCGCCCGCATCGTCGCCCGGAACACCGCGAGTGCCACGGCGCAGCCGAGCGCGGTGTCGACCCCGCGGGCGAGCAGCAGTCCACCGAGGTCGTCGACGCGCTGTCCGCCGCTCGCGATGGTCAGCGCCAGGGCGGTGATGAAGATGACAGCCAGGGCGTAGTTGCGCACCACAAGCATCTCGATGGCGAATTGCAGCAGCGCGACGGTCAGCGCAAGCCACAGCCCGGTGGGGTAGGCCGTGAGCACGCCCAGCGCGAGAAACAGCCCGATGCATGTGCCGACCAGCCGCTCCAAGGCGCGCTGCCTCGTGCGGACCCAGTCGGAGCCCTGGTGCAGCATCAGCACCGCGGCGGCGATGGCCCAGTAGGCGTGGTCCAGGCTCAAGACGGCACCGAGTCCTCCGGCCACCAGGGCCGCAGCGCCGACCCGCAGGGTGACGAGGAGCTGTTCCGACCCGGTCGTGACCGCTTGCCGCAGCAGGTCGAGCGGTCTGGGGCCGCCGATCGGGATCTCCTCCTGGCCGGCCACGGTCCCGGCCGAGGACGGGTGCTGCGCCTGAGCGGCGAGCCGTCGTGCCCGGTCGGGTACGGCATGGTCCATGGGGGCGTCGTGGGCCGCGGCCCGCATGGCGTCGGCGAAGACGAGGTGCAGTTCGCGGTTGAGCCCGCGCAGCCTGGACACCGTGCTGTCCGGGGTGATGCCGATCGGCTGGTAGCTGATCAGCGCCGCCCATGACTCGTGCATCGCAAGGGCGGCCCAGTGCCGGGCGGTGTCCTGCCGGGGAGTGCCCACCGCCTCGGCGAACCGCGCCACCGCGTCACCGGCGGCCGCGACCGCGGATTTCTCCGGACCCCGCGGCCACAGCAGAGCACCGGACATATGGACGAGCCATGCGAAACCGCCGCCTGCCAGCACCAGCAGGCTGGTGGGCCAAGGGCTCAGATGTCCGGCGTGCATCGCCGTGCCGACGGCACAGGCGAGGGCGACCATGTAGGCCCCGGGCGGACCGACGGCCAGGGCGTTGCACAGCAGGGTCGCCGCCACCGCGATGAGGGCGACCACGAGCACCCCGACCCACACGACAGCGGCAGCCCAGACGCCCATCCCGACCGCGCATGCCAGGGACACCGCGATGAGCGCAAGCCTGCCCGCGCGGTAGAGGTAGGGCAGGCCGCTGCCGTACAAGGCGGTGAAGCCGCCGATCGTCGCCAGGAGACCGGCCGCGGTGTCGCCGGCGGCCCAGCCGGTCAAGACCGGCACGCCCATGCAAAGTCCCGCGCGTGCCGCGAACGGCCACCGCCGTCTCGCGTCACGCAGCGCGAACAGAGGGCGAATCCCGATCGGGCCCGGCCGTGGCGCGGGCGGGATCGGCGCCGGTGACGCTGCGGGTCCTCGAGGCATGCTTCCAGAGCAGCACGGACGGCGTTCCGACGCTCGCCCTGCGCCGCGGGACATCGTGTTCTCCGCGAGAGTCACCCCTTGGAGCATGAGCAATCGTGCTCCCGCGACTGTCCCTGGGGTACCGGAGGTGTTCGCTGTGCTGCGGTGCCGTGGATGAGCGCTCGGGTTGTCTCACGGGATACCGGTTGGTCCCGGGCCACCGGATGGCGTAGCGGCCCGAGCGCACTCCGGTCGGCGCGGAGACCATCTTCACAGGCGGGCTGAATCCGGCTCACCGGCGATGTCGGCCGACATGTCGATTTGACGCTACCGACTTGGCGGAGAGGCGCTTTTGCGGCGGCGGGAGGAAAGGGTCTTCCTCGACTGGCGGCGTACATCGCGGATGCCGTGACGGCGATGGAAGCGGTGCACTGTTCGATGCTCGATGGAGGCAGGGATGGCTGAGGGTCTGCGCAGTCGGCTGATCGGTGCGTGGAAGCTGGTGTCGTACCGGGAGACCCCGGTCGACGGGTCGGAGCCCTCTGAGCCGCTGGGCCATGAACCGCAGGGCATCATCATGTACACCCCGGACGGGTACATGTCCGCGCAGCTGTCCAGGCCCGACCGTTCCGGCTTCGCTTCCGGGGACTGGTTCGACGGCACGACGGAGGAGTACACGGCGGAAGCGACCTCCTACATCGCCTACTCGGGGCCGTTCCACGTAGACGAGGAGAAGCAGACCCTCACCCACTCCATGTTCGTGTCCCTGTTCCCCAACTGGACCGGCCAGACACAGCCGCGCGTGGTGAGACTCGAGGGCGACACGCTGCATCTGAGCACCGCATCACCCATCAGGTCGAGTGGCAGAACCGTCAACTCGGTCCTCACCTGGCGCCGGGCCGAACCCAACTGACCCTGCGCGAACGGCAGTGCGCGGGCGATCACTGCGGCGCTGGGAAGACCGAGAAGGAACCCGCATGAACATCGGCGGGGAGGACCCAGGCTAGGGAGACGTGTGAACGGCTCCTTCGCTCTCGACGGCGGCCACGCCAGCGGCCGCGTCCGTCCGTGGGGACGGGCGCGGGCACAGCAGCAGGAACATGCCGGCGACTGCGGCGGCCAGGGCGAAGGCCAGGAAGTTCGAGTTGACGCCGAGCCCGGCGGCGAGCAGCCAGCCACCCGCCTGGGGTGCGAGGACCGCACCGATCCGGCCGAAGCCGAGTGAGAATCCCAGTGCCGGCCCCCGCAGGTGGGGTGGGTAGTGGTTGACGACGGCGGCGATGATCAGGCACTGGGTGCCGTGCGTGCCGACGCCGGCGAGCACAAGCGCGCCGTAGGCCACGGATGAGTGCGGATGGAGCAGCAGAACTGCCAGACCGGCGGCTGCGGCAAGGGCGGCGATGACGGCTGTCGGGACGGGGCCGATTCGGGTTCCGCCCCACGCGGTCACCAGCGAGCCCAGCACGGCGCCGAGGTTGAGCGCGAACAGGAAGGTCAGGGACGACCCGAGGCCGAAGCCGCTTTCCCGCATCAGTTGGGGCAGCCAGGTGGCCAGCCCGTACCAGGCGAAGAGCGTCACCACGGTCGCCAGTGAGAAGAGCGCGGTGGCGACTGTGTACGGCGGACGCAGCAGCGAGCGCAGACGCGGTGTCTGCGTCACGGCGCTGTGGCGGTGATCCGAGGGCAGGCCGAACCGCTCTTCGATCTCGGCGGCCCGTGTGTGTTCGCCGTGGGAGCGGAGCCAGATGGGGGACTCCGGCAGCGACCTCAGGCACAGCGGCATGACGACCAGAACCGCGAGCAATGCGATGAGGAACATGGCCTGCCATCCGAACCGGGGCAGGACGCCGATGCCCACAACGGCCGCCACGCTTCCGCCGATCGGGACGCCGGACATCATCAGTGTGGAGACGATCGACCGGTGGCGCGGGGCGACGAACTCGGTGGCGAGCGCGTTCGCGCTGGGCACCAGGCCGCCGAGGCCGAGCCCCGCGAGGAAACGCAGGGTGCCGAACACCTCGGGGCTCGGGGCGAACGCGCACAGTGCGGTGAACAAGGAGAACCAGGCGGTTCAGCCGACGATGGTCCGCCGGCGGCCGAGTCTGTCGGCCAGCACGCCGGCGAGGACGGCGCCGACGAGCATGCCCAGGAAGGCGAGGCTGCCGAGCAGGCCGGCGGCGGACTTGGTCAGGTGCCAACCGGGTTCCTGGAGGAGCTTCGGAAGGACGGTTCCGTAGACGATGAGGTCGTAGCCGTCGAAGACGACGATCACCCAGCACAGGGCGGTCACCAGGAACGAGGCCTTGCGTGCCGCCGGGTATGTGGTCTGCGTCATGGCAGAAGAGAGTGAGGTCCTTTTCTCACTTCGGGACAGGTTTTTCTGCTGTGCAGAACGACCTCGTCTACGCCATCGAATGGGTCGAACGTACCTGCCGTCGCTCCTCCGGTATCAGGGTCCGCTGCGATGCCGGCCGTCGTCGTGGTGTGGCCGATCAAGGAGAGGGCGTGCGCCGAAGATTTCAGGGGCTGTCGGAACTGATCGCGTCGGCCACTTCGCTCAGATCGTTGTTCAGCTGGTGATCGCGCCCGGGCAGCCGGTGCACCTGTGCCTGCGGAATCACGCGGGCATAGAGATCGGCATGCGACGGTGGGGCGGTTCCGTCCTCCAGTCCGTGGAACACATGCACCCGCGCGCCGTGCGGCAGCCTCGCGCCGAGATCGACAGGCAGCTCGAACTCGTCGCCTGGCCAGCCACCCTGGCCGACGAAGGGGGCGGCGATCAGCACGATCGCAGCGAGCCTGCGCTCCGGCGGCTGCTCGGCGAGTGCGTGGACGAGGATCGTGCCGCCCACCGAATGGCCGACCACGACCGCGCCGTCCTCCAGGTCTGCCATCTCGCGTCGGATCGCCGGGCTCCACAGGGCGTCACTCGGGTCGCCCTCGTCGGGCATACGCGGGTACCGGACCTCGTACTCGTCCCCGAGCTCTCCGCTCAGGCTGTCGACCATCTTGTCGTCCCATTCATCGTGCGCGCCCGCGCCGCCGCCTTGGATGAACAAGATCTGCTGAGTTCCTGTCATGGCGATCGTCCTTTGCCCTCGTAGGGAGCCGGTCTGGGACCCGCTGCCGGCCGGTGCCAACACCCGCAGGGGTGGATAGGGTTCGTCGAGCGTCACGACGGCCCCGCTACGCCGAACCACCACCCGAGCGGAGGCCTGAACGGCCGGATTCGGCGGTGGGTCGCCGGCACGTAGAGCGCGGCCGGAGCCCTCGCGTCGCACAGAGGAACACGACCGATACCGCAAGCGAGTCCGGTCCCGTGTCATCGTGTCGGACCTCGCCCGCCGCGGCGCCCGACACGGCACAGGGCTCGGATCCGCATCGTCTGAAAGTAGCCTCCGCCACCACACCGGGCCAGCACCTTTCTCACCAACTGCTGTTGTCGCCCAAGGCGCACCAGCGGAACGACAGCCTCACAGCCCGATCAGGACGTCACCGACGAGGCGGATATGCGCGAGGTCATCGAAAGGCTCGGCCCTCCGCAACGGGCCTGAACCCGCGGGCTGATCCGGGAAGACGCCGGGTGTACGCACGCCCGCGCCGCCACAACGTCGCGCCCAGCGGGCGGAGAGCGATGAATGCGGCTGCGGATCGCAGTCTCAGCACTGTGAGCAACCGATGGGAGTGAAGATGGGCAAGTTGAATCAGGTGGCCGAGGGCGTCTGGGTCCGGCAGAGCGCGTGGGTGTGGACCAATTCCGTCGCGGTGCGCGGGGAGGATGGGTTGATCCTGATCGATCCCGGCATCGATGGCTCAGAGTTGGACCAGCTCGCCGATGACGTGGACCGGCTCGGCATTCCCGTGGCCGCCGGGTTCTCCACCCATCCGCACTGGGACCACCTGCTCTGGCATTCCCGGTTCGGCGAGGTGCCGCGCTACGCCACCCCCGCCGCCGCCCACGTTGCCGGTCAAGCCCGCGAGCGGGCGCAGGCGATGGCGGCGGAGAGCGCGTCGGGCGTCCCTGTCGACCTGGTCGCGCTGGTCACCCCGCTGCCCTCGGACGGCGGGCCGGTGCCGGGCGAGATCATCGAGCATCAGGCGCACGCTGTCGGCCACGCCGCGGTCCTCCTCGCGGACCGTGGCGTCCTGATCGCCGGCGACATGCTCTCCGACGTCCTGATCCCGCTCTTCGACTCTCGCCAAGACGACCAGATGGGAGCCTACGAGGCCGCGCTCGACCGGCTGGGTGAGGCCGCTGGGCACGTCGATGTCGTGGTTCCCGGCCACGGCGCCGTTGCCGAAGGTCCCGAGGTGGCGGCCCGCCTCGCCGCGGATCATGCCTACATCGATGCGCTGCGGCGAGGAGCGGAACCGGTCGACGCGCGTCTGGGGCCGCATGAGGACTGGCTCTCCGGCGTCCACCGTTCGAACCTGGAGCAGGCCCGAGGGCGGTAGGACCCGGGTGGTCTGGCGGGTCTACCGGATCGACGCCCTGACCAAGCTGGTCGCCTCGATGACGGTCCCGCCGGGAGACCTCCTCTACGGCATCTCCTGGGTGCCTGCAGTGGCACCAGCGCCGGTCGGTTCGTTCGCCTTCGGCTCTCAGCGCGGACGGAGAGTGGTCGGCTTTCGGGCAGGCGGATATCGCGTCACGTCGTACGTCCCGGGTGGCCTGCCGCCGGATCGTGGCCGTCCGTCGCTGTCGAGGGCACCGTGCGTCGGCCGCCCGCGCATCCGGTGCGGACGGTCACCGGCCCGCGCATCCGGTGCGGACGGTCACCGGTCGGGCCGAAGAGGGGCGCGGCCGGCCGAGCTCCGGCGGCCGCACCGGTCCCGGCAGCCATCTTCCGTCACGGGTTCCACGCGCGTAGCTTGTTGTCAGAGACACCTCAAACGCACGCGCGCCACCTCTCACACCACCGCAGACCGCACCGACATGCCGACCCGCCGTCTCTCGCGCCGTCATGCCGCGCGCCGGTCTGCGTACCGCACTCGCATCCGTCCGCCGCAGCCCCATTCCCACCTCCTGCGGACGCCGGCCTGAACTCGGGGGAGAAGCATGCTCGCAGCAGTCCTGTCGCGGTTCGAATCAGAGAGGGCCAGCAGGCGCCGGTTCCGCCTGCCGCCGGTCCTCGCAGCCGTACTGACGGCCGTGGCCCTGGTCGGCACGCTCGCCCTGCCCGCCTCCGCCTCGGTGACACCGGCCGGCGGGGGAGCCGTGCCCGTCCGCATGACGCATCCGCAGGAGGACCACGCCGGGTCCGGACTCCAGCGCCTCGGCGGCGGCTCCCGCTCCGCCACACTCGCGGCCGCCGCGAGCACCGGCCCGGCCGGTCTGGACGTCAGCGGCTATCAGGGCTCCGTAGACTGGGCCGCAGTCAGCAGCGCCGGTGCCGCCTTCGCCTACGTCAAGGCCACCGAGGGCACCACCTACACCAGCCCTTCGTTCTCCCAGCAGTACAACGGCGCCGCGAACGCCGGCCTGATCCGGGGCGCCTACCATTTCGCGCTGCCCGGCAACTCCAGCGGGACCGCGCAGGCCGACTGGTTCGTCGGCCACGGCGGCGGCTGGAGCGCCGACGGCAAGACGCTGCCGCCCGCGCTGGACATCGAGTACAACCCCTACGGCGCCACCTGTTACGGGCTGAGCCAGAGCGCGATGGTGTCCTGGATCCGGGACTTCAGCAACGAGGTGCGCACCCGGACCGGCCGCTATCCCACGATCTACACCACCACCGACTGGTGGACCACGTGCACCGGCAACTACGGCGGATTCGGTACTACCAACCCCCTGTGGATCGCCCGTTACGCCAGTAGCCCGGGCTCCCTGCCCGCGGGCTGGTCGGCCCAGACGCTGTGGCAGTACGCCGACTCCGGTACCTTCCCCGGAGACCAGGACACCTTCAACGGCACGCTGTCGGATCTCCAGGCCTTCGCCAAGGGCAGCACGTACAACCCGCCGCCGACGGCGAGTTGGCCCACTGTGCAGCAGGGGGACACCGGTGAGCGCGTCAAGACGGTGCAGTACCTGCTCGTCGCGCACGGCGCGTCGCTGACCGTGGACGGCTCCTTCGGGCCGGCCACCGACAGTGCGGTGCGCTCCTTCCAGTCCGCGCAGTCCCTCACCGTCGACGGCATCGTCGGTCCCGCCACCTGGCAGGCGCTCATCGTCACCGTGCAGCAGGGTTCGTCCGGGCCCGCGGTCAGGGCCGTGCAGAGTCAACTCGTCGCGCACGGCGCGTCGCTGACCGTGGACGGCTCCTTCGGGCCGGCCACCGACAGTGCGGTGCGCTCCTTCCAGTCCGCGCACTCCCTCACCGTCGACGGCATCGTCGGCTCCAACACCTGGCAGGCGCTGGTCGCCTGACACGGACCGCCCGAACCGGCAGGCCGGGACAGGGCGTCGAGCGGACCAGACGTCGAGACAAGGAGAACTCATGAATCCAGCAGGACACCCGGGCCGCCCCATCGGCCGCCGCACCCTGTTCCGGGGCGCCGCGGGCGTGGCGGCCGCGCTCGGTCTCGCGGCCGCGGCCGACCTCGGATCGGCCGGACCGGCCTCGGCCTACGGGTGGAGCCGCACCCTCCAGCAGGGGGATTCCGGCTCCGATGTGGTGGAGCTGCAGATCCGTGTGGGCGGCTGGGCCGCCTCCAGCGCCCAGCAGACGTATGTGGCCTGGGACGGCGCGTTCGGCCCGGCTACGACTGCCGCCGTGCAGCGCTTCCAGTCGGCCTACGGCCTGACCGCGGACGGCATCGTCGGGCCGCAGACCCAGAGCGTGCTCAACAGCCTGGAGAGCAGCGACGGTTCGACCGCGCACTTCGACTGGAGCGAGTTCTACTCCGCCGACGGCTCGGGCTTCAGCGGCGGCAAGGTCGGGTCCACCGAGGTCAAGGAGAACGTGCGCCGGCTGATGTACAAGCTCGAGGCCGTACGCAAGAAGGTGGGCAACAGCGCCATCACCATCAACTCCGGTTTCCGCAGCGTCTCCCACAACGCGGCCGTGGGCGGCGCGTCCAACAGCATGCACGTGTACGGCGTCGCCGCCGACATCGTGGTCTCCGGTTACACCACTCTGCAGACCTACCGGATCGCCGAGACCTGCGGCTTCTCCGGCCTGGAGGCGTACACGCACTCGTGGCAGCACGTCGACAGCCGCGTCCAGTACCCCTCGTACGGCTCGGGCTCGTGGTGGTGGGAGAGCGGCGTGGTGTGATCCGCGGTCCGCGAACCGCCGCCCCTGCGGGCCGCCGCGGCGGGTCCGGCGGTTCGCGCCGCCGCGGCGGGCGGCGGCCCGAGGCGTGCGACGGTGATCCGTCCCGGCCCCGGCACCGCGTGATGCCGACAGGAGATCGACCACGGCCGCCGACACCTGAGGCGCCGGCCGCTGCGAGAGCGCGCGGCAGCCGTCCGGCAGCTCCACCACCAGAGCCCGCGGCCGCGCCGGCGGGCCTGCCCCGGTCGGCTGGTGACCGGCTGTGACCGCCGGCGGCGCATCGCTCGCTCCAGGTCCTGCTGATCTCAATGCGGGCCTGGGAGGTGGTCTCGTCGTCGTACCCGAGCGAGTCCACTGCGACGGCGCGGGATTCGGCACAGGGTCGGGCGACAGCGGCGAACGGGGGGTGTTAGCTTCCTTCCCGTGGCGGAGCACCAGGATGAGACCAGGGCGGCCTACGACGGGGTCGTCGAGCTGTATGCGTCGATGTTCGCCAATGGGCTGGAGACGCGGCCGTTCGCACGGAACATGATCGGCACCTTCGCCGAGCTGGTGCGTGGGACGGGGAACACACGGGCGGCCGACGTAGGCTGCGGACCCGGACATCTGACGGCCATGCTGCACGATCTGGGGCTGGACGCCTTCGGGCTCGACCTCTCCCCAGCCATGGTCGACCACGCCCGGCGGGCCCATCCGGCGCTGCAGTTCGACGAGGCGCGGATGGAGGCCCTCCCCGTCGAGGACGGCACGCTCGGCGGAGTGCTGGCCCACTACTCGATGATCCACACGCCTCCTGGAGAACTGCCCGCGCTCCTCGCCGAGCAGGCGCGTGTCCTGGCACCAGGGGGCCTGCTCCTGGTCTCGTTCTTCGCGACCGACGCGCCGGAGCCGATCCGCTTCGACCACAAGGTGACGCCCGCCTACAGCTGGCCGGCGGACCGGTTCGCCGAGCTGCTGGCCGGGGCCGGGCTCGTCACCTTCGCCAGGCTGCTCCACGACCCGGCCTCCGAGCGGGGCTTCCTCGACGCCCACTTGCTGGCCCGCCGCTAGCGCACGGCCTTCCGGCGGGCGGGATCTCGTAGTCGACTGTCGCCGGCTCCCCGGGTAAGGCAGCCTGTTGCTGTTCTTGCGTGATCTCTGGGGGCGTGGCGGCGTGGGGGCGTGGGGCGGGGGTGCGGAAGAGCAGTTTGCGCGAGTTCACTTCGAGGCGGCCCGTCGGTCCCATGGTTTGAAGACGGACGGGGTGACGTCGGTGCCACAGATGCCGTGCCAGGGCCGTCATCGGGTACTCGCTGCGGCATGGGATCTTTGAGCTCACCGGCGCTGCTGTTGCTGTTCGTGGCCAGTGCGGCCGTCATCTGGTACGCGGGTGTCAAGTTGTCCGACACCACGGACGTACTCGCCCAACGCCTTCACCTGGGCAGCGCGCTGGGCGGCCTGGTCCTCCTCGCCATCGCCACCAACCTGCCCGAGATCGCCATCACCGTCAGCGCTGCCCTGGCCGGCCAACTCGACGTCGCCGTCGGCAACATCCTGGGCGGCATCGCCATCCAGACCGTCGTCCTGGCCATCCTGGACGCCGCCGGCGTACGCCCGCGCGCTCCGCTGACCCGCCTGGCTGCCAGCCTCCAACTCGTCCTCGAGGGCGCTCTCGTAGTAGTAATCCTGGCCGTCGTCGTGATGGGCACCCAGCTCTCACCCCACCTGCATGCCGCCCGCCTGGCCCCCGCCTCGGTGGCGATCGCCGCGCTGTGGCTGATCGGCCTGGTGCTGCTCGACCGGGCCGGGCGCGGACTGCCGTGGCGGGAGGGCGGCGACGCCCCCGACAGCCAGCCCGAGCCGCGCGGCCACTCCCGCGGCAAGAAGGAGAAGGCCGCCACCGACCAGGGCGTCGGCACCGGCCGGGCCGCGCTCGTCTTCGCTGCCGCTGCCTCGGCCACCCTCGTTGCCGGCGTCGTGATCGAGCGCAGCGGCGAGGAGTTCTTCGCCCGTCAGGGCCTCAGCGGCGTGCTGTTCGGAGCGACCGTGCTGGCCGCGGCCACCTCCCTGCCCGAGATCAGCACCGGCCTGACCTCCACGAAGCTCGGCGACTACCAGCTCGCCGTGAGCGACATCTTCGGGGGCAACGCCTTCCTGCCTGTGCTGTTTCTCCTGGCCACCGTGATTTCGGGCAAGCCGACCCTGCCCGCCGCACACGACACCGACGTCTACCTCACCGCACTCGGCATCATCCTCACCGTCGTTTACATGACGGGGCTCATCTTCCGGCCCCGGCGCCAGTACGCACGGATGGGCGTCGACAGCATCACCGCAATCGTCGTCTACCTCATCGGCATCGCCGGGTTGGCCACCATCGCCACCTGACTGGCGCTCGTCGGCACGATGCCGGTGGCGTTGCTTCATCACCTGCCGCCTCATGCTTCAGCAGCAGATCAAGTCCCCGGCCGGCATCGGGCGCATCGACGAACTCATCGAAGTAGACCCGGTGATGCGTGGCAACGGCTGTCTTGTAACGAGGGGGCGAAGGGCCCGCGAGTCTACGACCCGTGCGGCGTCGGGCCCACGCCGACACCCGCCAGACGCTCGCGCTTGCAGGGCGCGACCCCGACGTCCTTGAAGAGCGGGCCGGACCAAGGGGCTCGGTGGCGGTCACGGCCTCGTGCCGTTCACGTGGGAGGACGACTCCCCGACAGGCGGCGCGTCTGCACACGCGTAATGGTCAGGCGCGGGTTGGGGGCGTGTCGGGCTCGGCGGGGGCGGTCAGGGCGTGGATGAGGCGGGGTGTGAGGTGCTCGAAGCCGTGGTCGGGGCCGTGGATCAGCTGTTGGGCGGTGAGACCTTCGAACAGGGCGATGAGCAGCCGGGCCAGATCTCCGGCCGGGACCAGCGATCGGGCGCCGGAGCGGCCGAGTGCCGTGGTCAGCACCTCGGACAGGCCGTGGGCGAGCCGGTCCTCGTGGACGGCCAGTTGCTCGGCGATCGCTGGGTTGCGGGCCGCGTGCAGGGTGAACTCCATGGAGACCAGGAACCACTGGCGCTCTACGGGAGTGCGCCCGGCGATGTGTTCACACAACTGGACGATGGGGTGCGTGCCGGGCTCCGGCTGGACGGCGGCCGCTTGGAGGTCGGCGAGCAGACGGTCGGTGTGGACGTCGTACAGGGCGAGGAAGAGTTCCTCCTTGTCGCGGTAGTTGGAGTAGAAGGCACCGCGGGTCAGCCCGGCGCGCTCGACGATGTCGCTGATCGAGGTGGCGTGGAAGCCCTTCTCGGTGAACAGGGCCCAGGCGCTCTCGGTGAGCGCTGCGCGGGTCAGGGGTCGGCGCTTGGTCGGGGACTTCGGCACGTCGGGGGCCCCTTTCGTGACGGTGGGGAACGGCTCTGCGCGGCCGCGGCCAGCGTAAGCGACCAGCCCACCCGTCCAGCGGCCGCGCAGGCCGTCAGCTCGCGTGCTGGTAGTCGTCGTAGAAGCCGCGGCCGGTCTTCACCCCGAGGTGTCCGGCGTCTACGTAGCGGCGCAGCAGTTCGCGCGGGCCGGTCGGCAGGTTCGGGTTCTTCGCCGCGTAGTGGTTCTCGATGTCGAGGACGACGTCCAGGCCGACCTGGTCCATGGCGCGGAACGGACCGCCCTTCGTGCCGAGGGTGAGCGCCCACATCGCGTCGACGTCCTGCGGGGTGGAGACTCCCTCGGCGACCACGGCCAGGGCCTCACGCTTGATGGCCGCCCAGATGCGGTTGAAGATGAAACCGGTGCTCTCCTGGTGGGCCTCGAAGGGGAAGACGCCGTAGCGCGGCAGCTCGCGCAGGAGCAGGTCGAGGACGGCCCGCTCGGTGTGACCGCTCGACATCAGGTCGACCGCACGCTTCGCCGGCGGCATGTAGAAGTGCATGTTCACCACCCGCTCCGGGCGGGTGACGTGGTCGATGAACTGACTGCTCGGGTAGGACGAGGAGTTGCTCGCCAGGATCGCGTCGGTGTCCGCAGCCTGGTCCAGGTCGGCGAAGACGCGCTTCTTCAGCTCCAGGTGCTCGGGTACCGCCTCGACCACCAGCCAGGCGCCGGCCAGTGCCTGGGCCAGGTCGGTGGTGGCGCTCACCGTGCCGGGCGTGCCGCCTTCGACTCCGGCGGCGACCTCGGCCACATGCTGCTCGACGTAGGCGCAGGCGTCCTGCCCCGCCTGGGGCGCGGGATCGTAGATGCGGACGTGACCGCCCCGGGTGGTGAACATCAGGGCGATACGACGCCCCAGGGTGCCGGCGCCGAGGACGGCGACCGGGCGGGTGGCGGTGTCGGTGGGGAGGGTGAAGGCCATGACCATCTTTCTTCCGGTTCGGCCGGGGGCGGACCGCGACGCGAGCGCAGCCTGGGGAGCCGATTTTGCGGACCACCCCCCATCGGATACACCATGTATCCGATACACAGCGTATCCGAGGCGTGGAGGAAACCCCTCGCCCCGCTCGCAACCCTCCGACCCACCGGGAGAAACACCCATGCGCGCCGATGAGGTCCGCCGCCACGCGGGCACCCCGCTGACCGCCCCCGTCTACCCGCCCCGCTTCACGCGCTTCACCGACCGCGAGTACCTCAACGTGGTCTACCGCACCGACCCCGAAGCGCTGCGCGCCGTCGTCCCCGAACCGCTCGAGATCGACGAGCCGCTGGTGCGCTTCGAGGTCATGAAGATGGGGGACGTGGAGGGGTACGGCCCCTACCTGGAGTCCGGCCAGGTCATTCCCGTCCGCCTCGGCGACGAGCGCGGCGAGTACCTGCACGTCATGCACCTGGACAACTTCGCGGCCACCGCCGCCGGCCGGGAACTGAGCGCCTACCCCAAGACCATCGGCACCCCGGCCCTGTTCGCCGACCACGGCGCCCTGGTGGGCACCCTCGACTACGGCACCCAGCGCGTGGCCACCGCCACGATGCCCTACAAGTGGCAGCCGCTGGACATGGAAGAGGCCCGCCGCCAGATCACCGCCCCCACCTTCGCGGTCAAGATCGTCCCCGGCCTCGACGGCCGCTTGCAGACCTGCCGGCTGGTCCGCACCGAGATCAGCGACGTCACGGTCAAGGAGGCCTATGCCGGCCCCGCCCGCCTCCAGCTGTCCGCCCACGTCATGGCGCCTCTGGCCGACCTCCCCGTCCTTGAGATCGTCTCCGCCAGCCACATCGTCACCGACCTCACCCTGGCCCCCATGACGCCCGTGCACGACTATCTTGACGTTCAGTAGTGATTGGCTACTCTTGGTGACACTCCGCCCGGCGGGCGGCCCTCCTCCTGTGAGGTGTGGGAGGGCGAACGGCGTCCGGGGGAGTCGGCGGAGCCCGCCGTGGCGTGAGATCCCCAGCTTGCTCGCGGTCGCGCTCACCGTCACCTGCTCGGCCCGGTGAAGCCGGCGCGACGCCCCAAGTACCGCGCGTGCCGCGTTGACGGCGTCGGAGACGGGCAGAGGCCGCCCGTCCGCACGACGTGGGCGAGGGTGGGCCCTGGGCGTGCTCCCTGACGAGGTAGGGGCGCGGGCCGTCCGGGTGCGGCTCTTCCGTGACGCCGTGGATGGTGGCTTTGGCCGGATATGGGTCAGCGGGGCAGCCGCGTGGGCTTCGCGCCGGAAGGGGGCTCGCGCCTGCGGGTCGTGGGTCGGAGCCGGGGGAGAGCAGTTTCACCGCGACCGTGCGGCGCGAAGTGCTGTGCGGGTCGGGTCAGCGGCGGAGGTGGGCGAGTGCGCGTGCGGCGGCGTGGGCTCCGCACATCCCGTGGGCTCCGGGGCCCGGCGGTGTCGCCGCGGAGCAGAGGAAGTGGCCCGGGAGCCCCGTGTCGTAGGGGTTGAGCGTCGGGCGGGGACCGAACACGAGCTGAGAAATGGTCTTGGCTCCAGTCATGATGTCGCCGCCGACGTAGTTCGGATTGTGCTCGGCGAATTCCGTGGTGGTACGCACGGAGGTCCCGACGATCCGGTCCCGGAAGCCGGGGGCGAACCGCTCGATCTGGGCGGTGATCGCCTCCGTGGCGTCGCCCGTGTAGCCGTAGGGCACATGGGCGTAGCTCCACACCGGGTGGATGTCACCGACCGATCGCTGCGGGTCGGCCAGGTACTGCTGCCCGACGAGCACGAACGGCCGGGCCGGCATGTGGCCGTCGTTGATTGCCTGCTCGTTCGCCGCGATTTCGGCGAAGCCTCCGCCGAGGTGGACGGTGCCGGCACGGCGGGCGGGCTCGGCGGTCCAGGGGACGCCGCCTTCGACGGCGAAGTCGACCTTGAAGGCGCCGGGCCCGCGTCGGAAGCGCCGGTAGGCGCGCGCGATTCGTGGGGCCAGGTGGTCGCCCAGGATGTCGGCGACGGCCGACGGCGCCAGGTCGTACACGGTCACGTCGGTCCGCGGGAGCTCCGACACCGACCGCACCGGTACCCCGGTCTCGATCTTCCCGCCCAGGTCGACGATGAGGGCGGCCAGCGCGTGGGTGATCCGTCGGGAGCCGCCCTCTGCGACCGCCCAGCCGTGCCGGTGCCCGGCGGTGAGGATGCCGAGTCCGATGCTGGCGCTGAGCGGATGGTGCAGCGGCCGGAACCCGTGGGCGGCGACGCCGCCGAAGAGGGCCCGCGTCTGCTCCCTGGCGAACGTCCTCGCCAGGAGCGTCGCCGGGACGAGGGCCGGGATGCCGAAGCGCGCCAGTTGGATCGGGTGTCGCGGGACGCGCAGCAGCGGCCCGAGGATGTCCTCGCTGAGCGTGTCGTAGGACGTCGACGGCCCTGCGAAGAGCTGTCGCCATCGCCGACCGTCGGCGCCGAGACCGACTGCGGTGGCGGTCACCGAGCGGTGCAGCACACCCGCCGAGCCGTCGTCGAGCGGGTGTACGCAGTCGATCTCGGGCAGCCGCCAGCGGAGTCCGTACCGCTGCAGGTCCAGGCTCTGCAGGAAGCCCGATCCGACGGCCATCGGGTGGATGGCCGAGCAGTGGTCGTGGAGGAGCCCGGGCAGTATCGCCTCGCCGGACCGGGTGCCACCGCCGATCTCGTCGGCTGCCTCAAGGACGGTGACGTCGACCCCGGCCCGGGCCAGGGCGGCGGCGGCGGCGAGCCCGTTGGGCCCGGCGCCGACCACGACCGCTGTGCTCATCTGCTCGACCTTTCGTTTCCGCGCGTCGCTCAGACCTGGGTGGCGACGGGTGCGTCGGTTTCGTCGTCCCGCGAGTCCGAGGTCGTCCGTGCCGGGGGCGCAGCCTGCCACGTGACGTTCAGCGGGATCGGGCCGTCGGGCAGCCAGGGCTGGGCGGCGACCGCGTCGGAGACCTTCCAGGTGCCACGCTCCACGACCCCGAGAGCGGCGTCGATGACCTTGTAGTGCTGGACCTTGGAGTGGATGGCCTGCGACTCGACCCAGACGACCACGAGCTCACCGGGGGCGAACCGGACCCGGCGCTGGACGGCCTGGACGAGGGTCTCGTCGTGGAGGTGGCCGTCGCCGAAGTTGAACCCGATCAGCGAGTTGCAGGTGAACTCCCCCTCGCGGACGGTGCGCTCGTCGAGGTCGTCGAGGTTCTTGGCGAGGACGGAGAAAAGGCCGCGTCCCTGACTGTGCATGGAGCGCCAGGCGATCGTCTGTTGCATGGTGATCTCGGCGACCGCGGGCGGGTAGCCCATCTCCTGCAACTGATCGACCTGGTTCCGGGTCGGGCGGTGGGCCATGGAGTTGAGCTTGTCCTCCGCGCCCGGTGCGAAGGCCCACAAGGCCGAGGCCCAGTTCCCGGCGTACTGCCGCAGGGAGGGCAGGAACGACACCAGGTCCGGACGGAGGTTGCCCAGGACCGGGAAGAACACCAGCGCGACGGCGATGACCACGGCCAGCCAGGGTGACGACATGTCGGTCACCGCGTAGCCGTCCCAGGCCGGGTGGCCGAGGAACAGGAAGATCGCCAGGTAGCCGAAGAGGATGTTCCACTCCAGCGGCACGGCGAGCGGGAAGGTCGAGGTGATGAACAGGTGGAACACGACCATCAGCAGGGCCGCCGCCAGGGTGAGCCGGTAGTTCTGCGAGAACAGCAGCACCAGCGGCGTGACGATCTCCACCAGGGTGCCGCCGACGTGCGCCATGAAGGTCGCGAGCTTCGAGGGGCGGATGTCGCGGGGGAAGTCCCTGTAGTGCGCACGCTTGAGCCACTTGGCCGGGACGCATGGGCTGTTGGAGACCATCGGTGGGACGACGTTGGTGAAGTGCAGGCCGAACTTCGATACCCCGGCGCCGATCCACACGGCGCAGATCAGCAGCTTCGCCGCGATGATCATGTCCACGAACGGCAGGAATGCGAAGAAGACCAGGGCGGGCAGGTACTGCTCACCGCGCGCCGCGAGGAACACTGTTTTGTCGCGCAGGCCGTTGAGTACGTACAGCACGATGGCGGCGATCACGAGACCCGGGGCGACCAGCCCGGAGCCGTTGTCCGGCAGCACGGCCGACAGCGACGCGGACGGCATCCCCGGCAGCACGACGCCGGCCAGCAGTGTGCCCAGGAACCCCAGGTACAGGACGACGTCGCCGACCGTCCGCCGGTCACCGCCCGTGAACGGCACCCGCTTCCATGGCCGGAGTCGGATCGTGCCGGGCCTGGCCCAGAACAGGATCCCTCCGGTCATGGGCTTGAACTTGCCGGCGATGGGCCCCCAGGAGCCGGCGACACCGACGGATTCGAGGAGGACCGTCCAGAGGATGAGCTTCTGGTAGACGATCGGCTCGTTCCACCAGCCCGCGACGTCCCAGAACGGGCCGACACCGGACGTCCAGGTGATCAGTGCGATGCCGGCGAACAGGTAGAGGAACAGGATCTTGACGACGTAGGTCGTCGGGATCATCTTCGGTGATCCGAAGCCGTACTCGACCCAGTGCAGGGCCAACGCCTTCGTCCGCTCGAGGAGCGGCTTGTCGAGGAATGTGTCGAGATCGACTGGAGGAAAGTCCCCCGTCTTGAACCCCATCGTTCGTTCTCCTTACGATTCCCTGGGTCGGATTGCGGACACGACGACCAGCCCCTCGCTCCGTCGAAGGAGGGTTTCCGCGGTTTTCTCCGGCTCAGACGGCCGGGGTCACGACTCGGCGCAGTGACGGTTTGTCGATCTTTCCCACCGGGTTCTTCGGCAGTGCGTCGACGATCGCGATCCGGGTGGGGAGCTTGATCCGGGCGAGCTGCCCGCGGCAGTGCTCGAGCAGGTCCTCCGGCGTCGTCTGCGCGTTCGGGTACAGCGCGACGTAAGCGACCGGAACCTCGCCGAGCACCCGATCCGGCGCTCCGACGACTGCTGCCTCCGCCACGGCCGGGTGGCCGTGCAGGACGTTCTCGATCTCCTTGGGATAGAGGTTCTCCCCGCCACGGATGATCATGTCCTTGATTCGGTCGACCAGGACGAGATGGCCGTCGTGGTCGAACCGGCCGATGTCACCGGTGTGCAGCCAGCCGTCGACCACCGTCCGGGCCGTCTCCTGGGGCCGGTTGAGGTAGCCCCGCATCACGTTCGGACCCTTGATCACGACCTCCCCGGGCCCCTCGGTGACGAATCGGCCGTCCGCGCCCATCAGCGCCACCTGTTGACCGGGTAGGGGCACTCCCACCGTTCCCGGGCGGCGCGGCCCGTCCGGAGGGTTGAGCGTCGACGCGCACGTGCCCTCCGAAAGGCCGTAGCCCTCGACGATCGGGACTCCGTAGCGGTCCTCGAAGCGGGCGATCAGCTCGGCGGGCATCGGTGCGGCCCCGCAGATCACCCGGCGCAGCGACGACGAGTCCGGCTCGACCGAGTCGGGCAGGGCGACGAGCATCGCATAGATCGCCGGCACGGCGGAGAAGTACGTCGGCCGCACGCGCTCCACGACCTCGAAGAAGGTCTGCGCCCGGAACCGGCCGGCGATCGTCGCGTGACCGCCTGCCAGCAGTGGCGACAGGACGCTGACCACGATGCCGTTGACATGGAACAACGGCAGGACCAGCAGACTGTGATCGGTCCGATCGAGGTTCAGCCCGGCGACGATCATCTCGCACATGGCGCGGACGTTGGTGTGGTCGAGCATCACACCCTTGGGCCGGCCGGTGGTGCCGCTGGTGTAGATGAGCAGGGCGAGCGAGTCCTCCCTCGGCGATCCCGATCCGAGGTCCGGGGAACCCGAGCCACCGGCGAGGTCTGCCACATCAAGCGTTACCAGGGAAGAGTGGGACCGTTCACCCACTACAACCCTTGCTCCGGCGTCACCGATCTGGAAACCGGCCTCGGACTCGGTCAGTGCCGGGTTGACCGGAGTGACTGCGGCGCCGAGCCGCCAGGCCGCGAACAGCACCACGACCAGTTCGACCCGGTTCGCCAGTACAACCGCGACGACATCGCCCTCGCCGATCCCGTTTCGGCTCAGGACCGCGGCCGCGGCGCGGACGGACTCGAGGAAACCGGCATTGTCCAGAACGACGGAGTCGTCGGCCACGCACGGGCCGGCGGGTGCCCTTCGACCCCGCTCGTCCGGAAGCCCCGCTAGATGCATGGAATCGCCCCTCCGCGTCGTCGACCTGCGTAGGGGAAAGCTATGAGCCCCTGCGTGATCCGGAACATGGGCGTTGACCACGAACCCGACGGCGCTGGTTGTGACGAGGGCACAATCAGCGCCCTGTGACTCACGCAGCCGTCGCGGGGCCGCCGGCCCGGCCGAGTGAGCGGGAAGACCTGGCACCCGGAAGTCGTCGCCGCTACAGTCCCCGCATGCCTGCCGAAGTCGACGCCGTAGTCGCCGAGGTCGCCGGCGTCATCGACACCGGCCTGCCTGGGCTGACCACCGAGATGACGGACTATTTCGTCGAGGTCATCCCGGAGTTCCGGCACGACGAGGCGGTACGCAGGCTCATGATCGCCAGCACGTCGGCGAACCTGGTCGCGATCGTCGACATGCTGGCGCACAGCATCCCCCTCGACCGGATCACCGTGCCACCCGCCGCGGCGGAGTACGCGCGCCGCTTCGCCCAGCACGACCTCTCCCTCGAGGCGCTGCTGCGTGCCTATCGCCTCGGAGAGCATCGGTTCGTGCAGTGGGCGCTCGACGCACTCGGTCGCCTCGGCCACACCGACACCACCGCCGTCCTGGCCACGGTCTCGGAGCTGTCCGAGCGCACCAACTTTTACATCGACCAGGTCGTCGAGGGCCTCATCGACATCTACGAGACCGAGCGACGCCGCTGGGACAGCCGCACCGGAGCCGCCCGCGCCGCGCAGCTGCGCCTGGTCCTCGACAACGATCAGATCACCGAGGCGGCAGCGCAGGAGTTGCTCGACGTTCCCATGGGCGACTGGCACCAGGCCGCCACCGCGTGGGTTCCCAGCACGACCACGGACGCCGGGCGGATCCTGCAGAACGCGACCCGGTTCCTTCAGGAGACCACCGGCCGAGCGCCCCTGACCATGCTCGCCGACGACCGCACCCTGTGGGCATGGATCACTTCACCCTCGGAACCCGCCATCGACCGGGACCTGCTCGGAGGGCTTCTCGCGAAGAGCGAAGGCCTGCGCATCGCGCTCGGTGCTCCCGGACGCGGTCTGGCCGGCTTCCGGGGCTCGTTGCGGGAGGCACAGCGCGCCCGCGCCGTCGCCGAGACCGCACACGACCAGCAACACAGGCTGCTCGAATTCGACGACGTCGCCGTCGCCGCACTCCTGACCGAGCACTCCGAGGACATCAGCCGCTGGGTAGCCAGGGTCCTGGCCGGTCTCACCTCCAACGACGCGCCCACGCAACAGCTCCGCGAGACCCTGCGCGTCTTCCTGGAGCTCAACGGCAGCTACACTCAGGCCGCCAGCCGCTTGCACCTGCACAAGAACACCGTCCACTACCGGATCCGCAAGGCGGAGGAGATCAGGGGCAAGCCGCTCTCCGCGGGGCGACTGGAGGTCGAGGTCGCTCTGCGCGTGTTCGACCTCCTCCACAGCAGAATCGGGTGACGGTCGGTTGTCCGGGGGTGCGATCACCGTTGCTGCCGCCGGTCCGCTTGCCGACCCTGCTCAGTTGCCGCACTCCAGGCCGCTGAATGACCGGGCATCGTCCGGCAGACCTCCGGCTCCCCGCGATCGCGAAGCGGGCGAAGCGACTCGTCACCGGCCAATGAACTCGGGGCGGGCCCCGGCACGCCTGGAGAGGGACGTGCCGTGGCCGGTCCGATCGCCGCCCTTGCGGCTGCCGGCGCGGGCCGGTGGCAGTGGTTGCAGGGTCAGCGGCGGCACTCCCGCTGGACGGGGTGCCAGACGCGGGTCCAGTAACCGGCGTACCAGCGGTGGTGCCGGTCCCGGAACGTGGGGTGCCACATCCGCGTCCCCTGACCCGCCATCCTCACGCAGTGGTGCGACGCCACCGGCGGCCGGTCGTGCTGCGGCGCGGCCGACGCGGTGGCGACCGTGCCGACCACTGCGCCCGCGGCCAGGGCCACCGTCGCCGCCCCCAGGGCCGCGGCCCTCTTCAATCCGTTGATCATGGTCAGTCCTTTCATGCGAGCCGGAGCTGACGCCCCGACACTTCCCGGACCATTTCGCCCGGATGCGCACTGATCCTCACCTTCTGGTGCCGTCGGATCTCGGGGAAACTCCGCGCATCATGGAACGCCCATTAATTCTTAATTCGGCTCAAATGGTCATATATTCAGTGTCCGAGAGATGCCCGCACGGCAACATCCACGGCGTGCGGGTTTCAGCGGCTGCTGAACAGCGGTGTCCGGGACGCGAACGGCCTGCGTGACGACGTCCATGCCTACGTCGCCGAACGGCTCGGACCGGGCGGTGTGCCGATCACCGACGACACTGGTTTCATCATGAAGGGCACCACCTCGGCCGGGGCCGGCCGGCAGTACACCGGCACCTCAGGAAAGATCGACAACTGTCAGATCGGCGTGTTCGCCGCCTACGCCACCCGCTTGGGCCTGGCCCTGGTGGACCGGGCGCTCTACCTCCCGAAAGTCGGGACGTCCGACCATGAGCGCTGCCGGGCGGCGATGATCCTCGGCGAGCGGGCCTGTGCGAGCAAGAGGAGGTGGCCGGCCCGGGACATCGCCCGCCGGTGCGTCCAGCACTTCGCCGGCCAGGGCTTGAGCGCGGCCCCGCAGCGCGCGAACGATCGCGTGGTCAAGCATTGAGCGGTGCATGCGTCTCGGTCAGGAGACGGCGGTGTGGAGAACGTCGGCGAGCTTGGCGGGTGCCGAGAGCATCGGCCAGTGCCCGGTGGACAGGTCGAAGCGCCGCCACGGCGCGTGGTTGAGGAAGGCAAGTGTCGGCACTCCGCTGCGCAGCAGCCCCTGGAAGTCGTGGCAGGCGACCAGAACACAGTCCACGCTGGGGACGGGGCCGACCGGTCCGGCAAGTCGCTGGGTGTAGGTGCCGAACGGCTGAGGGGTGGCACGTGCGCTGAGCATGTCCCGCTGGCCCTGGTCGAGTCCGTCGAGGCTGCTGGACAGGCCCAGCACCTCGAAGGGCGGCATCGGCAGCCGCCAGCCATCACCATGGGCCGTGACCTGCTGGTTCAGCTGGTCCGCTGCCTCCGGTGGCATGAGGTCGAGCATCCGCATGCCCGCGGTGAACGGGGCGCTGTCCACGTAGACCACTCGCTCCAGCGGCTCGCCGAGACGCCCGGCTGCCCCGCTGACGGGGGCGGCCGCATAGCTGTGGGCGACCAGGGTGACCTGGCGCAGATCGTTCTTCTCGGCGAAGTCGATGATGTCCGCGATGTGCGTATCCAAGTCCGTTTCGGGCCCGCCCTCCTCCGCACGCTCGGCCACGCCGGTCAGCGTCAGCGGCAGCACCGTGTGGCCGTGCTCCCGCAGAGCGCGGGCGGTGTCTTCCCAAGCCCACGCCCCGAGCCAGGCGCCGGGAACGAGTACGAAGGTGGCCATGTGATCTCCCTGAAGTGAGTGCTGCGGGGAGCGTAGAGTCGATACAGGACATAACTAGCCCTGAAATGTCGAGAGATCCATGTCGCTTCCCCTGACCCGTGTGCTGACCCTGCTGGAACTTCTCCAGTCGAACGCCGGGCTCACCGGGCCTGAGCTGGCAGACCGGCTGGACACCGACGCCCGCACGGTCCGCCGGTACGTCGCCCACCTGCGCGACCTGGGCATCCCCGTGCAGGCCGAGCGCGGCCGCTATGGCGGCTACCGGCTGGCCCGCGGCTATCGGATGCCGCCCCTGGTGCTCACCAATGACGAGGCCCTCGCCGTCGTCCTCGGACTTCTAGCGGCTGAACGCCTCGGAATGGGCACGGCCGTGCTGGCCGGCGCGGGCGCCCGGGCCAAGATCGAACGGGTGCTTCCGGACGCTCTGCGGGAGCCGCTCTGCGCCATGCGGGAGACCCTGTTCTTCACCGCGAACGCCGTGATCGCGCAGGCACCCGAGAGCAGTGTCCTGCTTGCGTTGGCCCAAGCCTCCCGCAGCCGTACGACCGTTGGTATCAGCTACCAGTCCGGCCGGCAGGAGCAGACCGAGCGCGACGTCGACCCCTACGGCGTGGTCTTCCACACGGGCCGCTGGTACCTGGTCGGCCACGACCACCTCCGCGACGACCTGCGGACCTTCCGCATCGACCGCGTCGCCTCCGTCCATCCCCGCACGAAGACGTTCAACATCCCTGACGGCTTCGACCCAGTCGCCCACCTGACCGCGAACCTCGCCCAGGGGCCCTACCGCTGGCAGGTCGAGGTGACCATCCACGGCCCCCTCGACGAGATAGCCCGCCGCCTGCCGCGCTCGGCTGTCACACTCACCGCCCGAACCGCCGGCGTGTTGATGCGTGCCCGCGCAGAGCGCCTCGATGGCATGGCACACATGCTCGCCTCTCTCGAATGGCCCTTCACCATCCACCGCCCCGACGAACTCCGGGTGGCTCTCAAGGATCTGGCCGACCAGCTCACGGCAGCAGCCGAACGCACGCCAGGGGAACTGTCGCAGTGAATTGGGGATTTACCGCGACAGGGCTTTCGAGCCCCAGACCGCGCCCTCAAGGATGATCACTGCCACCACAGGCGAGGTGCACCAATGGCTGCGCTTCGGCTGTCAGAGGAAAGTCATACGACGATTAACTGGGGGTCGAAACTCGAGATCCCCCTCGATGACTTTAAGCTCAGAAGTAACTGTACCTATTGTATGAATAACTCTGCATAGTGTTTTCTGGCGGGTTGAACGGGCATGAGCGGGAACAGTTGAACCCATGGGTCACCCATTCCTCTCGGGGGGCGGCCCAGTGCTACCCCTCTACTGCCGGGGAGGGTGCATTGGGCCATTGCCGCAGGGGGCCGGGGCGCTCGGCAAAGTCCCACACCGCGATCCGGGCGCGAACCAGGGCGGCCCCGCACTCGCAAGGGGCTTTCCCATGACATCTTTTGAGCCGCCCGCGCCGGAGCCTGTTCCCGGCCGACGTCTGCTGACTCCCAGTCCGTCGCCCTTCCAGACAGTGACACCGGCAGGCAAGACACAGAGCATCACCGCGCCAGGCCCGGCGGCGTTCGGACGGTGGGCCGCTTCAGATCTTCCGTCGGCAGGCGCGCGTAACGCCGGGCCGGCCCCGCTGTCCCGACATCAGGTACAACTGTTCTCTCCTGTCGGCCGCGGGCTGGCCTGGGGCTACAACGGCCAGGGGCAGTTGGGAGACGGCACCACGACCGAAAGCAGCGTTCCGGCGGTAGTGCAACTCCCAACCGGTACCAGCGTCACCTCGATCGGTGCCGGGTACGCCCACAGCCTGGCGGTCACCTCCACGGGTGGGGTTCTGGCTTGGGGCTTCAACGTCTACGGTCAGTTGGGGGACGGCAGCACGGCCGACACCAGTGTTCCGGTGGCGGTGCACCTGTCTGCCGGTACCGCAGTCACCGCGGTTGCGGCCGGGCAAGCCCATAGTCTGGCACTGACCTCGACGGGCCAAGTCTTTGCCTGGGGCTGGAACCCGTGGGGGCAGTTGGGGGACGGCACCACTACCGACAGCTCTGTTCCGGTGGCGGTACAGCTTCCCGTCGGCACCACCGTCATCGCGATCGCCGCCGGCGCCGGCCACAGCCTGGCGCTGACCTCCACCGGCCAGATCCTGGCCTGGGGCCTCAACTCCAACGGAGAGTTGGGAAACGACAGCACAGCCGGCAGCTCTGTCCCGGTGGAAGTACAACTCCCCGCCGGCGCCACCGCCACGGCGATCGCCGCAGGCTACCTCCACAACCTGGCGCTGACCTCCACCGGTCAGATCCTGGCCTGGGGCTCCAACTTCCACGGAGAGTCGGGGAACGGCAGTACAACCGACCCGGTGACTGTTCCAAGGGAAGTGCAGCTCCCCACGGACACCACCGCCACGGCGATCGGCGTCGGCTACGTCCACAGTCTTGCGGTGACCTCCGCCGGCCAAGTCCTCGCCTGGGGTTGGAACTCCAACGGGCAACTGGGCGACGGCACCACCATCGACAGCAGTATCCCGGTCGCAGCACAGCTTCCCGCCGACACCACGATCACCGCCGTCGCTGCCGGTGATTCCCACAGCCTGGCACTGACCTCGACGGGCGCGATCCTGGCCTGGGGCCTCAACAGCGCTGGAGAGCTGGGGGACGGCACCACTACTGAAAGGCACATGCCGGTGGTGGTGCAGCTCCCAACCGGCACTACCGTCACTGCGATCTCCGCCGGCGAGGCCCACAGTCTCGCGGTCGCAACGCAGGCCGTCACTCTGACCGGGATCACTCCCGCACAGGGCGCGGTTGCGGGTGGCACGCAGGTGGTCATCACGGGCAGCGGCCTGTTCGGCGCTACTGTCCTCATCGGCGGCCGGCCGGCCACGGACCTGTTCTACAACCTCGCCGGGACCGCGTTGATCGCCACCACCCCGCCCGGAGCGCCGGGCCCAGCCACGGTCACTGTCGAGACCACCAGCGGCAGCGCCTCGATCACCGGCGGCTTCACCTATCTGCTGGCGCCCGCAGCCCCCGCAGTGAGCCCCGGTCAGGGAACCGTCACCGGCGGCACCCAAGTCACCATCACCGGTATCGGTCTGTCCGGTGCCACGAGCGTGACGTTCGACGGCGCGCCCGCCACCATCGACAGCGACAGCGACACCACCATCACGGTCTCCACCCCGCCAGGCGCCCCCGGCCCGGCCACTGTGGTGGTGACCACCCCCGGCGGCACCAGCAACTCGCTGACCTTCACCTACGTCCCACTGCCCGTCCCGGTCGGGATCAGCCCCAGCCAGGGTCCCTCGACCGGGGGCACCCGGGCGACCATCACCGGCAGCAGCCTGTCCAGCGCCACACTGGTCACCTTCAACGGCGCCCCGGCCACCATCGAGAGCAGCAGCGACACCGCCGTCACACTCTCCACCCCGTCGGGAACGCCCGGCGCGGCTGCCGTGGTGGTCACCACGGCGGGGGGCACGGCGGTCGTGCCCGGCGGATTCACCTACATCGACCCCACCACCCTGACCGCGGCGCCCGCGGTGATCCGACGCTCGGGTCCGTCGACTGTCATCCCCTCGCTCAGCGCCACCCTCACCGACGCGCTCACCGGTCGGCCCGTGAGCGGGCAGACCGTCACCTTCACGGTGAACACCGCCACCGGCCCCCTGGCGGCCGGTGCGGTGGTCACCGACGCCGACGGCATCGCCACCCGCACCGACGTCCACGTGCCCGCGAACGCGGTCACCGCCGCCACCTACACCGCCGCCTTCACCGGCACCTCCGGCTACCTGCCCTCCACCACCACCGCACCCCTCACCCACACCCCAGACTGAAACGGCGCGAAGTCCTGGCAGCAGGTGCCTACGTGCATCGTCCGGCCGAGGCCGGTCTCCTCCAGTGACTCCTGCGCGGCGCACTGCTCAGGGCCTTCGCCCTTGTCGACGGTTCCGCCGGGGTGACCGCCGCGCGCCCCGGCGCGCAACCTGCGAATGACGCGAGGCGGTTGCCCGATCGCGGCGCCCGCAGTTGTCGGCACGGCTCGGACCCATCGATGTCCGGCAGTCCGGGATGCATACCGGCTGCTGGCCTTCCCGGCCGGCAGCCGACATCGAGGACCGGCCACGGCACTGCTCCGGTCGTACCTACGCCGACCCGGCAGCGGCCGAAGCGGTGATTTTGAAGGCTTGCCCCGGCTCCGGCCAGCCGGTCAGCACCTACCGCACAGTCGGGATGGCTCAGCCAGGGTTTGCCCGTCCGCGTGCGCTGACGCAGGCTCGTGCTGTCGCGGCAGGCCGAAAGGTGCGCGGGACGGACGGGATCGGTGCGATGACTGACAATCCGGAGGGCCAGGCTCGTCAGGATCCCGGTGGGCTTCACCGGCGGCACTTCCTCAGCGCTGCAGCGGCGGGCGCCGCCGGGGTGGCAGCCGCCATGGTGAGCGGCTGTGATCCTGCCGCGTCGCGTGTTCACCGGCCCGGCACGGCGCAGCGAACCCCTGCGGCCGAGGGGGACTGGTCGATCACATCGGTCGGTCCGGCCGACGCGGTTCAGGGGTATGCGGACAGGATCAGCGTCCGGCCCGGTGAGGAGTTCGGGTTGTACGTGTCGACCACCGCGCCGGGATTCCGCGTCTCGGCGTACCGGGTGGGTTGGTACGGCGGTGCGCAGGCCCAGCTGGTCTGGCGGTCCGGCCGGACCGCCGGGCGGGTCCAGAGCGGCAGCCGGGTGAGCCGGGACACCCGGACCGTGCGTGCCGACTGGGAGCGCAGCCTGTCGGTCCGGGCCGAAGGCTGGCCGGAAGGCGCCTACCTGCTGCGACTGGACGCCGACAGCGGCCACCAGCGCTACGTCCCGCTGATCGTCCGCTCCGCCACAGCCGTGGGCCGGACACTGCTCATGCACGCCCCGGCGACATGGCAGGCGTACAACCGGTGGGGCGGTTACAGCCTCTACCTGGGGGAGGACGGCTCGTACGCCTCCCGGTCACTGGCGGTCAGCTTCGATCGTCCGTACGACGGGACCGGCGCGGAGAAGTTCCTGGTCTACGAGCGGGCCGCGGTGGTCCTGGCCGAGCGCCTGGGCATACCGCTGGCGTACACCACCGGCGTCGATGTCCACCTCGACCCCCGGGTGCTGCGCGGTGCGACCACGGTGGTGACACTCGGCCACGACGAGTACTGGACGCCGGAGCAGCGCCGGTACGTCACGGCGGCCCGTGACGCGGGCACCAACGTGGCCTTCCTCGGTGCCAACACCTGTTTCCGGCGGGTCCGTCTGGAGCCCGGCCCGCGCGACGGTATCCGCACGGTGGTCTGCTACAAGACCGACTACCGCCTCGACCCGTACCTGGAGCGGCACCCGGCGATGGCCACCACCGACTTCCGCGTCGGACCCGGTGCCGACCCGGAGTCCTCTCTGACCGGCGTGATCTATGAGGGCTTCCCCACCGATGCGCCCTACAGGGTGGAGAACGCCGGGCACTGGGTCTTCCAGGGCACCGGGGTGAGGGAGGGGGACCGCTTCGCGCACCTGGTCGGGGTCGAGTACGACCGGGTCACCCCGAGCTTCCCGACTCCGGCGCCGGTCGAGATCGTGGCCCACTCTCCGCTGGTGTGCAAAGGCCGCCACAGCCACTCGGACTCGGCGTACTACACGGTGCCCAGCGGCGCGGGTGTCTTCGCGACGGGAACGATGCGCTGGGTGGAGGGTCTGATGGCCGGGACCGCCGAGGGCGGCCGCGACCACTCGATGGACACCCGCACCAGGGAGTTCGTCACCAAGGTCACACAGAACCTGCTGAACGGCTTCGCCGCAGGACCGGCCGGCACGTCCCGGCCCGCCCCGCGCGACAACGTGAGCCGTATCTACGGTAGGTGAAGCAGGAGGCGGCCGGCTTCCCGGTGGTGTCGGAGGACGTCGAGCGGGGCCCGGTGGCGAGGGGACCGGGTTGGCGGGTTGGCCTACGTCCCGGCACGACTGACGCGGTGGGCGCCGCGGGCCGAGCACCCCAACGGTGCCGGCGCGGACGGACCGCTGGCCGAGGGCTCCGCGATCAGCTTCTCACCGCCTCGGGGCGGCGTTCATCAGCCAGGTTATGGCTGATGTCCGACAGCGACAGGATCCCGACGAGTCTGCCCGCATCCATGACCAGGACGCGGTGCTCGGCGCCGGGCTCCACGCGGGGCAGCGATCGTCGTGATGGTCGAGTGCCACGCTCCTCCCCGTCAGTCGGTTTGTGGGCCGCATCGTCCGACTCATCCCCTCTGGCGGCCGGCACGCCGGGAAGCCCGCGCGCGCCTTTCAGCCAACCAGGATGCGGCAAGGAGGATGGGGAGGGCTGTCCCGATCAGCAGCGCACAGCCGGTGAATGCGCTCGCCAGGAAATGGCCGCCCACCCGCGCCACGCCTTGGTAGTAGCCGACTACGACGGCCATGAGCAGCAGGTAGCCACCGACGGCGGTGCCGGCCACCTTGCGGATCACGGCAGGCCAGCCCCGTTTACCAGGGGGCGCGGGAACGGGCCGCCTCGCGCCTCGGCGCAGAACGCGCAGGCCGAGCGCGAGGCACCCCATGACCAGCAGATAGCCGACCAGCATGAGGGTGACGTTCAGGCGGAGTGGGATCAGGACAGGTCTCTCCCTCCGGCGGACGGCGGGATCGGGACTGATCCGACTCTCACTGCCCGTCCCGGAGCAGGAAGTGCCACCCGCGGACGAAGGCATGCCAGCCGAACCACAACCACACCGCGAACAGCGCCCACCGCCCCATCGGATAGCGCATGACCGCTCGCAGGGCGTCACTGAGGGTGGGGAAAGCGTCATCGGCACGCAGCAGGCCGATACCCTCCCAGGCGAACAGGGCGCCGAACAAGACCGCCCAGACCAGATAGCCGATCAACGGATGCTTCGCCACCGCGACCTCCTTCACACATGCATGCCCGTCCAGCCGCCGTCCCTCATGGGTTCCGTCTCAGCAGCCGCCCGTATCGGTTCCTGCGGCGCGCGGCGGTCCCACGTGGCGGGATCAGGAGGAAGGGCGTGCGTCCGGTCGGGCCCGTCACCTCGTCTCCGAACGCTCTGGGCGCCCGGACGGGACATCTGGAGAGGATGCGGGCGGCCAGGCGCTCGCCTTCCGCCGACACGCCGACGGCGGCGCAGAGTGGACGGTCGCCCATGGCCTGAGACCGCAGAGGGCGAAAGTGTTGCGCCGGATGGCGCAGCCATGGTCAGGGGCGGTTGTGGTCGGCGGGTAGTCCTCGCGGGGTGAACACCTTTCCGGGAGAGGGGCTGCGATGGCCGACGGACCGACGTACCCCGGGGGTGGCCTGTCCGCCCCGTGGATCTGGGTGGCGCCGGATACTCCATCCACTGGGGCGTGGTGCAGATCTCGGCCGCGAACCTCGTGGTCGTCTCCCTGATGGTGACCGTCTTCGTGCTGGCGCTTCTGCTGCCTTCCCGCGTGGCCGGCAGCAGCGGTGAGCGGCGTGGCGCGAGAGGGCTCCCGGGGCCCGGACGATCGCGCGGGGGGGATGACGAACGAGACGGGCAACGGGCCAGGCCAGCCCTGGCTGGGGCTGTACGCGTTGTGGTGTCAGGTCGAGCCGTTCCGCAGTTCGGGCCATGTCGATGCCCTGGCTGGGCGCTGATGGCGCTGCTCAGCCTGGCGTTCGTCCTGTTTGCCGTTCGTCCCGGGAGTCCGCTCCATCCCGCGGTGGATCGGTGAGTACCGCTTGGTCCGGCGCGACCACTACCGCGCGCACCGACCGGACCGAAGCGGTGAATGACCGGTGGCGCTCCGCTGCCCCTGCTGCCCGCCACCGCGGTGGCGGGTTTTGGACGCGGTCGGTGGCGGTGACGGTCGGTGGTTGTGGTCGGCGTCCGGCTCATGTGGGCCGCGGGCCCGTCGCCGCTGCCCGGTGTCGGCGTCGTGCCGGCCCTTGGTGGTGACGGCCCGTGTCTGAGCGGCCGGAGTCCGCGGCGGCCGACCGCGAGGGCTGGGAGACAGGGCGGCGTCCGATGCGGCCGGGACCGGTGTGGTGGGTGGGTGCCGGTCTGCTGGTGGCGGCCGCGGCCTGGGTGGCTTTCTGGCGGCGGCACGAGCTAGCGCAGGCGTTCGATCTCATCTCCCGCGTGCGCGTGCCCGAGTTGGCGGTTGCCGTGGGGTGCGAGGCGTTGTCGATCGTGTGCTTCGCCGCCGTGCCCCACCGGCTGCTGCTCTCGGGTGGGGTGCGGTGGAGCCTGCGGCGGATGACCGTGATCGCGGTGGCCGCCAACGCCGTGGCAGGAGCCCTGCCCGGCGGGGCGGCCTTCGCCACCGCCTGGGTGTACCGGCAGCTGACCCGCCGTGGGGTGGAGCCGGTCCTCGCGGCCGCGGTGCTGGTGATCGCCGGTGCGCTGTCGGCGCTCGCTCTGGGGATTCTGATCGTGGTGGGGATGTTCACGGTCGGTGCCGCTGGGGCCGCCACGGTGGTGCGGCCGATCGCCGGTCTCCTGGCACTGGCCATGGTGACCGGTCTGGTGGTCTTCAGCCTGTCCCGCTTCGCGGGCTTCCGCGCGGCGGTGCGGCGGGCCTGGACGGGCGCGGGCCTGCGGTCCGGGCCTGTAGCGCGGGCCCAACTGGCGCTGGAGCGCGTGGTGGAGCAGGCCCGGAGCCTGCAGCCCGGCTTCCGGCCGTGGTTGCGGCCGGCCGCACTGGCGCTGATGAACTGGGTCCTGGACGCGGCTTGCCTGGCCGCCTGCCTGTGGGCGCTGGGCGTTCCGGTGCCCTGGCACGGACTCCTGCTCGCGTACACGCTCACCCAGATCCCGGGCAGCCTGCGCCTGACACCCGGTAGCCTCGGGGTGATCGAGGCCAGCCTGTCCGCGCTGCTCGTGCTGTACGGTCTGCCTCCCGGACCGGCCATCGCCGCGACGCTGCTGTACCGCGCGATCAGCTACTGGGCGCTCCAGCCGGTCGGCTGGGCCGGCTGGATCGGCGTCACCTTCCACACGGACCGGTCCTCCGCGCGCCCGGCGGACCAAGCGTCAGACCCGCGCCAGCCGCCCCGAACACCCCCGCACGAGCCTGGAACCTGACCGGGTGTCGCCGTCGGCTGAAAACCCGATGGATCGTCCCGGTGTGTGGATCCTGGGGGATCTGGCCGCCGACGACCGGAACAACGGCATGGGCACCGTGGTGGAGTACGCCGGCCGCACCGGCTCCCCGCAGAGGAACGGCCGGACGGGGTACATGGCCACGTCCGTGCAAGACGCGGAGGTCAGGCGGACTTGGCGACGGTCAGCAGTGCGGCGGCATCTTCGAGGGCCTCCAGACTGTGCCGGGCGGGCGGTACGAAGAGCAGGTCGCCGGCCATGCCCTCCCACACCTCGTCGCCGCTGTGCAGCCGTACCCGGCCACGCAGCACGAGGACGGTGGCCTCGTCGGGGTTCTCATGTTCGGCCAGGGTGGTGCCGGCGCGCAGGGCGATGAGTGTCTGGCGCAGGGTGTGTTCGTGACCGCCGTAGAGGGTCTCGGCGCTGCGGCCGGTGGACGAAGCCGCGGCCCGTTCCAGGTGCTCGCGGGCCTTCGCGTCGAGGGAGAGCTTCTGCATGGCGCGGTTGCCGTTTCTATGTCGGAGAGCTTGTGTGGGCTCGGGTCAGTAGCGGACGCCGATGCGGCGCCAGCGGCGTCCGCTGGTGCCGGGTTCGGTGGGGTGGGCGGCGGTGCGAGAGCGGTAGAGGACGAACGGCCGCCACAGGTACCACAGTGGGACGCTCCATGCGTGCACCAGCCGAGTGAAGGGCCAGACGGCGAGGATGGCCCAGGCGGCGGTGGCGTGGACCTGGTAGATCAGCGGGGCGTGGGAGATCGCGGCCACGTCCGGGTTGCCGGCGAACAGGCCGCGGAACCACAGGGCCACGCTCCGGCGGTAGTCGTAGCCGGCGCCGAGGAGGTTGATGCCCATGGTGGGGATGATGCCGAGCATGATGACGAGGGCGAGCAGGATGAGGGCCACCCAGTCGACGGGGCTGGTGGTGGCACGGACCTTGGGCACGGTGGTGCGGCGGAAGGCGAGGATCACCACGCCGAGGATGACGGCGAGCGCGGCGACGGTGCCGCCGATGGACGAGAACCGGCGGTAGGTGTCCTCGGGGATGCCGAGCCACCGGGTGAACGACTCGGGGATGAGGATGCCCATGACGTGGCCGGCGATGGCGGCGAAGGTGCCGTAGTGGAAGAGCGGTCCGCCCCATTTCAGCAGGCGGCGTTCCTGTAACTGGGTGGAGCGGCTGGTCCAGCCGAACTGGTCGTAGCGCCAGCGCCAGACGTGGCCGACGACGAAGGTGACAAGGGCGAGGTAGGGCAGGATGACCCACCACCACAGGTCCCAGGAACTCACCGGCCCTCCTTCGCACTGAGGGACGCTCTCTGCGTCGGGTATGCGGATGGTGCCGGATGCCCGGGCGGGGCGAACGGTTCCGGGCCGGTCTGTTCCGGTGGGCCGAAGGGCTCCAGTCCCACATGTTCGCCCGGTGGTCCTTCGGCGGCCAGCTTTCGCCAGGCGTCGCGTTCATGGCGGGCCGGTTCGGGCAGCCGGCCGCAGAGCGTGTCGAGGACGCCGGCGTAGGGGGTGGAGTGCTCGTGGAGCGCCTGCCGGAGGAGTTGGAGTCCGGCCCGGCACTGCAGCAGGATGCGGTGCCCGGGCTCGGGAGCGAGGGCGGCGAACTCCAGGATCAGCGGCAGGAAGTCCGGCAGCTCCGCCTCGGGTGGTTCGTGGCCGGCCTGGCGGTAGGCGTGTTTCAGGGCGAGCAGGGCCATGCCGCGGGCGCGGGTGTCGCCGTGCCGGTAATAGGTCAGGTGCAGACTGCGGCGCCGGGTGTGGTCGAAGGTGTCCACGTACTGCTGGGCGGCCTCGGTGGAGGGCAGGCGCCGCAGGTGGTCGCAGGCGGTGGCGAGCCGGGTGCGGTCGGCCGGGTCGGCGACGGCGGGGAGTACGGCGGTGACGTCGTCGAGGCAGGCGAGCATCGTCTCGTCCGGGTAGCGCAGGAGGACCGAGGCGATGCGGTGCGCCAGGGGGGTGTCGGCCGCCGGGCGGCGGGCGCGGCGGGGGATCATCGGCCGCTCCCGTCGCCGAACAGGCCGGGGGCCGGGCCGGTGCCGTTCCAGCCGAGGAGGTTGAAGCGCACCTTTCCGTCGCCGTCGCGGAACTGGCTGCCGCCGCCCGACGGGTTCAGGCCTGGCAGGGGCGGCGGGGCGGGGGTGAGCTGGTCCTCGTCGTGGGCGGCGAGGTCTGCGACCCCGCCGGGGTAGTCCAGGGAGCAGTGCTGGGCCATGAGGGCGCCCGAGCCCTCGGCGTGCACCCGGGGGATGACGTAGCGGTCGTCGTACTTGGCGATGGCCAGCAGCCGGTACAGGTCCTCGATGTCCGCGCCGTGGGCGCCGACCGAGTCGAGCAGATCCTGGTCCGGCGGGTCGCCGAGCTGGAGGGCGCGCATGTGGGCGCGCATCGCCGTCAGTTTGCGCAGCACGCCCTCCACCACGGTGGTCTCTCCAGCGGTGAAGAGGTTGGCCAGGTACTCCATGGGGATGCGCAGGGCGTCGATGGCGGCGAACACGCGGTCGGGGTCGTCGTCGTGGTAGCCGGTGGCGTGCACCGCGTCCGTGACCGGGGACAGCGGCGGGACGTACCAGACCATGGGCATGGTGCGGTACTCCGGGTGCAGCGGCAAGGCCACCCGATGCTTCTTGATCAGCGCGTACACCGGGGAACGCCGGGCGGCCTGGACCCAGTCGTGGGCGATGCCGTCACGCTCCGCCGCCGCCCGCACCTCGGGGTCCTCGGGGTCGAGGAACACCGACAGCTGCGCCTCGTACAACTCCTTGTCGTCCTTCACCGAGGCGGCCTCGAGGACGGAGTCGGCGTCGTACAGCATGACGCCCAGGTGGCGCAGCCGGCCCACGCAGGTCTCGGAGCAGATGGTGGGCTGCCCGGCCTCGATGCGCGGGTAGCAGAAGGTGCACTTCTCCGCCTTGCCGGTGCGGTGGTTGAAGTAGACCTTCTTGTACGGGCATCCCGAGACGCAGAACCGCCAGCCGCGGCAGCGGTCCTGGTCGACCAGGACGATGCCGTCCTCCTCCCGCTTGTACATGGCGCCCGAGGGGCAGGAGGCGACGCAGGAGGGGTTGAGACAGTGCTCGCAGATCCGCGGCAGGTAGAACATGAACGCGTGCTCGAACTGCATCCGCACCCGCTCCGACAGGCCCTTCAGATTCGGGTCGGCGCCTGCGTACTCGGCGGCTCCGGCGAGGTCGTCGTCCCAGTTCGGGCCGTGTACCGGGCGCATATCCCGGCCGGTGAGCTGGGACTTGGGACGGGCGCTGGTGAAGCTGTCGGACAGCGGCGCGGTGGTCAGGCTCTGGTAGTCGTAGGTCCACGGCTCGTAGAAGTCGTCGAGGGAGGGCAGGTCGGGGTTGTAGAAGATGGTGGCCAGTTTGCGCAGCCGGCCGCCGGCCGTGAGTTTCAGCTTGCCCCGGCGGTTCAGGGTCCAGCCGCCCTTCCACTTCTCCTGGTCCTCGTACCGGCGCGGGTAGCCTGCGCCGGGCTTGGTCTCGACGTTGTTGAACCAGACGTACTCGGATCCGGGCCGGTTGGTCCAGGTCTGCTTGCAGGTGACGGAGCAGGTGTGGCAGCCGATGCACTTGTCGAGGTTCATCACCATCGCCACCTGCGCCATCACCCGTCCAATGGTGGCTCCGCCACGGGTCATCAGAAGTCCACCTCCTGGCTGCGCCGCCGGATGACGGTGATCTCGTCCCGTTGGTTGCCGGTGGGGCCGATGTAGTTGAAGGCGTAGGAGAACTGGGCGTAGCCGCCGATCAGGTGGGTCGGCTTGATCAGCAGGCGGGTCAGGGAATTGTCGCCGCCACCGTGCAGGCCGGAAGTCTCCGTCTTCGGCACGTTCAGGTGCCGGTCCATGGTGTGGTACATGTACACCGTGCCCTCGGGCATGCGGTGGGTGACCACCGCGCGGCAGGCCACGACCCCGTTGCGGTTGTACGCCTCGATCCAGTCGTTGTCGGCCACCCCGATCTTCTCCGCGTCGAGCGGGCTCATCCAGATCACCGGGCCGCCGCGGAAGAGGGTGAGCATGTGCAGGTTCTCCTGGTACTCGGAGTGGATCGACCACTTCGAGTGCGGGGTCAGGTAGCGCACCACGAGCTCCAGGTGGCCGTCCGGTGAGCGGGTCGGGTCGCCGAAGTGGCGCATCATGTTCAGCGGCGGCCGGTAGACGGGCAGTTGTTCGCCGAACTCGGCCATCCAGTCGTGGTCGAGGTAGAAGTGCTGGCGGCCGGTGAGGGTGTGCCAGGGTGTGAGGCGTTCGACGTTGACGGTGAAGGGGGAGTAGCGGCGGCCGCCGGACTCGGTGCCGGACCACTCCGCCGAAGTGATCACGGCACGCGGCTGGATGCGGGTGTCCTCGAAGGTGATGCGGTCGCCGGAGCGTTCCTCGGCGAGGTCGGCCAGGTGCACACCGGTGCGCTCCTCCAGCGCGCGCAGTGACTGAACCGCGAGGCGGCCGTTGGTGGTGCCGGACAGAGCGAGGATCGCCTCGCAGAACTGGTCGTCGCGGGCGATCGAGGGACGCCCGTCGGCGATGCCGCCGCGGACGGTTCCGTTGCGGGAGCGCAGGTAGTCGATCTCCTGCTCGGGCTTCCACGTCAGGCCCTTGGTGGTGGTGCCCAGACTGTCCAGCAGCGGACCGATGGCGGCCATCTTCTCGGCCACCGCGGTGTAGTCGCGCTCCACCACGATCAGCTTCGGCATCGTCTTGCCCGGCACCGGCTCGCACTCGCCGGCCTTCCAGTCGCGCACCCGCCCGTGCGGCTGCGCCATTTCGTCCGGCGTGTCGTGGGCCAGCGGGGCGGCGATCACGTCCCGCCGCACGCCGAGACGGGTGGCGGCCAGACGGGAGAACTCGGCGGCGATGGTGTGGAAGATGTCGAAGTCGGTACGGGTCTGCCAGGGCGGTGCGATCGCCGGGCTGAAGGCGTGCACGAACGGGTGCATGTCGGTGGAGGACAGGTCGTACTTCTCGTACCAGGTCGCGGCCGGCAGCACCACATCGGAGAACAGGCAGGTGCTGGTCATGCGGAAGTCGACGGCCACCGACAGGTCGAGCTTGCCGACCGGGGCCTGCTCACGCCAGGTGATGTCCTTGGGCCGCAGGTCGGGCGGGGTCTGAGGGGCGGTGACGGCGTCGTCCGTGCCGAGCAGGTGGCGCAGCATGTACTCGTGGCCCTTCATCGACGACGCGAACAGGTTCGCCCGCCAGATGAGCAGGACCCGGGGGAAGTTGACCGGATCGTCGGGGTCCTCGGTGGCGAAACTGAGCCGCCCTGCCTTCAACTCCTCGACGACGTACTCCGGTACGTCCTTGCCGGCCCGCTCGGCCTCGTCGCACACGTCCAGCGGGTTGCGGTTGAACGTGGGGTGGGAGGGCATCCAGCCCAGCCGGGCGGCGAGCGCGTTGCAGTCCGGCAGGGTACGTCCCGCCAGTCGGCCCTGCCCGAGCGGGCTGGCCAGGGTGTCGGCGGGGAACGCCTCGTAGCGCCACTGGTCGGTGGCGAGCCAGAACAGTGGCGTGCCCACCATGTGCCGGGTGGGCCGCTGCCAGTCCAGGCCGAACGCGAGATGGAACCAGCCGGTCAGCGGACGTACCTTCTCCTGGCCGACGTAGTGCGCCCAGCCCCCGCCGTTCACACCCTGGCTGCCGGTCAGTATCACGAGCGACAGGAACGCGCGGTAGATCTGGTCGGAGTGGAACCAGTGGTTGGTGCCCGCCCCCATCGCGATCATCGAACGACCGCCGGTGCGCTCGGCGTTGCGCGCGAACTCCCTCGCCACCCGGGCGGCCGCCTTCGCCGGTACCGAGGTGATCGCCTCCTGCCAGGCCGGCGTGCAGGGCGCGTCGGCATCGTCGTACCCCATCGGCCACTCACCCGGCAGTCCCTCGCGGGCCACCCCGTACTGGGCCATCACCAGGTCGAAGACGGTGGTCACCCGATGCCCGCCGACCCGCACCGCCGGCACACCGCGCCGCAGCACCCCGCCGGACTCACCGGGCCCGGCGTCGAACCGCGGCAGGTCGACGGCCACCGCCTCGCCGTCCGGCCGACCGTGCAGGGACAGCAGCGGATCGGCACCTTCCAGGTTCAGGTTCCACCGGGGGCCACCGTCCTGGGACATCCAGCGAAAACCCAGCGACCCGTTCGGCACCATCGGTTCGCCCGTACGGGCGTCCAGCAAAACCGTCTTGAACTCGCCCGCCTCCTCCTCACCGTCCTGGCCGGGAAGGTCGGCGGCGGTGAGGAACTTCTCCGGCACGTACCCGCCACCGTCGCGCCCGCGCAGCCGCACCAGGAACGGCAGGTCGGTGTAGGTCTTGGCGTACTCGGTGAAGTACGGAACCTCCCGGTCGCGGTAGAACTCGCTCAGGATGACGTGCCCCATGGCCATGGCCAGCGCACCGTCCGTGCCCGGGGAGGCCGCGAGCCAGTCGTCGGCGAACTTGGTGTGGTCGCCGTAGTCCGGGGAGACCACCACGACCTTCTGCCCCTTGTAGCGGGCCTCGGTCATGAAGTGCGCGTCCGGGGTGCGGGTGACGGGCAGATTGGTGCCCCACACGATCAGGTAGCCCGAGTTCCACCAGTCGCCGGACTCGGGCACGTCCGTCTGGTCACCGAACACCTGCGGCGAGGCCATCGGCAGGTCGGCGTACCAGTCGTAGAACGAGGAGATCGTGCCGCCGATCATCGACAGGTACCGGGTACCGGCCGCGTACGACGCCATGGACATCGCCGGGATCGGGGAGAAACCCACGATCCGGTCCGGACCGTACCGCTTGACCGTGTGGACTTGTGCCGCCGCCACCAACTCGGTGACCTCCTGCCAGTCGCAGCGCACGAAGCCGCCCTTGCCGCGGGCCCGCTTGTAGGCGGCGCAGTGCTCCGGGTCCGAGGTCACCCACTCCCACGCCTCGACCGGATCCGTGTGCCGCTCCTTCGCCTGCCGCCACAGCTGGAGCAGCGGGCCGCGCACGTACGGGTAGCGGATGCGGGTGGGCGAGTAGGTGTACCAGGAGAAAGAGGCGCCGCGCGGGCATCCCCGCGGCTCGTACTCCGGGGAGTCCGGGCCGACCGACGGGTAGTCGGTCGCCTGCGTCTCCCAGGTGATCAAGCCGTCCTTGACGAACACCCGCCAGGAACACGATCCGGTGCAGTTCACCCCGTGCGTGGAGCGCACCTCCCGGTCGTGGCGCCACCGCTCTCGGTAGAACTCCTCGGCCGCCCGTCCACCCTCGCGGTACAGCATCCGCCGGTCGGGCGACTGCGTGCCGGGGAAGAAGTACTGCGCCGTACGCATCAGCCGCTCGGCCGCGGCATCGACCCGATCGGTGCTCACACCATTCGCCTCCTCAGCTGCTGCAGCCGCCTACTCGTGCCGTGTGCGCCCCGGTGCGTGACCGGCCCCGAGGGCGGTGGCCACCATGCTCTGCGGATGGCCGTGCCGAAACGAGCAGACACTCCGTCAGCCCGTATACAGGGCAGACCAGAATCTCGAGGACGGAAGTACGAGGGCCCGTGTGCAGGCCAGGCGTCGGTACGAGCACGCCCTCACCTCCATCTCGGCTTCCAGGTCACCGGATTGCCTCGCACCGTTCCCTCGCCGCCCGCAGCCGACGCCGCGGAATCCATGGAGTACGACCCGGAGACGGTCGCCGTTCCTGTGAAGGAGCGGGAAGCCGATGCGCTGGCCTGGCTGCGCAGGGAACTCGCCGGCACGCTCCCCGCGGCCACGCCCGCCGGGCTGGACGTCCATGTCGCCGCCTGCATGGGCGATGCGGCCCCGGAGCCGGCCCGTCCGATGGATGAACACCAGGCCGACGCACTCGTGCTCGGCGCTCCGGAGCACCGGCTGCACCACCTCATCAGGTCTGTACCGGCGTGGATGGCCCGCCACGCGCACTGCCCCGTCGCCATCGGGCCCTGACCTTGCTCCACGTATGGTCGGCGCCACAGAGGAAAACCGGACGCAGCGGCCTCCTGAGACGGGGGCAGGCGGCGCACCGCTGCGCCCTGCTTCCGACCAGGTGAGCGCGTAATGTGACAGGGCAGGGCGACAGAACGACGGCGCCCGGCGCCGGGAGGAAGCACCATGGCGCACAATCCGTGGCAGTGGTGGAGGCGGGGACAGGCCGGAGGCCGGGTGGTCGCGCGACCCCCGCAGCGTGCTTTGGACCGGCACCGGCTGCGGCACCTGCTCGACGCGGTCGGGGCGGTCAGCACCGACATGGACACGCGCACCGTGCTGCGCCGCATCGTGGAAGCGGCCACCGACCTCGTTGCCGCGCACTACGGGGCGCTGGGCGTGCTCGACGAGAGCGGCAAGGTCATCGACCTGATCACCGTGGGTATCGATGATCCGCAGTTGTGCGCTGCGATGGGCCTGCCGCAGGGCCATGGCCTGCTGCACACCATGGTGGACGACGGGGAGCCGTTGCGGGTGGCGGATGTGGCCGCCCACCCTCGGGCGGCCGGCTTTCCGCCCGGGCATCCGGTCATGCGGACTCTGCTGGGCGCACCGCTCATGGTGCGCGGCACGGTCTACGGTGACCTCTACGTCGCCGACAAAGTGGACGGTACGCCTTTCGATGACGACGACGAGGGTCTGCTGACTGCTTTGGCCAGTGCCGCGGGCGTCAGTCTCGAAAACGCCCGCCTGTACGAGCAGCTCAGACGTGCTGCCGAGCACTTCCAGCGCCGCATGCTGCCCGTGCTGCCCGATCTTGCGCCGCTTGAGGTCGCCGCCCGCTACGAGCCCGCCTCGGAGCTGCCCCGGCTGGGCGGGGACTGGTACGACGCCCTGGCTCTGCCGGACGGCGCCACCTGTGTGGTGGTGGGCGACGTGACCGGGCACGACGTGGAGGCCGCCCCGCTGATGGGACAGATCCGCAATATGCTGCGGGCGCTCGCCTTCGACCGGGGCGAGCCGCCCGGCCAGGTCGTGTCCCGGCTGGACCACGCCCTGACGATGTTCGAGGAGCCACCCACGGCCACCCTGGTGTTCGGCCGCATCGAGGCCGGCCGCGGCGAGGCCGGACAGTACACGTTCGGCTGGAGCAACGCGGGGCATCTGCCGCCGCTGCTGGTCGGCGCGGACGGCACCACCCGCTATCTGGCACCCGCCCGTCACGGAATCCCGGTGGGGATCGAGGCGTCCGTCCCCAGGTTCAGCCACGAACAAGTCCTCCCGCCCGGCAGCACCCTGCTGCTGTTCACCGACGGGCTGGTCGAACGCCGCGACCAGGACATCGACACGGGACTGGACGACCTGGCCGAGCGGGCCGCCCGCCTGGCCACAGCCCCGCTGGAAGCACTGTGCGACACCCTGATCAGCCGGAGCCGGCAGGTGTTCGACGACGACGTCGCCCTGCTCGCCCTGCGCACCCCCTCGGAGGGTCCAGCACGGTGAGGCACACACCCTGGCCGCTTGACGTGCCGGACTTCGCGGGCGGTCGCCCTGGCCGGGGGCGGTCAGGAGAGTGCGCAGGGCGTAGGACAGGATGCCGCCGTGGCGGTAGTGGTCGGCCTCGGTCGGGGTGTCGATGCGTACCCGCGCGGTGAACCGGATGGTGCCGGCTGGGGCCGTCGGCGGTGACGGTGACCTCGCGCGGCAGCGCCTCGGCCTCGGTGCGTGCCAGGCCGCGGACGGTGTAGGTCTCTTCGCCCGTCAGACCGAGTGATGCGGGGTTCTCTCCGGGGGCGAACTTCAGGGGCAGGGCACCCAGGCCGATGAGGTTGGAGCGGTGGATGCGCTCGTAGGGTTCGGCGAGTACGGCCTTCACGCCCAGCAGGGCGGTGCCCTTGGCGGCCCAGTCGCGCGAGGAGCCCGAGCCGTACTCCTTTCCGGCGATCACCAGCACCCTGGGCCGCCCGTTCCGCGCAGATGAACGCGGTAAGGAGGAGGCCGATCATGCGTGTTGACTACCGGCGGCACCGTCACGCCGGCCCAGGGCATGGCTCAGTCCTCGCCGGTTGTACGTCCCGGGCGGCGCCGCCAGCTGCGGATCAGGCGTCCGAGCGGGTCATAGCGGTGGTCGACGACGCGTTCCTTCATCGGGATGATCGCGTTGTCGGTGATCCTGATTCCGGCGGGGCAGACCTCGGTGCAGCACTTGGTGACGTTGCACAGCCCCAGCCCGTCCTGCTCGCGCAGCATTCCGCGCCGGTCCAGGGTGTCGAGGGGGTGCATGTCGAGTTCGGCGTGGCGGATGAAGAACCGTGGCCCGGCGAAGGCCGGTTTGTTGTCCTCATGGTCACGGATGACATGGCAGACGTCCTGGCACAGCCAGCATTCGATGCACTTGCGGAACTCCTGCGCCCGCTCCACAGCCTCCTGCCGCATCCGGTATTCGCCGGGCCGCAGATGAGGCGGCGGGGTGAAGGAGGGAACCTGCCGGGCCCTGGCGTAGTTGAAGCCCACGTCGGTGACCAGGTCGCGGATGACGGGAAAGGTCCGCAGTGGTGTGACCGTGATGCTGTCGGACGGCAGGGTCGACAGCCGCGCCATGCACATCAGCTTGGGGCGGCCCTCGATCTCGGCGCTGCACGAGCCGCACTTGCCGGCCTTGCAGTTCCAGCGCACCGCGAGGTCTGTGGCCTGTGTGGCCTGCAGCCGCAGGACGGCGTCCAGGACCACCTCACCGTCCTCGACCGGCACGGTGTACTCCACGAGCGAGCCCCCCGAGGTGTCGCCGCGCCAGACGCGGAGCAGCAGATCGCGCCCCATGGCCGATGCCCCCTTTCCGCGGGCTGAATGGAGGTCAGAAGAACCGCGGGTCGTGGATCACGCCGCTGGCGACCAGCCGCACGTAGCCGTCGGCGAGGGCGACCCAGATCAGCGAGGCCCAGGCGAACCGGCCGTGGTACGGATTGATCCGCGACACCCAGGTCCACGCCCGGTAGCGGACGGGATGCTTGGCGAAGTTGTTCAGGCGTCCGCCGACCACGTGTCGGCACGAATGGCACGAGAGGGTGTACAGCCACAGCAGAACGGCGTTGACGACCAGGACCAGGGTGCCCAGACCCATGCCGACGCGTCCGCGGAAGTCGAAGGCGATGACCGCGTCCCAGGTCAGGATGACGTTGAAGACGAGGGCCGCGTAGAGGAAGTAGCGGTGGACGTTCTGCAGCAACAGAGGGAAGCGGGTCTCCCCGCTGTAGCGGCGGTGCGGCTCCGGAACCGCACACGCCGGGGGTGCCAGCCACCAGGAGCGGTAGTACGCCTTGCGGTAGTAGTAGCAGGTCAGGCGGAATCCGAGCGGGAAGATCAGGATGATCACAGCCGGGGTGATGATCCACCAGGTGCCGAACCAGCCCAGGTGCGGTGCCCCGTGGGAGCCGGGCACCGCCCCGCAGTGGGTGGACAGGCACGGCGAGTAGAACGGCGACAGATAGGGATCGGCGTAGTAGTCCCGGTTCGCCAGCGCCGCATAGGTCGCGTAGGCCACGAAGAGGGCCAGGACGGTGAACGAGGCGAGCGGGTAGGCCCACCAGCGGTCTCTGCGCAGCGTCCGCGCGGTGATCGCGGCCCGCCCGGGAGATCGGATCCCCGCTGGGGCGCCGCCTGCTGTTCCCACCGCCCGGCCTCCCTTCGCGGTGCTGGGGCTGCCGATCCGGTCACCGGGAGCCTTCTTCTCTGCTCAAGCCTGCCGGACAAGGGCAGACCGTGCGATTTCAGCGCACGTTCCCTACGCCGTAGGACAGGGCCGCGACAGCGGGTACCGCACGCGGATGGCGTAGGTCCGCCTGCCGGGGCCACTCGCGCGGTGATACGACGGCAGAGGGCATCAGCGAGCACCGGAGGGACTTCTGGATGCCGAAGGTCGCCGTCAACGGGCCCGGCCGCATCGGCCGTGCCGCGCTGAAGATCCTGCACGACGTGGACGGCGTAGAGGTCGCGGCCGTCAACGACCTCATCCAGGTGGACAATCTCGCCTACCTGCTGGCGCACGACCGGCCCTGCTGACGTGGAAGGAACTGGGCATCGATGTGGTCCTGGAGTGCACCTGACTTCACCGCCGTCATCCCCCGCAGGCAGCCATCCTCGCCGTCGGAGCTGCCCACCCCGAACCCGTCGTCCGCGACGGCGAACTTGCCGCAGGCACCCTGATGGCCCTGACCCTGTCCATTGACCACCGGCCCCTCGACGGAGCCCCCGGCGGCGTCTTCCTCACCGACCTCAAGCCACTACTCGAACAGCCGATGCGCATTGCCGTGTAACTGGAGGCACTCATGACCGAGTCCGTCTACCATCCGGCCACACCGGAGATCGGCGCCCGCCGCGCCCAACTCGCCCCGGCCGTCAACGAGGCGTTCGAGAACTTCAGCCGTGCTGTGTTCGCCGAGGGAGCCCTGCCGGAGAAGACCAAGCAGTTGATCGCCGTGGCCGTCGCCCACGTCACGCAGTGCCCGTACTGCATTCAAGGGCACACACGCCTCGCGCAGCGCAAGGGCAACAGCCCGGAAGAGATCATGGAGGCCATCTGGGTCGCCGCCGAGATGCGCGCCGGGGGCGCCTACGCCCATTCCACGCTCGCCCTGCACGCGATGGGAGAGGCCGCACCCCGCTGATAGGCGCAGGAGTGGGCCAGGACGCGGAGGTGGCCCACCGGGCAGCCCTGTACGTCCGCGGTTCATGACGGGTCATGCTCATCCTGCCCGGCAGGACCGACAAGGGCTTCGACGCGGGTGGCGGTCACATGCGGTCGTAGACGAGCAGTCCGTCAGCGCGCAGCCGGGCTCCCGCTGTCGGACGGTGCTCGGTGAGCCGGCCGTCGTGGGCCAGGTGCAGTACTCGGGTGTGACGCGCGAGAACGGCGAAGTCGGCGATGATCCGCCGGTGGCAGCGCCACCACAGGGACTCACCGCACATGACGGAGGTGCGGACGTCGGCCGCCTGCCGCAGCAACTCATCCATGGCTGTCAGGAAGTCCGGGGTGCGGGTGTGACCCGCGTATCCGCGGAAGGAGGCGTTCTCCCAGAAGACATCGGGGGAATCAGGGGCCACTTTCCGAAAGCCTCCCAGCCGCTGCTCCCAGCGGTAGTCGATCCCCTCCTGCGGCAGCCACCGTCGGAGTGCTTCCCGGCCCACGTCGGGGTTGTGCCGGCTGCCGGGTGCGGTCCGTACGTCGACAACGGCCCGTATGCCGGCGCCGTGCAGCAGGGCGGCCAACTGCTCGTGTCCCGCAGTGCCATGCCCGAACGTCAGCAGCGTCACCGGGGTCATCCCTGACGATGTGCGGTGCATCCCGCGTGTGGGGTGCGCTTGATTGCCGCCGAGGCGGCGAGGGTGGACTCCTCGCGACTGTGTTCGAGGGCCTCCAGTGAGACGATCTCGCGGCGGTGCCGATCTGGCCTGCGATCATGCCGAGGAAACTCATCGTGAGGGCCTGCGGATGGGCGTGGTGGAGCGGTGTTCCCTCGCCGACAGGGGCGCCGAGGTGCCATCCGGCGGTAGTCAGGACGGAGAAGAAGCCGGCCATCTGCAGGGCCGCCACGATCAGCCTCCTCGGGCTCCTCCTCTGGTACGGGGTGCCTCCTCCAGGGTGCTGCCGGGCTCCCGTCTGATTGCCGATGCGCTCAGGCGGGAGCGTAGGTCAGGCAGTCGGCGTCGGTCTGCTGGTAGCCCACGGTGATGCCGGGGGCGTGGCACTCGAGATCGGTGTTGTGTCGGCAGTCCGACATCTTGCAGGCGCCGACCCGTCCGGTCACGGCTGGGTCGCCGCCCTTGCCCGGGGAGGTGGTGAAGGTGTCGCAGTGCGCGTGCCGGACGAGTACGCCGGCCGGGTCGCCGACGGTGATGGCCAGAGCGTGGCAGGCGCGGTCACGGTTGTAAGCGCAGTTTTCGACCGCGCACTCGGTTACGGCGGGCATCTCCATGACGACGGTCTCCTCGGGTGTCTCTCTCCGGCTTGCCCGCGGGCAAGCGGCAGACGGTGGGGGTGACTATGGGGCCACCAGGTCGAGCGTGGTCGCAGGCACCGCCGACGACCAGCGGGCTTGCGCCGAACGAGGGGAGCAGCGCCCGTCGGCCGTCCCGCGGACCGTGCACGGGCGAGATTTGTCCCTCACAGGTGCGAAGGCCGGATAAGCATGCAGCTCTCGGCTGATTCACGCGGGTGGGTGCTGCCGGGGCGCGGCGGTGCCGGTGCCCGACGGTGGTACGCGGGGAGAGGCTTCCCATGGCCTGCGCGTCATAGGCGGCGATGATGGTCGCGTGGCGGGTCGCAGCACCGATGAGGAGGTGTGCGGTGGACACTGAAGCGGAACCGGCCCGGCGGATCGTGGTGGGGGTCGACGGCTCCGACCCGCCCAAGGCCGCCCTGCGGTGGGCGGTGCGGCAGGCCGCGTTGACGGGTGGCGTGGTCGAGGCGGTGACCGCCTGGCAGGATCCGCCGTGGTACGGCGCGGGCCCGGTGGCCGCCGGGGCCGACTGCGCCGACGACGTGGCGGAGATCCTCACCCAGGCGATCGACGAGACCTGCGTCCGTCACCGGCCGGTCGAGATCCGGCCCCAGGTGGTGTACGGGAACCCGGCGAGCGTGCTGCTGTACGCCGGCCGCGGGGCGGAGCTGCTGGCCGTGGGCAACCGCGGGCACGGCGGCTTCCCCCAGGCGCTGCCGGGCTCGGCCGGCCAGCACCTCGTCCAGCACGCCGAGTGCCCGGTCGTCGTCATCCGCGGCCCCGCCGACGTGACGTCGGAATGAGCCGGCTCGGCGGAGAGGGGGTATTCGCCGCGCTACGGGTGGCGAACTTCCGGCTGTACTTCGCCGGGCAGTCCGTCAGCCTTGTCGGCACCTGGATGCAGGCCGTGGCGCTGTCCTGGCTGGTGCTCGAGCTGACCGGCTCGGGCACGGTGCTCGGGTTGGTGGTGGCCGCGCAGTTCCTGCCCGTGCTGCTCCTGGGCCCCTACGGTGGGTTGCTTGCCGACCGCGCCGACAAGCGCCGTCTGCTGATGGCCACCCAGGCCGCCCTCGCGGTCCTGGCCCTGCTGCTGGGGCTGCTGACCGTCACCCACGTCGTGCGGCTGTGGATGGTCGTACTCCTCGCGGTCGCGCTGGGCACCGTCAACGCGGTGGACAATCCCACCCGGCAGACGTTCGTACCCGAGGTGGTCGGGCCGCAGCTCCTGCGCGACGCCGTCAGCCTCAACAGTGTGATGACCAACGCGGCGAGGGCGATCGGGCCGGCCCTGGCCGGCATCCTGATCGCCTCCGTCGGGACAGGCGTGTGCTTCCTGGCCAACGCCGCCAGTTTCGCCGCCGTGCTGTTGGCCTTGCGCGTGATGCGCATCGATCGGCTTCAACCGCACCCGGCACTGATGAGGGAACCGGGCCAGCTGGTCGCGGGGCTGCGCTACGTGCGCGGCATGGCGGGACTGTGGGCGCCGCTGGCCATGATGGCTCTGATCGGCACGCTGGCCTATGAGTTCCAGGTGGTCATCCCACTGCTGGCCCGTACTAGTGGCGACGGTGATGCACGCACCTACGGGTTCATGACGGCGGTCATGGGGGTGGGCGCCGTGGTCGGCGGCCTCGCCGTGGCCGCTTACGGAAAGACCGGCGTCGTCCCACTGGTCGGGGCCGCAGCCGGGTTCGCCGCCGCTCTCGCCGTGGCGGCAGTCATCCCCTGGCTGCCCTTCGAACTGGCGGCACTGGGGTGCGTGGGTGTGGCGAGCACTGTGTTCCTGGCGACCGGGAACACAACCCTCCAACTGGTTGCCGACCCGGTCTTCCGAGGCCGGGTCATGGCCCTGTGGTCGGTCACCTTTCTGGGCAGCACACCCGTCGGCGGACCCGTCGTCGGAGCTGTCGCCCAGCAGCTCGGCCCCCGTGCCGGGCTCGGCCTCGGCGCCGCGGCCTGCCTGGCCGCCGTCGTCCTCGGCCTGTTCGCCCTGCCCCGTGTCCCTCCGCAGCACCGTTTCCTGCAAACCCGGGCCGCACCAGGCCACCCGCCGCCCCTCACCGAGACCGACCGCACCTGATCCCTGCGGGGTCGGCAACCGCCGCGGACCGACGGCTCCCGGGAGGGTGCGGAGCAACCGCGGCGGTGTACGCCGGCCCGCTACCACTGGCGAGGACGGCCGTCGTGCCCGCACGGCGTGATCAGTCATGCGGGCCGGGCTCGTCCGCCGGCAAGTCCCGCACGCAGCCCCCGCTGCGGTGCAGCCGGGGCTTCTTCTTCCGGAACGCTCGCGGTGCTGGCCAGGCACGCCGCCGAGGCGGCACCCGTTCCCGCTACGAGCGGGCGTTCCCGTCTGGCCGGGGGAAAATACAAGAATGTCACCCCTTGTCTCGCCGGTGCTCCTTCGTGGGGTGGGGTTCAGGAGGTTGCCTGGTGACGTGGTGGGCCATCGTCTTGATCGGCTGCGGGGTGGGCTTCTTCGCCGGACTGTTCGGTGCAGGCGGGTCGGCGGTGGGTACCCCGCTCCTGCATGCTTCCGGCGTACCGGCCTTCGCGGCCCTGGCCTCGCCCCTCCCGGCCGCCCTTCCGATCGCACTCGCCGCTTCGGGAGCTTATCGGGAACGCGGATACGCCGACCGGCGTGTTGTGACGTGGAGCGTCGCCATCGGCTTTCCTGCCACAGTGGGCGGGGCACTGCTCACCCCGTACCTGGGCGGCCCGCTCCTGGTACGGATCACCGAAGGCGTTGTCGCGGCCATCGGCGTACGGCTGGTCCTGTTCCCCCACGAGCCGAGAGAGCGTGCGGAAGAAACCGGGGCCTTCCGCGTGCGGATGGTCATGGTCGCGGCTGTGGTGGGGGTCTTCTCCGGGCTGCTGGCCAACAGCGGCGGCTTTCTGCTCGCTCCCCTCTACCTGGTGGTATTGCACTTGCCGATCAAGCGGGCGCTGGCGACGTCGCTGGTCGTCGCCGCTGCTCTGGCAGTACCGGGTACGGTCACCCACTGGGCGCTCGGGCACATCGACTGGCTGGTCGTGCTCGCCTACGCCGCGCCGGCCACCCCGGCCGCCTACTTCGGCGCCCGTCTTGCGATCCGGTCCAACCCGGAATGGCTCACCCGTATCTACGGTGCTGCCCTCGCCCTCCTGGCCTGCGTGCTTTTGATCGTCCGTAAGTGACCCCTGTCTGCTGGCCGAGCCGTCATGGTGACGGCTCGGCCGGGGGGAGTTCAGGTGGCCTGCCCCACGCGCGCCCAGGGCAGGTTGTATTCGTGCGGCGCGTGAGGTCCACATTCACCTACGGACCGTGAACGCCTCCGGCTGGGTGCAGGTCCGTCTCCCGGCTGATCGCCGGCAACGCGTTCGAGTGCGGCGTTCCTCATGTCGTGAGGGCCGGTCCGGATGCGGCACGACGAGGGGGCGGCGACGATGGGGCGGTGAGCAGGGCTGACCGTTTCGATGCTTTCCGTGCTCTGGCCGGGCGCCGGGGGCGGGTAGGGGAGGGGCTGCTGGATGCGCTGGCCGAGCAGCGCGCGATGACCGCGGGGCCGCCGCAGGCGTGGTCACCGGGGATCGCTGAGCGTTTCGACCTGCCCCACGCCTCCGGTCTGGGGCCCGCCGGCTACTTCGCCGACCTGGCGGCGCCGCACGGCCGTCGTCACGTGCGGGTGTGTACGGCGACGGCGTGCTTCGCATCCCGTGGCGGACGGAATCTGAGCGAGGTGGAACGCGAGCTGGGTGTCCCCGCTGGCGACGTAAGCGCTGATGGGGCCGTGTCGTTGCAGGCCGTGCGCTGCCTGGGCTATTGCTACACCGGCCCGGCCGCGCTGGACGGGGAGCTGCCCTGCACCGGTGCCGGGCTCGTCGACCAGATCGCAGGACGCCAGGAGCGCGAGGATCCCGGCATTCCTGTGGTGGATGCCACCGGGGAACCGGTGCTGCTCGGCGGGGTGCTGGCGGGTGAGCCCGGTTGGCAGGCGTGGCCGCAGGCCGTGGCGGCGCGCACGGCCGACGAGATCCAGGCGGAAGTGGAAGCCTCCCTGCTGTGCGGGCGTGGTGGGGCGGGCTTCCTGGTGGCGGCGAAATGGGCGGCGGTCCGGGGCCGCCCAGGGGTGGTGGTCGTCGCCAACGGGGACGAGGGGGATCCGGGGTCGTTCGCCGACCGGCTGTTGATGGAGGAGGACCCGGACCGGGTGCTGGAGGGGCTGGCGCTGGCCTGTCTGGCCTGTGGAGCCCGCGAGGGGGTGGTCCTGGTGCGGTCGGAGTACCCCAGGGCGCTTGCGCGGATGCGGGCTGCGGTGGAGCGCGCCTACACGGATCGGCATCTGGGGGCGCGGGTGCACGGCAGCGAGGTGACGCTGGACATACGGGTGGCGGCCGGAGCCGGGTCCTATGTGGCCGGTGAGGAGACGGCGCTGATCGCGGGACTGGAGGGCGGGCGGGGGTGTTCCCGGGCCCGCCCTCCGTATCCGACCGACGCGGGGCTGTGGGGTGCGCCGACCGTGGTCAACAACGTCGAGACACTGGCCGCCCTGCCCTGGATCGTGAGGCACGGCGGCGCCGCCTACGCCCGGCGCGGCGTACCGGGGCAGACGGGAACGAAACTGGTGTGCCTGGCGGAGCGGTTCACCCGGCCCGGCTGCTACGAGGTGGAGTTCGGCACCAGCCTGGAACGGATCGTCCATGAGCTCGGCGGCGGCCTGCGCCATGGTGCGCGGCTGGCGGTGCTGCAGGTCGGCGGCCCGCTGGGCGGATTCCTGCCCGCCGGCGGGCTGGATGTGCCGCTGACCGAGCAGGATCTGAGGACGCGCGGGGCGGCACTCGGCCACGCCGGTCTGGTCGCCTTCGACGACGGCGTCGAGCCGGAGGACGTGCTGCGGCACCTGTGGGAGTTCGCTGACGCGGAGAGCTGCGGGGCGTGCTCGCCGTGCCGGGTGGGGTCGCGGCGCGGCCTGCGGCTGGCGGCGACGGGCGGACCTCCCGATCCTGGCTACCGGCGGTGGATGCGGGTGATGGAAGAGGCGAGCCTGTGCGCGTTCGGCCGCCGCATCCCACCCGCGGTGCGCAGCCTGGTCCGCGCCTGTGGCGACCGGCTGGCGAGCTGGGAGGCGTGATGCGGGTCTCGGTCGACGGGCGCGACGTCGAGGTGGGGGAGGGGGCCTCGGTACTGGACGCGGTCCGTGCGGCCGGCGTGTGGCTTCCCACGCTGTGCCACGACGACCGGTTGTCCGCGGTCGGCTCCTGCCGCACCTGCCTGGTGAGAGCAGGCGGGAACATCGCGGCGGCCTGCGTCACCCCGGCCGGCGAACACACTCCCGTCACGACGGCCGGTGAGGAGTTGGAGGCGTTGCGGCGTGATGCGGTGGAACTGCTGGTCTCCGCTCTGCCGCGGCATGCTGTCGAGGCGACGCACAGCGAACTGGCCGCCGTCTGCCAAAGGCTGGGCATCGGCGCATCCACGGCTCAGGGCACGCGCGGGCGCGGCACGGACGACTCCCACCCGTACGTCCACCTCGACCCCGACCTGTGCATCGCCTGCGGGCGCTGCGTACGCATCTGCGCCGAGGTACAGGGCACGTTCGCGCTCACCCTGACCGGCCGGGGCGCTGACACGGTCGTCGCGCCCGGCACCGGCGGGGCGTGGGCGGACTCCGACTGCGTGGCCTGCGGCGGATGCGTGGACACCTGCCCCACCGGCGCGATCTTCCAGCCGGGTCTGCCGCCCGGCGGCGCCGCCTCGCGCCGGCTGCCCGCCACGAGCACGACCACGCGCACCACCTGCGGCTACTGCGGAGTGGGCTGCTCACTGGACGTGGTCACCGAAGACGGCCAGGTCACGGCCGTCCTGCCGGACCGTGACGGGCCGGTCAACCGCGGGCACGCCTGTGTCAAGGGCCGCTTTGCCCACGGCTTCCAACGCTCGCCCGAACGCCTCACTCAGCCCCTGCTGCGCCGCAACGGACGCCTGGAGCCCGCCAGCTGGAGCGACGCGCTCGACCATGTCGCGCGCGGGCTGCGGGCCGCGGTCGCCGCCGGCGGCCCGGACGCGGTCGCGGCGATCTCCTCGGCGCGCGCCACCAACGAGGAGAACTACCTCGTCCAGAAGTTCATGCGCACGGTGATCGGCACGAACAACATCGACAACTGCTCACGGCTGTGCCACTCCCCGTCCGCCGCCGGACTCACCGCCTCCTTCGGCCTGCCGGGCGGCACCGACTCCTTCGACGACATCGACCGGGCCGACTGCCTCCTCGTGGTCGGCGCCAACCCCCTCGAGGCCCACCCGGTCGTCGGCGCCCGGCTCCTCCAACGCGCCCTGCGCGGAGCCACGCTGATCGTCGCCGACCCGCGCGCAGTCGGACTGGCCGGCCACGCGGACGTCCACCTGCGGCCACGCCCGGGCACCAACGTCGCCCTGTGCCACGGCATCGCCCACGTCCTGCTCGACGAGGGGCTGATCGATGACGCGTTCCTGCGCGAGCGAGCCGCAGGACTGCCCGAACTGACCGCCCTGCTCGAGGAGTACCCGCCCGAGGCGGCCGCGGCCGTCACCGGCGTGCCCGCGGCCGGGATCGTGCAGGCCGCCCGGCTGTACGGGCGTGCACGGTGTCCCGCGATCGTCTACGGGCTCGGCGTCACCGAGCACCTGCATGGCACCGACGGAGTGCGAGCGCTGGCCAACCTCGCCATCCTGCGCGGCGCCGTCGGCACCGCCCGCGGCCTGGGCCTGTACCCGCTACGAGGCCAGAACAACGTCCAGGGCGCCTCCGACATGGGAGCCCTCCCCGACTCTCTCCCCGGTTACCACAAGGTCACCGACCCGGCCGCCCGCGCCCGCGCCGAGCGTGTGTGGGGCGTGCCCGTCCCCGAGCGGCCCGGCATGCGCATCCCGCAGATGTTCGCCGCCGCCCGCGAGGGGCGGCTGCGTGCCCTGTGGGTGATCGGCGAGGACATCTGCTCCACCGACCCCAACTCCCGCCAGGTGGCTGCGGCTCTGGATGCCTGCCCTCTCGTCGTCAGCCAGGACCTCTTCCTGTCGGCCACCGCGAGCCGCGCGGACGTGGTTCTGCCCGCCGCTTCGTGGCTGGAGAAGGACGGCACGTTCGTCAACTTCGACCGCCGCTTCCAGCGCGTCCGGCCCGCCGCGGATCCACCCGGTCAGGCCAGATCCGACTTCGACATCGTCCACGCCGTCGCCGCCGCGCTCGGGGCCGACCTGGGCTGTCCCACGCCGGCCGGCGCTCTGGACGAATGCGCCCGCGTCAGCCCGCACTTCGCCGGTCTCTCGCACCAGCGCCTGGATCGCCAGGGCGCGTTGTGCTGGCCCTGTCCCTACCCGGACCGCCCTGGCCGGGCCAAGCTCTACACCGACCGCTTCGCCACCCGTGACGGCCGCGCCCACCTGGCCGCCGCCCCCTACCTGCCGCCCGGCGAGCAGCCCGACGACACCTACCCGCTGATCCTGGTCACCGGCCGCCGCCTGGCCCACTACAACTCCGGCAGCATGACCCGCCGCACCGACAACCTCCGCCTGGACCCCACCGACCACCTCGACATCCACCCCGACGACGCCGCCCGACACCAACTGCGCGATGCTCAGATCGTCACCGTGGAAAGCCGCCACGGCCAGGCCCGCCTCACCATCCACATCACCGCGCAGACGTCACCGGGCCAGGTCTTCTGCGCCTTCCACTTTCCCGCCAGCGGCGTGAACGCCCTCACCTCCGACCACGCCGACACCATCACCTCGTGCCCGGAGTACAAAGTCACCGCGGTGCGCCTGGCGCCCTGAATCAAGGACTGCAGCGCCGCCAGTCCGACCCTGTCCATCGCGGCGTATCACCGGGCGCACCGGGTGAGCGTGGCGGTGAAGGCGACGGCCGCTGCCGGACGGAGAGCCGAGCGAGAACTCGGCCAGGCGGCAGCGGTTCTCAGACGGGGGGACGGGGCCAGTGCGCGAGGCTGCCGGGCGAGGGAGCCGACCCCGTCGCTTCCGCTGTCGAGGGGTAGATCTCGTAGCTCTCGCGCAGGCCGCTCAGGTCGAAGATCCTCAGTATCCGGCCGGAGACGGAAGCGATGCGCAGTGAGCCTTCGCGTTCACGGATGCGTTTGGTGATCGCCACGATCACACCCAGACCCATCGAGTCCATGAAGGTGACGAAGCCCAGATCCAGGACGAAGTGGCGGTGTCCCTCCTCGAGGAGTTTGATCACGCCTTCCCGGATCATGGGGGCGGTGTGGGCGTCCACATCACCGTCGGCCTCGACAACGGTCCAGCCGTTGACCACGTCGTAGCTGACCATCATGGTCTCGTGCCGGATGATGTTCGTTCGCATTGCCATCCCTCTTCACATCTCTGGACGGCGCATCGGTCACCGGTTCTTGGTCAGCCACTCGGCGAGAACGGCGGCCTGGCTGTGGTCCACGTCCTTGGTCGCGGTCAGCAGCATGAGTCTGTCGTGCGACGCGAGGTCACGCAGGTGTTCGGCCGCTTCGCGGTGCCCGGCGTCGCGCAGCTCCGCCAGATAGCGCCGTCGGAATTCGGTGAAGCGGCTGGGCTCGTGGCCGTACCACTTGCGCAGTTCGCTGGAAGGGGCGACATCGCGCAGCCACTCGTCCAGATGCGCGTCCTCCTTGCGCATGCCCCGGGGCCACACCCGGTCGACCAGCACGCGCTTGCCGTCCTTCGGCGCGGTCTCCTCGTAAACTCTGCGATAGGTGATCTGTTTGGCCATGATGGTGCCCTTCCAGATCGGCCGGCCACCCCGGCGTCGATTGGGGTGGACAACTCCGTGCCCTGCTGCGCAGCGGATGGTCCCGACTCGCCTATTTTATCGGGGTCGGCTCGTGCGAACCGGTCAGGATTCCGCTGGGTCAGCCCCACCGGCGCCCGGGTGCGGAGTGCCGGCGTCCCGTACGGCGTATCGACGAGGAGCAGGGTGTGCCCGTCCGACGTCTTCCGCCCGAGTCACCGGATTTCCCCGCGCGAACGGCTCCCCGGGTGGGTTCTGCGAGCGAATTGGACGCGGTGGTGGCCACCTGCCGGGCGTGTCCGCGCCTGGTGGCCTGGAGGGAGGAGGCCGCACGCGTCAGGCGCAGGGCGTTTCGGGACTGGGAGTACTGGGCGCGTCCCGTGCCCGGGTTCGGCCCGCCGGACGCGGCGCTGGCCATCGTCGGTCTGGCCCCGGCCGCGCACGGCGGGAACCGCACCGGGCGGATCTTCACCGGCGACCCGTCCGGCGACGCGCTGTATGCCGCGCTGTACGACATCGGGCTGGCCTCCCAGCCGGTTGCCACCCACCGGGGCGACGGGCTGGAGCTGTACGGGGTGCGGATCACGGTACCTGTGCACTGCGCACCGCCCGACAACCGGCCCACCACCGGCGAGCGCGACGCCTGCCGCCCGTGGCTCGCCCGCGAACTGGACCTTCTGCGCCCCACCCTGCGAGCCATCATGGTGCTCGGCGGCTTCGCCTGGCAGGCACTGCTGCCCGTGCTGACCGACGCCGGCTGGCAGCTGCCGCGCCCTCGCCCGGCCTTCCGGCACGGCGCCGAGGCCCTCCTCACCGACGCAAGCGGTGAACAGCAGGTGTACCTGGTCGGCGGATACCACCCCAGCCAGCGCAACATGTCCACCCGCACCCTGACCCCCGCCATGCTCCGCAACGTGCTGCATCGGGGTGCCGTTGTCGCCGGGCTCCCATGCAAGCGGCAGCACCCGTAGGCCCGCGCGCGATGAGCAGGTCGCGGTTGTCGGTCCAGGTGAAACAGGGTCTGCCGCCGCGTTTGTGATCGACGTGCCGCATGGGCCGATAGATCAGCGTGAGCGTTCGCCCTGCTTGAAGCAGGCCAGAGCGGCAACGGAGAAGCGGCGCTGAGAGCGTCCCCCCTGGCCGACTATGCCGACCAGATCGACCGCCAGGAGGTCTACACGGTCCGCCGGATCGCCGCCCTACCGGGCGTGGCACCCACTAGCGTCGGCGGCATGGTGCCCCACGAACGGCAGCGGGCTGCGGCCCCCACGCCCGCTGAGGCCGCCAGCACGTATGGACCGGCAAGCAATGACCCCGACGCCGTGGGGCATCGGCCGCATGGCGCCGTACCCGACGATGGCCCCCACCCACGCCCGGGTCGAGCTGAACCCGGACACCCAGACCGCCGTGTTCTCGACGGCTCTGGTCAGGTGCTGGAGATGCCCGGCCACGGCACCAGCACCGCACCAGCCCTTCCACGGGAACCAGCCCCGACGGGAACGGCAGCACCCAGGACAGCGACACGGGGAGCGACAACGACCAGTGAGTGATCCGCGTCCGGTGTTGGTCGTCACCAGCCTGTACGACCCCACCGCCGACGTGGTGATCGGCGAGCTGCACGACCGGGGCGTCCCGGTCGTGCGGTTCGACTCGGGGGACTTCCCCGCATCACTGTCGGTGGAGGCAGAGATCACCCAGGACGGCATCCGGGGGCGCCTGGACACCCCGTCCCGCACGGCCGACCTGGCAGGCGTCCGTGCGCTTACTACCGCCGCCCGACCGGCTTCGTCTTCCCGCACCTCGACGAGCAGGACGCGCGGTTCGCCATGACCCAGCCCCGGTACGGCCTCGGAGGCGTGATCGCGTCGCTTCCCGGCTGCCTGTATGTGAACCATCCGCACTGCATCGGCGACGCAGAGTTCAAGCCGTCCGGGCTCGCCGCCGCAGCGCAGGCAGGCCTCCAGGTGCCGCCCACGCTCATCACGTCGAGTCCCGACGCCGCCAGAGCCTTCATCAAGCGGCACGGCCCCGTGATCTACAAGCCCCTGCACAACCCCGTGTATCGGGTCGACGACGTCTCCTCCGTCGTAAAGATCGCCGAGGTGGCCGCCGAGGACATCGACGACCGCGTCGCCGGCACTGTGCACCTGTTCCAGAAGCTCGTGCCGAAGACGGCGGACATCCGGGTGACCGTCATCGGGCCCCGGACGTTCTGCGTCCGGATCGATTCCGACCTCCTGGACTGGCGGACCGACTACAGCCGCCTGAGCTACACCCCCGTAACGCCGCCACCGGAGATCGAGCCGGCGCTCCATGAGTACCTGGACCGCTTTGGGCTCCTCTTCGGCGCTTTCGACTTTGCCGTCGACGCCGAAGGGCGATGGTGGTTCCTGGAAAGCAACCCCTCGGGTCAGTGGTACTGGCTGGAAACCGAGACCGGTCTGCCGATGTGTGCAGCTCTGACCGATCTACTGCAAAGGAAGCCGTGAGCGACCACGAACAGCTGCTGCGGCAGCTCATCGACAGCATGACGGCCAGCGGCTCCCTGCGCACGGAACCGTGGAAGCACGCCGCTGCGGCAGTGCCCCGGCACGAGTTCCTCCGCAGCGGGTTCTTTCGCGTGGTGCCCGGCTCATCGCCTACCGCCTGGGCCCCGATCCCGCAGGGCGGGGAGGGTTGGCTTGCAGCCTGCTACGCCGACGAATCCCTGGTGACGCAGATCGCGGGCACGATCAAGCCGACGGACATCCGCGGCGAGATCATGCGGGAGCCGACCAGCTCCAGCACGCTCCCCTCGCTCGTGCTGCGCATGCTCGAGGACCTGCACGTGGAAACGGACATGAACGTGCTGGAGATCGGCACCGGAACCGGCTACTCGACCGCGGTCCTCTGCGCGCGCCTGGGCGACGAGAACGTGACCTCGATCGAGTACGACGAAGGAGTGCCCCAGCGCGCTCGGGAAGCCCTCGGTCGGCTCGGCACGTTCCCCGCCCTGCTGACGGGAGACGGCCTTCTCGGCGCTGACGAAGGCGCACCGTATGACCGGATCATCGCCACCTGTGCCGTACGCACGGTGCCCGCGGCCTGGCTCGAGCAGAGCCGCCCTGGTGGGCAGATCCTGACCACCATCGGCGGCTGGCTCAACGCATCGGAGCTGGTCCGCCTGAGGATCCACGAGGACGGCGCGGCGTCCGGGCCGGTGCTGGGCGGGCACGTCAGTTTCATGCTCGCCTGCCCTCATCTGCCGTCGCCGCTCGGCTGCTTCCCGACCTCGGCGCGGGCAAGGAGCGCGAGGCCGTCATCGGTGCCGACGTCCTGGACGACTGGACGACCCGGTTCGTCGCGCAGTTCGCCGTGCCGGCCGCGCAGCACCTGAAGCTGCAACAGGGCCAGCACGAAGAGGACGTCCTGGTCGACGTCGAGACCGGCTCGTGGGCCGCGCTGTACGAAGAGGGCGGCCGTTGGATCGTCCGGCAGGACGGTCCCGAACCCCTCTGGGATGCGGTCGAGGAGCACCTCGGCCGCTGGCATGCCGCCGGGACACCAGCGGTGGAGGGCGCTACCGTTCGCGTCACCGCAGAGGCCCAAAGCCTTCACTGGTAGAGCCCAACGACCGGCCCCGCTCGTCTTGTCTCCCCCGTGGCGGACGGGCGGGGCCTTCCGCTGTATGCGGGCGTTTTACGACGAGCGTCCAGCCAGCTGGCGGCGGAGAAAGAAGCAGCACCTCGCGCACGTAGGGATGGCGGCCGCGAGGTCGAGATCACCTCGAAGATCGTGAGCCTCGCCGCCCACCGGGGCAGCCGCAAGGTGGTGATCTTTTCCGTGCATGGAGCAGCGTTCCGTTGATCGCTTGTGACGGAGTGCTTCAGTTGGCGGCACACGCCAACTGAAGCACTCCGGACTGTCCGCCAGGTCAACTAGCGCCGCTGGGAACCATGCAACGCTGCGGTCAGACGGCCAGCTTCGCAAGCTCCGCGTTGGCGCGCTCGGTGACCAGGGCGAGGACGCGGCCGGCGGCGGCCAGGTCCTCGGCAGGTATCCCGCCCCAGATGCGGGTGCTGATGGGGGCGGTCTCCGCGCCGACGGCGGCGAGTAGTTCACGTCCTGCATTGGTGGGGCGAAGGTGCGCGCCGTCCGCAGCGAGCAGTTGCTTGGCGAGCAGCTCGTCCAGAGTGGAGCGGATGTCGACCGGATCGGCCTTGAGGGAGCCCTGGGCCTGGGCGATGAGATCGTCCGGCGTCTGCGGGGCCTTGGTGGTGACGGCGGCGCGCAGGAGAATCTGCTGCTGGAACGTGCTCCCGTGCCGGGCCAGGACGTGCTCCAGGACGCCGCGGGCGGCGTAGTGGGCCAAGCCGAGGGCACGTGCGTCGGCGACGGGTGCGGTGGTGGTCATGGTGTTGCCCCTTGAGTGCTCTCGTCGTTCGGTACGGATGGAGCGAGAGGTGTGTCGAGCAGGGTCGTCAGCTCGTCGGTGAACGCGCGCGTCCTAGGGGCGTCCCGCCCGCCGAGCGGCTCCAGCAGCTGCTGAAGCAGTTCCTGGACCACCACGATGGCCTGCCGCACGACGGCCTGGCCCTGCTCGGTGAGGGCGAGCTGTACGGCCCGCGGGTCGCGGGGATCGCGGGTGCGTTCGATCAGGCCGGCGGACTCCAGGGCGCGCGCCAGCTTCGAGACGTACAGCGCCTCCAGGCCGGTGTGGTCGGCGATTCGGCGCTGACTGGGTCTCTCGCCCACGCGCTGCATGCCGTGCAGTGACGCGACCAGCACGTACTGGGCGTGGGTGAGGCCCAACGGTGCCACCGCGCGATCAACCGCGACGCGCCACTTGTTGGCGAGCCGCCACACCAGGAAACCGGGTGTGGGACCCGGAGAATCCTTGCTCATATCGAATAGATTACATGGCTATTATGTACATGGCTACTGTTTCCTGTGGCTACGCGAGAACCCGCGGGCAGACAGGGCGGCAGGAGCAACCGGCTCCGTGGAGCACTACGCTCGCTCGGGCCGTCCCTCGCCAAGACGCCCGATTCTACCGGCGGTAGAATCGACGGCATGAGCAAGCCGACGAGCATCAAGACCACCGAGGCGGTGCGTGACCGGCTGCGGACCCTCGCAGCCGAGCGCGGCATGACCATCACTGAACTCGTGGAAGACCTGGCCGCCCAGGAGCTTACGGACGCTGAGCGTGAACAGCGTGCCATCGAGGCTGCCCGTGAGCTCGGCGTCGAATACACCGCGCACGTCCAGCAGGCGGGGAAGGACGCCTGGGAGAAGATCCGCGCCCATCAGGGCGGCGCGGCTGCATGAACCTGACTGCCATCCTGGACCACACAGCTCTGGCCGCCCTCTATGAGGCGGATGTCTTCTTCACCGGCTTGTACATCGAGGCCTCACGTGGCACCGGGCGGCTCCTGATCCCCTCCCTGTCGGTCCTGGCCGCCGAGCGCCAGACTCCGGGCGCCGGCATGCACGCCGCGGCACTCCGCTTCGCGGAGAGCGTCCCCTTCACCACCGATCACGCGCGGGATGCCATGGCCTGGCCCAGTACTCAGTGGCCCGCAGTGCATCCGGCCGCCATCGCGTGGCAGGCAGCCAAATCCGGTGAGCCGCTCACCGTCCTCTCCACTGAACCGGAGCTTTACACCGGGACGGGTATTACTCCGCTCAACCCCACCTGAGCGGCGCTGATGTCCATCGGCCCCCTGCACCATCCACGCCCTGGGGGACAGCGGGCCCAGTCCTCGGTCAGGGGCGAACAGGCCGGGGCCAGGTGTCGCCGGAGGCGACGGGTCGGTCAGACGCGGCAGCTGTCGATGTGGGTGACGTCGCGGAAGTCGGCGATGAGCGGGCTGGCCATGGACTCGCGGTAGACGACGACGGCGCGGCCGTAGGGCCAGGTGGTGTCGTCGTGGAAGCTTTGCCGTGCTTCGGAGCAGCTGGCGAACATCAGCCCGCGGAGGATGTCGGTCCAGTTGGGGTCGTCCTGGTAGCCCTGGCCTTCGGGGAAGGTTCCGGGGCCGAAGGTGACGAACATGGTCTGTGCTCGGGGGTTGAAGGTGACGACGACGTCGTCACCCATGTAGTTCTTCCCTTTGAGGATGGAGGCTGTGTCGTTGATCAGCCGCTGGGCGGCTGCTTTCTCTGCGGGTGTGGCAGGTATGCGGGAGGCGACCCATTCGTCGACGGTGGGCTGGGCATTGTCGCTGCGGGTGTAGGCGGGTGCCGGGGCCGCCGCGAGCGTGTGCGGTGTGGCGGTCGATACTGCGGAAGCAGACGCTTGTTCTCTGGAATATTCGGCCTGTTCGACGCCCCGTCGGCGGGAGTGTCACGCCCATTCGACGCCCAGACCGGCGAGCGTGGTGCGCTGTTCGAGGGTGAGCTTGTCGCGGCGGCGCTTGGTGTTGGAGATCCAGCTTCACGACCAAATGAGCTCCCGGACTTCGTAGAGGCCGCTGAGCCTCCGCCCCCCGCCCTGCTGCGGTGCCACGGTCATCACGGTCAGCCGCTTGCCTTGTTGGTTTCCGTTTTGCTCAGGCGTTCCCCCGCACCCGGCGGGCGTGGCATCGGCGTCTTCTGGGCTGGCGGGGTCGCGGCATTTCCGGGCGCACCTTTTGGCCGGTGACTGCGATGCGGGAGCGCGTCGCTGATGCGTGGGGTGTGTCGGATGTGGGTGAGCGCGTGCCAGCGTCGTTCGTAATCGTACTGATGTCGGTTGAGGTCGGCTTCTTCGAGGGGCTTGTTGTATTGGGTGGTGATGCCGTGGTCGGCGAGGTCTTCGAGGATCCGGTGGGAGTCGGGGGATGTCGTGTGGGCGCGGTGTGTGGCCCAGATGGTGTAGATGCGGAAGTTGAGCAGGTAGCGGGCGAGTGTCTTGGGTTTGAGTGGCTGGCCGTCTTTGCCGAGGGTTCCGTGATGGGCGAGGTGGGTGGAGAGTTCGGTCGCGGTGGGTTCTCGTCCGTGGTGGCGGAGGAAGTCGTGCCAGACCTGGTAGTAGCGATCCACTGTTGTCTGCCGCGCTGGTCGGGGTGGCCTCTTTGCGGGTGTGCGCGCTGTGTCGGGCGGCCGGGTTTGGGGGCGGTCATGTGAGGTGTGCGGGGGTGGGTCCGCGTCGGTGGGAGGTGTGGGCGGGTGCCAGTGGTGGCTGGGCCTGTCAATTGTGTGGCGCGGCTTCTGCCGTGTGTGGGGCGGAGTGCCTTCCATCTGCTCGGTGGGACGGGTGCGGTGCGCAGGGGCCGCTCCCGGGGGGCTGCTGATGTCGTTGGCCGGCTGTGGATGTCCAATGGCTGCTGTTCTGGAGGGCTGCGGGTTCGGCCGTTCTCCGCCTTGTGTTGGGTGGCCGTGGCTCCGCTCGCGCGGGAGTTGGTGGTCGTGCGCCGAGTTGCCAGTGCCAGTGCCAGTGCCGGGCTGGGTTGGATGACTGCGGGGTTGTTCTTCGATGGGTGCCTGCGTCTGGCGGGGGGCGGTGAGGGTGGTCTTTGCGGCGCCTTCCGGAGCTTGGACCGCCCTGACGGGAGGAGTGGGATCGGCGGTTGGATCGGTGATGTGCCGTGGAGCGAGTGGCAGCGAGGTGGGTTTGATGCCCGCTGCTGCTAGGCCCGCTGGCACGGTGTGGCTGAGGGGTATGCCGTAGCGGGCGAGTTTGAGTGGCGTGAGGGATTCGGCTGGTGCTCTTCTGCGCCATGCGCGGCCGTAGCGGTTGTGCAAGCGGGCCTGGTAGACGAGGCGTTCCTGCTCACACTTGATGGCTTGGTGGTAGGAGCGCAGTTCCCAGAGTTTCATGCGGCGCCACAGCAGGAGGGTCGGCAGGGGGGAGAGCAGCCACCGGATGGGGCGAATGCTCTGCATGTGCGTGTCGGCGGTGATGTCGGCGATGCGGCCGATGGCGTGGCGGGAGGCTTCCACGCAGATGATGAACAGGAGGGGGAGCACGGCGTGCATGCCGGTACCGACCGGGTCGGGCCAGGCGACGGCGGCGTTGAAGGCGATGGTGGCCGCAGTCAGCAGCCAGGCCGTGGGGCGTAGCAGGGGGAAGGGGATGCGGATCCAGGTGAGGAGCAGGTCCAGGGCGAGTGTGATGCAGATGCCGGCGTCGATGCCGAGGGGGAAGAGGCAGGCGAAGGCTCCGAAGCCTTTTCGGGTGGCGAGGTCGCGGAGGGCCGTATAGGAGCCGGTGAAGCCGATGCCCGCGAGGATGAGGGCGCAGGTGACCGTTGTCGCGGCGAGGATTCGCTGTCCCTGGCTGAGGGATGGCGGGGCCGGAGCGCGTTCGGGGGCGTGTCGGCTGGTGAGTGGTGGTTGCGGGCGGCGGACTGCCGTGCGGGTGCTGGGGTGAGGGGTGGTCATCGGCTTGGTGGTTCGGCGTGGCCGGGGTGGGGGGTGAGGAGGTGGGCGATGAGTTGTTCGGTTTCCTCTTCCAGAGGGGCGTTGAGGGTGCGGTTGAGGTGTTGCAGGCGGGTGAGGGCCGTGTGGAGTCCCGGTCGGTTGCCCGCTGCGGCTTCGATGGTGAGCCAGTCGCGGTAGAGGAGTTCGGAGGTGTCGTCGATGTCGAGGCCGACGGTGACGGCGTGGCGGGCTGTGCGCAGGTTGTGGTGAGGTCCTGGTGGGGTGCGGTGAGTGGCGACGGTGTGGGCGACGTCGACGATGGCGGTGATCATTTCTTGTTGGTGGGGTTCGGCCCAGAGGGGTGGCTGGTCTGCGAAAGGCCGGCCTCGTACCAGGCTGAGCGCTTTTTCCAGGTCGGGTAGGCCTGAGGGCCCTTGGTGCAGGGCGTCTTGGGTGAGGCGCTGGAAGGTGGTCCAGTCGCAGCGCACGGCGGGGTGCAGGCGGTAGGGGTCGTCGCCGCTGTGGCGGCGGGGGACGTAGAGGTGGCCGGTGGGGTCGTTGCCGAGGGCGCGGCGCAATCCTTGGACGCGGGCGTTGAGGGTGGTGGTGGTCCAGGGGGTGGTGGGGTCCATGGCGGTGCACAGGGCATCGGCGGTGCGGCCGGGGCGGAAGTAGAGCAGGGCGGCGAGTTGGGCGGTGCGGGGTCCGTGGCCGGTGTGGCCGAGGCCGTCGACTTCGATGGGGCCGAGGACCCGGATTTCCGGTGCCCGCCCGTCATGCCCGGTGGGGGGTGCGGCGTTGGCTGGCTTGCGGTGGGCCGCCGGGCAAGCATCGGCTGAGCATGCGCCGGTGAGCGCATCGGCGGGGTCGGTGGGGCCCGGATCGGGTTGGGTGCCTGGCTGCGTCGCTGAGGATGGTTGCGGGCGTGACGGCTGTTGGGTGCGGCGGTGAGCGTCCGTGAGGGCGGGGAAGGCGTCGATGCCCGTCGTGCTGGAGGTGGCCGTGGCAGGGCGGGTGGTGTGCTCTCCGTCGGGTTCGGACCGGTGGCTGTTGTCGGTTGTATCGCTGGGGGTGTCTGCGGGCTGGTCGGCCAGGAGGTCGGTGTGGTCGGTGGCGGGGCAATTGCCGTAACCGGTGTCGGGGTGGGGGCGTAGGAGGGTGATGGGGTGGTCCAGGCCGGGCAGGCGCTGTGGCCTGGAGGTGGAGGCGTCGAGGACGGGGGCGTGGGGGAAGTGCGGGGCTAGGGTGTCGGCGGGCGCGATGAGCGTGGCGGATGCCGTAGCGCTCTGGGCGAGGAGCCGGGCGAACTGGCCGGCGACGCTGTCGTGCAGAGGGGTGGCGGCCAGAACCAGGCGGTACGGGCCGGCCGCCGGGCCGGGGTGCTGGTGGTCTTCGAGGAGTCGTTGGCTGAGGTGGTGTAGGGCCTGGGCACCCTGGCGCAACGGGGTGTGCTGGCCGCCCGGCGGCAGTGCGGGAAGATCTCTTGTGAGGCCGACGGTGATGATTTCCAGGTGGTCGGCCCAGAAGGTCGCCGCAGCTTTGAGGGCTAGTTCGGTCACCACTTCGGCGACGGATGCGGGGTCTCCGTCCAGCAGGAGTGCGCGGTGAGGGGCGAGGTTGAGCATCAGCAGGGCCTCGTCGCCGTCGTCGTCGGTGGTGCCGAGGGGGAGAAGGCCGGGGTAGGGCGGGGCGATGTCGTGGGGCCGTTCCGCTTCGGCCAGTGGGGTGTGGGCGGGCAGTTGCCACCAGCCGGAGGGGGTGGGGGTGAAGGGCGGCTGCGGGGCGAGGCCGGGGGTGTCGGCAAGTATGCGCACACTTTGGGCGTTGAGGCGTGCGGCCCGCAGCCGGGGTGGTGCTGCGTGGTTGTGTGCTGCGGTGTGCGCCAGGGCGCGCAGCGCCAGGTCTAGCCTGGCGAGGGCGTCCCGGTCGCCGGGGCCGGCTTCTGCCTTCGCCTGGGATCGGCCGGGGACGGGTGCTGGTGGGGTGTGGCTGCTGTGGGCGCGGCGGCGTTGGAGCAGGCGGCGCCCGGCGGCCACGGCGAGGGCGGCTGCTGCCGCGAGTGCTGCGTATCCCGCGACTGCCCGCAGCCGCGCGAAGTGGTGCGCCGGTGTTGCCGAGGTGGACCTGCCGGTGGGGGAGCGAGTACTGCTCGGGCGTGCCGCGGAGGGGGAGTGTGTCCCTGCCGGGGATGTGCCGTGGCTCCGTGCGGGTGCAGGACCTGCCGGTGGTCGGGGGGCAAAGGGCTGCGGGCGGGGCGCTGCGGAGCTGGTGGCGATGGCCTGATTGAGGCCGAGGCGGGGTTTTTCGAGGGGCAGGACTTTGGCGGGGGCGAGAGTCCGGCCGACTGGCAGCAGCAGGCCGGAGGCAGGTGTGTCGCCTGCGGTGCCGGCCGGTTTCGAGCTGGCGGTGTCGGCCGGCGGCGGGCTGGGTGCGGCGTGGGCGGGGGAGGCCGGCTGGGCAAGGGTGAGCAGGAGTATTGCGGTGAGGGCGGCCAGCAGGTGTGCCGTTGCGTGTCGGATGGTGCGGGGGTGGGTGGAGGTCATGGGGTTTACCCGGTGACGGTGATGGTCGCGGTGTCGAACTGCGGGAGGTGGAAGTCCACCTTTCTCGTGCTGGCCGGCGGGGCGGGGAACTGCATGTAGACCGAGGCGCGTTCGTGGGGGGCGAGGGTGGACAGGCCGGTGGTAGTCAGGGGGCGTCCGTCGGTGTCGCGCAGTACGTAGTAGCGCTTTGCCTCGCGGAGGTCGACGAGCGTTGCTCCGCCGAGGGAGGGCCCGTTCTTGACGATGTCGCTTTCGTTGCCTTCCAGCTGGGCGGACACGACGGTCGACTCGTTCGCCTCGTTGGTGAGCGTGCCGCGGACGGTGAGGGAACCGCCCGGATCTCGGCGGGCGGAGGTGAGGGTGAGGACCAGTCGGTGCTGTCCCTTGAGCGTGGCCAGTGGCCTTTGAGAGGGCTGCGGTGGGGCGGAACGGTCGGGCGCGGGGCGGGTGTGTTGGGCCGCGGCCGCGTCCTCCCGATAGGTGCAGCCGGCCGTTCCGGCGAGGACGGCGGCGGTGGCCAGGAGCACGGGGAGCGTTCGGGCCGCCCGCCCTGCAGGGTGGGGACTGCGCCTGTCCGAAGCCGTCACTGCTCCTCCTTCGGGCGGGGCCACACGGTGATCACGTCGCCGTCGAGGGTGACGTGCCGATGGGGGAACTGACGGCGGATCAGATTCAGGTCTTGGTGGGTGAAGTCTTCGGTGGCGGTGAGTACGCAGGCGTCACCCGTGCAGGAAAGCGTCTGGGTGCCCGCGGGAAGCACCATCCGCGGTAACTCTTCTACTATGCGAATTTCGGCGGTCCAGTTGAGCATGGACTGACTCCTCGACAGGTGTTTTAGAGGCTTCTAAGGTCGCATTTGTGAGGGCTTGCGCTTCGAACCTAGTTGTTCGCGTCAGCAAATTTCAAGGGGTGGTTGAGGTGTGTGGGCGTCCTGTGACAATCCAGGCCCTGCGGGCCGGCGTCCGGCGGCGGGGATGCGGCGCGCGGCAGATCAGGAGTGACTCGCCCGGCACTCTGACCGGCGCGGACGGCGTCCGCGTACCCCCGAGCGGGAAGGCAGGAGAACTGGTCACGCAGGGGTGTTCGTTGCCCGCTTGCCAGGCGTCTGCACACCGGCTTGACGGGTGCCCTGCCCTGTGCGCCGCCGGCCCTGTTCCGGGGCCGCGCTGGTGGTATGCCCGACGACGGTGCCGGAAGCGGTGGTAGGCCTTCAGGTGAAAGGCCGGTGGCCTCCGTCTGTGCTGCTCTCCTCGTCGGGACCGCGCGAGCTACCCGGCACCGAGCTCGGCTGCACGACGGGACGTGGGGAGTGCAGCCCTCCAGGGGGATGTAGCAGGAGAAGGGGGACCGCCCCCCGATCCAGCGATGTACCCGAGGTGTCGCTGAAGGGACGCAGAGTGATGGCGCGTGTGGGGGCTCGCACCCTGTGATGCGCTTTCCTGAGGATCGTAGGGCGGGCGGGGTCGAGGGAGCTCTTCTGCCAATGAGCGGCGGCCCACGGGCTGCAACGGTGCGGCAGCCGACGTGCCCCGCACGTGCAGTGGCGAGGCTCCCTCGGGCTACTGCGCCCGTCGAGTGGGAGCTACCGGCTTCCGTACTCGCGGGCTGTTCTCGAGCTGCGCGCGCAGGAGCACGAGACCGGTGCGGCGGACCATCCGGCGCTTGGGCATGGTGATCCGGTGGACGCGGCCCTCGACCGCGCCTTCCCTTCTGGGCCGCCGAAAGGGGGCCGGTGCAGGCAGCGCCTTGGGCCCGGCCCGACACTTGCTGCAGAACGGTTCGAGCCGGTGTCGGAGTGCCGTTCCGCGTCGTCATAGTTCGGTCCACGGGCGCCGTCCGCCGCCGGCCAGGGACACCCACACGGGCTGGGCGGCACCGTGGTGTTCGAGGTCCTCGAGGACGGCGGCCCCCAGGGGCACCTGGCGGGCGAGCGCGCCGACGAGGGGATGTTGGGCCGTCATGGCCTGCAGGTCGTCGATGCGGTGCTGCAGGGTGGTCCGGCCGGCGCCGGTGAGGACGAACAGGATGCGCGGGAAGACCGGGTACCAGCGCAGCCAGGGCAGGCCGCCGTCGGCGTCGCGGGACGGGGCCGTCCGGCGGCCGGTGGTGGGTGGCTGGTAGGTCCACAGGCGGGCGTAGTCGATGAGTTTCACGGCGAGGCGTTCGCTGCTCATGGTGGCGCGGTCGACTTCGACGAAGGCGCGCAGCTTGCGCCGCTGTTGGCGGTCGGTGACGGTGTAGTGCATGAGGGCGTCGGCCGTGATGCGCTGGCCCTCACCGATGGGGTGGGAGACCTCCGGGGTCCAGTCGAGGTGGCCGTGTTCGTGGCCCAGACGGCGGGCGTCGGTGACGAAGGCGAGGTGGGTTCGCAGGACGGTGAGGGTGTGCGGGGTCTTCAGGGAGGCGGCGGTGGCTGAGGTGATCGGATACGGGGGGCGTCCGCGCAGAGCGGGATGGTCGCGGGTGAGGCGGGCCCCGTCCGCGGTGAGGTACCAAGCGCGGGTGCGGTGGGATTGGGCCAGCACGGTGTAGTGGACGAGGTGGCGCTGGCGGAGCCGGTTGAGGGGGTGGGAGAGGGCCTGCCGGCTCGCATCGGGGCGCAGCAGGGTCTGGAGTTGGCCGGTGGTGGCCATCCGGTGCTGGGCAAGGGCGAGCAGGATCTGATGGGGCAGCGGTTCGCTCGGACGGGGGGTGAACCGGGCGGTGGGCGATACGGGGGAGGGGCGGGTGGGGGTCATTGGTATCCCTTGGGGTGGGTGTGCTCTGCGGCGGTTGCGCGGCCGGCGGTGTGGTGGGCGAGGAAGGCGTGAACGCGCTCGTTTTGGCTTCCGGCCCGGCGGGTCAGTTCGGCCAGCGGCTGGGTGCGGGCGGTGGCGCAGGCGGCGCGCTGCAGGGCGGGCACCTGGCGGGGGCGGGCGTGGTCGGCGAACACGTCGTCGAGGTGGGGTCCGGTGATCTTCACGGGGCCGATCCGGCGACCGTGGACGGTCAGTGACATGTAGTGCTCGAACCGGTTCAGAGCGGTGACTTGGTCTGGGCCGCACTGGTTGCCCCATTCGGCGGTGACAGCGGCGATCGCGGACTGGGAGCCGGTGGTGGTGGCGAGGGTGGAGGCGTTTTGCAGCAGGGACATCCGCACGGGAGCGGGCAGGCGGCCCAACAGTTGGGTCATGCCGTGGACGGTGACCCGGTATTTGCGGAAGTCTTCGAACATGGCGGCGATGGTCTCCGGTGCCGCGCCGGTGAGGGTGATCAGTTCGTCGAAGTACAGCCGGTAGGGCCGTCGCTGCTGTTCGGGGGTGTCGCGGCGTGAGCGTACGGCGCGCAGCAGGTCGCGGGCGATGAGCGCGGTGATCAGGCGGTCGGTGGGTCCGGTCCCGCCCGGGCACACCCACACGATGAGGCCGCTGTCCATGGCGGTGCGGCTGTCGTAGACGCTTCGGCCCTGGCCGAGGAAGGCGCGGGTGATGGGGTGGGCGGCCAGCCGGGCCAGAGGGTTGAGCACGACGGCGAACGCGTCGGCCGGCAGGGTGGGGAACACGGTGCGCCACCAGCCTGCCGTGTCCGGGTCGAGCCGGTCGGCCACCGCGTGCAGGGCTGCGTGCCGGAAGGCGGGGTCGGCGAGCAGGGCGCGCACCTGGAAGACGGTGGCCTGGTCCTGGGGGCGCTGGGCGGCGCAGGCGGCCTCGTTGACGGCTGCCAGCACGGTCAGGCAGGACGTGAGGATGGTGATGGCCCGCGGCGCGCCGGCGTCGTCCCAGCCCAGCACGGAGGCGAAGGCGTCGGTGACTGCCTCGACCACCTCGTGGGCGGCCGGACCCTGGTGCATGTCCAGCGGGTTCCACGCACTCAGCTGGGGGGTGGGGCCACGGGCGTTGAGGTCGATCAGTGCGATGCGCCGCATCAGCGGCTCGTGGGCGAGGAAGGGGGCGGCGCGGGGCCAGGAGTCTTGGTGGGGGTCGATGAACATCAGGGCGCCGCCGGCGTGGGCCCAGCCGATAGAAGGGCGCGAAGCTGCTGTTCCAGATTTTCACCGAGCGTGAGGAGTGCAAGGCGACCGAGGTGGCCACGAACTCGCCGTTCGCCGAGTGGGACAAGACCTTCGGCGACCCCAGGCTTTGCGCGGCCATCGCCGACCGGATCACCTTCCGCTGCACCCTCATCCAGACCGGCACCGACTCCTACCGCTACCAGGCCACCCGGGACGAACGCCAGGGCAAGAAGCAGTGACGCCCGTGGCGCGTCGCACCCCCGCACGCGGTTCAGCTGTGGATGTGCCTCATCCCAACGGGGCGCTCAGCTCCATGGAGCGCAGAGCCGCCGCAAGGGCCGGTTCATCGCCGACATCGAGGGCTGTATCCGTCAGCTTGATGACGTGTTCATCGCCGTGCGCCAAGGCCCGTTCAAAAACCTCTTCGGGAGTGAAGGTGCCGGGCGGGGCGTATGCAACCGGGCTGGCCGGTACGTACATCGCGGTCACTGCCGCGGAGGCCGTCCAGGCTGCCCGCAGGCTCGATAGCCACAGGGCGTGCGGGAGCGCGGGCAGGGTGCGCAGGACAGCGTTGGGAGCCGTGGCCGCGTGTACCAGCATCGTCTCCTCGCCGTGGCCGTGGGTGGCATACCGGTGGGTTGCCGCCCGCACCAGTTCGGCGAGGCGGTAGTACGCGTCGCTCGGTTCCGTTACCGCGGCCGCCCACACCGGCAGGGTCCTGACCCGGTCGAGCCGGGCGGAGAAGCCGCCGTCCTGCATGGCGATGGGCGGCACCATCTCAAGAGCGGCGGCTGCGCTGTCGGCGCCGGGCAGCGGGCCAAGGTCCGCGACGGGCCGGTGGCGCGCGGCCCAGTAGCCGAGACCGTGAGCAAGTTCAGCCAGACGAGGTTCGGTGATCTCACCGGACAGGAGCATGCGCACGGCGTGGCCCACCCGGATCACCGGATGCGTCGAGCCGCCGTACATGCCGGGCAGAAGACGGGGCCACCACTGAGTGAGCACCTCGCGCCACGGACGCTCGGCGACCTCGCGCTCGAAGTAGCCGATCCAGTCGGCCGCGCGGCGCGGATCGCCAAGCGCGGAAGACCAACTGTCGTCCGTGACCGGCTCGACACGGGACGGGAACTCCTCAAGCTTGCGTGCGTACAGGTCGAGCCAGCGGTGCACCGAACGTGTCTGTCCGCGAGCAGCGAGGGCCTCGACGGCCATCGGCGCGTGATTGGTGAGCCGCCCAAGCCGCTCGGGCCCCGAGTTGTGCAGTCGCTCAAGCGCCTCGTCCAGAGTCCCTGTCGTATCCATGGCATGGACAGTAGGCAGGACGCCACGGCGACGTAACGGGCTGGAGACGTAAGCCCGGCCTAGGACCTCCGACCCATCACTCGCCACCGCACAAAGAGGCCGGGCCCTCCCCGACCGCGCCTGTCAGGGACACGGACCGACAGGGCCCAGGACCCACAAGCTACCGGCCCGAGGCCACACCCCCGCCACCGACACTCCCGCATCCAAGCCAGGCTGGCCGAAGTCACCCGATAGGGGCGGCTCCCGTTTCCGCCGCCGATCATGATGTCGTGCCGTTGTCCATCCCCCTCACAGACGGCCCAACGTGGCTCTCGAAACCGCCGTCCCACTGGCTCTCATGCATCCCGCCGAAAACAGTCACCATGTTCACTGGGTCGACCGGGACCGGCTTGGTCAGTGGGCCCAAGACGGTATCCCGCTGCCCCAACTGCTGCGGCTGTCTGCCGGGCGGGCGCGCAGGAGGGGTGCCCGCCTGGCTCGAGGCACTGCGACTTCCACATCCGCAGCGGGCTGAGCGCGCAGACGGCAGCCTCTGATGCCTGCGGCGCTCGGCGCGCTGGCCGGCTCCCGCGGGAAGAGATGCAGGGCTCAAGGCATCCCGCTCACGCTGTGCTGGTGTGCTTGAACACCTGGTCGTGATGCCAGCGGATGTACTCCGGGCCGGGGGCGGGGTGGCCGGGGCGCGGCGCAGTGAGGGGGTGCTGGTGCAGAGCGTCAACGGTGCCTCCAGCGTGGCTGCGGGCGACGTACAGTCGGGAGACGCTGATGCGCAGGTCGTCTGTCAGGCCTAGGACGCCGAGGTCGAAAAGGGTGTGGTGCAGGGCGCACAGGGCGAGCGCGTTGGTGATGGTGTCGGGTCCGTCTTGGCCGTGCCAGCGGATGTGCGCGGCTTCCAGGCCGACTGGGTTGCGGCCGAGCATGCCGTCGTACCCGCAGAACGCGCACGCGTAGGCGTAGGCGCGCAAGACCTCCTCGGTGAAACCCGCTCGCCGGGCACGGCGCGCCGGGGTGACCGGGCGGCTTGCCGCGCTGTCGAGCAGGGTCGGCTCCAAGCCGAGGGCAGCACATAGAGATGGCTGCAGGTTGGGCGTGAAGTGCTGATCCAGCAGCAGTCGCACGGCTGCGGCCAGCGTGGCGGGATCCGTCAGCAGCCTTTCAATGTCGGGCTGCAACCTGCCGTGGGCGCCTGCCGCGCAGAGCCGGGCACCACGCTCGGGCACATCCGGGCCCAGCGTGTTGCCGGCGCTGTCGTGCAGTTCCCACAGGGCGCGCTCGAGATGCACGAAGGGCATTGCAGCACGTTCCCGGGCCCGGGACGGGCTGGCGAGGGTGGGCCCGAAGTCATTGATGAGCCGGCTGACCGGCTCTTCGGCCTCCTCGTACGAGACCGCGCTCGTGCCGCGGATGTGGAAGCGGGCGAGCAGCCACAGCAGCAGCAAGGGCTTGTGCGGGGCCCTGCGCAGGCCTATCTGCGCGCGCCGAAGCCGCGTCATATGCGACATCAGATCTTCCGGACTCACGCCCCACACTCTGTCACGGCTCCCGGAATGCCAGGCCGCCTGGACGGCATTGCTGTGGAGGAGTGGGGCGTGGAAGGCTCCTGGTCTGCCTGGTTCGGACTCGCAGTTCCCGCAGACGACCCTGTGGTGAGTCAGACCGCTTGGTGCTGTGGTAGGCGCGCCACGGTGCACCCCTGACCCCGCGGGGTCTCCCCGACCGTCAAGCTCTGTGGGGACAGCGCTGGTCACCGCCACTCGTTGAGGCCTGCGCTCAGCACGGTCACCTCGTAGCGGAGGGCGAGACTGTCCCATTGCGTGGCTGCGGCACGGTGGCGTTCGAGGCGATTGATCGCTCACTGGATGGCATGTCGTTCGCGGTAGTCGGTCTTGTCGGACTTCTGTGGTCGACCGCTTCGGGAGCCGAGTTGCTGGCGGTTGCGGATCCTGTCCGCCGGGAGTGGATGGGGTGCCTTCATTCCGTGTCCCCGCAGGTAGGCCTGGTTGTGGCGGGAGCTGTACGCCGTGTCGGCTCGCCCCCGGACCGGGTGCTTGCGGGGTCGACCAGGACCGATGCGGGGCACCCGGATCGCTTCCAGGACCGTCTCGAACTGCGGCGAAGCGTAAGCGTCAAGAAATTTCGATGCACGGTCAGCCGGTTGTCAGCTGCCACCTGATTTCTCCGTCGCGCCACTGGTCGGTGGGAGTGAGCCCGGCTGCGGTGGCGACGGCGGCGGATGCCTTGTGGTCCGGGTGGATGTGGGCGGTGACCGTGAGCACGGCGTGTTCCCGGAGCCAGGCGACGAGGCCTTGGGCTGCCTCGGTGGCGATGCCGCGCCGCTGCCATGGAGTTCCCACCACCCAGGCGATCTCCGCGGCGGCTTTGTGACCGTCGGCTGTGATCGTCGCCTGGAGCGTGCCCGTCAGGCAGGCCGCGTCGCGGAGCTGGATCACCCAGTTGCACCAGGCCTGTGAGGGGTCTGGCGAGCCGTCGGCCCAGCGTTCGTAGCGGGCGCGCAGGGTCTGGGCGCTCTCCGGAGCGCCTCCGATGAAGGCGTGCAGGTCGGGGTCGGACAGCACCGGGGCCATCTCGTCGGCGTGGCCGACCTGCAAGGGAAGTAGAGAGAGTCGGTCGGTGCGGATGGTTTCCGGCTTGAGAGTGGTCACGTTGCCTCCGGATGGGAACGTTCGACGAGCGTGCCTTGTTCGCAGCGGGCGCCGGCCTGGACGAGGGCGATGAGCTAGGGTCTGTTCACCGTGGGCCACCAGTTTTGGGCGGACTCGAGCGTCGCCGTTGAGCCGGACGACCACGGGATCGGACGGTCGCGCGGCGGGCTGGCCAGCAAGTTGCACGTGGGCGTCGAGCAGGGGCAGAAACCCATGTCCATCGTGATCACCGCCGGGCAGCGCGTGGGCTCCCCGTAAAAGACACCACGCTGTGGCCACGAGGTGGACAAGCTCGCGGTCCGCTACGCGGGGACCGTCCGCGTCGCGGCCCTGGCTGAGTGGCTGTGACGAGTGTGGTCGAGAGTGATCCAGTAGCGGCGCTTGACCCCGGTTTCGGTGCTGCGCACATCTTCGAGGACGCCACCATGGCTCTCGATGGTGCGCGCTGAGCCGACGTTGCCATCGTCACAGGTGAGGAGGACCTGGTCCAGACCGAGCGCCGGCGCCTTGAGTAGGACCGCTCCCAGCGTCCACGAGGCCAGTCCGCGTCTCCTGGCAGAAGGCCGAACGCTGTAGCCGATATGTCCGCCGCCTTCCAATAGGAAGGCGTTCAGATAGTGCCGAAGGTCGATGGCCCCGAGGTAGCTCTCGCCATCGACGATCCACCAGTGGGTGGCGTGGACGCGTCCTTCCGCGACAGGCAGTGAACGGTCCGATTGCCGTCGCAGCCGCTGGATCCATGAGGCGAACCCTTCCGGGCTGTCGAGGTCATCGTCACCGGCCAGACGCAGGCCAGTCCCAGCCTGGTGAGCACCAGGCTGCCACTCGTCACGCGCCGCGAGCCACGAGGAATGCAGCTGTCCCGTGGGAGCGATCAGTTCAGCCATGCGAGGGACGGTAACACCCGCCCCCTGTGTGATCAGGCATTTTGTGCCAGGTCGGGATCTTGGCACGTCTGATGGGATGCAGGTAAACCGGATCGAGCTGCGATCGCCTCACTCCGCCGCGATTGCTCAGACCTGGGATCCGTCCATGCGACGTCACGGCAGCGGACAAAGGCAACGTACGTCAAGCATTCACTCGAAAGGTGTCATCCCGCGCCGCATCTGTTGACCTCGCTGCTCACCAAGGTGGCGGTTGCCGTGATCGAGGCGCTCGTCATGCGTCTGCTCGTCCAGCTCTGGAATGCCCGCGCCCGCAGCGGCCGACCAATGGCGGCCGCTGCCTGAGGCGCCTCGGATCGGTCCCGAGACTGTGATCCCCAGCGAAGCCCCCGGATATGTCCAGCGCTTCCGTCGCCGCCGCGGAGCGTGACGCTCGCTGTCCACACGCCCCATGTCACCAGCCGCTGTCTGCGTTCCGGGCCTGCATGACGTGCGCAAGCGTCTGGCTCTCCGAGCGCGACCAGGCCAGGGAGGGGGCGGTCCGCTCTGCCTTCGCCGACACCGCGTACGCCAGACCCGACGACACCGTGGGCGTCTCGTAGAAGGACCCGCTGGACGCCGTTCCGTGTTTCGGCCGCTTCGAGGGCCGGGAAGCAGAGCTGTAAAAGACCAGCTCACCGGCTACTTCTGGAGAAGGTGGTCTTGGTGACGCGTTGCACGGCATACTCGGAGCATGGCCGACATCGAGATCGACGACCCCACCAGGGCCGCGCTGCAGGATCTCGCCGACACCGAAGGAGTGTCCCTGGAGGACTACCTCGCCAGGGTCGCCGAAGAAAAGCAGCGCGAGCGGGCTCTGAACGCCGGGGCCGAGACATTCCGCCGGGTCACCGGTGACCCGGCCACCATGGTAGCTTTCGACGCCGAGTTCGGCGGCCCCAGGTCGGCCAAGCACGCCCCGCGGGCGGCCTGACCTGTGTCGGGCGAGTACTACGTCGACTACCGGTGGTTCCTGGAGCGCCAGGAAGAGCTATTGCCGGAGGACCTGACCGTCGACGATTTCTCCATCCTGGTAGGCATGGCGGCCCGCCACAAGGTCGACCGCCGCGCCACGACCAGCACCACCCGGATGACTTCTGGCGTGCCGCGGTGTTCCTGGAGGAATGCGTTCTGCTGCGTCCGCTCCCGGCCCGCAACGAGCTCTTCGGATACGGTCTGGCCATCGCATACCTGGAGATCTCAGGGGTGCGCGTCGATACGAAGTTCGAGCTCTGGCTCGATCTGATCAAGGACACCCGTGCCTTGGCTCTGGACTCGTACCAGATCGCCGACCGGCTGCGCTCCTGGCGAGCTGCATGACCCCTGGCCGGTTTCCAGCGCCCTCCATCGTGCAGCCGCCGATGATTTTGCCCGCCGGTATCGTTGCGGGATCATCTCGCTCGCTCGGCCACGGAGAGGAATGGCCACTGGCACTGGGCATGATCGATGAAACCCAGTTGTGAGACCGCGGGCGTCCCTCTGGTCGTCGCGGACGCCGGCTGTGGCGATGCCAGAGCCCCCCGCCGGGGACTGGAGGACGGAGACTGCCCTACGCGGTCGGGGTCTCTTCCCAGCTCACTGCTCATCCCGTCTATGCCCGGCCAGTCACCCCTCCTATCAGGGCACGGGCCGTCCACCGGTGGCGCAGTACCCGGATAGGCTCATGCTGGTGACGAACCTGGTCATGGAGGCCGGCGCCGGCGTGCCCACGGCTTGTGTGCTGGCGCGAGCGCTCCCGGCCGGGCACAGGCCGCAGCGGCCTGAAGCGCATGTACTCGCGTTTCGTCGCCTTGCGTGTACGTCCCGCCGAAGGCGCGATCGCCCCGGAAGGTACGGAGTTCTGCGAGCGGTGGCTGCTGGTCGAGGGGCCCGCCACAGGGGCGGAGCCGGTGCGATTTCCAGCTATCGAGCCTGCTATCTCCCATGCCGCTGCCGTCGTTGGTGGGGCTGGCCAGGTTCCGTCGGTGCGTCGAGCACAACTACCAAAAGATGCAATGGGCCCTGGGCCAAGCTTTGTTCGAAGGACGCACCTCAATGGCCGGCACCGACGCGTCAGCCTCGTCTCCGCCGTCCCTGCCTTCTGCACACCCTCTGGCGCATGGCCCGCTCCTCAGGGGGACACGGCGCCGGTCTCGGCCTTTATCAGGCAGGCCGTGAACTACGGGCACCCCTCACTCTCTGGGCCGGCGCCCTGCCCGCGGGCCGCCGCAACCTGATAGCAATGTGACCAGGTCCGACTAGATGATCTATTCCAAGGGGTGATGTCGGCGCTGACGCGTCAGACGGGCGTGTAGCTGTGTAACTGTTACGCCCCGGGGCGGTATGCCTCCAGGTGGTCGGCCAGTTCCATGGGGTGACCGAGCATGGGGCAGTGGTCACCGGGCATCTCGTCGGGTGTAATGCCCAGGCGTTCCCGCACGATCCGGCGCATGTACTCGGCGGGGAAGAAACGGTCGTCCCTGGACAGGAGGAACTTCGTGGGCACATCCGGCCACGCGGCCAGTTGCCATGGCTTCATGAACGGTGTGGCCGATTGCGTGCGCGTGTGCTTCTTGGCCTTGGCGGCCAGTGCCGGCGGGGTGTCGTGGTGGAACAGGGCAGTGTCGTCGTCGGGATCCCTGCCGTCGCGCTCGTCTTGTTCGCGCCTGGCCTGCTCGTAGCCGGTGTTGGCCCACCACTGGCCCGGGCTCTCGCCCGTTGCTGGGATCTGCGCCTGCAGCATCACCAGCAGGTCCACCGGCACGCGGTCGCACACCAACGGCGCGGTGAACCCGCCGAAGGAATGGGCCACCAAGATCAGGCCGGTGCGATCACCGATGGCGTCGACCACGGTGTCGGCGTACTCGGCCAGCCCGGCCGAGTCCTCGTCGCAGGGCAGGTCCACCGTCACCACGTCATGGCCCCGCCCACGCAGCTCGGCCTCCAGTAGGTGCCAGTACCACGGGCCGGACGCGGCACCGGGAATCAACACATACGTAGCCATCGTCAGTGACCCCCTCGGTAGCGAACATGGTGCCTCAACGCCGTCGCGCTGCCCATCCGAGGCGCGGCGAGCTAACACCCCACTGCCGGGCCAGAGTTGTCCCGCGCTCGGGAGGTGTTCCACGCGTTGATAAGGCGAGGGCATCCATGATCATTGTGTGACGAACAATCTGGATACCCTCGCGACCGCACTCTATGTGAAGACTGACGACGTGCTAAAGACATCGCCGCATCTGGCCCCGTACCGACCCGACGTCGGCATAGGGCCGCGGCTGAGCGACGCAGAACTGGTCACGCTCTCGGTCATGCCGGCACTGCTCGGCTTCACCTCCGAGGCCCGCTGGATCCGCTACGCGCGCAGCAACCTGCGGCATCTGTTCCCGTACCTGCCGAAACAGCCCGGCTACAACAAGCGGCTGCGCAAGGCCGCCGGGCTGATTCAGCAGGTCACACGCCTGCTGGCGGTCGACACCACGCTATGGAACGACGACGTCTGGGTGGTCGACTCCACCCCGGTGGAATGCGGGCGCTCCCGCGAGACCGTCAAACGCTCCGACTTGGCCGGTTGGGCCGAATACGGCTACTGCGCCAGCCACTCACGCTTCTTTTGGGGGCTGCGGCTGCACCTGGTGTGCACTCTGCACGGCCTGCCGGTCGCGTTCGCGCTGACCGGGGCCAAGGCCGACGAGCGCGAGACGCTGCTGGCCATGTTCGAGGTCGAGCCCGAGCTGCTCGCAGATCGGCCCGGTCAGACGTTGATCGGCGACAAAAACTACTTCGGACGGGACTTCGAGGGCCACCTCGCGAGAGACTTGCACATCCAGCTGCTGCGGCCGGCCCGCAAGGGTGAGGCCGAGCGGGCCGGTGCGCAACTGTTCAAGCCGCTGCGGCAGGTCATCGAGTCGATCAACGAGACCTTCAAGGGCCAGCTCGACCTCGAACGCCACCGGGGCCGCACCCCCGGCGGGGTGATGGTCCGTGTTCTGCAGCGCATCCTCGCACTGACTGCCGCCATGTGGCACAACGACCGCACCGGACAGCCGGTCATGCGGGCATTGACCGCCTACGACCACTGAACCCCTTGGAATCGATCATCTAGGCTGGCGGACTGGTCAGTGCGCACCCCGGAGCAGGCGGAGATCATGGGCAGTCTCACCGAGGCGAATCTCAGGGCGCTGGCCGGTGCCCGTTCCTTCGAGCGCGCCCTCGGGTATGCGGATGCGGTGTTCGGGGTCGAGGTCGGTGATGGTTGGGTCACCGCGACCGTTCACGGCACGGAGGGGTACGAGGTCCAGCTGACCCTGGACGGGCCGGGCGGCCTGGCCGGCACATGCGACTGCCCCTACGGCCTGGGAGGGAAACTTCTGCAAGCACCTGGTCGCCCTCAGCCTATGGGTGCTCGCCCAGCGGGACAGCCTGCCGCGACAACGGGAGGCAGCGCGGGAACGGGCGCAGGATCTCGACGGATGGCTGTCCAGCCAATCCAAGGACGAGTTGCTCGCTCTGCTGCGGGAGCAGGTGGCCGAGGACCGGCAGCTGCGGCGGCGCCTGGAAGTGCGGGCCGCGAGCGCCCGCGGTGACCTCGCCGCAGTCCGGGCCCGTGTCCGCGACCTGCTCGACATCGGCCCCTTCGCGCAGTACGGGTACGTCGAGTACGCCGATGCCCGCGCCTACGCCGACCAGGCAGCGACGGCGGTGTCCGCGATTAGGGCGCTTACCGGCTCCGGCCGGGCCGCCGACGCGATCACCCTGGCGCGGGAGATGATGCGCCAGCTGGCCGCGGCGGTGGAGAGCGTCGACGACTCGGACGGCAGGCTCGGGCAGATCGGAGCAGACCTCGCCGACGCCCACCTCGCCGCGTGCCACGCGGCACGCCCCGACCCCGCGGAGCTCGCACGCTGGCTGGTCGACCATGCGCTAGGCGACATCGACGACGGCCTGACCGACATCGATCCGCTCGATTACGAGGATGTCCTCGGCGAAGAGGGGGTGGCCGTGCTGCGGAAGTCGGCGGTCGAGGCGTGGCGGGGCAACCGTCGCGGCTGGGCGGAGAAGCAACTGATGGAGCGTCTGGCCAAGGCGGGCGGCGATATCGAAGCGCTGATCGCCGTGCACGCGGCCGATCTCTCACCGGACGGCCGCACGCATCTCGTCATCGCCCGCGAACTGGACACCGCCCGGCGTTCCGACGAGGCTCTGGGTTGGGCCGAACGTGGCGTCCGGGAAGCCCGGGATCTCGCCGGCGTCGACGCCGCTCTTATCGACTACCTCTGCGACCGCTACGCCCAGGCGGGCCGACTGCCGGATACCGTCGATGTGCGCCGCGAGTACTTCCGCGCCTCCCGCACCCTGGCCGCGTACCAGCAGTTGCGCGCTCCCGCGCGGGCCGCGGACTGCTGGCTGGCCGAACGCAGGGGAGCCCTTTCCCTACTGCAGGCCGACGCGGAGCAGCGGCAACAGAGCTGGTACGGCGGCCCGGTCCTGGTCGACGCATTGCTCGACGACAAGGACGTCGACGCCGCCTGGCAGGCCGCTACCCGCACCGGCGCCGATGACAGGCAGTGGCTCACCCTCGCCGACCAGGCGCGCGCCGACCGTCCTGCAGACGCGCTCGGCGTCTACCTGCGTCTGGCCGAGCCGTTGACCAAGCAGACCGGCAACGGGGTCTACGAGCAGCTCGTCGCCCTGCAGTTGAGCATCCGCGACTGCCACAGCCGCCTGGGCACACAGGACGAGTTCGCCGTGCACGTCTCCGCCCTGCGCACCGCCCAAAAGCGCAAGCGGAACCTGATGCGCCTGAGGGACGAACACGGTCTTTGACGGACGGCGTCTCGTAGCAATGCGGTCCACCCACCTCACGCTGCCCTCGCACCCTTGGCACCGGACGGCCCGCTACACGCGCGGGATGCAGCCCAGGTCCAGTGGCTGCTACCCGCGGCACACGGGAATGTCGAGGGGCTGCCTGCCCGCCTCTCGGCGGCCGGGGCCTCCCCCTGAGTGGTGGACACGCTGATACTGGATCTGCTTGATCCGGAGGAAGCGAGAAAGACCGCCGATGGCGATGAAGGACTACTCGGACGAGTTCCGGGCCGATGCCGTGGCCTTGTACGAGTCCACGCCCGGGGCGACGTACAAGAGCATCGCCGCCGACCTGGGCATCAACAGGGCCACTTTGCGTCTGTGGGTGCTGCGGGACCGTGAACGCCGTGGTGTCGACCCGGCCGCCCCGCCGGCGGGCGGAAGGGCACCGGCCCGGGCCGGGCGGACGGCCCCGGCCGCTGACCCGGACGAGCGGATCCGGCAGCTGGAAGCCAGGGTGCGCGAGTTGGAGGCGAGCGAACGCAAGCTGGCCAGTGAGCAGGACATCCTGCGCAAGGCCGCCAAGTATTTCGCCGGTGAGACGAGTTGGTGAGTCGCTTCCAGTTCGTCGAGGACCACCGGGACGCCTTCGAGGTGAAGCGGCTGTGCCAGGTGATGGGCCTGAACCGGTCCAGCTACTACAAGTGGCGGACCGGGGCCGAGGCCCGCACCGCCCGCGAGGAGGACGACCGGCTGCTGGGGGAGAAGATCCGTGTCATCCACCGGCACTCCGGGGGCACCTACGGCTCGCCGCGGGTGACCGCCGAGCTGCGGGAGAGGGGCCTGCGGGTCAACGAGAAGCGGGTCGCGCGGGTGATGCGAAGGTATGCGATCACGGGGATCCGCCTGCCCAGACGGGTCCGCACCACCGTCCCCGAACCGGCCGCCTCGCAGGTTCCGGACCTGTTCCGCAGGGACTTCACCGCACCCGAACCCGGGCTGAAGTACATGGGCGACATCACCTATCTCCCTCTGGCGAACGGAGAGTTCCTCTACCTGGCGACCGTGCTGGACTGCTTCAGCCGCAAGGTCGTGGGCTGGTCGATCGCCGCACACATGCGCACCGACCTGGTCGCCGACGCCCTGCGGATGGCGGCTGGTACCCGCGGCGGCCTCGACGGGGCCGTCTTCCACTCCGACCACGGGTCGCAATACGCCTCCCGGCAGTTCGCCGACCTCTGCGACCAGCTGGGGGTCACCCGGTCGATGGGCGCAGTCGGCAGCAGCGCGGACAACGCGGCCTGCGAGAGCTTCCACGCGTCCCTGAAACGCGAGCCCCTCCAGGGCGCCCGCGACTACGGTGACGCCGCCGCCTGCAGGATGACCGTCTTCCGCTGGCTGACCCGCTACAACACCCGCCGCCGGCAGTCCGCCAATGGCCACCTCAGCCCCGACGACTACGAACGCCGGCACCACACGGCTAAGCTCACGCTGGCCGCATGACACACGAACGCGTGTCCACCTTCACGGGGGAAGGCCCATCTCCACCCGCCGCATCGGCACCATCATCCAGGCCGTCCACACACTGCTGACCTGCGACTATTCAAGATGAAAGAGGTTCAGTGACGGTCAAACAAGCCGTGCTCTGGTTCCAGAAGGACGCTACGGGACGGGACCGGGTGTCGTGGTTGCTGTACTCCGCTGCTGTACGGGACTTCTACACCTTGTCGTCCCGCTCCAAGATCAGGCTGATCGACCCGCTCTCAAGATTGATGCCACCCTCAAGATGTTCGTGGTAGCCATCGCGGAGCTCAGGATCAGCGAGACCAATGAGCCGCTCTGCAAGCTCCCGCAGTCCGGCTGCGTTGGCCGCAATGGTCATCTCGGTGGCTGAGCCAAACACCTTGATTCGGGGTTCTCCATGACGTCACGCTACGGTGCGGGTGGGTACGGCAGGAGCGTGGCTTCGGCTACTCGTAGATGACGGCCGCGCTGAGGGCCCGCGCAAAGAACGTCCAGTCGCCGTTCGGCGGCATCTCTTCGCCGAGGTGACGGTACGAGCCGGGCGAGTCCGTGATCCACGAGGCGAGCGCACCGAGGTAGTCCTCTACGGTGTCGTTCTCCCACTCCTCGCCTCGCCGCTGAAAGTCCTCGCAATGGTCGTAGATCATGGCAAACGAGGGACTCTCGCGTCATGACTTCCTGAAAGGGGTCGGGATCGGGCGCAACGAAGGGCATGGCCGGGACCCTAGCGTGGCCGGCATGGTGTGGCTCGTCGTTTATTACTTGCTGACGGTGCTCCGCCCCGAACGCAGACTTTTGAGGTGTGGCCTCATCTTTATCAGGTCGATCACGGGGCCCTTGGAACGTCGGTCAACTCGTCTCGCGCCTCGACTGGCTGTCCGTCGTCGTTCGGCGGTGTCCGTCGCTGTCCGGCCCTGTTGGTGTCAGGTACTGGTGTCAGTGAAGAGGGGCGCTCTTGACAAATCCGACACAGCGTACGGGGACTTGTCCGGTCGATCATGAGGCACGCGGGGAAAACCATGGACGGGCGGCGCGGCGGGTAGCATGATCACGCTGGCGTCCGGCGTGGGCCTGGCGCGCAGGGGAGGGATCATGAAGCTTTACCTCGCCATACCTCTTGTTCTGCTGGCGTTGCTCATCGCCGCCTCCGGCGTGGCGGCGGTTGCCCGTGGCTGGGTGCTCCCCATGAACCGTCGCCACGTTCGCGGCCCTCACCTCTATGGCTGGGGCCAGCTGGTGGTGGCCTTCGCGCTGTGCTGGCAGGCGGTCTTCGGGCTGGTGATCAGCGACTCGGATACCCGGCTGTGGGGCACCTTGACCGGCAGCGTGATTCTGTTGGTCGGCATCATCGTAATGACGGTGGGCCAGCTCGCGGGTGGTAATCGAGAGGGCAACGGCACGCCTTAGAGGTCCTAACAAAGCTGTTGGACGTGTCGGTGTGTGATGAGGCAGGTGGTGAGGCCGAGGAAGGCCTCGTGGATGTCGTCGCGTCTTTCCCAGCGGATGCGCAAGCGGCGGAAGCCGTGCAGCCAGGAGATGGTGCGTTCGACAACCCAGCGGAAGTCGCCCAGACCCGAGCCGTGGGGCTGCCCGCGCTCGGCGATCACGGGCCGGATGCCTCGCTGCCACAACAGCCGCCGGTACTTGTCGTGGTCGTAGCCACGGTCCGGGAAGACCATGTCCGGGCGCTTGCGGGGCCGCCCGACAAGACCGGACACTGCGGGGACCTTGTCCACCAGCGGGATCAGCTGGGTGACATCGTTGCGGTTTCCGCCGGTCAGCGACACCGCGAGCGGGATGCCCTGGCCATCGGTGAGGACGTGGTGCTTGCTGCCCGGATGTGCGCGGTCAACCGGGCTCGGACCGCTTTTGGGCCCCTGCGGGCCGCCCGGACGTGGGAGGAGTCGATCACCGCCCGCGACCAGTCCAGCTTCTTCGCCGAGCGCAGCTTCTTCAGCAGCACGAGGTGCAGTGCGTCCCACACGCCGGCCTCGTTCCAGGCGGCCAGGCGCCGCCAGCAGGTCATGCCCGAGCCGAACCCCAGCTCCTTGGGCAGGTACTCCCACTGGATGCCGGTGTGCAACACGAACAGGATCCCGCACAGGGCCTGCCGGTCCGGCACCCGCGGCCGCCCCGCCACCAGCTTCGGCCCCGGCACTGGCAGCAACGGCTCGATCAGCGACCACAGTTCATCCGACACGATCCACGGCCGCGGCACTCTCTTCCCCACGACAAAGACAACGAACGAACAAGCCGACAGTCACATGATCAACAACTTCTGTTAGGACCTCTTAGACGCCGGTCCGTCCGTCGACGAGCTCTCGCACGATGTCGAGATGCCCGTTGTGTCGGGAGATCTCTTCGATGAGGTGGAGGATCACCCAGCGGAGGTCCACGTGGCGGCCATCGCTGATGGGGCGCTTGGCCCTTGAGCTCAAGTGGTGGTCGGACAGCAGGCGACGGTAGCGGTCGCTCTGCTTCTCATATTCGGCGAGAAGCTGGGGCAACGGGGTGTCGACCGCTGTCCGCATCTCGGGGTCGGGGTCGTCGTCGCTCGCCTGCGTGAGTGGCCCCGCGGGTTCCTCCCCCAGGAACATCACTTGGACCCAGTGGTACTCGACCCACCGCAGATGGCTGATCAGCCCGCACAGGGTCATCAGCGGTGAGTTCGGAAGCGGAGCTCTGCGGGTGTCTTCCGCGGGCACGCCCTCGCACTTGGCTCGCGCCGTGTCACGGGCGTAGTCCAGGAAGGTGATCAGCTGCGCGCGCTCGTCCCAGGTGGGAGGCGTATCAGTTCGTTACGTCATCGAGGGGAGTTTCTCGCAGGTCGGAGGGACGGTCTAGTGATTAATGAGCGGGAACCCGTCGAGTACCACCTCATCCGCCTTGGGTACGGCCGTCCGGCAAGATCCGTCGGACAGGCCCTAACCTGGCTTCGTGACGCAGCAATTGAGTACGGTGGTGCTGATGTGCGGTCTTCCGGGGGCGGGCAAGACCACGTACGCGATGGAGCTGGTGCGACGCGGCTACCTTCGGCTCTCGATTGACGAGGTGGTCTGGCAACGACTTGGGCAGCGCGACGCTGGCCTGGTGCTGGAGGCGGAGGCGTTTGACCAGCTCAAGGAAGAGGTCCGCCGCGAGCAGCGGCAGGAACTGGTGGACCTGATGCTGGCCGGGCGCGATGTGGTGGTGGACTACAGCTTCTGGAGTCGCGCTGCCCGCGAAGATTACAAGGCGCTGATTGAGAAGCACGGCTGTCGCTGGGAATTGGTCCACCTCAAGACCGACCGGAAGACGCTGGAGCGTCGCCTTGAGGTGCGGAACGGCGAGGAAGGTGCCAACTCCGTCACCGTGGATGAGGCGTTGCTCGACCGCTACCTGGCCAAATTCGAGGAACCGCACGGAGAGGGCGAGCAGGTCGTCATACAGTCCTCGACCTGAGGACCTGCTGTCGTGCGGAAGGGAGGGGCGCCCACCCCAGCGGATGCCCATCTCGCTCCGAAGGCGGGCGCGCTCGCAGGTGGGCTGGCGAGTTGCCTGCTGCCCGGAGGTCAAGTGGACGACACCTGATAGTTGAACGCGTTCAAGAATGATGGGGGCATCCTGGTGGGGGCGGGAGGGCGAGGATGGGCGACAAGACGGTGCGTCAGGTAGGCAGACCGAAGGGGAGGCTCCCCGTGAGCGGGCTCTTCGTGGCGTCCTTGTGGTGGGCGGTGCTGGTCGTTGTCAGCCCGTGGATCCCTCGCGCGCTGGACGTGACAGACCTGTCGGGCATGAGCGTCGTGCTGAGTATGCTGGCTTTCGGCTCTGTCCCGTCCCTCTTGTTGGGGATTCGTCTCGGGCGTGCACGCGCCTGCGAAGTGCTGGGAGTGTGCGCCGCGCTGGGGCCGTGGCTCTGGATTCTCGCCTTCGCGGTCTTCGGTGACCCGAGTGTTCACTCGCCCCACTGGGAAGAGATCGTCGTCCCAGGGATTTTCGCCGCTTGCCTCGTAGTGGCCCCTCTTGCGGGAGGGGCGTTTGCGGGTTGGTGTTGCAGGCAATTCCGACCGGTTGAATGAGAGACTCCGGGACCGCACCGTACACCTCCACGCCGCCCCACCCGGAAGTGACGAAACCTCTATCGGCCTCCGAGCGCACGCGCCACGGGAAGAGCGGGGTTGAACCGACTGTGAGTGCTACGCGGCTATCGAACGGATACGCGGTGGAGTGTCGTCGCTCAACCACGTCGGATATCTCTGGGCGTTCTCCGCGATCACTGCCTCATCCGGCGCCAAAGCCCACTACTGTCGGCGCCGCGACGAGCACGGGGACTGGCACGCGGCTGCCCAGCGGAACCTCTTCAACCGCATGATCGGCCAGCTCTATCGCTGCCTCAAACACCACACGCTGTCCGACGAGCGCACTGCGTTCCCCGCGGAACTTGCCACAGTGAGCTGTTTCCAACCTCAGTTTGCGCAGGTCAGGTGCAGGACGAGGACGGCCTGAACCAGGTTGGTGATGCGGGTGGTGCTGCAGCGGAGCTTGCGTAGGAGCCGCCAGGTCTTGAGGGTGGCCATGGCTTGCTCGACGAGCGCTCGGATCTTCGCGTGCGAGCGGTTGACGGCCTGCTGTCCTGCGGAGAGCGTCTCCCAGCGGCCCCAGTAGGGCTGCCGTATGGTGCCGCCGGCGCCCCGGTAGCCCTTGTCGGCCCAGCACTCCACGCCGGTTTCGGCCAGGACGTCGATGATGCCGTGGGTTCGCGCAGCCCTGATGTCGTGGACCGCTCCGGGCAGTGCAGGCGATGCCCACAGCAGCCGTCCCGCAGGATCGGTGATCACCTGCACGTTCATGCCGTGCCTCTTGTGCTTTCCGGAGTAGAAGGGCCGGTCGGCGGCGATCCGGTCGATCGGCAGCAGTGTGCCGTCCAGGATCACGAATGCCTTGGTGGAGGCGGTCTTCATCGCCTCGGCGAGAGTAGGTGCGAGAGCGGCCAGGACATCGATGGCCTCGGCGATGTACCGGTAGGCGGTGGTGGTGCCGACGCCGAACCCGGCGGCGAGCTGTGCGTAGGTATGGCCGGAGCGCAGGTGCGCGAGGACGAGCAGGGCCTGGCGGCCCACGCTCACGCGACGCCACCGCGTTCCGCGTTCCTGGCGGCGCGCCCGCAGGCGAGCGGACAGGTAACGCAGGGTCGAGGTGGACACATCGATGCCGGACGGGTAGACAAGCACGCGGAAGCTCCTGGTGGGGCCGGTGATCTTGGTCGTGAACCCGTCTACCAGGAGCTTCTTCACGTCCGGACACCGCCCCTTCAGCCCAACTACCCACCCATCCGGTCAGGTTGGAAAAGGCTCAGTGGCTTGACACGTTGAGCGCCTGAGGTGTCTATCCTGCCTGTGAGGATTGGGGTTGCCGTCCCAGGGTGCGGCCTGGCCCATATCCTGCCTGGCTCGCTGTGTCGATGCCCTGAGTGCGATCTGCCGGCTGCGCTCCGGGGCGGCGTTGTCTGGCTGCCGCCGGGCAGGAGACCGTGTCCGCATAGGGGCTTTGCTTCGGCATCGTCACAGGTCTGACCGCTCTTCCCGCGCGGTTGCGCCGTTGTCCGGAACCAGGGCAGATCTTCCGCAGAGCCCGCATCAGTCCCAACCGCATGACCGTCATCACCAAGGCCGTCCTCACCCTGGAGAGGCAACGCTGAAAAGGCTCCTTGATGCTCCAGGACATCCTGGGCGGACCGGAGTGGGTCGACTTCCTCACGCCCGCCGACCAGCTCGGCCTGACCCCGCTGTTCTGGTTGCCGGTGCGCCCGTACGGTGAGGCAAACCTCGCCATGGCCGCCCGCCTGAACCTTCCTTCCATGACGGTGCCCGGACCTCGTGCGGCGGAAGAGACGAACAACAGACCTGCTGGGGATCGTATGGGCATGTGACACAGCCCTGAGGGCGTCCGGACGCGGTGCGGCAGGTGGTCACATTTGCTGCCGATCGGTGGGCGGCGGCGAAGCGGACCCGGTTCCGCCGACGCTGACCAGGCCCGTTTCGTAGGCGACGACGACAACTTGAGCGCGATCGCGGAGTCCGAGCTTGGCGAGGATGCGGGAGACGTGGGTCTTGACCGTTGCCTCGGAGAGACGGAGGCGGTCGGCGAGCTCGGAGTTACTCAGCCCCCGGGCGAGCAGGCGCATCACTTCCAGTTCGCGCGGGGTGAGCGCGGCAAGGTCTCGGTGGACCGTCGAGGCAGTGGAGTCTCGGCGGGCGAACCGCTCGACCAAGCGCCGGGTAATCGCAGGGGCCAGCAGTGCGTCGCCAGTACGTACCATGCGGACGGCGGCTGTGAGGTGTTCGGGGCTGACGTCCTTGAGGAGGAAGCCGCTGGCTCCGGCGGACAGCGCGGCGTAGACGTACCGGTCGAGGTCGAAGGTGGTCAGGATGATCACGCGCAGGCCGTCCGCGCCCGTCTCGGTGCCTCTGAGGATGCGCCGGGTGGCCTCGAGGCCGTCCATTTCCGGCATTCGGATGTCCATCAAGACCACGTCGGGCAAGGTGCGCCTGACCGCGTCGACGGCCTCAACACCGTTGTCCGCTTCGGCAACCACTTCGATGCCCTCGGACGCCAGGATCATCCTGAAGCCGGTACGCACCAGCGTCTGGTCGTCGGCGACCACCACACGCAGCGGCTCGGTCACGGTGCCTCCAGGGGGACCAGTGCGGTGACGCGGAAGCCACCGCGGGGTCGGGGGCCGGTGTGCAGGGTTCCGTCGTAGACGGCAAGGCGCTCGCGCAGGCCGATGAGTCCGCGCCCGTTGCCAGCGGTCGCGGCGGCGCTCGGGCGGCCACCCGTGTCGACGATCTCCACGCGCAGTTGGTCGCTGGCATATTGGACGGTGACTGCCGCAGAGGCGCCGCTCGCGTGCTTCACGGTGTTCGTCAGTGCTTCCTGCACCACCCGGTAGACGGCGAGTTCGACGCCGGGCGGGACGTGGCGGGGCTGTCCCGTCAAGGTCAGCTCAACCGCCATCCCGGACTGCCGCACCCCCGCGACCAGGGCCTCCAGCCGGTTGAGGCCCGGCTGTGGCGTGAGATCAGCCGACGCGTCCGCGTCGGGTCCCGTGGCGTCCGTCGTGAGCAGCCCCATGACCTGGCGCAGCTCGCTCATCGCCGCCCGGCCGCCGCTCTCGACCGCGAGCAGCGCCTCACGGGCCTGGTCGGGGGCCGCGTCCATCACCTTGCGTGCGGCGCTGGCCTGAATGACCATCACGCTGACGTTGTGCGTCACCACGTCGTGCAACTCGCGGGCGATACGGGCGCGTTCCAGCTCGACCGCCCGGTCCAGCGCCGCGACCTGCTCGCGTTCCAGTGCGGACAGGCGTGCGCGCCCCTCATCGACCCGCCGCCGCCACATGCGAAACTCGTACGCTGCGGCCAAGACCGGGACAAGGACCAGGACCGCGATCACACCGTTCGGGAACTCGGGCAGTTGCGCGTCGGTGAACAGGACCGCCAGGACCGTGGCTGCCACCGGCAGGCTCACCAGCGTCGGCACCCGGTGGGGGCAATAGGCTGCGGCGCTGTAGGCGGCGACGAGGCAGACCATGCCGGCGTAGAAGGCGATGTCCCCGGAATCGCGCATGATCAACGGACTCACCGCCGTCACGGTCCACAGCACCGCCAGCGGATACCGGCGACGGAGGGCCAAGGGCGCCGAGACGAGCGGCACGAGGAGCGCTGGGCCGGTCCAGGAGGCAGGCCCAGCCCCCTCATTCATGATCGCGACATAGCGGATGCCGTCGGCGGCGAGGAGCACAGCCAACGCTGCGTCGAATGCCCGGCTGCGCCGAGCGGGCCGGGGCAGCTGACCGGTCGGGCGTACCGTACGGCCGGTCAGTTCTCGCACTCGGTCCACGCTCGACAGGTTCACCATCTGCTCATTCTCACCGCTGCGAAGAGCCCCGCGCACCCACCTGGATGATCACCTGCGATACATCCGTGGACTAGATCGCAGGGATGACACCGGTGGGGCCTCACCCCGGCACGGTACCGGGAATGGCTCCTGAGACCGACGCACCATGCCCGGCCGCCACCCTAGCGTCGACCAGCCAGACAGGCCCACCTGGGAGACGACCATGACCACGCCGTTGATCGAACTGTGCGATGTGAGCCGCAGCTATGACGAGGGGCCCCCCGCCTTGCAAGAGGTGTCATTGACCGTCGCATCCGGAGAGGCGGTGGCCATCCTCGGTCCGTCCGGCAGCGGCAAATCCACCTTGCTCAACCTGATCGCCGGACTCGACCAGCCGACCACGGGCACGGTCACCGTGGACGGTGTGCGGGTCGACGAGCTCGGCGAGACCGGCTCGGCGCGCTACCGGCGGACTAGTGTCGGCATGGTCTTCCAGTTCTTCAACCTTCTGGACGACCTCACGGTGGCCGACAATGTCGTGCTGCCGGCGCAACTGACCGGGATGGCGCGCGGTGAAGCGGCCAGACGTGCGGCGGAACTACTCCAAGCGCTCGGAATCGACCGGCTTGCCCGCGCCTACCCAGGCCGACTGTCCGGCGGTGAGCGGCAGCGCGTCGCGGTCGCCAGGGCACTGATGAACCGCCCGGCACTGCTGTTGGCGGACGAGCCGACCGGCGCACTGGACACCAAGGCCGGTGAGGATGTCAGGGAGCTGCTCAACGACCTACACGCCGACGGGCAGACCATTGTCCTGGTCACCCATGATGTTGCGTTGGCGCGAGCCTGCGCGACGCGCACGATCCAGCTCGTCGACGGCCGGATCGCCGCCGACTCCCCGATGGAGACGGCACGATGAGCGCCCTGGGGAAGGTCGTTCGCTCAGGCGTCGGCCGCCGCCGGGTGCAGACGCTGGTGACCGCTCTTGCCGCGATGATGGCGGTGACCGCGTCCGTTCTGGGCGGGTCGCTGCTGGTTGCCTCCGGTGCCCCCTTCGAGACTGCGTTCGCCGGGCAGCACGGGGCCCATCTGGCCGCGCAGTTCGATGCGGGCAAGGTCACGGCCGGGCAGCTGTCCACCTCCGCGCACGCGTCAGGCGTTACTGCGGCGTCCGGCCCGTTCCCTACGTCGGTGATCATCCCGCGCGGAGGGCCCAACGCCGGTGCCCTCGCGGGAGTCGACCTGCTGCCGATGACGGTCGTCGGCCGGGCCGATCCCGGCGGTCCCGTCGACGACGTCACCTTGACGGCGGGGAGGTGGGTCACTGGCCCGGGTCAGATCGTGCTGTCTTTCTCGGGCCCGGGAACTCGCCTGGGCGCCACCTTCGAGGTCCCCGGCCTTCCCGGCAGCCCGACGCTCACCGTGGTCGGTGTGGCCCACTCGGTCAGCGACACCGCCGACGGCTGGGTGACACCTTCGCAGATCGCGTCGTTGACCGCGCCCGGCGCCCCCGGCAGCTACCAGATGCTCTACCGCTTTGCCGCGGCCGGCACCACCAAGCAGATCGCCACCGACCGCGCTGCGGTGAGGGCAGCGGTCCCGCCGGGAGCGCTGACCGGGGTGCAGTCTTGGCTCAACGTCAAAGAGGGCACCGGCCGTAACACCGCGCTGTTCGTGCCGTTCCTCATCGCATTCGGCATCTTGGGTGTGGTCATGGCAGTGCTCATCGTAGGCAACGTCGTCGCCGGAGCAGTCGGTGTGAGCGTGCGACGGATCGGCATCCTCAAGGCCATCGGCTTCACACCGGCCCAGGTCGTGCGGGCTTACGCGAGTCAGGCGCTGGTTCCGGCGGCGGTGGGCGCCGCAGTCGGCGTCGTCGCGGGCAACCTCCTCGCCATCCCGGTGCTGTCCACGACCAACCAGGTCTACGGCACGACGGCCTCGGGCGTGGCTCCGTGGGTCGACGTCGCGGTGATCGCCGGGACGCTGGGCCTGACGGGCGTGACCGCATGGGCGGCGGCCCTGCGGGCCGGACGCTTGCGTACCGTTGACGCGCTCGCATTCGGACGCACCCCTCGTCCTGGCCGGGGCCAGTGGGCAGCCAGTCTGACCGCCAAGCTCCCGCTTCCGCGGCCGGTCAGTCTCGGCCTGGCCCACCCCTTCACCCGCCCCGCCCGCACGGTCGCGATGGTCGCAGCGATCGTGTTCGGCGCCACCGCCGTCACCTTCGCCATCGGCATCGGCAGTTCCTTGAGCCAGGTCCAGGCCGCCAAGAACCACGACACCGCCGACGTCGTCATCGGCCCTGAACCCGCCCGCGGTGGTCCCGGCGCCCTCACCCGGCAAGCGACCCGGGCCGATTCGGCTACGGTCACCGCGGCGATCAACGCTCAAGCCGGGACAAAGGCGTACTACGGCACCGCCACAACAGCGGTGACCGTCGCGGGGGTCAGGGGTACCAGCACGGTCTTCGCGTTCACCGGCGACGCCTCCGGGGCCGGCTACCGGATGGGCTCGGGAAGCTGGTTCCACGGACCGGGCCAGGCCGTCGTGCCGACCACCTTCCTGACTGCCACCGATACCCACATCGGGGACACCGTCACCCTGGACGATCACGGCAAGGCGGTCGCAGTCCGGATCACCGGCGAGGTCTTCGACCCCCACACACAGGCCATGGAAGTCCTCACCGACGCCTCGACCCTCGCCACCGCGGAGCCGGACCTGCGTCCCCTCACCTACTCCATCACGGTGAAGCCCGGCACGGACGTGGTCAGCTACAGCAACGCCCTGAACACTGCGCTGCGCCCCCTGGGCGTCACCGTCCAGGCGGACGAGTCCGGTAAGAGCGATGTGATCCTCGCCCTCGACACACTGACCGCAATCCTCACGCTGATGCTCGCCGTCACCGCCGGCCTGGGCGTGCTCAATACCGTCGTCCTCGATACCCGCGACCGCGTCCACGACCTCGGCGTCCACAAGGCGCTGGGCATGACCCCCCGGCAGACCATTGCCATGGTCGTCTCCTCAGTCGTCGTAAGCGGTCTGATCGGCGGCGCCATCGGCGTACCGACCGGAGTGGCTCTGCAGGCGTTGACCGTGCCCGCCATGGGACACAGCGCCGGAATCAACATGCCAGCCTCCATCATCGACGTCTACCACACGCCCGACCTGGTCCTACTTGGGCTCGGTGGCCTTCTCATCGCCGTCCTGGGCGCACTCCTGCCCGCTGGCTGGGCCGCCCGCACTCGCACCGCCACCGCCCTGCGTACCGAATAGGGCGCGGGGCAAAACGACCAGAAGGCAGCGTGGTGGCCGCTCGGCATCCGCGGACAGCACCCAAGAAGCGCCGCGCGACGAGCGTTGGCAAACGATCGTCCGCCGCACGTCCAACCCCGCTCACGCACGCCAGATCGGCGTCTACGACAAGACCTACACCCTGGCCGGTTCCGTCTCTTACGGACTCGTGCGGGTCTGACGCAACGGAGCCGACCACGAGTCGGACCTACTGGCCGCAACACGACGGGTTCGGACCCGCACGGTCCGAGGGCCGGCCCTTGACCTGCGGTTCGGGGCCACCCCTCGGACCGCGCGCGCGAAGTACTACCGCGTCGGCGCCGTGGCTCACTCGCGCGGGACGGGCGGTCGTCGCCAGGGTGGTGGTGGCCCGCGCCGAGGTGCCCCGACCCGGCCGAGCCGGGGCAGGTGCACGAGAGGCTCGCCCTGGAGTTCGTACGGGTGAAGCGCTGCGCCCGATGTGACAGACACACAGCCTCGCCCGCTTCGAGCACGCCTTCGCGCGGATGAAGGCTTGGAAAAAGATCCTTGGCTACTGCCCCCTGAATGGCGAGGGCGTTCCCCCCCCGGCCATGCTCGGGTCTGTACGGTGAGTGGTGTAACTCCCCAGCTGGAAGCGACAGTTGATGACTGACGTGACGAGTGACGCCGAGGCCGGGAAGGCCGCTGTGAGTGGGACGGGCGCCGTGGATGACGGGCTGGT
>NZ_JBIVBI010000017.1:11540-155858 GCF_044746005.1 Streptomyces sp. NPDC086766 | reverse complement strand
TTTGTACTCACCCTCTCGGGCTTTCCTCCGGGCGCTTCCCTTCGGTCTTGCGTTTCCGACTCTATCAGATCTTTCCGACCCGATTTCCTCGGTGCCTTCCCGCCTCGGCGGGGTATTGGCAGGTGTCGTGGGCTTCCGGGCTTTCGCCCGTCTGCCTTTCGACATTCACTACGTTAGCCGATTCCCTCGGGGACTCATAATCGGGTCCCGCGCGTTCGAATTCGGGCATGCAGGCACGCCGAATTCGACCCCGCTGAGGGGTGGTCGTAGGTAGTGGGTTGGCCGCTCCGGCTGCAGGCGATCGCCGTACCCGGTTCAGCGGCTCGGGCTACATTACGCACCTTCCCAGCGCGAGTCAACTTCGTCGGCGGCGTGGCGCGTGGGCCCGGTACGGGCTCACCGTGGGGTCGTCGGCGACCCAGAAGCGCCAGGGGTGGATCTCCCCGTTGCCCCCGTCCCCGGAGACTCCGGTGCGCGGACCGCTGCGTATCCGCGTGGAGGGGACCGGGCTCCCCGTGGCGATGCGCAGCGGGGTGTCGCCGGCCGTGCAGGCGTCGGTGCCGTCGAGGGTTCGGTCCACGCCCAGGGCCGAGGCCAGCCGGGCCGGTCCCTTGGCCAGTTCCCTGTCGTTGCGGGCCGCGGGCCGGCGGGGGCGGGCCAGCTCGGCGCCCTCGACGATCTCGCCGGCCCGGAGCAGGACGGCGGCGGCCCGGCCCTCGGGGCCGCACACCAGGTTCATGCAGTGCCACATGCCATAGGTGAAGTAGACGTACACATGGCCGGGCGGACCGAACATCACCTCGTTGCGGGGCGTACGCCCGCGGTAGGCGTGCGAGCCGGGGTCGTTCGGGCCGTCGTAGGCCTCGACCTCGGTGAGCCGGAGCGCGATCGGACCGTCCGGGGTCGTGCGGACGAGGACACGGCCGAGGAGGTCGGGGGCGACCTCCAGGACCGGGCGGTCGAAGAAGTCTCTGCGCAGGGGCGTACGGTCCGAGGGCGCGATCATGGCTTCCGAGCGTAGTCCAGACGGGTGCGGGTGAAGGGGTGGCCGGGGAACGCCCCCCTTGCCAGGGTGTGGGCGGCGGAACCGGGCGCGGCCGGATCGCGTTTACAGGGATCAGGGATCCACACGTAAAGGGAGAGTCATGGCGTTCAAGAAGCTGCTCGCGAGCCTCGGGGCCGGTGGGGCTTCCGTGGAGACGGTGCTCAACGAGGTCAACGTCGTTCCGGGCGGTGTCGTCCAGGGCGAGGTGCGGATCCAGGGCGGGTCCGTCGACCAGCAGATCGAGGGGTTGTCGGTCGGGCTTCAGGCCAAGGTCGAGGTGGAGAGCGGCGACCAGGAGTACAAGCAGGACATCGAGTTCACCAAGGTGCGGCTCGGCGGCGCCTTCGAGCTGCGGGCGGGCGCGGTGCACGCGGTGCCGTTCGGGCTGGAGATCCCCTGGGAGACGCCGGTCACGATGATCGACGGGCAGGCGCTGCGGGGCATGCACATCGGCGTGACCACCGAGCTGGAGATCGCGCGTGCGGTGGACTCGGGCGACCTGGACCCCATCAACGTGCATCCGCTGCCGGCGCAGAAGGCGATCCTGGACGCGTTCATCGGCTTGGGCTTCCGGTTCAAGAACGCGGACATGGAGCGCGGCCACATCCGCGGTACGCGGCAGCGGCTCCCCTTCTACCAGGAGATCGAGTTCTACCCGCCGTCGCAGTACCGCGGTCTGAACCAGGTCGAGTTGAGCTTCGTGGCCGACGAGCACGCGATGGACGTCGTGCTGGAGATGGACAAGAAGCCGGGCCTGTTCAGCGAGGGCAGCGACACCTTCCGGTCGTTCCAGGTGGGCCTGCACGACTACCAGGGGACCGACTGGGCGGCGTATGTGCACCAGTGGATCGCCGAGGTCGGCAGCAGGCGCAACTGGTTCTAGGCTCTGGAGCTGATGATTCCGCTGTTCCGGAATCACTCAGACACCGATCAGGAGGTACCGAGGTGACCGAGCTCAAGAGGCGGCCGCTCCCCCACGACTTCCATCCGCCCGTGCCGTCCTTCACGGTCACGAGCGACGACGTCCACGAGGGGGCGACGCTCAAGGACGCTCAGGTCCACGCGGCGGGTAACACCTCGCCGCACCTGCGCTGGGAGGGTTTCCCGCCGGAGACCAAGAGCTTCGCCGTGACCTGCTACGACCCGGATGCCCCGACGGGCAGCGGGTTCTGGCACTGGGTCGTGTTCGACATTCCGGCGTCGGTGACGGAGCTGCCGGCCGGTGCGGGCGGCGGCAAGTTCGAGGGGCTGCCCGAGGGCGCCGTGCACGCGCGCAACGACTACGGGACGAAGGCCTTCGGCGGCGCCGCGCCGCCGCCCGGTGACGGGCCGCACCGCTATGTGTTCACGGTGTACGCCGTGGACCAGGAGAAGCTCGGTCCGGACGCGGACGCCTCCCCGGCGGTGGTGGGCTTCAACCTGCGGTTCCACACGCTGGCGCGCGCCCAGCTCATCGGCGAGTACGAGATTCCGGCCGCCGGCTGACGCACTCGCCGGCAGAACGACGTTCATGGAACGTTTGCCCGCCTCTGGTCTTGGAAGTGATCGGAGGCGGGCATTTTTTATTGCGTTGTCCATCTCGGCGCGCCCGTCCAGAGTTGATCCGAGCCCGCCGGGGGGTGGGCAGGTGCACACGGGAGGTGGGCTGGATGCGGGACACGCTGGTGCTGAACGCGAGCTTCGAGCCGCTGTCGACGGTGACGTTGAACCGAGCCGTCGTTCTGGTGCTGCAGGCCAAGGCCGTCGTCGAGCAGGCCCACCCCGAACTGCGCATGCGGGGTGCCGCCGTGGACATCCCCGCGCCCCGGGTGATCAGGCTCTGCCGGTACGTAAGGGTGCCGTTCCGAAGACAAGCCCCGTGGTCGAGGCGGGGTGTGCTGGTGCGTGACCGGCACCGGTGCGCGTACTGCGGGAGGCGGGCGACGACCGTGGACCACGTGGTGCCGCGGTCGCACGGTGGGCAGGACACCTGGCTGAACACGGTGGCCTCGTGCGCGGAGGACAACCACCGCAAGGCGGACCGCACTCCGGAGGAGGCGGGGATGCCGTTGCTGCGGCAGCCGTTCGAGCCGACGCCGGCGGACGCGATGCTGCTGGCGCTGGGGCAGGACGACTTCGACTCGCTGCCGGTGTGGCTGGCCCAGCCGGCCGCGTGAACCGTACGGCGTGGGGCCCGCCTTCGGGAGGAAGGCGGGCCCCGTGTCGTGTGCGGGTGCTCAGTCGATGGACGGCCGCTCGCGGCGCTCGCCGCCCGCTCCCCCGGTGCCGGAGGAGCCGCTGCCGCCCCCCGAATTGCCGGACAGGGGGCCGAAGTTGCCCATGGCGCCGGACAGGCCCTTGAGGGCGTCGCCGATCTCGCTGGGCACGATCCAGAGCTTGTTGGCGTCGCCCTCGGCGATCTTCGGGAGCATCTGGAGGTACTGGTAGCTGAGCAGCTTCTGGTCGGGGTCGCCGGCATGGATCGCCTCGAAGACCGTACGGACGGCCTGGGCCTCGCCCTCGGCGCGCAGGGCGGCGGCCTTGGCCTCACCCTCGGCGCGCAGGATCTGGGACTGCTTCTCACCCTCGGCGCGCAGGATCTCCGACTGGCGGACACCCTCGGCCTGGAGGATCGCGGCGCGCTTGTCCCGGTCGGCGCGCATCTGCTTCTCCATCGAGTCCTGGATGGAGGTCGGGGGCTCGATGGCCTTGAGCTCGACGCGGTTGACGCGGATGCCCCACTTGCCGGTGGCCTCGTCGAGGACGCCGCGCAGGGCCGCGTTGATCTCCTCGCGGGAGGTGAGGGTGCGTTCCAGGTCCATGCCGCCGATGATGTTGCGGAGGGTGGTGACGGTGAGCTGCTCGATGGCCTGGATGTAGCTGGCGACCTCGTAGGTCGCGGCCCGGGCGTCGGTCACCTGGTAGTAGATGACCGTGTCGATGTTGACGACCAGGTTGTCCTGGGTGATCACCGGCTGCGGCGGGAACGGTACGACCTGTTCGCGCAGGTCGATGCGGTTGCGGATGGTGTCGATGAACGGCACGACGATGTTGAGGCCGGCGTTCAGCGTGCGTGTGTAGCGGCCGAAGCGCTCCACGATGGCGGCGCTGGCCTGCGGGATGACCTGGATGGTCTTGATCAGGGCGATGAAGACCAACACCACCAGAATGATCAGAACGATGATGACCGGTTCCATCGTCGTGCCCGTCCCCTTCTCCGCCTCGGCGCTTTCGGAAGATCTTATGGCTGTTGAAGATCTTGCTGGTCGAGTCTGACAGACCGTCGCGTGCCGCGTGGGGTGTTCGGTTCAGTTGTGCTGTGCCCGCGTTGCGCGAGGTCACATGACGATGGCGGTGGCCCCCTCGATGTCCACGACGTCCACTTCCTCGCCCGCCTCGTAGGCGCGGCCGGTGTCGAGGGCGCGGGCCGACCAGACCTCTCCGGCGAGCTTGATGCGTCCTCCGGAGGCGTCGACGCGCTCCAGTACGACGGCCTGCCTGCCCTTCAGCGCGTCGACTCCCGTGGCCAGTTGCGGGCGTTGCCTGCTGTGCCGGGCCGCGATGGGGCGGACGACGGCGATGAGGGCGACCGAGACGACGACGAAGACCAGCACCTGGACGACGAGGCCGAAACCGAGGCCCGAGACGACGGCGGCGGCGACCGCGCCCACCGCGAACATGCCGAACTCCGGCATCGCGGTGACGACGAGCGGGATTCCGAGCGCTGCCGCGCCGACCAGCCACCACACCCATGCGTCGATGTCGTTCACATGGTCATGGTAGGGCGCGGGCCGTGCCCCGGACAGGGCGCGAGGGGCCCGGGTCAGGACAGCGGAAGGCCCTGGGCGGTCCAGCGGTCGCCGACCTGCTCGACCACGAGCGGGAGGCCGAAGCAGCGGGAGAGGTTGCGGGAGGTGAGCTCCAACTCCAGCGGTCCGGCGGCGAGGACCTTGCCCTGGCGGATCATCAGGACGTGGGTGAAGCCGGGGGCGATCTCCTCGACGTGGTGGGTGACCATGATCATCGAGGGGGCGATGGGGTCGCGCGCGAGCCGGCCGAGGCGGCGCACGAGGTCCTCGCGGCCGCCGAGGTCGAGGCCGGCGGCGGGCTCGTCGAGGAGCAGCAGCTCGGGGTCGGTCATCAGGGCGCGGGCGATGAGGGTGCGCTTGCGCTCGCCCTCGGAGAGGGTGCCGAACTTGCGGTCGAGGTACTCGGTCATGCCGAGTCGGTCGAGGAAGGCGCGGGCGCGCTGCTCGTCGATCTCCTCGTAGTCCTCGTGCCAGCCGGCGGTCATGCCGTACGCGGCGGTCAGCACGGTCTGCAGCACGGTCTGGCTCTTGGGGAGCTTCTCCGCGAGGGCGATGCCGGCGACGCCGATGCGGGGGCGCAGCTCGAAGACGTCGGTGCCGGGCCTGCCGAGGGTCTCGCCGAGGATGGTGGCGGTGCCCTTGCTGGGGTAGAGGTAGCTGGAGGCGACGTTCAGGAGGGTGGTCTTGCCGGCGCCGTTCGGGCCGAGGATGACCCAGCGCTCGCCCTCCTTGACCGACCAGGAGACCTGGTCCACCAGAGCCCGGCCCTCCCGGACCACGGATACGTCCTGAAGCTCCAGAACATCGCTCATGAGCGCGTTGTCTCCCCTTGCAGTGTGCCGGTCTCGGCTGGTCGCGTACGCCTGTGGCTCGGTCCGCCGCGCCGGTGGGTGGGCGCAGCCCTCGGGGAAATCTACGCCACTGGCCGCCCGGGCCGTTCCATCGGTCCGGTCCTTAGGGTGGGGGCATGCACTCGGAACCGCGTTCTGGACGCCTCGCCGCTTGGGGAAACGCCCTTCTTGCCGGACTTGTCTCGCCGGACGACGCCGTGCTGGCCATCGTGGGCGAGGACGCCGTCCACCGGGTGGAGGGGCTGCCGGGCGAGGAGGCGCCCGTCGGGCTCACGCTCGCGCTGGGGCGGCTGCGGACGCTGGGGGTGAGCGGGCTGCGGGTGGCGCTGCCCGCGCCGGGGCATCCGCTGGGGCTGAGCGGACCGCCGGACTTCAACGCGCGGGCGCTGGAGGCGGAGGAGGCGGTCATCTGCCAGGGGGCCGCGTTCGGGCTGGTCCCGGAGGCCTACGAGGCCGGGCCGGCCGGGGACGTGCACGCGGAGGTCGTCTGGCACGTGCTGCCGGTGCGGGAGGCTCCGCCGGCGGACGTGCCGTCGCTGGGTGAGGCCGAGCGGGAGCTGGCGGAGGCGCTGCGGGAGGCGACCGAGGTGCTGGCGCGGCTGGACGTGGCCGGGTCCGGTCCGGTGGCGGAGGCGGCGATCGACGCGTACCGGGCGCGGGCGGCGCGGGGGCGGGAAGTGCTGGCGCCGGGGTATCCGCCGCGGGCGGTGCGGGTGCTGGAGCTGGCGCGGCGGGTGGGGCTGCTGATCTCGCTGGCCGCCGAGAACGGCCACGGGGGTGCGGTGAGCGCGTCCGAGATGGGGGCGCGGGCGGAGGCGCTGCGGCCGGTGGAGCGGACTGCGCGGCGGGCGCAGGTGGCGGCGTACAACTCCGTCGTGGAGGGGAGGGAGGCTGGGCGGTAGGGGTCGCCTTTGCGGGCGTGGGTGCCTGGTGGGGGTGGGTGGTGTGTGCCTCTCCGGGGGCTGCCGCCCCCGGGCCCCCGCTTCGGCCTGGACGGCCTCGTCCTGAAAGGCCGGACGGGCTGAATACGGCGGACTCCGCCTGGGAAGCGCGCCAGGGCCACACCGACCGCCTCGTCCTCAAGCGCCGGACGGGCTGAAATGCTGCGGACGGGCCGAATACGGCGGACGGCCTCCCGGGTGGGGCCGGGAGGCCGGGGCGTCGGTGCGAGGGGGAGGTCAGTGGTTGAGGCCCAGGTTGCCGAAGGCCGGGTTCAGGGCGCCGATGACGTTGACGGTGTTGCCGACGGCGTTGACCGGGATGTGGACCGGGGCCTGGATCACATTGCCCGAGACGACGCCCGGGGAGCCCGCGGCCTTGCCGCACGCCCACGCGCCGTCGGTGGCGGAGGCCATGCCGGAGGCCGCGGCCACCAGCCCGCCGGCCACCATCGTCACGGCCGCTGCCTTCTTCAGGTTCTTCACTTCTTACCCCTCCTGGTGACTGCCGCGGCGATCACCGCGGCACGCACGGAGAACGGGCGGAGATCCGCGGAGGGTGCGCCATTCGGGTGACATTCCCACGACGGTATGAATCTCAGCCCGGAGGGGAACCTTCCGGGTCAGCCGGTCACCCCGTGGCGTACGGCCCACAGGGCGGCCTGGGTGCGGTCCGCCAGGTCGAGCTTCATCAGGATGTTCGACACGTGCGTCTTGACGGTCTTCTCGGAGAGCACCAGGGCGCGGGCGATCTCGCGGTTGGAGCGGCCGTCCGCTATCAGACCGAGCACCTCCCGCTCCCGGTCCGTGAGTGAACCTCCCCTGCCCTGGCCGGAGTTGTTCTCGTCCTGGGACAACAGCGCGCCCGCGACCTCGGGTTGCAGCAGGATGTGCCCCGCGTGCACCGACCGGATGGCGGCCGCGAGCGCGTCGGGGTCCACGTCCTTGTACACGTAGCCGGCGGCGCCCGCGCGCAGGGCCGGGACCACCGTGCGCTGCTCGGTGAAGCTGGTGACGATCAGCACCCGCGCGGGGTTGTCCAGTTCGCGCAGCCGGCGCAGTGCGTCCACGCCGTCCATGACGGGCATCTTGACGTCCATGAGGACCACGTCCGGCCTCAGCTCCTCGGCCAGGGCGACGCCCGCGGCGCCGTCGGCCGCCTCGCCCACGACCGCGATGTCGTCCTGCACCTCCAGGAAGGTGCGCAGTCCGCGGCGGACCACCTGGTGGTCGTCGACGAGCAGCACGCTGATCGCGTCAGCCACCGGGAACCTCCATCTCGATCAGGGTGCCCTTGCCGGGCGCGGATTCCACGGTCAGGGTGCCGCCGACCCCGCTCGCCCGGTCCCGCATGGAGACCAGGCCGAGGTGGCGTCCGGCGCTGCGCACCACGTGCGGGTCGAAGCCGCCGCCGTCGTCGGTGACCCGCAGCACCGCGCCGCAGCCGCGACGGTCCAGGGTGACGTCCACGCGGTCCGCTCCGGAGTGGCGCAGCGCGTTGTGCAGGGCCTCCTGTGCGACCCGGAGCATGGCCTCCTCCTGGGCGGCGGGCAGGGCGCGGAAGGCGCGGGCGGCGAAGGTCACGCGCGCGGTGTGGGCGCGGTCGAGGACCTGGATCTGGGTGCGGAGGGTGGCGACCAGCCCGTCCTCGTCGAGGGCCGCGGGGCGCAACTCCACGACGGCCGCCCGCAGTTCGTCGACGGCCTCGGCGGCGAGCGCGGCCACCTGCTGGAGTTCGCCCTTGGCGCGCGCCGGGTCGCGGTCGACGAGGGCGGCGGCGGCCTGGGCGGTCAGGCGCAGGGAGAACAGTTTCTGGCTGACGGCGTCGTGCAGTTCGTGCGCGAGGCGGGAGCGCTCCTCGGCGATGGTCAGCTCGCGGCTGCGTTCGTAGAGGCGGGCGTTGGTGAGCGCGATGGCCGCGTGCTGGGCGAGGATCGACAGCAGTTCCTCGTCCTCCTCGGTGAAGCCGCAGCCGCCCTCCGGCTTCGGGCAGCTCTTGTTGGCGAGGAACAGCGCGCCGATGACCTCGTCGCCGTCGCGGATGGGCAGGCCGAGGAAGTCGGACATCTCCGGGTGGGCGGCCGGCCAGCCCTCGAAGCGCGGGTCCTTGCGCACGTCGGCGAGGCGCTCGGCCCGGTCCTGGTGCAGCATCGCGGCGAGAATGCCGTGCTGGCGCGGGAGCGGGCCGATGGCCCGCCACTGCTCGTCGCTGACGCCGTCGACCACGAACTGGGCGAAGCCGCCGTGGTCGTCCGGGACGCCGAGGGCCGCGTACTGGGCGTCGAGGAGCTCACGGGCCGAGGCGACGATCGTCTTCAGTACGTCGCGTACTTCCAGGTGCCTGCTCATGGCCAGCAGCGCGGAGCTCACCGCGGCGAGGCCGGACCGGGGGCCGTGACTCATGCCCTCACGGTACCGGCGGCCCGCGGCACGCGGATCGGGCCCGGGGCGGCCCCGGCCCGGGGCGCTGGACCTAAGACCTGGGCCGCAGGCCGCGGTCCGGCCCGTCCCCGGGGCGCTGGACCTAAGACCTGGGCCGCAGGCCGCGGTCCGGGCCGTATCCCCCCAGTGTTTCCGACCGTGTGATCCGGGCAGTCGTGTCAGGGACGGATCTTGTCGTGGCACGGGAGCGCGGAGTGCCGGGGCGGGATACCTGGGGGGCGACGGGCCGCCGAGGGGCGCATCGGCAGAGGCCCCGCCCCGCCGCCGCGAAAGGCGGCCGATTCGCTCACGCAGTGCGTTGCACCGGCAACTGCCGGTGAGAGCGGAGCCGGTCCGATGTGAGGACGCACATAGGGTGCACATCACGTACGAACGGGCATAGGAGACGCACCACCCCCTGATGAACGGGACAGACACCCCTGTCTGTCCCGTTTTGTCCGTCCGCGCTCCACTATCGCACTTCGTACGTCACACCTTTGCCTGGTGTTTTTGCCGCCGCTAAGAATGGCTCACGTCGCTCAGCGCCGTGGGTTCGGGGCCCACGTTCGTGCGGGCCGGGCCACGCCCCCCGCAGTCCGGAGAGCGACCTCCGCGCTACCCCACGAGGTCCATTTCGCCATGCTCGACAAGCTCAACATTCGCCGCCGCAGTCGTTCGCTGAACCAGGCCCACAAGGTCGCCCTGGCCGGCGCCGCCACCCTCGGTGCCGCCGCTCTGGCCTTCTCCGCCGCGCCCAGCCAGGCCGACACGACGACGTCCGAGGCGGCAGCCCCGGCTCCGGTGAAGTTCAGCTCCGAGCCGATCAAGGACGTCAAGGCGAGCGTCACCGACCAGCTCGCGGACGACAGCCTGAAGGTCCAGGCGATCGCGGCCAGGAAGCAGGCCGCCGCCCAGGCCGCCGCGAAGCAGAAGGCCGAGGCGGCCGCGAAGAAGGCCGCCGCCGAGCGCAAGGCCGAGGCCGCACGCAAGGCCAAGGCGGCCGCCGCCCGGTCCGCGCAGCGCCCCAAGATGGCCCCGGTCTCCGCCGGCAAGACCTACGGCAACAACCTCGACGGCTGGATCCGGCAGGCGCTGGACATCATGGACCGGCACAACATCCCGGGCTCCTACAGCGGTCTGCACCGCAACATCATGCGTGAGTCCTCCGGCAACCCGAACGCCATCAACGGCTGGGACATCAACGCCGTCAACGGCATCCCCTCGAAGGGCCTGCTGCAGGTCATCCCGCCCACCTTCGAGGCGTACCGCATCGCCGGCACGTCGGCGAACATCTACGACCCGGTCGCCAACATCGTCGCCGCCGCCAACTACGCGGCCGACAAGTACGGCTCGATCGACAACGTGAACAGCGCGTACTGAGGTCGGCGCGGACCTCTGGCGACTCGCTGAACACGCCGGAAGGGCGGCACCCCGTCGGGGGTGCCGCCCTTCGCGTCGTACGGGCCCGTGGCACGGGCCGTTCTGCGGGACGTCGTACGGGCACCCTTCGCCGTCGTCCGGGCGCCGCACGCGCGGCTACTTGCGCATGACCTCCGGCTCGTGGCGGCGCAGGAAGCGCGCCACCAGGAAGCCGCACACGACGCCGAGCACGATCAGCGCGAACATGTCGAGGCTCCAGGCCGAGGCCTGGTGGTCCCACAGCGGGTCCGTGTGGGTCGGGTCGTCCGCGTTCGGGGCGATGTTGTTGAAGTCCAGCGTGGTGCCCGCGGCGGCCACCGCCCAGCGCGACGGCATCAGGTACGAGAACTGGTTGACGCCGACGGTGCCGTTCAGGGTGAAGAGGCAGCCGGTGAAGACGACCTGGATGATCGCGAACATGACCAGGAGCGGCATGGTCTTCTCGGCGGTCTTCACCAGCGAGGAGATGACGAGGCCGACCATCATGGAGGTGAAGCCGAGCGCCATGATCGGCAGGCACAGCTCGAACAGCGTCGCGTTGCCCAGGATCAGGCCCTTGTCCGGGATCTCCCGGCTGGAGAAGCCGATCACGCCGACCATCAGGCCCTGCAGCACGGTGACGGCGCCGAGGACGACCACCTTGGACATCAGGTACGCCGAGCGGGACAGGCCGGTCGCGCGCTCCCGTTCGTAGATGACCCGTTCCTTGATCAGCTCACGCACGGAGTTCGCGGCGCCCGCGAAGCACGCGCCGACCGCGAGGATCAGCAGGACGGTGGTCGCCGTGCCGTTCGGGATGGGCACGCCGGTGCGCGGGTTGACCGGGTTGACCAGCAGTCCCTTGTCGGAGTCGATCAGCAGGCTGACCGCGCCGAGCACCGCCGGCAGGATCACCGTCAGCGCCAGGAAGCCCTTGTCGGAGGCGATGACCGCCACGTACCGCCGGATCAGCGTCAGCAGCTGCGAGCCCCAGCCCTGCGGCTTGGGCGGCTTCATCGCCTGCGGCGGAGGCATGTGTACGGACTGCGGGGCGACCGCGTCGATGTCCGCGGCGTACATCTGGTAGTGCTGCGAGCCCTTCCAGCGGCCCGCCCAGTCGTAGTCGCGGTAGTTCTCGAAGGCGGAGAAGACGTCGGCCCAGCTGTCGTAGCCGAAGAAGTTCAGCGCCTCCTCCGGCGGGCCGAAGTAGGCGACGGAGCCGCCCGGCGCCATCACCAGGAGCTTGTCGCAGATCGCCAGCTCGGCCACGGAGTGGGTGACGACCAGGACCGTGCGGCCGTCGTCGGCGAGGCCGCGCAGCAGCTGCATGACGTCGCGGTCCATGCCCGGGTCGAGGCCGGAGGTCGGCTCGTCCAGGAAGATCAGCGACGGCTTGGTGAGCAGCTCGAGGGCCACGGACACCCGCTTGCGCTGGCCGCCGGAGAGGGAGGTGACCTTCTTGTCCTTGTGGATGTCGAGCTTCAGCTCGCGCAGCACCTCGTCGATGCGGGCCTCGCGCTCGGCGGCCGTGGTGTCGGCCGGGAAGCGCAGCTTGGCCGCGTACGTGAGGGCCTTCTTGACGCTCAGCTCCTTGTGCAGGATGTCGTCCTGCGGGACCAGGCCGATGCGCTGACGCAGCTCGGCGAACTGCTTGTACAGGTTGCGGTTGTCGTACAGGACGTCGCCCTGGTTGGCCGGGCGGTACCCGGTCAGCGCCTTGAGCAGCGTCGACTTGCCGGAACCGGACGGTCCGATGACCGCGATCAGCGACTTCTCCGGAACGCCGAAGGAGACGTCCTTGAGGATCTGCTTGCCGCCGTCGACCGTGACCGTGAGGTGGCGGGCCGAGAAGGAGACCTCACCGGTGTCGACGAACTCCTCGAGCCGGTCGCCGACGATCCGGAACGTCGAGTGGCCGACGCCGACGATGTCGGCCGGGCCGAGCTGCACCGAGCCGCCCTTGGGGATCGGCTGGCCGTTGACGTACGTGCCGTTGTGGGAGCCGAGGTCGCGGATCTCCATGCGGCCGTCGGGCGTGGCGTGGAACTCGGCGTGGTTGCGGGAGACCTGGAGGTCGGAGACGACCAGGTCGTTCTCCAGGGCGCGGCCGATGCGCATCACGCGGCCGAGCGAGAACTGGTGGAACGTGGTCGGGCTGCGGTCGCCGTAGACCGGCGGCGCCCCCGCGCCACCGGCCGGGCCCTGCTGCTGCGGGATCGACGGCGCGTTCGGCGCCTGCTGCTGCCAACCGGCCTGCGGCGCCTGCTGCTCCGGCGTCTGCCCCGCCCAGCCGGCCCCCGCGCCCTGGGCGGCGTACGGCTGCTGCGGCTGCGCCTGCGGCGTGGCCACCGGGGCCGCGGCACCGGAGAGGTTCAGCCGCGGGCCGTCGGTCGCGTTGCCGAGGTACACCGCCGTGCCGGGGCCGATCTCCAACTGGTGGACCCGCTGGCCGCGCACGAACGTGCCGTTGGTGCTGCCGTGGTCCTCGATGACCCAACTGCGGCCGTTGAAGCTGACCGTGGCGTGGCGCCAGGAGACCCTGGCGTCGTCGAAGGCGATGTCTCCCTGCGGATCGCGTCCGAGGGTGTATGGCCTGGACGGGTCGAGCGTCCAGGTACGTCCGTTTGATTCCAGTACGAGTTCCGGCACTCCATGCCCCACTGAGTTGTCCCCCGAATAATCCCCAACACAGGGAGTCTAGGGATGTCGAACATCGTGGGGAACTATTCCAGGCTCCGCCCTCTGACCGAAAGTCGGGCCTCCTGATCGGGCCTCGCAAAGAGGCGCGGCCGCGCTCGGACCGTTTCCGTTGACGGGGTTGAAACCGGGCCGGAGAGTGGTATTCCCCCGCGAGGGGGACATGCGCGACGGCCGCGTCGCGCCGCGGATCGGGGGGTCTGCCATGGGTGTCGGCACGAAGACCGGAACGACGAGGCGGCGCGCCCTGGGCGTGTGGGCGGACGTGCTGGTGTCCGCGATCGCCGCTGTGAGCTGGGCGTTGGTGGGAATGGCGGCGACGGCCGCGCTCGGCCTGCACCTGCTCGGGGCGGACTCGGCGGGGTCCCTCGGGCCGATGACCGCGGCGGTGGTGGCCCTGGGGGCGGGTGGTTCGGTGACGCCGTCCGGCGATGTGTCCGCGTTCGGCCTGGAAGGCGCGCAGGCGCACACCGCCATCGAGATCACGCCACTGGGCGTGAGCCTGGTCGGCGCCCTCCTCCTGTCCTGGTTCTTCCTACGGTCCCTGCGCGGCGCGGGAGTTGTGATCGCACCCACCGAACTCGCCGCCCGCGCGGGCGCGGTGGTGGCGCTCTTCCTGGCGACCCTGGGCGGCCTGGCCCGGGCGGGGCACGACGTCGTCACGATCGACGGGGGCGCGCTCGGGCTGGACCGGCTGCCGGGCGGCGGATCGGGGAAGGCGAGCATCCCGGGCCTGGGCGGCCTGGGGGACATCGGCGGTCTGCTGCCCGACCACATCGGCAGGCTCATCGACGCCAGGGCGGCGGTCGGTTTCCGCGTCGACACGGCGCCCACGCTGCTCGGGGGGCTCGCCTGGTCGTCCGGGACCCTGCTGATCGCGCTGCTCGCCTCGCGCCGCGCTCCCCTGCCGCCCGGTTGGGACACCGTGCACCGGGTGGTGCGGCCCGCCGTGTCCGCGCTCGTCACCGTGCTGCTGGTGGCGGTGGCGGCGGGGCTCGCGGCGGCGGGGTACGCGGCGCTCGGCGACGACCGTCCCGGACGGATCGCCGGGGCCGCCCTGCTCGGCGCGCCCAACGGGGTGGGGATCGGCATCCCGCTCGGCCTGTTCGTCCCGTGGGACGGCAGGGCGACCGGCGAACTGGCCGAGCTGCTGCCCGATCCCCTGGACCGGCTGCTGACCGTGCACGCCGATCGGCCGGTCACGCTGGGGCGTCTGGCCGAACTGGACGGCCGCGTCTGGCTGCTGGGCCTCGCGGCGGCGCTGACGATGCTGCTGGCGGGGGTGCTGACGGCGGTGCGGACGCCGTGGGGCGGCCCCCAGACGGCGGGGACGGCGGGTGGTGGCGTCCCGGCGGCGGGGCGGGCGCGGGGTGGCGTTCCGCACGACGTCCCGAGTGCCGCCTCCGACACCGCGCCGTACGGCGCCTCAAAAGGCGTACGGCGTTCCGTGGCGCTCGGTTTCGCGGGGTGGTGCGCGCTGCGGCTGGGCGTCGTGAGCGCGCTGGCGTTCCCGCTGCTCGTACGGCTGACGGGTGTGTCCGTGGGGGCCTCGCTGTCGGTGCTGGGTTTCGACGCCTTCGGCGCCGGGATCGAACTGCACGGCCACCTGGGCACGGCGTTCGTGCTGGGTGCCGTCTGGGGTGCCGGGGCGGGGGCGGCCGGGGCGCTGCTGGCCCACGCGACCGGCTCCGCGGGACGCCGGGCGGCACCGGGCGCGCAACGGCCTTCGCCGGCAACGCCTTTGGCACCGGGTGACATGCGCGGGCGGGCTCCAGCGGGTGCGGATGCGACGGAGGCGGCGCGGCTTCCGGCCGTACCGGGGTGGGCTCCTGGGGAACCGGGACCGAGCGGGGCCGAACCGGCGCCGGGCCGGGGCGAACCGGGACGGGGCCGGGGCGCACGGGGGCGGCCACCGGCGGAAGGGAGCCCGCACGCGGAAGCTGCGGGGCCGGCCGGACCGTACACGCCCGGCACGCCGTTCCGGCCGCCGAACCCGGCCACCAATCCGTACCTGCGGGTGCCCGACGAGTCGCGCGAGCCGGAGGACGCCCGGCCGCCCGGCGACGACGTGTCCGGCGCCCCCACGATGATCGGGCCGGTCCCGCCGCCCCCGCGCCCGCCGCGGCGCCCCCCGCCGCGCCGTCCCCGGGACTGGCCTCCGCCTCCGCCGGACGACGGTCCGCCTCCTCCCCCACCGGCGCCCCCGCGGCCTCCCGGGAGGAAACCCTGAGCCGGGACGGACGAACCGGGCCGGCCGGGGACGGCTGGGCAACCGGCCGGGGACGGGGGCAACCGGCCGGGGACGGCGTGGTGCCCGGGGGCGGCCCGGCGCCCCGCGCCGGCGCGTGCTCCCGGACGTGGCCGTGCCGTCAGGTGCCCGCCACCTTGCGGACGCGCAGAGTTCCGTGTCCGTCAGGCGGACCTGAGGGGCAGAAGGCACGGCGTGCCGGATACGGTGGAAACACCATGAGCGCTTCGCAGACCTCCGACGACCTCACCCTTCTCGTCAAGATCTTCGGGAAGGACAGGCCGGGCATCACGGCCGGACTCTTCGACACCCTCGCGGCCTACTCCGTCGACGTGGTCGACATCGAGCAGGTCGTCACCCGTGGCCGGATCGTGCTCTGCGCGCTCGTGACCCAGCCGTCGGCCGGTCTGGAGGGCGATCTGCGCTCCACCGTGCACAGCTGGGCCGAGTCGATGAAGCTGCAGGCGGAGATCATCTCCGGCCGGGGCGACAACCGGCCGCGCGGTCTCGGGCGCTCCCTGGTCACCGTCCTCGGTCACCCCCTCACCGCGGAGGCGACCGCCCAGATCGCCGCGCGGATCACCAGGACCGGCGGCAACATCGACCGTATCTTCCGGCTGGCCAAGTACCCGGTGACGGCGGTCGAGTTCGCGGTGTCCGGGGTGGAGACGGAGCCGCTGCGCACCGCTCTGGTGACCGACGCGGCGGCGCTCGGCGTCGACGTCGCGGTCGTCTCGGCGGGGCTGCACCGGCGGGCGCAGCGCCTGGTCGTCATGGACGTGGACTCCACGCTCATCCAGGACGAGGTGATCGAGCTCTTCGCCGCGCACGCCGGCTGCGAGGACCAGGTCGCCGAGGTGACGGCGGCCGCGATGCGCGGGGAGCTCGACTTCGAGCAGTCGCTGCACGCGCGGGTGGCGCTGCTGAAGGGGCTGGACGTCTCGGTGGTGGACAAGGTGCGCAGCGAGGTGCGGCTGACGCCGGGTGCCCGCACCCTGATCCGTACGCTCAAGCGGCTGGGCTACCAGGTCGGTGTGGTCTCGGGCGGCTTCACCCAGGTCACGGACGATCTCAAGGAGCGGCTGGGGCTGGACTTCGCCCAGGCCAACACGCTGGAGATCGCCGACGGGAAGCTGACGGGCCGGGTCACCGGCGAGATCGTGGACCGGGCGGGCAAGGCGCGGCTGCTGCGCCGGTTCGCCGCCGAGGCGGGCGTGCCGCTGGCGCAGACGGTGGCGATCGGCGACGGCGCCAACGACCTGGACATGCTGAACGCGGCCGGTCTCGGGGTCGCCTTCAACGCCAAGCCGGTGGTGCGGGAGGCGGCGCACACCGCGGTGAACGTGCCGTTCCTCGACACGGTCCTGTACCTGCTGGGCGTGACCCGCGAAGAGGTCGAGACGGCGGACGCGCACGAGGAGGCCTGAGCGGCGGACGGCCCGGGCCAGGCCCGGTGATCGCACGCAGGCCCGGCACCTGAAGCGGTACCGGGCCTGCGTGCCTGCGCCGAGACTGGTCCTTCCGGCTACTCCGAGGGCGCCCAGTAGGCGTCGAGCGATGCCGTGGCCGGTTCGAGGCTCTTCCAGGAGCCGTCGAAGGAGAGTACGGCGAAGGCGGCGGCCGGGAAGCCGCGGCGGCGCATCCACTCGCGGGCCTCGGGCTCGGCGGAGTCGGACAGGACCTCGGCCAGTCCCTGGACGCCGGGGTTGTGGCCGATCAGGATCACGGTCTGCACGTCGTCCGGGGTCTCGTTGAGCACGGAGATCAGCTCACCGGGCGAGGCCTCGTAGATCCGCTCCTCGTAGACCGTTTTCGGCCGGTGCGGCAGTTCGTGGACGGCGAGCTTCCAGGTCTCGCGGGTGCGGACCGAGGTGGAGCACAGGGCCAGATCGAAGGGAAGACCACTGTCGGCCAGCTTGCGCCCGGCGACTGCGGCGTCCATGCGGCCCCGCTCAGCGAGCGGCCGCTCGTGGTCGGACACCTGTGGCCAGTCGGCTTTCGCATGCCGGAAGAGGACAATCCTGCGGGGTTCTGCGACGCTCATGTGACCCAGCTTCGCATGAAACAGGCCATGGGGCGCAGGGAGTTGACATGCGGATTCTCGGGTTTCACCCGGTACCGGCGGGGCCCGGGCGGGCGGCCCGGCGCCGTATCAGCGGGCGATCAGTTCCTGGGCGCGGTGGAGCAGCCGGGTGATCGCGGGGTCGCCGGTGGCCGCATGGGCGTTCGACGGGTTCAGCATCAGGGCGAGCAGGACCACGAAGGCGAGGGCGGGCAGGGCCAGGGCCCACCAGGGCAGGCGGGTGCCGGCGCCGCCGGTGGTCGCCGGGCGGGGCCGGGTGTGCGTGTGCGCCGGCATGGGTGCCTCCGCGGGTCGCCGAGTGGTCCGTGATCGGTGTCCGTGATCCGCCTCGCGCGGCCACTCCTCAGAACCTACGGACGACGCGCTCCTCGGCCCATCCGGTGATCCACCCACTCGACCCTGAACCTCACCCCCTAGGGGATGGTGGGGCCACCCCCACCCGCGCGGCGGGCCGGGCCCGCCACGTCCCACGGCGGCGGGAGGGGACGCGGTCAGGGGGACGCGAGGGTCGCGATGACGGCGATGACGAAGAAGATGGCGAAGAACGCGCCGAAGACGAGCAGCATCTTCTTCTGGCCGTTCGGGGGGTTCGGGTCGAGCACTGGCATGGGGCCAGTCTCGCACCCCGCGCCGGGGACGCCGCCGCGGGGGCGGGTCAGCGCGCGGCCTCGTCCTCCACCGTGCGGTCGCGCCCCGCCAGGTAGCCGACCGCCATCTGGGGCACCATCAGCGCGCTCATCAGGGCGATCGGCAGTCCCCAGCCACCGCTGCCCTGGTAGAGCACGCCGACCAGCAGGGGGCCCGGGATGGAGATCAGATAGCCGGTGCTCTGGGCGAAGGCCGACAGCTGGGCCACGCCCGCGCCGGTCCGGGCCCGCATCCCGACCATGGTGAGCGCCAGCGGGAAGGCGCAGTTCGACACGCCGATCAGGACGGCCCAGGCCCAGGCGCCCGCGGCCGGTGCGAGGTACAGACCCGCGTAGCCGGCGAGACCGCAGGCGCCGAGCACGAGGACGATGGGGCCCTGGTGGGGCAGCCGGGACGCCACCCGGGGGATGACGAAGGCGAGCGGCACGCCCATCACCATCGTCACGGCGAGCAGCACTCCGGCCTGGCCGGCGGACACGCCCGCGTCGCGGAAGATCTGCGCCATCCAGCCCATGGCGATGTAGGCGGCGGTGGCCTGGAGGCCGAAGAAGACCGCCAGCGCCCAGGCGGTGCGGCTGCGCGTGACCCGCAGGGTGGTCGGACGTTCCTGCGCCCCGTCGGGCGCGCTGCCGCCGACGGGTTCGTGGGCGGCGGGGGCGGGCGCCGTCCCCCGGTCGCGGAGCAGCGGCAGCCACGGCAGCACGGCGAGCGCCGCGAGCGCCGCCCACGCGGCGAGGCCCGGTTGCCAGTTCCCGCCGAGCGCCCCGGTCAGGGGCACCGTCAGCGCGGCCGCGGAGGAGGTGCCGAAGGCGAGGGCCATCGAGTACAGGCCGGTCATGGAGCCGACGCGGTCGGGGAACCAGCGCTTGACGATGACCGGCATCAGGACGTTGCCGACCGCGATGCCCATGAGCGCGAGGGCGCTGGCGGCCAGGAAGGCGGGGGTGCTGCCCGCGTACGGGCGTATGAGGAGACCGGCGCTGATCGCGGCCATGCCGGCGCAGACCACGGCGGCGGGTCCGACACGGCGGGCCAGCCGGGGCGCCATGCCCCCGAAGACGGCGAAGCAGAGCGGGGGCACCGAGGTGAGCAGTCCGGCCACGCCGCCGCTCATGCCGAGCCCGTCGCGGATCTCCTCCAGGAGCGCGCCGGCGCTGGTGATGGCGGGGCGCAGGTTCAGGGCGGACAGCATGATGCCGGCGACGACCAGGCGCGTCGTCCACGCGCTCGGGGAGGCCGGGGACGCTCCCCCGCCCTTCCGCTGGGCGGTGGTGGCGGCCGGGGGCCGTTCGGTCGTCGGCGTCGTGGTCCGGTTCTCCTCGCTGGGCATGAGGTCCATCATAGAATCATGGGATGATTGGCTGTCCATGGCCGGGGGCCCGTCTCCCCGGCCGTACGTGCGAAGGTGTGCCATGCCCCTGAGCCATCCACGCCGGTCGGCGCTGTCCGAGCAGGTCATCGCGGCGCTGCGGAACCAGATCACTTCGGGCGAGTGGCCGGTCGGATCCCGTATCCCGACCGAGCCCGAGCTGGTGGAGCAGCTCGGGGTCGCGCGCAACACCGTCCGCGAGGCCGTCCGGGCGCTCGCCCACAACGGCCTGCTGGACATCCGGCAGGGCTCCGGCACCTACGTCGTGGCGACCAGTGAACTGGCGGGCGTGATGCACCGCCGCTTCGCCGACGCCGATCCCCGGCACATCGCCGAGCTGCGCTCCACGCTGGAGTCCGCGGCGGCGAGGCTGGCCGCCGGGCGCCGCACCGAAAAGGACCTCAAGCAGCTCGACGCGCTGCTGCTGCGGCGCGATGAGGCCTGGGAGTCCGGTGAGGCGGAGGCGTTCGTGACGGCGGACGCGACCTTCCACCTGGCGGTGGTGGCGGCCTCCCGCAACGACGTGATGACCGCGATGTACGCCGACCTCGGCGAGGTGCTGCGGGACTGGCTGCGCGCGGACGTCGGCGAGGAGCTCACCCCGCAGACGTACATGGACCACACGCGGCTGCTCGACGCGATCCGCGCGGGGGACGCCGAGGCGGCGGCCGAGGAGGCCGCGAGCTACCCGCTCCTGTGCCGCCCGGGCCGGTTCAGCCCGCCCGCCCGTGGCTGACCCACGCCGAGCGGACCTCCTCCCAGCAGCGCCCGGTCAGCCGTACGGTCTGCGCGGGGCCGGTGTCCACCGGCGAGCCGTCGCTGTCGAGGTCCCACCAGCGGGCGCACTCGATGTGCAGGCTGACGCGGTCGGTCTCCGGGTACGGGTTGTGGCAGTAGGCGGTCACCCGGGAGCCGGTGACGGCGGTCCGGCAGGTCGCGCCGAACGGCTCGGACGCCGCCGGTCGCTCCGCGCGCCCGCGCGCCTGAGGCAGCGCCTCGAACGGCAGGGACAGCACGAGGGACACGGCGACGGTCATTGAGGCCACGCTGCGGGACAGGCGCACAAGGGAACCTCCTCGGCCGAGCTGGGGAGGACGCGCGGGGGCGGGCCGCGCCCCACCAGCGTGCCCGGCCGCCCGCTCCGCCCGCCCCTCCAGGTGGGCCGAACGGGTGACACCGAGCGGACCGCGCCCGCGCCGGGCAGGGGCCCCGGCGGCCCCCGCCGTCACCCTCGCGGCCGTGGCCGCGGCCCTGGCGGGGAGACGTGGAGAGCGCCCCCGGGAACGCCGAAGGCCCGCCCCTCGAAGGGTGCGGGCCTCATGGCCGCCGGGCCGGCCTCAGGGGCGACTGCCGGGCGGCGCCGGCGTGCGGCGCCCGGACACCGAGGGTGTGCGGCGGTCGGGCGCCGGTGGCGTACGGCGGTCAGGCGCCGATGGCGTGCAGACCGCCGTCGACGTGGATGATCTCGCCGGTGGTCTTCGGGAACCAGTCGCTCAGCAGGGCGACGACACCCTTGCCGGCCGGCTCCGGGTCCTTCAGGTCCCACTCCAGCGGCGCGCGGGTGTCCCACACCGAGGCCAGCTCGCCGAAGCCCGGGATGGACTTGGCGGCCATGGAGCCGATCGGGCCGGCGGAGATGAGGTTGCAGCGGATGTTCTGCTTGCCGAGGTCGCGCGCCATGTAACGGCTGGTGGCCTCCAGGGCGGCCTTGGCCGGCCCCATCCAGTCGTACTGCGGCCAGGCGTACTGGGCGTCGAAGGTGAGGCCGACGACCGAGCCGCCGTTCTGCATCAGCGGCAGGCAGGCCATGGTCAGCGACTTCAGGGAGAACGCCGAGACGTGCATGGCGGTGGAGACCGACTCGAACGGCGTGTTGAGGAAGTTGCCGCCGAGTGCGTCCTGCGGGGCGAAGCCGATGGAGTGCACGACACCGTCGAGACCGCCCAGCTCCTCGCCGACGACGTCGGCCAGGCGCCCGAGGTGCTCGTCGTTGGTGACGTCGAGCTCGATGACCTTGGTGGGCTTCGGCAGCTTCTTGGCGATGCGCTCGGTCAGGGTGGGCCGCGGGAACGCGGTGAGGATGATCTCGGCGCCCTGCTCCTGAGCCAGCTTGGCGGTGTGGAAGGCGATGGAGGACTCCATCAGCACACCGGTGATCAGGACGCGCTTGCCCTCGAGAATTCCGCTCATGGTGATCAGTGACCCATTCCCAGTCCGCCGTCAACGGGGATGACGGCTCCAGTGATGTACGAGGCGTCGTCCGAGGCGAGGAACCGCACCGTCGCGGCGATCTCCTCCGGCTGCGCGTACCGGCCGAGCGGCACCTGCGACATGATCGCCTCGCGCTGCTCGTCGTCCAGCGCGCGGGTCATGTCGGTGTCGACGAAGCCGGGCGCGACGACGTTGAAGGTGATGTTGCGCGAGCCCAGCTCACGGGCGAGGGAACGCGCGAAGCCGACGAGGGCGGCCTTGGAGGCGGCGTAGTTCGCCTGCCCCGCCGAGCCGAGCAGTCCGACGACCGAGGAGATCAGGACGACACGGCCCTTCTTGGCCCGCAGCATGCCGCGGTTGGCGCGCTTGACGACGCGGAAGGTGCCGGTGAGGTTGGTGTCGATGACCGAGGTGAAGTCCTCCTCGGACATGCGCATCAGCAGCTGGTCCTTGGTGACCCCGGCGTTGGCGATGAGGATCTCGACCGGGCCGTGCTGGGCCTCGATCTCCTTGTAGGCCTGCTCCACCTGCTCGGGGTCGGTGATGTCGCACCGCACGGCGAGGCAGCCCAGCTCCGTGAGGGCGGCCGGCGGCTCCCCCGAGCGGTACGTGATGGCGACGTTGTCGCCGGCGTCGGCGAACGCGCGGGCGATGGCGAGGCCGATGCCCCGGTTGCCTCCGGTGACGAGAACCGAGCGGCTCAACGGATCACCCTTTCGATAGCGGTCTGAAGCGTTCCGGCAGCCCGCCCGAACACGTGGATGACAGGCGGCTTCACCGAAAAACCTATCGGTCGCGCCGCGTGCGCGGACAATCGGGCACCGACAGTGGCGCGGGGGACTCACTGTCGAGTCCCTACAGAAAACAGTGGCCTCGGCCCGAAAGGTGTGGTCGGCCGGTCACCCGGCGCGCCATGATCGGAGAACCACAGGTCACGACGACAGGGAGAGACCTCGGTGCCTCATTCCATCGACGAAGCGTTCACGGCGCTTCCGCTACGCCCCCTGGCCGACGCCGCCCTCGCGCGGGCGCGTTCCCTCGGTGCCGAGCACGCGGACTTCCGGTTCGAGCGGGTGCGCAGCGCGTCCTGGCGGTTTAGGGACGCGCGGCCCTCCGGGTCGTCGGACACCACCGACCTGGGATACGCGGTGCGGGTCGTGCACGGCGGGACCTGGGGGTTCGCCTCCGGCGTGGACCTGACGCCGGACGCCGCCGCCAAGGTCGCCTCGCAGGCCGTGGCGATGGCGAAGCTGTCCGCTCAGGTGATCAGGGCGGCCGGGTCGGACGAGCACGTGGAGCTGGCCGGGGAGCCGGTGCACGCCGACAGGACGTGGGTCTCGTCGTACGAGATCGACCCGTTCTCCGTGCCCGACGAGGAGAAGTCGGCGCTGCTGGCCGACTGGAGCGCGCGCCTGCTGGCGGCCGACGGCGTCGACCACGTCGATGCCTCGCTGCTCACCGTGCACGAGAACAAGTTCTACGCCGACACCGCGGGCACCGTGACCACGCAGCAGCGGGTGCGGCTGCATCCGCAGCTGACGGCGGTGTCGGTGGACGAGTCCAGCGGGGAGTTCGACTCCATGCGGACGCTGGCGCCGCCGGCGGGGCGCGGCTGGGAGTACCTGACCGGTACCGGCTGGGACTGGGACGCCGAGCTGGCCGGGATCCCGGAGCTGCTGGCCGAGAAGATGCGGGCGCCGAGCGTCGCCCCCGGCCTGTACGACCTGGTGGTCGATCCCTCCAACCTGTGGCTGACGATCCACGAGTCCATCGGGCACGCCACGGAGCTGGACCGCGCCCTCGGCTACGAGGCCGCCTACGCCGGCACCTCCTTCGCCACCTTCGACCAGCTCGGCAAGCTGCGGTACGGCTCGGAGTTGATGAACGTCACCGGCGACCGCACCGCCGAGCACGGCCTGGCGACCGTCGGCTACGACGACGAGGGCGTGGAGGCGCAGTCCTGGGACCTGGTGAAGGACGGCACGCTGGTCGGCTACCAGCTCGACCGCAGGATCGCGCGGCTGACCGGGTTCGAGCGGTCCAACGGGTGCGCCTTCGCCGACTCCCCCGGGCATGTGCCCGTCCAGCGCATGGCCAACGTCTCGCTCCGGCCGGATCCGGCAGGGATGTCGACCGAGGACCTCATCGGCGGCGTCGACCGGGGCATCTACGTCGTCGGGGACCGCTCCTGGTCCATCGACATGCAGCGCTACAACTTCCAGTTCACGGGTCAGAGGGCGTACATGATCCGGAACGGCCGCCTCACGGGGCAGGTCCGGGACTTCGCGTATCAGGGGGTCACTCCCCAGTTCTGGGGCTCCATGGACGCCGTCGGAGGCCCTCAGACCTACGTGCTGGGAGGGGCTTTCAACTGCGGAAAGGCCCAGCCGGGGCAGGTCGCTTCGGTGTCTCACGGCTGCCCGTCCGCCCTCTTCAGGGGCGTCAACATTCTGAACACGACGCAGGAGGCCGGTCGATGAACGCCCGCATCGAAAGCGGCCGGGGGTCCGGGGGTCGTCCCCCGGGAAAGCACAGTCTGAACACGACGCAGGAGGCCGGTCGATGAACGCCCGCATCGAAAGCGGCCGGGGGTCCGGGGGTCGTCCCCCGGGAAAGCACAGTCTCAACACGACGCAGGAGGCCGGTCGATGAGCCCGCGCACGAACAAGCCGCACGAGATCGTCGAGCGCGCCCTGGAGCTGTCCCGGGCCGACGGCTGCGTCGTGATCGCCGACGAGCACTCCACGGCCAACCTGCGCTGGGCGGGCAACGCGCTGACCACCAACGGCGTCACCCGCGGGCGCACGCTGACCGTCGTCGCGACCGTCGACGGCAGGGAGGGCACCGCCTCGGGCGTGGTGTCGCGGTCCGCCGTGACCGCGGAGGAGCTGGAGCCGCTGGTGCGGGCCGCCGAGGCCGCCGCGCGCGGCGCCGGGCCCGCGGAGGACGCGCAGCCCCTGGTGCGGGACGTACCGGAGTCCCCCGACTTCACGGACGCGCCCGCGGAGACCTCGTCGGCGGTGTTCGCCGACTTCGCGCCGGCGCTCGGCGAGTCCTTCGCCCGCGCGCGGGCCGGCGGCCGCGAACTGTACGGCTTCGCCAACCACGAGCTGGTGTCGACCTATCTCGGTACGTCGACCGGGCTGCGCCTGCGGCACGACCAGCCCAACGGCACGCTGGAGCTGAACGCCAAGTCGCCGGACCGCACCCGCTCGGCGTGGGCGGGCCGGTCCACGCGGGACTTCAAGGACGTCGACCCGGCGGCGATGGACGCGGAGCTGGCCGTACGGCTGGGCTGGGCGGAGCGGCGGACGGCGCTGCCCGCGGGCCGGTACGAGACGCTGCTGCCGCCGACCGCGGTCGCGGACCTGATGATCTACCAGTACTGGTCCTCCTCCGGCCGGGACGCGGCCGAGGGGCGGACGGTGTTCTCCCGGCCGGGCGGTGGCACGCGTCTGGGCGAGCGGCTCGGCGAGCTGCCGCTGACCCTGCGCAGCGACCCGAACGAGCCCGGGCTGGAGTGCGCGCCGTTCGTGGTGGCGCACTCCTCCGGAGGGGACCAGTCGGTGTTCGACAACGGGCTTCCCGTGCACGCCACCGACTGGGTCGGCGGCGGCGAGCTGAAGCGTCTGACGACCACCCGGCACAGCGCGGGCCTGACCGGACTGCCCGTGGCGCCGGCGGCCGGGAACCTGATCCTGGACGGCGGCGGCGAGCGCTCCCTGGAGGAGATGGTGGCCGGCACCGAGCGGGGGCTGCTGCTGACCTGCCTGTGGTACATCCGCGAGGTGGACCCGGCGACGCTGCTGCTGACGGGGCTGACCCGGGACGGGGTGTACCTGGTCGAGAACGGCGAGGTGACCGGGGAGGTCAACAACTTCCGGTTCAACGAGTCGCCGGTGGACCTGCTGGGCCGGGCGACCGAGGCCGGGCGGACGGAGAAGACGCTGCCGCGGGAGTGGAGCGACTACTTCACCCGGGCCGCGATGCCCGCGCTGCGCGTCCCGGATTTCAATATGAGCTCTGTCAGCCAGGGCGTATAACCTCGTAGGCGGCTGTCACCCGACTGCCCGAGGATCATCGAGGAGACACGAGAACCGTGACGGACATCGTCGACGAGCTGAGGTGGCGGGGGCTGTTCTCCCTGTCCACCGACGAGGACGCTTTGCGCAAGGCGCTCGCGGACGGTCCCGTGACGTTCTATTGCGGTTTCGACCCGACGGCGCCGTCGCTGCACGTGGGGCACCTGGTGCAGGTGCTCACCGTGCGCCGGCTCCAGCAGGCCGGTCACCGGCCGCTGGCGCTGGTCGGCGGTGCCACCGGCCTGATCGGCGACCCCCGCCCCACGGCGGAGCGCACGCTGAACGACCCGGAGACGGTCGCCGGCTGGGTGGAGAAGCTGCGCCGCCAGATCGAGCCGTTCCTGTCCTTCGAGGGCGAGAACGCGGCGGTCATGGTGAACAACCTCGACTGGACGCAGAACCTGTCCGCGATCGAGTTCCTGCGCGACATCGGCAAGCACTTCCGCGTCAACAAGATGTTGACCAAGGACTCCGTCGCCCGCCGCCTGGAGTCCGACCAGGGCATCAGCTACACCGAGTTCAGCTACCAGATCCTCCAGGGCATGGACTTCCTCCAGCTCTACCGGCGCTACGGCTGCACGCTCCAGCAGGGCGGCAGCGACCAGTGGGGCAACCTGACGGCGGGCCTGGACCTGATCCACCGGCTGGAGCCGGAGGCCGAGGTGCACGCGCTGGCGACGCCGCTGATGACGAAGGCGGACGGCACCAAGTTCGGCAAGACCGAGGGCGGCGCCGTCTGGCTCGACCCGGAGATGACGACGCCGTACGCGTTCTACCAGTTCTGGCTGAACGTGGACGACCGGGACATCTCCCGCTACCTGCGCATCCTGTCCTTCCGCTCCCGCGAGGAGCTGGAGGAGCTGGAGCGGCAGACCGAGGAGCGCCCGCAGGCCCGCGCGGCCCAGCGCGCGCTCGCGGAGGAGCTGACCACGCTGGTGCACGGCGCCGACCAGACGGCCGCGGTGATCGCCGCGTCCAGGGCGCTGTTCGGCCAGGGTGAGCTGGACGGCCTCGACGAGCGGACGCTGGCGGCGGCGCTGTCCGAGGTGCCGCACATCCAGGTCGCCGAGATCGGTCCGGTCGTCGACCTGTTCGCCGAGGTCGGGCTGGTCGCCAGCAAGTCGGCCGCGCGCCGCACGGTCAAGGAGGGCGGCGCCTACGTGAACAACGTCAAGGTCGCCGCCGAGGACGAGGTCCCCGCCAAGGAGGACCTGCTGCACGACCGCTGGCTGGTGCTGCGCCGGGGCAAGAAGAACCTGGCCGCGGTCGAGGTCACCGGCGGCTGACCGGGCACGGCGACACAATGAAGGGGACGGCTCGCGCGAGCCGTCCCCTTCACCGTGTCCGCCTCGCCGTACGGCCGGCTAGGCGGTCGACTGTTCCCGCTGTTTCTTCTTGTTGCCCCACAACGCCATGTACGCCATGTCTCCGAGTGCGACGACGACGATCGCGGCGATGAGCTGGAACAGATGCCGGGTCCAGTCGATGCCGGGGGTGGCCTCGACGCCGAACGCGCGGGCGAGCGCGTTGCCGATGAGGGCGCCGATCATGCCGAAGATGGTGGTCAGCCAGAGGGGGCTGTGCTGCTTGCCGGGCAGGATCGCCTTGGCGATCAGTCCGAGCACGAATCCCACGATGATCGCCCACAACCAGCCCATGGCTGCCTCCTCGTCCGGCTCGACGTGAGCATTACGCCCAGTGTCGGCGTGTCGGCCCGGAGGCGCACTTCGCGCGGGCCATTCGGGGCGGTGTTCGTGCAGGCAGTCGCGTGGGCGGTCGCTCAGGCGGGGGCCGACCCGGTCTCGTGGGCCGCTCGGACGCGGCGTAACGTGGTGGCTGTGGCGGACCGGTGTCCGTGCCCGGTCGCGGACCGGATACGGGCCGGGCGGTGTCCGATGCGGGCGGATGGTGGAAAGCGATGCGGAAGCAGCATGGTGGCGGCAGCGCCCAGGTGTTCCGGATCACCGGAGCCCGGACGGGCCTCCAGGAGGATGTGCGCGCCCGGCAGCGCCGCTACGTCATCTCGATGTCGATCCGTACGGTGTCGGTGATCCTCGCGGTGGTCCTCTGGAGCGTCGAACGCTACGTGGCGGTCGTGGCCCTGGTGCTCGGTCTGGTGCTGCCCTACATCGCCGTGGTCGTCGCCAACGCGGGGCGCGAGCGGGCGCCGTCGCTTCCCTCGACCTTCGTGACCACGCCGATGCGGACGATGATCTCGCCCCCGCGGACGAACGACGGCTCCGCCGGGTCGGACCCGGAAGATGCGGCGGCAGACCCGGCGGCGGACGCAAGAAGGGAACCGCCCGGCGGGGCGTGAGCACGACTGACGTGCCGCAACCGGAATCCCGGCGCACGCCAAGCTCAAGAAAAGCTCAGATCAATCATGTTGTTCCGGTGCCGGGGGGCGGGTTACCCGTGACATACTTCGTACGCGCTCCGCATCCCCCGTCGGAGCGACAGACCGACGCCGGGCAGCTCCCCCCGTGGCTGCTCGGCGTCGCCTTGTTTGCGTGGCTGTGAGACGAACCTGTGACTGACGAGACCCCGATCTGCTCCGCCAAGGGCTGCCGCGCCGACGCCGTCTGGGTGCTGGCGTGGAACAACCCGAAGATCCACACGCCGGAGCGCCGCAAGACGTGGCTGGCGTGCGAGGAGCACCGGGAGCACCTGTCACAGTTCCTCGGGGTACGCGGTTTCCTCAAGGACGTCGTCACGCTGCGGGAGTGGCAGGCGGCCGAGCAGGCGTAGGGCCTGCCCGGCGGGGATTTCCCGCCCCGACTGAGGCGTCCCGCCCCGACCGAAGTGTCCCGCCCCGGCGGGGGTCTAGCCCCCGATCGCCGACATCGGGCGGTCCGGCTGGACGAAGGACGGGTCGTCCAGGCCCGCGCCCGCCTTCTTGCCCCACATGGCCAGCCGCCAGATGCGGGCGATCTCCTCGTCGGGTGCGCCGGAGCGCAGAGCGGCGCGCAGGTCGGTCTCCTCGGTGGCGAACAGACAGGTGCGCACCTGGCCGTCGGCCGTCAGGCGGGTGCGGTCGCAGGCCGCGCAGAACGGGCGGGTGACCGAGGCGATGACGCCGACCCGGTGCGGGCCGCCGTCGACGATCCAGCGCTCGGCCGGGGCGGAGCCGCGCTCCTCGGCGCCCTCCGGGGTCAGCTCGAAGCGGGTGTGCAGGGAGGCCAGGATGTCGCCCGCGGTCACCATGCCCTCGCGCTTCCAGCCGTGCTGCGCGTCCAGTGGCATCTGCTCGATGAACCGGAGCTCGTAGTCGTGCTCCACCGCCCAGGCGAGCAGGTCCGGGGCCTCGTCGTCGTTGAGGCCCGGCATGAGGACCGAGTTCACCTTCACCGGTGTCAGACCGGCCTCGCGGGCGGCCCGCAGTCCTTCCAGGACGTCCTTGTGCCGGTCCCGGCGGGTGAGCGCCTTGAAGACGTCCGGGCGCAGGGTGTCCAAGGAGACGTTGACCCGGTCCAGGCCCGCCGCCTTCAGGGCGGACGCCGTGCGTCCGAGGCCGATGCCGTTGGTCGTCAGCGAGGTCTGGGGGCGGGGGTCCAGGGCGGCGACCCGCTCCACGATGCCGACCAGGCCCGGGCGCAGCAGGGGCTCGCCGCCGGTGAAGCGGACCTCCTTGACGCCCAGCGAGGTGACCGCGACGTCGATCAGGCGGACGATCTCGTCGTCGGTGAGGAGGTCCGGCTTGGCCAGCCACTGCAGGCCCTCCTCGGGCATGCAGTAGGTGCACCGCAGGTTGCACCGGTCGGTGAGCGAGACCCTCAGGTCGGTGGCCACCCGGCCGTAGGTGTCGATGAGCACGTGGGCCCCCTCCCTCGTCGCGGAACGTCCTCCGTCAACTGCGAGCCTACGTGACGGCACCGACAACGACGGAGTCCCGATCCCACGAGCCGGGACGCGGCCACGTCGTAGGGACCTACGACGTGGCCGCGGCACCGTCGTGCTCAGCGCGGCTCCGTGGTCGTGCTCAGTGCGCTCCCGTGCCGGTCAGGGACCGCACCTCCAGTTCCGCGTACTTGGCCGCGTCCGGTGTCTCCTTGGACAGCAGGGTCCCGACGACGCCGAGCAGGAAGCCGACCGGGATGGAGATGATGCCCGGGTTCTCCAGCGGGAACCAGTGGAAGTCGACGTCCGGGAACATCGAGGTCGGCTTGCCCGACACCACCGGGGAGAACAGCACCAGGCCGACCGCGGTGACCAGGCCGCCGTAGATCGACCACAGGGCGCCGGAGGTGGTGAACCGCTTCCAGAAGAGGCTGTAGAGGATGGTCGGCAGGTTGGCGGAGGCGGCGACCGCGAAGGCGAGGGCCACCAGGCCGGCCACGTTGAGGTCGCGGGCCAGGGCGCCCAGGACGATCGACACCGCGCCGATGCCGACGGTCGCCCAGCGGGCCGCGCCCAGTTCCTGCTTCTCGGTGGCCGCGCCCTTCTTGATGACGTTGGCGTAGATGTCGTGGGCGAACGACGAGGACGAGGCCAGGGTCAGGCCCGCGACCACCGCGAGGATGGTGGCGAAGGCGACCGCGGAGATGGTGGCGAGCAGGATGGCGCCCCAGCTGGAGTCCACGCCGCCGAGGTGCAGCGCGAGCAGCGGGGCGGCCGTGTTGCCCGCCTTGTTGGAGGCGATGATCTCGTCCGGCTTGATCAGCGCGGCGGCGCCGAAGCCGAGGGCGAGGGTCATCAGGTAGAACGCGCCGATCAGGCCGATCGCCCAGATCACCGACTTGCGGGCGGCCTTGGCCGTCGGGACCGTGTAGAAGCGGATGAGGATGTGCGGCAGGCCCGCGGTGCCGAGGACCAGGGCGATGCCGAGCGAGATGAAGTCCAGCTTGGTGGTGCCCGTCGCGCCGTACTTCAGGCCGGGCTCCAGGAAGGCCGAGCCCTTGGCGCTGTTGCCGGCCGCGCTGCCGAGCAGTTCCGAGATGTTGAAGTGGAACTTCAGCAGGACCAGGAAGGTCAGCAGCAGCGCACCCGCGATCAGCAGCACCGCCTTGACCATCTGCACCCAGGTGGTGCCCTTCATGCCGCCGATGGTGACGTACACGATCATCAGGACGCCGACCAGCGCCACGATGCCGATCTTTCCGCCGTCGCTGGTGATGCCGAGCAGCAGCGAGACCAGGACGCCGGCGCCCGCCATCTGCGCCAGCAGGTAGAAGATCGACACGACGATGGTGGAGGTGCCGGCCGCCGTGCGGACCGGGCGCTGGCGCATCCGGTACGCGAGCACGTCACCCATGGTGTAGCGGCCGGAGTTGCGCAGCGGCTCGGCGACCAGGAGCAGCGCGACCAGCCAGGCGACCAGGAAGCCTATGGAGTACAGGAAGCCGTCGTAGCCGAAGAGGGCGATGGCGCCCGCGATGCCGAGGAAGGACGCGGCGGACATGTAGTCGCCGGAGACCGCGAGTCCGTTCTGGAAACCGGTGAACTGCCGCCCGCCGGCGTAGAAGTCGGCGGCGTCCTTGGTCTGCCGGCCCGCCCAGACGGTGATGACCAGGGTCGCGGCGACGAACACCGCGAACAGGGTGATGATCAGCGGCCGGTGCTGGGTCGCCTCGCCGGCCGCGAGCGTGAGCGAGGGGGTGATCGCGGGGCTCATGCGCCGCCCTCCATCCGGGACTTGATGGCCTCGGCCTTGGGGTCGAGCTTGGCGGCGGCGTGCCGCGCGTACCACCAGGCGATGAGGAACGTGGTGAGGAACTGGGCGAGGCCCAGGACGAGCGCGACGTTGACGTTGCCGAAGAGCCGGGTGCCCATGAAGTCGCCCGCGTAGTTGGAGAGCAGCACGTACAGCAGGTACCAGGCGATGAACCCCACGGTGAGCGGGAAGGCGAACGAGCGGTGGGAGCGGCGCAGTTCGTCGAACTCCGGGCTCTCCCGCACCGCGGTGAACTCCTCGGCGGATGGGAGCGGGACCTGCGTCTTCGAGGGTGGCGGTGTCTCGGTGGCCACGGAGTCTCCTCGCGTTGCGGATGCGGTTGCGGCAGGGGGCTCGATCGTGTTCGCGCTCCCTGCCCAAGGTGCACGGCGCCGCGGGTGGAGCGGTTCAAGTCGCCTGAACGATTTTCGAACTCGTCTTTGCCAACTCATTGCTGGCCGGCGAAGCGGGGGATAGTTTCGCCTGGCACCACCCGTCATGTACCTGCCCGAGCACCACCTGTGTCTCGGGCGGTTCTGCTCCCGGATGATGTGGAGACCCCATGGCTCATCTGCGTTCCAGACGCCGGCTCGCCCTCGCCGTACCGGTCGTGCTGTCGCTGACCGCCTCGCTCGGCTTCCTTCCCTCGGCGGCGTCGGCGGCGCCCCGCGCGGAGTCCGCCGCGCAGACCGCGGACGCGCCCACCCTGGCGTACGTCGTCAACACCCGGCTCGACCACCGCACCATCGCCTCGGTGCAGAAGGCGATCGCCGAGGCCGGCGGCACCGTCGTCGTGACCTACGACCGGATCGGCGTCATCGTCGTCCACTCCGCGAACCCCGACTTCGGCCGGCAGATGCGCGCGGTGCCGGGGGTTCAGTCGGCGGGTGCCACGCGCACCGCGCCGCTGAGCCCGTCCGGTACGACGGACGAGGGCGCGGCGCAGTACCTCTCCCGGGCGGAGGCCGTGAAGGCCGAGCAGGCGTCGGCCGGCGACAGCGAGCCGCTCGAGGCCGACCAGTGGGACCTGCGGGCCATCGGCGCGGACCAGGCCGCGAAGATCAACCCGGGCAGCCGGAACGTGACCGTCGGCGTGATCGACACCGGCGTCGACGACACCCACCCCGACATCGCCCCGAACTTCTCCCCGTCGCAGTCCGCGAACTGCGTCAGCGGCAAGGCGGACACCACCTACGGCTCCTGGCGGCCGGTGGACGCCGACCACTACCACGGCACGCACGTCGCGGGCGAGATAGCCGCGGCCCGCAACGGCATCGGCGTCGCGGGTGTCGCGCCCGGCGTCAAGGTCGCCGGCATCACGGTCGCCCAGCCGGACGCGGGCCAGCTGTTCTACCCGGAGAGCGTCGTCTGCGCCTTCGTGTTCGCCGCCGACCACGGCGTGGAGATCACCAACAACAGCTACTACGTGGACCCGTGGCTCTACAACTGCCTCGACGACCCCGACCAGAGGGCCATCGTCGACGCGGTCAACCGGGCCCAGCTCTACGCGCAGGGCAAGGGCACCCTGAACGTGGCCGCGGCGGGCAACTCCAACGACGACCTGGACTCCGACGCGATCGTCGACGACTCCAGCCCCGACGACGGCACCGCGGTGACCCGGACGATCGACCCGCACAAGTGCTTCGACGTCCCGACCCAGTTGCCCGGCGTCGTCACGGTCAGCGCGGTCGGCGTCAAGGGCGCCAAGTCGTACTACTCCAGCTACGGCGACGGTGTCATCGACGTCGCCGCTCCGGGCGGCGACAAGTACCAGATCCCGGACACGCCGTCGAAGAACGGCCGCATCCTGTCCACGATGCCCAACAACCAGTACGCCTTCCTGCAGGGCACCTCGATGGCGACCCCGCACGTCGCGGCCGTGGCCGCGCTGCTGAAGTCCGCCCACCCGCAGGCGACCCCGGCCCAGCTGCAGGCGCTGCTCAAGGCCGAGGCGGACAACCCGGGCTGCCCGGCGGAGCCGTACGACGGCAACGGCGACGGCGTGGTGGACGCCACCTGCGCCGGCGGCAAGCGTGTCAACGGCTTCTACGGGTTCGGCGTCGTCAACGCGCTGCGCGCGGTCAAGTAGCCCGGCGCAGGCGGCCTTTCCGCACGGCACGCCCGCACTCGCGAACGAACTGGAGACACCATCACATGACAGCGCCTCACCCGCGCTTCCGGCGTGCCGTGGCCCTGCCTCTCGGCATGGCCATGGCGTCGGCACTCGCGTTCCTGCCGAACGTCACGGCGTCCGCGGCCCCCGCCGCGGACGCCGCGCCGGCGGCCGACGCGACCTCGCTCAGCTATGTCGTCAACGTCCGTCCCGGACACGGCGTGTCCGCCTCCGTGCGGGAGGCGATCGCACAGGCCGGCGGCACCGTCGTGACGTCGTACGACCGGATCGGCGTGATCGTCGTCCACTCCTCGAACCCGGACTTCGCCAAGGTCGTCCGCGCCGCGCGCGGGGTCGACTCGGCGGGTGCCACGCGCACCGCGCCGCTGCCCGCGCAGTCGGCCGCCGACGGCGGCACGCCCAAGGTGCTCAGCGCCGCGCAGATGGCGTCGGCCCGGGCCGGGGCGGCCGCCGGGCAGGACCCGCTGGAGCCGCTCCAGTGGGACCTGCCCGCCATCAAGGCGGACAAGGCGCACGAGAAGTCGCTCGGCAGTCCGGACGTCACCGTCGGCGTGATCGACACCGGCGTCGACGACACCCACCCCGACATCGCGCCGAACTTCGACCGGAACGCTTCGGTCGACTGTGTGTCGGGCAAGCCGGACACGGCCGACGGCGCCTGGCGTCCCAGCGCCTCGGAGAGCCCGCACGGCACCCATGTGGCCGGTGAGATCGCGGCCGCCAGGAACGGCGTCGGCGTCACCGGAGTGGCCCCGGGCGTGAAGGTGGCCGGCATCAAGGTCGGCAACCCGGACGGGTTCTTCTACACCGAGGCCGTGGTGTGCGGCTTCGTGTGGGCGGCCGAGCACGGCGTCGACGTGACCAACAACAGCTATTACACCGACCCCTGGTACTTCAACTGCACCGACGACCCGGACCAGAAGGCGCTGGTGGACGCCGTCACCCGGGCCTCGCGGTACGCGGAGAGGAAGGGCACGGTCAACGTCGCGGCGGCGGGCAACGAGAACTACGACCTCGCGTCCCGCTCGATCACCGACCCGGCCTCCCCGAACGACTCCACGCCCGGGGACCGGGTGATCGACCCGCACAAGTGCTTCGACATACCGACCCAGTTGCCGGGCGTCGTCACGGTCGCGGCGACCGGGGCCAAGGGCCTGAAGTCGTCGTTCTCCAACTACGGTCTCGGCGTCGTCGACATGGCGGCCCCGGGCGGCGACTCGACGGCGTACCAGCGGCCCGAGCCCCCGGCGACCAGCGGCCTGATCCTGGGCCCGCTGCCGGGCAACAGGTGGGGCTACATGGCCGGTACGTCGATGGCGTCCCCGCACGTCGCGGGTGTCGCCGCGCTGATCAAGTCGACGCACCCGCACGCGCCGGCCGCCGTCGTGAAGGCGCTGCTGTACGCGGAGGCGGACGCGGCGCCCTGCACGGACCCGTACGACATCAACGGCGACGGCAAGGTCGACGCGGTGTGCGAGGGCCCGAAGAACCGCAACGGCTTCTACGGCTGGGGCATCACGGACGCGCTGGCGGCGGTGACGAAGTAGGCGAGCGTCCGACGTCGTAGCGGTATGTGTGGACCCGGGTCGCAACGGCCCGGGTCCACATGTTGATTCAGTACCTACTGCATAGTACGGTCATGACTCACATCAAGTTCGCGTGGTCCGCGCTGGGCGGTGACCCCGCCCTCGCGTCCCGGGTGTCGACCGTCGAACGCCCGGGCGCGCTCGAAGCCCGACTTCCCGTACGGGAGTTGGCGCGTGCCTGCGTGGGAGTGTGCGCGCTGGCCGCCGCCGCGCTGGGCGCGCTGCGGGCCGGGCTCGCCGGGGTACCGGCGGTGCGGGTGGACGACGGGGCCGTGGCGACGGCGTTCGTCAGTGAGCGGCATCTGCTGATCGACGGGCGGGCCCCCGTCAATTTCGCGCCGCTGTCGCGGTTCTGGCGGACCGGCGACGGCTGGGTGCGCACCCACGCCAACTACCCGCACCACCGGGCGCGGCTGCTGGGCGCGCTGGGCCTGGGCGGGGACGCGTCGGTGGAGGACGTGGCGGCCCTCCTGGCCGAGCGGTCCGCACACGAGGTGGAGGACGTGGTGTACGGCGCGGGCGGCCTCGCGGTGGCGCTGCGCACGGCGCGGGAGTGGGCGGCGCACGCGCAGGGCGCGACGGTGGCCGCGCGGCCCCTCGTGGTGCGCGAGCGGCCGGACGCGGCACCGGCCCGTGTGCTCCCGCCGGTGCGGACGGCACGGACCGGGGCCGGGGCCGCGCCCATGCTGCCCGCCGCCGGACTGCGGGTGCTCGACCTGACGCGGGTCATCGCGGGGCCGGTCGCCACCCGCACGCTCGCCCTGCTCGGCGCGGAGGTACTGCGGGTGGACCCGCCGGGGCTGCCCGAACTCGCGGACCAGCACGCGGACACGGGCTTCGGGAAGCGGTCCGCCGCCGTGGACCTCGCGGCCGACCGGAAGACCTTCGAGGAACTGCTGGCCGCGGCGGACGTCGTCGTCACCGGGTACCGGCCGGGCGCCCTGGACCGGTTCGGCCTCTCCCCCGAGGCGCTGGCCGAGCGCCGGCCCGGTCTGGTCGTGGCGCAGTTGTCGGCGTGGGGCGGCGGGCCCTGGGGCGGGCGCCGGGGCTTCGACAGTCTGGTGCAGGTCGCCACCGGCATCGCCGCGATCGAGGGGTCGGACGAGCGGCCCGGCGCGCTGCCCGCGCAGGCCCTGGACCACGGCACGGGCTATCTGCTCGCGGCGGCGGTACTGCGGGCGCTGACCGAGCAGGCGCACGACGGCGGCTCCAGGGTCGTACGGCTGGCACTGGCCCGAACGGCCGCGTGGCTGACGGGCGTCGGCGCGGACGGGGCCGGAGGGGCCGGGGCGGTCACCGGCACGGGCGGCGCCGACGGGCCGGACGGAAGGGACGGGGCGGGTGCCGCGTACCGGCGTCCGGATGCCTGGCTCGGCGAGACGGACAGCGCGATCGGACGGCTCCGGTACGCCCGTTCCCCGGTCGCCTTCACCGGCGGCCCCACGGACTGGACGCGCCCACCGGGCCCCTGGGGCGCGGACGCGCCCCGCTGGCACCGGCCGAACGACTGACCACCGGAGACCGGCCCGGAGGGGCCCGGCGAGGCCCGGTCCGCCGGAGGCCTGCCCAGAGGGCCCCGGTCCGCCGGAGCCGGACCCGCCATCGGCTCCCGCCGGAGGCCGAACCCGCCAGAGCCGGCCCCCGCGGGGGCCGAGGGGGCTGACCGGCGGGAGCCAAGGCGGCGGAGGCCGAACGGCGGGAGCCGCCCTGACGGAAGCCGGCCGGGCGGAAAGCCCGATCCTCGTGGCCGCCGTCGCGCTGCTCGCCCTGTGGGCGCGCGTCCGGCTGGTCCGGTCGCCCGGCCCGCTGACCGCGTCCACCCCCGCGCGGGCGGAGGTCGCCGCCCTCGCGGCGGTGGCCGCGGTGTCGGGGCGGCCGACGGCGCTGCCGGTGCCGATCCACTGGTCCTGATCAGGCGCCGGGCACGGGCCGGTGGGCGCCGGGCGTGGACCGCTGGTGACTCAACCATGTTGAATCAACCGTTGGTCACTCAACCGGTGGTGAGCCGGCCGATGACGGCTCAGCCGTTGGTGACGAGCACCTTGAGCGCGGCGCGCTCGTCCATCGCCTTGTAGCCCTCCGGCACGCCGCCGAGGTCGACGGTCATGTCGAACACCGGCGACGGGTCGATCGTCCCGTCGAGGACGTCGGGCAGCAGCTCCGGGATGTAGGCGCGGACCGGCGCGACACCGCCGCGCAGCGCCACGTTCCGGTCGAACATGACGCCGAGGTCCACGCCGGTGCCGCTGCCGTGCGGCACGCCGACGAAGCCGACGGCGCCGCCGTCGCGGGCCACGCCGATGGCGGTGCGCATCGACTGCTCGGTGCCGACCGCCTCGACGACCGCGTGGGCGCCCTGGCCGCGGGTGAGCTCGCGGACGGCCGCCACGGCCTCGTCCCCGCGCGCGGCGACGACGTCGGTGGCGCCGAAGCGGCGCGCGATGTCGGTACGGGCCTGGTAGCGGCCGAGGGCGATGATCCGCTCGGCGCCCAGCCGCTTGGCGGCCAGCACCGCGCAGAGCCCGACGGCCCCGTCGCCGACGACGGCGACGGTGGCGCCCGGCCGGACGCCCGCGCCGAGGGCCGCGTGGTGGCCGGTGCCCAGGACGTCGGACAGCGTCAGCAGCGCCGACAGCAGGTGGTCGTCGGAGGCGGCCTCCTTCGGCAGCCGGACGAGGGTGCCGTCGGCGAAGGGCACGCGCACGGCCTCGCCCTGGCCGCCGTCGTAGCCGACGGAGCCCCAGAAGCCGCCGTGCTCGCAGGAGGTGGTCAGCCCGTCGCGGCAGTAGTCGCAGACGCCGTCGGACCACATGAAGGGCGCGACCACGAGGTCGCCGCGGCGGACGGTGCCGACGTCGCTGCCCGTGGCCTCCACCACGCCCAGGAACTCGTGCCCGATCCGCTGCCCCGGCTGCCGGGCCGCCTCGCCGCGGTACGCCCACAGGTCGCTGCCGCAGATGCAGGACCGCAGCACCCGCACCACGGCGTCGGTGGGCAGCTGCACCAGCGGCTCGGGCACCTCCTCCACCCGCATGTCGTAGGGGGCGTGGATGGTGGTGGCGCGCATGACGAAGGTCCTTCTGGTTCTCTGGCCGGGTCTCGGTCCGGGTCTCAGGCCGGGTCCCGGGCCGGGGGACTGCGCTCGGGGGATGGCCGAGCGCCCCCTCCACCGTACCTAGACCCCCGCAGCGCCCAGCAGAGCCCCCGCCGCGTACGTCACGCCCATCGCCAGGGCGCCGCCTCCCACGTTGCGCAGGACCGCGCGGCCCGGTCGCGCCGCGCCCATGCGGGCGCTGCTCCAGCCGGTGAGGACGAGGGCGGCGAGCACGGAGCCGACGGTGACGGCCAGCCGCCACGGCGCCGGGGGCAGGACGATCGCGAGCAGCGGGAGCAGGGCGCCGACGGTGAACGCCAGGAAGCTCGCCCCGGCCGCGTGCCAGGGGTTCGTCAGTTCGTCGGGGTCGATGCCGAGCTCCACGCGCGCGTGGGCGCGCAGCGCGTCCCGCGCGGTGAGCTGCTCGGCGGCCTCCGCGGCGACCTCGCGGGACAGTCCGCGCTCCTCCAACAGCCCGGTCAGCTCTTCCAGTTCCGCGTCGGGCCGCTCGCGCAGCTCGCGCTTCTCCATCGCCAGCGCGGCCCGCTCGGAGTCGCGTTGGGTCGACACCGAGACGTACTCCCCCGCGGCCATCGACATCGACCCGGCGAGCAGTCCGGCCAGACCGGCGGTCAGCAGGGCGGAGCGGGAGTCGGTCGCGCCCGCGACGCCGACCACGAGGCCCGCGGTGGACACGATGCCGTCGTTGGCGCCGAGGACCGCGGCCCGCAGCCAGTTGAGGCGGGAGCCGAGGGCGCCGTGCTCCTCTTCGTGCAGCGATTCCGTCACACGTACGAGCATCCCACCCCCGGCGTCACCGGGCCCGCACCGCCACCGGCTCGCAGCGCGAACTCTGCCCGTTTTCAGGTGATGTGCGGGCACCTGCGGGACGGGGCTGTCAGTCGGGGCCCTTATCCTCAGTGACCATGCTCGAAGACCGCACGACCGCAGCGTCCTCCCCCACATCGTGGCCGGCCGCGTATCCGCTGGGATACGCGGTCGTTGACGTGGAGACCACCGGCCTGGCCCGCGACGACCGCATCATCTCCGCGGCGGTGTACCGGCTGGACGCGCGCGGCGAGGTCGAGGACCACTGGTACACGCTGGTGAATCCGGAGCGCGACCCGGGCCCGGTGTGGATCCACGGTCTGACGAGCGAGGTGCTCGAGGGCGCGCCGCTCTTCGCGGACGTGGCCGAGGAGTTCGCCGCCCGGCTGGCGGGCCGGGTGCTCGTCGCGCACAACGCGGTCTTCGACTGGCAGATGATCGCCCGTGAGTACGCGCGGGCGCGGCGCGAGGCCCCGGTGCGGCAGCGGCTGTGCACGATCGCGCTGTCCAAGGAGCTCGGCCTGCCCCTGCCCAACCACAAGCTGGAGTCGCTGGCCGCGCACTTCGGCGTCGTACAGCAGCGTGCGCACCACGCGCTGGACGACGCGCGGGTGCTGGCGGAGGCGTTCCGGCCGAGTCTCAGGGCGGCGGCGGCAGGCGGCGTACGGCTGCCGCTGCTGGAGTGCCTGCCGCTGACGGAGTGGACGGACCGGCCCGTGCCGCGCCAGCAGACGGGCGGCTACGGCGGGTACCGGCCGGGCAGTTGGCGCGCCGCCCGCAGGAGGCCCGCCTGCCCCTACCCCAACCCGGGGCGGTACGAGGAGGGCGGGCGGCTCGTGCAGGGGATGCGGGTGGCGTTCTCCGGTGACACCTCGGTCGACCGCGAGCTGCTGGAGGACCGCGCGACCGAGGCCGGGCTGCACGTGGCGACCAGCCTGTCCCGGCTGACCAGCCTGCTCGTCACCAACGATCCGGACTCCGGGACGTCCAAGGCGGCCAGGGCCCGGCAGTACGGCACCCCGGTGGTGGACGAGGCGGCCTTCGGCCAGCTGCTGCGGGACGTCGAGCCCGCGGAGGGCGGCGGGGGCCGGCGAGGCGCGGACCGTACGGATGGGTGATTGCCGGGCGACTCGCCCGCCGCCCGCTCGCCCGCGCGGCGGTCGGCGCTCACGCTGTGCCCCATGGCGAGATGCGAAGTATGCGGCAATGACTACGGCATGACCTTCGAGGTGCACGCCCAGGGCGCGGTGCACGTCTTCGACTGCTTCTCCTGCGCGATCCACCGCATGGCACCGATCTGCGAGCACTGTCGTGTCCAGATCATCGGCCAGGGCGTCGAGGTCGAGGGCCACTTCTACTGCGGCGCCCACTGCGCCCGCGCCGAAGGGAGGGTCGGGATCGTCGACCACGCCTGAGCCCCCTCCGAGGGACACCCCTGCCGAAAACACCCCACGGCCCGAGAGGTACGGTCGTGGGGTGTACCGCTTCGTCCTGACCCGCCAGTGGGTGATCCTCACGATCGTCGCGATCGCGCTGATCCCGACGATGATCCGGCTGGGCTTCTGGCAGCTGCACCGCCACGAGCACAAGGTCGCGCTGAACCAGGTGATCGCCGACTCGCTGGCGTCCCGGCCCGTGCCGGCCGAGTCGCTGACCTCGCCCGGTGCCGAGGTGAAGCACTCGGACCTGTACCGCCGGGTCACCGCTAAGGGGCACTTCGACACCGCGGACGAAGAGGTCGTACGCCGTCGCACCAACGCGGACGGCGAGGTCGGCTACCACGTCCTGACCCCCTTCGTCCTCGACGACGGCCGGGTCCTCATGGTCAACCGGGGCTGGATCCCGGCGAACGGCGCACAGACCGCGTTCCCGAGCATCCCGGCGCCCGTGCGGGGCGAGACCACCGTCACCGGGCGTCTGATGCCGGACGAGACGACCGCGCAGAGCGGCATCAAGAACGTCAGGGGCCTGCCCGACCGCCAGGTGATGCTGATCAGCAGCGGGCAGCAGGCGCAGCGGCTCGGCAAGCAGGTCCTCGGCGGCTACGTCGAGCTGACCTCCCCCGCGCCCCGGAGCGGCGGCCCCGAACTGCTCCCCGACCCCGAGCACAACGACATCGGGCCGCACCTGGCCTACGCCATCCAGTGGTGGCTTTTCGCGGCGTGCGTCCCGGTCGGCTGGGTGATCCTGGCCCGGCGCGAGGCCAGGGAACGCGCGGAGGCGGCAGCGGAGGCCCAGCGGTCCGCCACGGACACGGAGGCGGCCGCGGTCTGACCGCCGCTTCCCCCGATCGCCACCGCGCTGATTGCCTTCTCCTCCGGCCGGGCATCCGGCATCCGTGCAGCCACGGATAGAGGACTACGCGATCGTCGGTGACGAGCAGACCGCCGCCCTGGTGGGCCGGGACGGTTCCGTCGACTGGCTCTGCCTGCCCCGCTTCGACTCCGGCGCCTGCTTCGCCAGGCTGCTCGGCGACGAGGACAACGGCCACTGGCGCATCGCCCCGAAGGGCGTCACCGGCCCCTGCACCCGCCGCGCCTACCGCGAGGACACGCTCGTCCTCGACACCGAGTGGGACACCCCGGAGGGGTCGGTCCGGGTCACCGACCTGATGCCGCAGCGCGACCGCGCCCCCGACCTGGTCCGCATCGTGGAGGGCCTCAGCGGCCGGGTGACCGTGCACAGCACGCTCCGGCTGCGCTTCGACTACGGCTCGATCGTGCCGTGGGTGCGCCGCACCGACGGCCACCGGGTCGCCGTCGCGGGACCGGACTCGGCGTGGCTGCGCAGCGAGCCGGAGGTGCCCACCTGGGGGGAGGGCTTCGGCACGCACGCGGAGTTCACCGTGGCCGCCGGGGAGAAGGTGGCGTTCGTGCTGACCTGGCACCCCTCGCACGAGCCGCGCCCGCCGCTGGTCGACCCCTTCGAGTCGCTCGCGCACAGCGTCGAGGACTGGCGGGCGTGGGCGGCCCACTGCCGCTACGACGGCCCGCACCGGGACCTGGTGGTCCGCTCCCTTATCACCCTCAAGGCCCTCACCTACAAGCCGACCGGCGGCGTGGTCGCCGCCGCCACCACCTCCCTGCCCGAGGAGGTGGGCGGGGTGCGCAACTGGGACTACCGCTACTGCTGGCTGCGCGACTCCACGCTCACGCTCGGCGCGCTGCTGTCGGCCGGATACCGGCAGGAGGCCGAGTCGTGGCGCGACTGGCTGCTGCGCGCGGTGGCGGGCGACCCGGCCGACCTCCAGATCATGTACGGGGTGGCGGGCGAGCGCCGGCTGCCGGAGTTCGAGCTGCCGTGGCTGTCCGGCTTCGCCGGGTCGACGCCCGTGCGGATCGGCAACGAGGCCGTGACCCAGCGCCAGCTCGACGTGTACGGCGAGGTCATGGACTCGCTGGCGCTGGCCCGGCACTCGGGCCTGTCCGCCAAGCCGGACGTGTGGTCCCTGCAGTGCGCGCTGCTCGAGTTCCTGCGCGAGGCGTGGCGGCAGCCCGACGAGGGGCTGTGGGAGGTGCGCGGCGGGCGGCGGCACTTCGTGCACTCGAAGGTCATGGTGTGGGTGGCCGCCGACCGCGCGGTGCGCGCGATGGAGGAGGACCCGGGGCTGCCGGGGGACCTGGACGGCTGGCGCGCCCTGCGGGACGAGGTGCACCGCGAGGTGTGCGCGAAGGGCTACGACCCCGACCGCAACACGTTCACCCAGTCCTACGGCTCCGCCGAGCTGGACGCCGCCCTGCTGCTGATCCCGCGGGTGGGCTTCCTGCCGCCGGACGACCCCCGGGTGATCGGCACCGTCGACGCGGTCCGCGCCGAGCTCGGCGAGAGGGACCTGGTGCGCCGCTACAGCGCCGACGCGACGGCCGTCGACGGGCTGCCGGGCGGTGAGGGCACCTTCCTGGTCTGCTCGTTCTGGCTGGCGGACGCGCTGCACCTGACCGGGCGCACGAAGGAGGCGCGGGAGCTGTTCGAACGGCTGACCGGCCTCGCCAACGACGTCGGCCTGCTGTCGGAGGAGTACGACCCCGTGGCCGGCCGTCAGCTCGGCAACTTCCCGCAGGCGTTCAGCCACATCGGCCTGGTGAACACCGCCCTCGCCCTGTACGGGAGTGAGGAGGCAGGATAGGAGCCATGGATCTTGGACTGAAGGACCGGGTGTACGTCGTCACCGGGGCCACGCGCGGACTGGGCAACGCGGCCGCCCGTGAGCTCGTCGCCGACGGGGCGAAGGTGGTCATCACGGGGCGGGACGAGCGGCGAGTCGCGGACGCGGCGGCCGAGCTGGGCGCGGGCGCCGTCGGAATGGCCGTGGACAACGCGGAACCGGAGGCCGCCGCCCGCCTGATCGCGGCGGCCCGGGAGCACTTCGGCGGCTTCGACGGCGTCCTCGTCAGCGTGGGCGGTCCGCCGCCCGGCTTCGTCGCCGACAACACCGACGAGCAGTGGCAGGCGGCGTTCGAGTCCGTGTTCCTGGGCGCGGTGCGGCTGGCCCGCGCGGCCGCCGCGGAGCTGGAGGCGGGCGGTGTCATCGGGTTCGTGCTGTCCGGTTCGGTGCACGAGCCGATCCCGGGGCTGACCATCTCCAACGGGCTGCGTCCCGGTCTCGCCGGGTTCGCCAAGTCGCTGGCGGACGAGCTGGGCCCGCGCGGCATCCGGGTCGTCGGCCTGCTTCCGGCCCGCATCGACACGGACCGGGTGCGCGAGCTGGACGGGCTGTCGGCGGACCCGGAGGCGACGCGGGCGGCGAACGAGGCGCGGATTCCGCTGCGCCGGTACGGGACGCCGGAGGAGTTCGGGCGGACGGCGGCGTTCCTGCTGTCCCCGGCCGCCTCGTATCTGACCGGCGTGATGCTCCCGGTGGACGGCGGGATGCGGCACGGGTTCTGAGCGCGGCGGGGACGCGTCCCACGGGCGGCCGCCTTCCCGGGGCGACGCTTCCCACGGGCGGCCACGTTCCCAGCGCGTTCCACGGCGGGGCGAGGGGTGCCGACGAGCGGCGGGCCCGGCACGGCGGGCCGTGAGAGGAAAACCGCGGGCAGGGGGAGGCAGAACGACGCGGGCGCGTGCCTCCCCGCCGCCGTCAGCTCACCCGCTCCGCGCGGTGCTTGACGCCCAGCAGCCGCACCTCGGCCGGCAGGGACGCGAGTTCCGCCGAGTCCCGCGCTCGGGCCAGCGCCCCGTCCGTCAGCTCGTACAGGGCCGTCCCCGGATCCACGTGGGGCTCCAGCAGGAGCCGTAGCCGGGCCGCGGGGGCGTCCCGGCGGCCGGTGAGGCGGACGTGGGCCCGTTCGACCCCGTCCATCGCCTCCGCGTCCGCGGCCAGGACGCCTTCCAGGGCCCGCCCCCGCAGCAGCGCGCCCTCGCCGTCGCCGGTGTCGACGAGGACCTCGGCGAGCCGGCGCCGGCGCAGCACCGCCGTCAGCCACCACAGGGCGAGCAGCACGAGCACGGCCAGCGCCGCGATGACGGTCGGCCACCACCAGCCGGTCTCCCGCCACCTGGTCCGTTCGGCGGTGCTCAGCAGCACGTCGTGCCGACCGCCGTGGATCCACCACGCGGGCGGACGCACTCCCAGCCCCACGGCGAGCACCGAGCCGCCGACCACGAGCAGCACCAGCCCGACGAGCCCGATCAGTACCCGGTTGACGACTCCGATCACGGTCCTCACCCCTTCCGTCCGGGCCGGGCGACGCGCACCGTCAGCGCCGGCGGCCGGGCCAGCCCCAGCCCCGCGACCGCCTCGGTGAGCACGGTGTCCAAATCGGCCCGTACGTCTTCGAGTTCGCGGAAGTGCGCGACCGCACGCACGTCGGCCCTGCGCCGGTGCAGCCGGACGCGGGCGGACTGCACGCCGGCGATCTCCATGGCCCGGTCGCGCAGCGCCATGGCGGCCGCCTGCCGGTGCAGCCCCGCGCGGACGTCGGCGTGCGTGCGCCGCATCGGCAGGAGCCGCCGCAGCCCCGGGGTGAGCGCCAGCACGATCAGCCACAGCCCGAGGACCGCGGCGACGCCGGCGCCGACCAGCACCCAGGTGTCGTCCAGGGGCCGCGCGGCGAGCTGCCGGGCCAGCTCGCGGCGCCAGCCCATGGCGGGACGGTGGGCGCGCACGGCGGCGATGTCGTACAGGGAAGCGGCGGCGACGATCAGCAGCAGCGCGGCGACGACGCCCGCGGGGATCCGGCGGGCCGACCAGAAGCGGCGGCCGCCTCCGTCCCGCCCGTCGAGGACCGGCCCGGGATCGTGCGCGTCCGGTGCCGCCGCCCCGCCCGGTCCGGCGTCCGCCGCCTTCTCCAGGACCGGCAGGGGCCTGGTGGTGTTCTCGGAGCCCCAGGGCTCGCTCATCGCGTCCTCCCCTGTACCGCGCCGTGCGCGGGCACCCGGTGCAGCCGCTCCACGCGGACGGCGACCTCCGGCACCCGCATTCCCACCAACGCGGCTACCCGCTCTTCCACTTGTCGACGCACCGCGCGGCACCGGCCGCCGACGTCGCACGGATAGGCGAGGTCGAGGTGGATGTGGATGTGCGCGGCGTCGTGGTGCACGGCCACCATGGCGTGCGGGGGCGCGACGTCCGGGGGCAGCGGGCCGAGCGCCTCGCGGGCGGCCTGCGCGGCGATCTTCGCGACGACCCGGTCGGCGATGCGGAGCGCGCCCCGCTCCCCCGGCGCGACGGAGCCCGGCGGCCCGGCGGCGGATCGGGGGGTGGGGGATCCGGCGGCCGGGGGTTCGCGCAGCTCACCCGCCCCGCCGCTCACGGAGTTCACCGCCGGCGGTTGTCACGGGAGCGGAAGAAGTCGCCGAGCTCCAGGTCCCCCTCCAGGAACCGGCCGACGACGAACCCGACGGCCCCCAGGGCCGCCACCAGCAGAAAGGCACCGAACCCGCCGAAGTACCCGGCGAAGCCCAATGCCAGGCCGGCGATCATGCCGACCACGGCCATGCTCATGGTGCGCTCCTCAGCTCCTCTGCCGTCGGGGGTCGTGCGTGCGTTCGGTGCGTTCCGGGGAGGCGTGCCTCCATCGGGGTGACACCGCAGCGGTCACCGGGGCCGTCACTGGATCCGCGGCTCCGGCTCCTCCTCCTCTTCCTCGGGAAGCTTCACATCGCTCACGGCGATGTTGACCTCGACCACCTCCAGGCCCGTCATGCGCTCCACGGCCGCGATCACGTTCTCCCGGACGTCGCGCGCCACGTCGGTGATCGACACGCCGTAGTCGACGACGATCTCCAGGTCGAGCGCGGTCTGCACCTCGCCGACCTCGGCCTTCACGCCCCGGGTCACCGACTTCGCGCCGCCCGGCACCCGGTCCCGCACGGCCCCGAAGGTCCGCGAGATACCGCTGCCCATGGCGTGCACGCCCAGCACGTCGCGCGCGGCGAGGCCGGCGATCTTCTCCACCACGCCGTCGGCGATGGTGGTGCGCCCCCGGCTGCCGGGGTCGCCCAAGCCGCGGCGCGTCGCCTGGCCCTTGCGGGCCGCACTCGTCTCCGGCACGTCCGTCCCGCCCTCGGCCGTGCGCGCCCGGTTCGGATCCGTCATATCGGTCATCGCCGTACGCCCCTTTCGGTCGTCCCCCCACCACCGTAAGTGGCCTTGCCGTGTCGCGCGCCCGCGATGCGGCAGGCTGGAGCAATGACGGCGGACGGATGGACGCGGACGGTTCGGCACCAGTTGGCGCTCGGCAGGATCCTGCCGCTGGGCGGCCCGAACGACGGCGCGTGGATCGTGGAGCGGGCGGCCGAGGCCGTACTGCGGCGGGCGGCCGGGCGCACACCGGGGGTACGCCTGGGAACCCTGCGCATCACCCTGGCCGACCCGGCGAGCGCCCGTGACCCGGCCGTCCCCGCTCCGCCGAGCGCGCTGCCCCCCGGCGACCTGCGCGTGTCCGCGGACTTCGCCGCGACGGCGGACGAGCCGCTGCCCACCACGGCGGCCCGCCTGCGGGAGACCCTGGCGACGGCCGCGGCACGGGCCCTGGGCCTGACGGTGACCGAGGTCGACCTGCGGGTGACGGCTCTGCTGACCGGGGACACCGGGGAGGCCGAGGGGACTGCGGGCTTCGAGGGGACCGAGCAGGTCCAGGGGGCCGGCGGCCCGGCCGCCACCGGCCGCGCGGCCGAGGGCGGCGGAGGGGCCGAAGGGATCCGCGGCGGCGGAGGTGCCGGAGAGGCGGGAGAGGCCGAAGGCACGGCAGAGGCCGGAGGTGCCGATAGCCCGGGGAGCGGCGAGGGTCCCGCGGGCACCGACGTGGCCCGGGTGTCCGGGGCCGTGCTGGCCGTCCCGGGTGTGTCGCGGCTGACCGGCGCGCTCGGCGGAACGGGCCGGCCGGTGCACATCGAGGAACGGCGGGCGGCGGCCGCGCTGCCGCACCGGCATGTGCGGGTGGAGGTGGCGCTCCGCGCCGATCAGCGGGCCGTGGAGGTGGCCCGGCAGGTCCGCGCGGCCGTCGCGGAGGCGCTGCCGGATCACCCGAGCGTGGCCGTACTGGTCACCGCGATCGACTGAGAAACCACCCGCGCGAGGGACACATGAGGGACACAGCTGACATGCCGGCCGGCAGCACGCCCGCGGTGGCCGTCGCCTCGCGCGGGCGGCGTTCAGCGCGAGGTCACTCGCCGGCGCCGGCCAGGTCCCGCAGCCTGCGGGCCTGGGAGGCGCGCTCGGCGGTGCGCTGTTCCTCGTACGTACGCTCCTGGGCGCCGCGCAGCAGCGTCTTGGTCTCGATCACCGCGTCCCGGGGCGCGGCGAGGAGCGCCGCGGCCAGGTCCCGTACCGTGCCGTCGAGCTGGTCGGCGGGCACGGCGAGGTTCGCCAGCCCGGTGTGCACCGCCTCCTCGGCGGTCACGAACCGGCCGGTCACGCAGATCTCCAGGGCACGGGCGTACCCGACGAGACCCACCAGCGGATGCGTGCCGGTGAGGTCCGGCACCAGCCCGAGGCTGGTCTCGCGCATGGCGAACTGCACGTCGTCGGCGACCACGCGCAGGTCACAGGCCAGCGCCAGCTGGAAGCCCGCGCCGATGGCGTGCCCCTGGACCGCCGCGACGGACACGATGTCGTTGCGCCGCCACCAGGTGAACGCCTCCTGGTACTCGGCGATGGTCGCGTCGAGCTCCGCGTCGCTGCCGCGCGCGAGGTCGATGAACGACGGCTCGCCGTCGAAGCCCTCCGGCGTGAACGCCTGCCGGTCCAGCCCGGCCGAGAACGACTTGCCCTCGGCCCGCAGCAGCACGACGCGGACGGAGCCCGGCAGCAGCCGCCCGGCCTCGGTGAGCGCCCGCCACAGAGCGGGGCTCTGCGCGTTGCGCTTGGCCGGGTTGGTCAGCGTCACCGTGGCGATCGCGTCGTCGACGGTGAGCCGTACGCCGTCCTTGTCGAGTACCGGATCGAGGTCGTGCTCGGGCGAAGCCATGGGGCGCCTCCGATGGGTGCGGTCAACGGGGATGCCGTGCGAGGCATCCTAAGTGACTGCACAGTAACCACCCGGCCGATCACGTGACCGACCGGGTGGCCACCATCGAAGCCGATGGGCCGCCCGAGGTCAGGCCGACGTGGCCTTCTTGCCCCGCGTCGCCCCGCCACGCCCACGGAGCGTGACGCCCGATTCGCTGAGCATCCGGTGGACGAAGCCATACGAGCGGCCGGTCTCCTCGGCCAACGCCCGAATGCTCGCACCGGCGTCGTACTTCTTCTTCAGGTCTGCCGCGAGCTTGTCGCGCGCGGCGCCGGTCACCCGGCTGCCCTTCTTCAGAGTCTCGGCCACCCGTGCCTCCTCATGGGAAGTGCGCTCTGGTCTCCTCATGATCACCCCTCCGGGGCGTGATGGCCACCCATTCGGCAAGGTCCGTGGGACAGGCTTGTGACGACGGGAGTGCGTCCCCACATACGGAATTGCCCATTCCGCACACGGCCGCGCGTACCGCCGAACGGGTTGTTCCGCGAAGTGCCAGGTCAGCGGCGCGCGGCGGCCGAACCCTTGGGAGATAAGGGCTCGGCCGGGAAATCGATGCAGGACACACCGCGGTACGAGGAGATCTCACACAGATGATGGATCACCGATGGGCCGAATGATCCACCGGCAGTGGATCAGCCCCGCGGGCGGGCTCAGGCGAGGGCCACGAGGTCCGCGTAGCCGGCGCCCCACAGGTCCTCGACGCCGTCGGGGAGCAGGATGATCCGCTCCGGCTGAAGCGCCTCCACGGCGCCCTCGTCGTGCGTGACGAGGACGACCGCGCCCTTGTAGGTGCGCAGCGCGCCGAGGATCTCCTCGCGGCTGGCGGGGTCGAGGTTGTTGGTGGGCTCGTCGAGCAGCAGCACGTTCGCCGAGGAGACGACGAGGGTGGCGAGGGCGAGGCGGGTCTTCTCGCCGCCGGAGAGGACGCCCGCCGGCTTGTCGACGTCGTCGCCGGAGAACAGGAAGGAGCCCAGCACCTTGCGGACCTCGACGAGGTCCATGTCGGGGGCGGCCGAGCGCATGTTCTCCAGGACCGTGCGCTCCGGGTCGAGGGTCTCGTGCTCCTGGGCGTAGTAGCCGAGCTTGAGGCCGTGGCCGGGGACGACCGCGCCGGTGTCGGGCTGCTCCACGCCGCCGAGCAGGCGCAGCAGGGTGGTCTTGCCGGCGCCGTTCAGACCGAGGATGACGACGCGGGAGCCCTTGTCGACGGCCAGGTCGACGTCGGTGAAGATCTCCAGGGAGCCGTACGACTTCGACAGGCCCTCGGCCATCAGCGGGGTCCGGCCGCAGGGCGCGGGCTCGGGGAAGCGGAGCTTGGCGACCTTGTCGCTCTGGCGCACGGCCTCCAGACCGGCGAGCAGCTTGTCCGCGCGGCGGGCCATGTTCTGCGCGGCGACCGTCTTGGTGGCCTTGGCGCGCATCTTGTCGGCCTGCGCGTTGAGCGCGGAGGCCTTCTTCTCGGCGTTGGCCCGCTCCCGCTTGCGGCGCTTCTCGTCGGCCTCGCGCTGCTGCTGGTAGAGCTTCCAGCCCATGTTGTAGACGTCGATCTGGGAGCGGTTGGCGTCCAGGTAGAACACCTTGTTGACGACCGTCTCGACCAGGTCGACGTCGTGGGAGATGACGATGAAGCCGCCGCGGTAGGTCTTCAGGTAGTCGCGCAGCCAGACGATCGAGTCCGCGTCGAGGTGGTTGGTCGGCTCGTCGAGCAGCAGGGTGTCCGCGTCGGAGAACAGGATTCGGGCCAGCTCGATACGGCGGCGCTGACCGCCGGAGAGGGTGTGCAGGGGCTGGCCGAGCACCCGGTCGGGCAGGTTGAGCGCGGCGGCGATGGTGGCGGCCTCGGCCTCGGCGGCGTATCCGCCCTTGGTGAGGAACTCCGTCTCCTGGCGCTCGTACTGCTTCATCGCCTTGTCGCGGGTGGCGCCCTTGCCGGTGGCGATGCGCTGCTCGTTGTCGCGCATCTTGCGGATCAGCACGTCGAGACCGCGCGCGGAGAGGATGCGGTCGCGGGCGAGCATGTCGAGGTCGCCGGTGCGCGGGTCCTGCGGGAGGTAGCCGACCTCGCCGGAGCGGGTGATCGTGCCGCCGGCCGGGAGGCCCTCGCCGGCCAGGCACTTGGTGAGGGTGGTCTTGCCGGCGCCGTTGCGGCCGACCAGGCCGATGCGGTCGCCCTTGGCGACGCGGAAGGTGGCGTTCTCGATGAGGATGCGGGCACCGGCGCGCAACTCGATACCGGAGGCGGTGATCACGGACATACTCCAGGGCGGACTGGGATTGGCGGGCGGTCGGCTGAGGGCGTTCCCGCCGTCTAATGCGCGAGGAGAATGGCCATGGGAAGCAGTCTAACGGGGCGGCGCAAGGGCTTTTCCGGGGTCTTCGGGTGCGCGCGTGCCCGTCCCGCGCGCCGGTGTCGGGGACGGGGCGGTGTCGGTGTCCGCTGCGAGACTGCGCCGTGGGCCGGAATTCCGCGGCCCGCACCGACGCACGAGGGAGTGATCGGCATGGCGGAAACGGTCGGCGGACGCCCGAGCATCTACCCGACGCTGCTCTACACGGATGCCGAGGCGGCCCTCAAGCAGCTCACGGACGCCTTCGGCTTCACGGCACTGACGGTGTACGAGGGCGAGGACGGCCTGATCCAGCACGCCGAGCTGGCGCTGGGCAACGGCGCGGTGACGCTCGGCTCGCGGGGCCGCGGAGGCCGCTTCGACGAGGCGATGCACGGCGCCGGACCGGCGGGGGTCTACATCGTCGTGGACGACGTGGACGCCCACCACCGGCGCGCGGTGGAGCACGGCGTGGAGATCCTCGTGCCCCCGACGGACCAGGACTACGGGTCGCGGGACTACATGGCCCGGGACGCCGAGGGCAACATCTGGAGCTTCGGCACGTACGCCCCGCGCCTGGGGGACTGAGCCGGGCCGGGTACCGGGCCCGGGAGCGTCCGGGCCCGGGACCCGCCGTGATGCCGGGCCCGGGTGCGCCGTCCCGGGGCGGAGTCCTCAGCTGCCCCAGGTGTGCACCTGGAAGGCGGCCCGGCGGACGGCCTTCGCCAGGGCCGGGTCCGGGTGGGCGGCGGCGAGGGCGACCAGCACCTGCACGGTGCGCGGATGGCCGACGGCGCGCACCTCGTCGAGCAGCGCGGGCACGGTGGGCTGGAGCGCGGACTCCAGGTGGCGGACCAGCATCGGGGCCTCGCCGTGGTCGGCGACGGCGGCGGCGGTGTCCACCCACAGCCAGGTGGCCTCCTCCCGGGTGAGCACCTCGTGGGCGTCCTCCGGGTCGACGCCGTCGTGCTCCGCCAGCCACAGCAGGGCGTACGGCCGCAGCGCCGGCTCGTCGAGCACGGCCCGGACGTCGGGCTCGGCCGGGCCGCCGACGACCCGCAGGGCCTCGAAGGCGAGGCCGCGCAGCAGGGCGTCCTCGCCGCGGGCGGCGTCGAGCAGTCCGGTGACGGCGCTGCCGACGGGGCGCGCGGCCAGCCAGGCGCGGTACTCCGCACGGGCCGCGTTCGGGCGCAGCTGGGCGCAGCCGCGCAGCATGTTCTCCGCGGACTGCTCGATGTTCCCGGCGGGGCTCTGGGCGGCGACGCAGATCTGCTCCAGCTTGACCCAGACGGCCCAGCTGCCGAGCGGGGTGAGCGTGGCCTGCCCGTCGCCGTAGGTGAGGGCGCCCACGGCGGCGAGGGCGCGCAGGGCCCAGTCCAGGAGCGGGGCGAGGAGGGCGTCCTCGGCCGGCTCCGCGGCGGCGGGCTCCGGGGCGTCCGGCGCCGCGGTGCCCACGGTCCCGGCGGGCACCGGCTGCGGTCCGAAGGGGATCTCGCAGCGCTCGGTGCGCAGTTCGGTGACCCGCTGCCGGAGCAGGTCCAGAAGCTGCTCGACGGGCACGGGCCCGGCGGAGAGCTGCAGGAGGGAGAGCACCTGCGGCATGGCCGAGACGACCTCCGCGACGGCGGCGGCCTCGTGGTCCCCGGGTTCCGGGCAGGCCAGCGACCAGGCGTCGAAGAAGGCCACCCAGCCGCGCAGGACGGCACTGTCGTCCCGGTCCCAGGCGCGCAGCCGCCAGCCGGGGCGGGCGCTGTCGCCGTGCACCTCGACCAGGCCGGCCAGGCGGGCGGTGTCCCACTCGGCGCGGACCTGAACCGCGGTCAGCCCCAGCTCGCGGGCCGCCCGTTCGGCGGTCGCGTCGGAGAGGGCGGCCCTGCCGTCCGTGGTGGCGCCGTCCCGGCCGGGGCCGAGGGCGGCGTCGGCCCAGCGGGCGACGCGGGCCGCTCCCGCCAGGCGGGAGCGTGCCATTCCGGCCAGCTCGGCGGGTGCCGGGGTGCCCTCCGGGGGGCGCGGTGCGGGGCGGCGCGTGCGCCGCTGGTTCACGGCTCGGGGGGCGGCGGCCAGGGGCCGCGGGCGGACGAGTCGAAGCCTTGAGTCGCGCGGGATACGGGACGTCACGGGTGCAGTCTTCCGGTTGACGGTCCGAAAACCCAAACGGAATGTCACCAGGGGCGACGGGGATGGCCAACGCACCCGGTCTCACCGGGCCCGACGAGGCGTGATCAAGCCAGCGGTACGCCCCGGAACGGAACCGCCGGGACCGCCGCGCGGACAGCCGCCGGGACGCCCCCGCGCGCCCCGCGTCCACACTCCGGGCACACCGTCCCCACTCGTCGTCCACGCCCGCGCAGCCGCCGGTGCACGGGCAGCGCGGCCCCCTGCGGGCGGGCGGGCCTCCGGCGGCCTCTCCCGCTCGCCGGCGCCTCTCCCGCTCGCCGAAGCCTCTCCCGTTCGCCGACCGCCTGCCCGTGCTCCTGACGCGTCCGCCGCTCCGCCGGACCGGGAACGCCCGGGCGGGAGTTGGTGGCCCATGTCACATGAGAAGAGGTCAGGACCTGTCACATGAGGGGCGTCAGGAAGCGCCGCAGCGCCTCCTCGTAGCCCTCCGGGTCGGCGTTCCACATGGCGCCGTGCGGGGCCTGGGAGACCGTCTGCAGGGTGACGAGGTCGGGGCGGCGGGCGGCGAGGCGGCGGGAGGGCTGCCAGGGGGCCACGGTGTCGTCCGGGCCGTGGAAGATCATCGTCGGCACCTCGAGCCGGGCCGGGTCGGTCACGTCGGCGCGGCGGTCGCCGGAGAGCCCGGTGCGCCCCTGGGCGGCGCGCACCGCGAGCGGCAGCAGCGCGGCCGGGGTGTGCCGCGCGGTGGCCAGGGCCCGCAGCGTCGCCTCCCAGTCGAGCACCGGCGAGTCCAGCACCAGCCCGGAGACGCGGTCGCGCAGGCCCGAGTGGGCCGCGGCGCGCAGGGCCATGGTGGCGCCGGTGGACCAGCCGTACAGGATGACGCGCTCGGCGCCGTACCGGACGGCGTAGCGGATCGCCGCGTCCAGGTCGCGCCACTCGGTCTCGCCGAGGTGGTTGAGGCCGTCCGGGGAGCGGGGCGCGCCGAGGTCGCCGCGGTAGGCGATGTCGAGCACCGGGAAGCGGCGGCGGTGCAGGAAGCCCATGAGGTTCATGGGGAGTTCGCGGGTGGCGCCCAGGCCGTGCACCGTGATGACCCAGGTGTCGCGGACGCCGGGCACGAACCACGCGGGGAGGGGGCCGAGTTCGCCGGGGACGTCGATGTCGGCGTGGTCGAGGCCGAGGGCGGAGTCCGGGTTGCCGACGTGCACGTTCGGGGTGAGCCAGACCTTGTCGTGGGTGCGCAGGGTGCCGTGGGTGACGCGTTCCAGGCGGCGCACGACGGCGTCGGCGCGGTGCGGTGCGGTCGGCAGCACCGGGCCGACGACGGCGTGCGAGCCGTCGCCGGACAGGCCGTAGATGCCGGGGCGCAGGGAGGCGAGGTCGCGGGTGAGGGTGATCCGGCCCGGCGCCGTGCCGTGCACGGTGAGCCGCGGCTCGGTGGGCAGCGGTCGGCCCGGGGGCGCCTTGAGCGCGGCGTCGCTGGCGAGCCGCCCGGCGGCGATGCCGGCCGCGCCGGCCGCCAGGGCCACGGTGACGGCCGCGGCCGTCGCTTTGACTGAGCGCACGGGTCCAGTGTCCTGGCGCGCCGGGCCACCGGCCAGCGGGAGGAAGGGTCGGGGTGACATGTCCTGCGGGTTCCAGGAAACAGCGGCTTTCATCCCTGCGAGGGCCTACCTCCGCTGTCCGTACCCCCGCAGCCGCTCCTGCGCCTGTGCCAGTTGCTCCGGTGACAGCAGGGAGGGGGCCAGTCCCGGCACGGAGGACGCGGTCAGCCACAGACGGCACATCCATTCCAGCTGGGCGGTGCGGTCGTAGGCCTGGTCGAGGGTGGCGCCGTGGGTGACGGTGCCGTGGTTCTGGAGCAGGCAGCCGGAACGGCCGTCGAGGGCGCGCAGCATGTTTTCGGCCAGTTCCTCGGTGCCGTAGGTCGCGTAGGGGGCGACCCGGACGGGGCCGCCGAGGGCGCCGGCCATGTAGTGGATCAGGGGCAGCTCGGTCACGAGCGTCGAGACGGCGGTGGCGTGCACGGCGTGGGTGTGGACGACCGCGCCCGCGTCGGTGGTGCGGTGGATCGCGAGGTGCAGGGGCAGTTCACTGGTCGGCACCAGGGTGCCGAGCACCTGCCGGCCGTCGAGGCCGACACCGGTCACGTCGTCCGGCGTGAGCCGGTCGTAGGGCACGCCCGACGGGGTGACCAGCACGGTGTCCCCGACGCGCACCGACACGTTGCCGGAGGTGCCGACGACCAGGCCCTCGGCCGCCGTGCGGCGGGCGGTGGCGACCAGCGCCTCCCAGGCGCGGGCCTCCTCGGCACGCACGCCCCTCCCCTTCCCCTGGTCCCGCTTCTGCTCAGCCATGACGCGATCCTGCCAGGCGGCGGCCCGCCCGGCCGGGATGGCCGGAATCCCCTCCCCGGCACGCGGCGTACGGTGGAGCGCGGACCCTCTTTTACGGACACCCTGAGGACCGTCTCAGTTCATCTTCCGTTCACCCTGGTTACGTACGTTCGACCAGCCAATGACCTCGAACGATTGCCTGGGTAAATGGAAAGCTTCTCGCTGATCCTCGCGATTGTGGTAATAACCGCACTCGCGTTCGATTTCACGAACGGTTTCCACGACACCGCCAACGCGATGGCCACGACCATCTCCACCGGTGCACTCAAGCCCAAGGTCGCGGTGGCTCTGTCCGCCGCGCTCAACCTGGTGGGCGCCTTCCTCTCCGTGGAGGTCGCGAACACGATCTCCAAGGGTCTCGTCGACGAGACCGGCATCCGTCCCGAGGTCATCTTCGCCGCCCTGGTCGGCGCGATCCTCTGGAACCTGGTGACCTGGCTCGTCGGTCTCCCGTCCAGTTCCTCGCACGCCCTGATGGGCGGCCTGATCGGCGCCGCCGTCGCCTCGGCCGGCCTCGGCGCGGTCCACGGCGACGTGCTCGTCACCAAGGTGCTGCTGCCCGCCGTCGCCGCCCCGGTGGTCGCCGGCCTCGCGGCGATGCTCTCGACCCGGCTGAGCTACGCGCTGGGCGGGAAGTCGAACGGCAAGGCCGCCGACAAGGGCCACCGCGCGGGCCAGATCGCCTCCGCGGGCCTGGTCTCGCTGGCCCACGGCACCAACGACGCGCAGAAGACGATGGGTGTCATCACCCTCGCCCTGATCGCCGGCGGTGCCATCGCCCCGGGTTCCAACCCTCCCACCTGGGTCATCCTGTCCGCGGGTCTCGCCATCGCGCTCGGCACCTACATCGGCGGCTGGCGCATCATCCGCACCATGGGCAAGGGCCTGACCGAGCTGGAGCCGCAGCAGGGCTTCGCCGCCCAGACCAGCGCGGCCACCGCCATCCTGGCCTCCTCCCACCTCGGCTTCTCCCTCTCCACCACCCACGTCGTCTCCGGCTCGGTGATGGGCGCGGGCCTCGGCCGCAAGGGCGGCGTCGTCCGCTGGTCGACCGCGACCCGGATGCTCGTGGCCTGGGTGCTGACCCTCCCGGCCGCGGCCCTCGTGGGCGCCGGCGCGGAGGCCGTCACCGGCCTCGGCGACTGGGGCACCGCCGTGGTGGCCGTCTTCCTGGTGGTCTCCAGCGCCGTGATCTGGAAGCTGTCGCGCCGTGAGGTCGTCGACCACACCAACGTCAACCACACCGACGAGCCGGCCGGCGTGGTGACCCAGGCGATGGCCGCCGTGACCCCGCCCCCGGTGGGCGCCGTGGCGACCGAGACCGGCGCCCTCGCGGCCTCCGTCCCGGCGCAGGCCTCCGCCTCCGCCGACCGGGCGAACCCGCCCGCCGCCGTCTGAGCCCCGAGCACCCGGTTACAGAAGGAACATCACCATGAAGATCGACTGGGCAGCCATCGGCTCCGTCATCGGCGTGAGCCTCTCGGTCACGGTGGGCCTGGTGGCCCTGTTCACCCTCGGCATCGCGGGCCTGTCCCGCCGCGAGCGGGCCGCCGCCGAGGGCAGCGGCGGCGGGGCGGTCGCCGCCACCGGCGCGTACGTCTGCTTCGCGGCGTGCGCCGCCGCCGTGGCCTACGGCATCTACCTGATCATGGCCAAGTCCTGACCCCAGGCCCGGCCATCGCCCGGCCTCGGGGCAGTTCGTCGCCCGCCCGGTCCGCACCGCCCTCCTCGGCGGCGCGGACCGGGCGGGCTTTTTCCGTGCCGCCGCAGGCCGATGTGGGCCTCATCTCAGTCCCCCGGTGCAGGTCAAAGGCGAGTTGACGGGTGTTCGCGGGGCGTGGTGGACTGCCCACGCCAAGTACGGCAGCAGGAGAGGAAGCCGGTGCGAATCCGGCGCGGTCCCGCCACTGTCACCGGGGAATGAACTTCCCGGAAGCCAGGAACTCTCGCCGCCGGTCTCGTCGAACCAGGGCGTGGACACCCTGAGTGAGGACATATCGCCATGCGCGGCTCCCATCCGAGGTTCACCAGCGACGTCCCGCCCGCCCCCGCGGTCGGCTGAGGCGATGGGTGCCGACCGCGTCTTCGCGTACGGCGCCGCCGCCGGCCTCCTCGGCGACCTGCTCCTCGGCGATCCGCGCCGCGGGCATCCGGTCGCCGCGTTCGGCCGCGCCGCCGCCGCCGTGGAATCCGTGCTGTGGCGTGACCACCGGGGCTGGGGGGCGCTGCACTCCGCCGTGTGCGTGGGCGGCACCGTGGCCTGCGCCGCGCTCGCCGCGTCCGCCGTACGCCGCTCCCCCACCGCCTCCACCGCCCTGACCGCCGCCGCCACCTGGTCCGTGCTCGGCGGGACCTCGCTCGCCCGGGAGGCGCGGGCCGTCGGGCGGGCCCTGGCGGCCGGGGACGTCGAGGCCGCCCGGACGCGGCTGCCCCATCTGTGCGGGCGGGACCCCGAGGCCCTGGACGCCGACGGGATCGCCCGCGCCGTCGTGGAGTCCGTCGCCGAGAACACCTCCGACGCCGTGGTGGGCGCCCTCACCTGGGGGGCTCTCGCCGGGGTGCCGGGGCTCCTCGGGTTCCGGGCCGTCAACACCCTGGACGCCATGGTCGGGCACAAGTCGCCGCGCCACGTGCGCTACGGCTGGGCCTCCGCGCGCCTGGACGACCTCGCCGGGTGGCCGGGGGCGCGGCTCACCGCCGTACTGGCGGCCGCGGCCGGGCCCGATCCGCGCGGCGCCGTCCGTGCCTGGCGGGCCGACGCCGGACGGCACCCGAGCCCCAACGCCGGCCCGGTCGAGGCCTCGTTCGCCGGGGCGCTCGGAGTGCGGCTCGGCGGCACCCTCGCGTACGGGGGGCGCGTTGAGCACCGGCCGGTGCTCAACGGACCGGGGCGCGCCGTCCGGGTGGGTGACATCGAACGGGCGGTACGGCTCTCCCGCCGGGTGGGCCTGCTCGCCCTGGGCGCCGGCGTGGCCGGACGGTTCGCGATGCGCGCCGTCCTCGCGAAGGGACGTGGGCGATGAACGGCGGGCTGCTCGTCGCCGGTACGACCTCCGACGCCGGGAAGAGCGTCGTCACCGCCGGGATCTGCCGGTGGCTGGTGCGGCAGGGGGTCAAGGTCGCGCCGTTCAAGGCGCAGAACATGTCCCTCAACTCGTTCGTGACGCGCGAGGGCGCCGAGATCGGGCGGGCGCAGGCCATGCAGGCCCAGGCGTGCCGGGTGGAGCCGACCGCGCTGATGAACCCCGTGCTGCTCAAGCCGGGCGGCGAGCAGAGCAGCCAGGTCGTGCTGCTCGGCAGGCCCGTCGGCGAGCTGAGCGCGCGCGGGTACCACGGCGGGCGGCAGCAGCGCCTGCTGGGCACGGTGCTGGACTGCCTCGCCGAACTGCGCGGCACGTACGACGCGGTGATCTGCGAGGGCGCCGGCAGCCCGGCCGAGATCAACCTGCGCCGCACCGACATCGTGAACATGGGCATCGCCCGCAACGCGCGGCTGCCCGTGCTCGTGGTCGGCGACATCGACCGCGGCGGCGTCTTCGCCTCCTTCTTCGGCACCGTCGCCCTGCTGTCGCCCGAGGACCAGGAGCTCGTCGCCGGGTTCCTGGTCAACAAGTTCCGCGGGGACGTCTCGCTGCTGGAGCCGGGCCTGGACATGCTGCACGGGCTGACCGGGCGGCGCAGTTACGGCGTGCTGCCGTTCCGGCACGGACTCGGCATCGACGAGGAGGACGGGATGGGGGTCCCCCCTGCTCGAACGCAGTTGAGAGCTTGGGGGAGGGTCTCCCTGCGGGGCGCGGTCCGGGAGTCCGCGGTGGCCCCTCCGCTCGGCGAGGACGTCCTGCGGGTCGCCGTCTGCGCCGTGCCGCTGATGTCCAACTTCACCGACGTGGACGCGCTGGCCGCCGAACCGGGCGTCGTGGTGCGGTTCGTGGACCGGCCCGAGGAACTCGCCGACGCGGACCTCGTCGTCGTCCCGGGCACCCGCGGCACGGTCCGCGCCCTGGAGTGGCTGCGCGAGCGGGGCCTGGCGGACGCGCTCGCCCGGCGCGCGGCCGAGGGCCGGCCGGTGCTCGGCGTCTGCGGCGGCTTCCAGCTCCTCGGCGAGCACATCGAGGACGAGGTCGAGAGCCGCCGCGGGCACGTCGACGGGCTCGGACTGCTGCCCGTGCGGGTGCGGTTCGCCCGCGAGAAGACCCTCGCCCGGCCCGTCGGCGAGGCGCTCGGCGAGCGGGTCGAGGGCTACGAGATCCACCACGGGGTCGCCGAGGTCACCGGCGGCGAACCCTTCCTGGACGGCTGCCGGGTGGGCGGCGTCTGGGGCACCCACTGGCACGGCTCGCTGGAGTCGGACGCCTTCCGGCGGGCCTTCCTGCGCGAGGTGGCGGCCGCCGCGGGCCGCCGCTTCGTCCCCGCCCCCGGCACCTCCTTCGCCGCGCTGCGCGAGGAGCAGCTCGACAAGCTCGGCGACCTGATCGAACAGCACGCGGACACGGACGCGCTGTGGCGGCTCATCGAGTCCGGCGCGCCGCAAGGACTGCCCTTCATCCCACCGGGAGCGCCCGCATGAGCACAGTGTTGTTGTTGTCGACCGCCGACACCGATCTGCTGGCGGCGCGGGCCTCCGGCGCCGCGTACCGGATCGGCAACCCGACCCGGGTCGACGTCGACACCGAACTGCCCGCCCTGCTCGACGGCGCGGACCTCGCCGTCGTACGCCTGCTCGGCGGCAGAAGGGCCTGGGAGGACGGACTCGACGCGCTGCGGGCGTCCGGCGTCCCGACCGTGCTGCTCGGCGGGGAGAGCGTGCCGGACGCGGAGCTGATGGCCGAGTCGTCGGCGCCGGCCGGAGTGGTCGCGGAAGCGCTGCGCTACCTCGTCGAGGGCGGGCCCGGCAACCTCGCCGAACTCGCCCGCTTCCTGTCCGACACGGTGCTGCTCACCGGGGAGGGCTTCGACGAGCCGCAGCGGATGCCCGAGTACGGCGTCCACGGCGACCGCCCCTCCGCCGCGGACCGCCCGACCGTGGGCGTGCTGTTCTACCGGGCCCACGAACTGAGCGGCAACACCGCCTTCGTGGACACCCTGTGCGACGCGATCGAGGCGCACGGCGCCAACGCCCTGCCGGTGTACTGCGGTTCGCTGCGCGGCGCTGACCCCGGGCTGTACGAGCTCCTCGGCCGCGCCGACGCCCTGGTCGCCACCGTGCTCGCCGCCGGCGGCACCCACGCCTCGCAGGCCTCCGCGGGCGGGGACGAGGAGTCCTGGGACGTCGGGGCACTGGCCGAGCTGGACGTGCCCGTGCTTCAGGGACTCTGCCTCACCTCCTCCCATGCCGCCTGGGAGGAGTCCGACGCCGCCCTGTCCCCCATGGACGCGGCGATGCAGGTCGCGATCCCCGAGTTCGACGGGCGCCTGATCACCGTGCCGTTCTCCTTCAAGGAGCAGGGCCCCGACGACGTCCCCGTGTACGTCGCCGACCCGGAGCGTGCCGCGCGCGTGGCCGGGATCGCCGTACGGCACGCGCGGCTGCGGCACAAGCCGAACGCGGAGAAGAGGCTCGCACTGGTCTTCACCGCCTACCCGACCAAGCACTCGCGCGTCGGCAACGCGGTCGGCCTCGACACCCCGGCCTCGGCGGTACGGGTCCTCGACGCCCTGCGGGACGCCGGGTACGCGCTCACCGACTACCCCGACAACGGCGACGAGCTGATCCACCGGCTCATCGAGGCGGGCGGCCACGACGTCGAGTGGCTGACGGAGGAGCAGCTCGCCGCCGCGCCCGCGCGCGTGCCGCTGGCCGGCTACCGCTCCTGGTTCGACGCGCTCGACCCGGAACTGCGGGCCGCGATGCTCGACGCGTGGGGCGAGCCGCCGGGCTCGCTGTACGTCGACGGCGACGACATCGTGCTCGCCTCCCTGCGGTTCGGGAACGTCGTCGTGATGATCCAGCCGCCCCGCGGCTTCGGGGAGAACCCCATCGCGATCTACCACGACCCCGACATGCCGCCGTCGCACCACTACATGGCGGCCTACCGCTGGCTGGAGAACTCCTTCGGCGCCGACGCGATCGTCCACATGGGCAAGCACGGCACGATGGAGTGGCTGCCGGGCAAGGGACTCGGGCTGAGCGGGGGCTGCGCGCCGGACGCCGTCCTCGGTGACCTGCCCCTGGTCTACCCCTTCATCGTCAACGACCCCGGCGAGGGCACCCAGGCCAAGCGGCGCGGCCACGCCACGGTCGTCGACCACCTCGTGCCGCCGATGGCCCGCGCGGACACCTACGGCGATCTCGCCAAGCTGGAGCAACTGCTCGACGAGTACGCGCTCGTGTCGGATCTGGACCCGGCGAAGGCCCCGGCCGTCCGGGCCCAGATCTGGACCCTGGTGAAGGCCGCCGAGCTGCACCACGACCTGCACGTCGACGAGCAGCCGGACGACGCGGCGTTCGACGAGTTCGTGATGCACATCGACGGCTACCTGTGCGAGATCAAGGACGTGCAGATCCGCGACGGACTGCACGTCCTGGGCGGCGGCCCGGTCGGCGAGGCGCGGGTGAACCTCGTGCTCGCCGTGCTGCGCGCCTCCCAGGTGTGGGGCGGGCGGGCGAACGCCCTGCCGGGCCTGCGGGCCTCGATCGCCGCCCACTTCGGGCTGGTGGAGAAGGAGCTGCTGGCCGAGCCCGGCGCCCCGGTGAAGGTGCCCGTGGAGCTGACGGACCTGGTCGACGGTCCCGGGCACACGGCCGCCGACGCGATCGACCTGCTGGAGCAGCTGTGCCGGCGGGTCGCGGAGGGGATGGAGGCCCGGGCGTGGGACGTCTCGGCGGCACCCGCCCTGGTCCGTGACGCCCTCGGCGCCGAAGTCCCGGACGCCGTGGCCGTGCTGGAGTTCGCCTGCACCGAGGTCGTCCCGCGGCTGGCGCGGACCACCGACGAGATCGGCCACATCCTCCGGGCGCTGAACGGCGGTTACGTTCCGGCGGGCCCGTCGGGCTCCCCCACGCGCGGTCTGGTCAACGTCCTGCCGACCGGCCGCAACTTCTACTCCGTCGACCCCAAGGCCATTCCCTCCAGGCTGAGTTGGGAGGTCGGGCAGTCGCTCGCCGACTCGCTGGTGCAGCGGTACCTGACCGACACCGGCGCGTACCCGACCTCGGTCGGCCTCACGGTCTGGGGCACGTCCGCGATGCGCACCCAGGGCGACGACATCGCCGAGATCCTCGCCCTGCTGGGCTGCCGCCCGGTGTGGGACGACGCCTCGCGCCGGGTGACCGGCTTCGAGGTCGTCCCGCTCGCGGAGCTGGGCCGGCCGCGCATCGACGTGACGGTCCGCATCTCCGGCTTCTTCCGGGACGCCTTCCCGCACGTGGTCGGGCTGATCGACGACGCGGTGCGGGCCGTGGCGGAGCTGGACGAGCCCGCCGAGTCCAACTTCGTACGGGCACACGTGGACGAGGACGCGGCGCGGCACGGCGACCGGCGGCGCGCCACGGCCCGGATCTTCGGCTCCAAGCCGGGGGCGTACGGCGCCGGGCTGCTGCCGCTGATCGACGCCCGCAACTGGCGCTCGGACGCCGACCTCGCCGAGGTGTACGCGGTGTGGGGCGGCTACGCGTACGGGCGGGGGCTCGACGGGCGGGCGGCGCGCGGGGACATGGAGACGGCGTTCCGGCGGATCGCGGTGGCGGCGAAGAACGTCGACACCCGCGAGCACGACCTCGTCGACGCCGACGACTACTTCCAGTACCACGGCGGCATGGTCGCCATGGTGCGCCATCTGACCGGCGCGAGCCCCGAGGCGTACGTCGGCGACTCCGCCGTGCCCGACCAGGTGAAGACGCGGACCCTGGGCGAGGAGACCCACCGCGTCTTCCGCGCCCGCGTGGTCAACCCGCGCTGGATGGCGGCGATGCGGCGGCACGGCTACAAGGGCGCCTTCGAGATGGCGGCGACCGTGGACTACCTCTTCGGGTACGACGCCACGGCCGGGGTGGTCGACGACTGGATGTACGAGAAGCTCAGCTCGGAGTACGTCTTCGACGCGGAGAACCGGGACTTCATGAAGAAGTCCAACCCGTGGGCGCTGCGCGGCATCACGGAACGGCTGCTGGAGGCCGCCGACCGCGGCCTGTGGGCCGAGCCGGACGCGGACACGCTGGAGCGGCTGCGCGCCACGTATCTGGAGCTGGAAGGCGACTTGGAGGGCGACGAGAAGTGAGTACCCCGTTCCCGTTCACGGCCGTCGTCGGCCAGGACGACCTGCGGCTCGCGCTGCTGCTGAACGCCGTGTCACCGGCGGTCGGCGGTGTGCTGGTGCGCGGCGAGAAGGGCACCGCCAAGTCCACGGCCGTGCGGGCGCTTTCGGCGCTGCTGCCGGAGGTGGACGTCGTCTCCGGGTGCCGGTTCTCCTGCGACCCCGCGGCGCCGGATCCGGCGTGCCCGGACGGGCCCCACGCGCCGGGGGCGTCCGCGTCCCGCCCGGCGCGGATGGTGGAGCTGCCGGTCGGCGCCTCCGAGGACCGGCTGGTGGGCGCCCTCGACATCGAGCGGGCGCTCGCCGAGGGCGTGAAGGCCTTCGAACCGGGCCTGCTCGCCGACGCGCACCGCGGCATCCTCTACGTCGACGAGGTCAACCTGCTCCACGACCATCTCGTGGACCTGCTGCTGGACGCGGCCGCGATGGGCGCCTCGTACGTCGAGCGCGAGGGCGTCTCCGTGCGGCACGCCGCGCGCTTCCTGCTGGTCGGCACCATGAACCCCGAGGAGGGCGAGCTGCGGCCGCAGCTGCTCGACCGGTTCGGGCTGACCGTGGAGGTCGCGGCCTCGCGCGAGCCCGACCAGCGGGTGGAGGTGGTGCGCCGGCGCCTCGCGTACGACGACGACCCGGCCGCCTTCACCGCGCGGTGGGCGGACGAGGAAGCCGCCGTACAGCAACGGATCGTGGCAGCACGCGAGTTGCTGCCGTCGGTGCGTCTCGGCGACGGGGCGCTGCGGCAGATCGCGGCGACCTGTGCCGCCTTCGAGGTGGACGGGATGCGCGCCGACATCGTGATGGCGCGTACGGCGACCGCGCTGGCCGCCTGGGCGGGCCGTACCGACGTGCTCGCCGAGGACGTACGGCAGGCCGCGCTGCTCGCGCTGCCGCACCGCAGGCGCCGGAACCCGTTCGACGCGCCGGGGCTGGACGAGGACAAGCTGGACGAGACGCTGGAGGAGTTCTCCGGCGAGGGCGGGGGCGAGCGCGAAGGCGGCGAGGGCGGGGGCGACGACGATCCCGGTCCGGACGGGCCGGGCGGGGGCGGCGGCCGGCCGGCGCCGGACGGCGGCCCGCAGGACGGTGACGCGTCGGCGCGGCCGGGGGCCGCGGAGGACCCGGAACCGCAGGCCTCCGGCGCGGGTTCCGGCGAGCAGGCACCGGCACGCGCCGCCGAGCCCTTCCGCGCGAAGGTGCTGAGCGTGCCCGGGATCGGCGAGGGCGCCGCCGGGCGGCGCTCGCGGGCGCGGACCGAGCACGGGAGGACGACCGGGGCCCGGCGGCCCCGGGGGGCGCTCTCGAAGCTGCACCTGGCGGCCACCGTCCTGGCCGCGGCCCCGCACCAGCGGGCGCGGGGCCGCTCCGGGCCGGGGCTGGTCGTGCGCCGGGACGATCTGCGGCAGGCGACCCGGGAGGGCCGCGAGGGCAACCTCGTGCTGTTCGTGGTGGACGCCTCCGGATCGATGGCGGCCCGGCAGCGGATGGGCGCCGTCAAGGGAGCGGTGCTGTCGCTGCTGCTGGACGCCTACCAGCGGCGGGACAAGGTGGGACTGGTGACCTTCCGCGGCACGGACGCGCAGGTCGCCCTGCCGCCCACGTCGTCCGTGGACGCGGCGGCGGCCCGGCTGGAGAAGCTGCCGACCGGGGGCCGTACGCCGCTGGCCGCCGGACTGCTCAAGGCGCACGAGGTGCTGCGGGTGGAACGGCTGCGGGACCCGGCGCGGCGGGCGCTCGTGGTGGTGGTGACCGACGGCCGGGCCACCGGCGGCCCGGAGCCGGTCGCCCTCGCGGGGCGCGCGGCCCGGTTGTTCGCGGCCGAGCGGGTCGCGTCGGTGGTCGTCGACTGCGAGTCGGGCCCGGTGCGGCTGGGCCTGGGCGGACAGCTCGCGGGAGAGCTGGGCGGTACGGCGGTGACGCTGGACGAGCTGCGGGCGGACAGCATCGCCGGCTTGGTGAGGGACGTGCAGGGGACCAGGAGGGCCGCGTAATGCCGCAGGGACAGCCGAGTACCGTGCCGGACGACGGCCTGACGACCCGTCAGCGCCGCAACCGGCCGCTGGTCGTCGTGCACACCGGGGTCGGAAAGGGCAAGTCGACGGCCGCCTTCGGGCTGGCGCTGCGCGCCTGGAACCAGGGCTGGCCGATCGGGGTGTTCCAGTTCGTCAAGTCGGCCAAGTGGAAGGTCGGCGAGGAGAACGCGCTCCGGGTGCTGGGCGCCTCCGGCGAGGGCGGCACGGTCGACTGGCACAAGATGGGCGAGGGCTGGTCGTGGGTCCAGCGGGACGCCCAGATGGACAACGAGCAGAAGGCCCGGGAGGGCTGGGAGCAGGTCAAGCGGGACCTGGCCGCCGAGACGTACCGGCTGTACGTGCTCGACGAGTTCGCGTACCCGATGCACTGGGGCTGGGTCGACACCGACGAGGTGGTCGAGGTGCTGCGCGGCCGGCCGGGCACCCAGCACGTGGTGATCACCGGGCGGAACGCGCCGGAGAAGCTGGTCGGTTTCGCGGACCTCGTCACCGACATGTCCAAGGTCAAGCACCCGATGGACGCGGGCCAGAAGGGCCAGAGAGGCATCGAGTGGTGAGGCCGTGCTGACGTCGTCCCCCTCGTCCGTGCCCCGGCTGGTCGTCGCCGCGCCCGCGTCGGGCAGCGGCAAGACCACCGTCGCCACGGGGCTGATGGCCGCGCTGACCGCGCGGGGGCTCGCCGTGTCCCCGCACAAGGTCGGGCCGGACTACATCGACCCCGGGTACCACGCGCTCGCCACCGGGCGGGTGGGGCGCAACCTCGACGCGTACCTGTGCGGGCCGGAACTCGTCGGGCCGCTGTTCGCGCACGGCGCGCGCGGGTGCGACGTGGCCGTCGTCGAAGGCGTGATGGGGCTGTACGACGGGGCCGCCGGGGAGGGCGAACTGGCGTCCACCGCCCAGGTGGCGAAGCTGCTGCGGGCGCCGGTGGTGCTGGTCGTGGACGCGTCGTCGCAGTCGCGGTCCGTGGCGGCGCTGGTGCACGGGTTCGCCTCCTTCGATCCGGAGGTGCGGGTCGCGGGCGTGATCCTGAACAAGGTCGCCTCGGACCGGCACGAGGAGCTGCTGCGGGAGGCGCTGGACTCCGTCGGGGTGCCGGTCTTCGGGGTGCTGCGGCGGGCGCCGCAGGTGGACACGCCGTCGCGGCATCTGGGGCTGGTGCCGGTCGCCGAGCGGCGGACGGACGCGGTGGCCGCGGTCGCGGCGATGGCGGCGCAGGTGTCCGGCGGATGCGACCTGGACGCCCTGATGGCGCTGGCGCGCGGGGCGGGGGCGTTGTCGTGTGCGGCGTGGGACGCGGCCGAGGCCCTGGCTTCCTCGCCCCCTCCGCCCCTTCCCGTCCCGTCCCCGGGGGCTGCCGCCCCCAGCCCCCCGCTTCGGCCCGAACGGCATCGTCCTCGAACTCCTTCGAGCTCCTCGGGCAGGGGGTACCCCCAGGACCTGAGGGTCGCTGTCGCCGGTGGTGCGGCCTTCACCTTCTCCTATGCCGAGCACACGGAACTCCTGACCGCCGCGGGCGCCGAGGTCGTCCCCTTCGACCCCCTGAGTGACGAGCAACTACCCGACGGGACGAGCGGGTTGGTCATCGGCGGCGGCTTCCCCGAGGTGTACGCGGCCGAGCTGTCCGCCAACGAGCCGCTGCGCGAGGCGGTCGCGGCCCTCGCCGAGTCCGGGGCTCCCGTGGCCGCCGAGTGCGCCGGGCTGCTCTACCTGTGCCGGGAGCTGGACGGGCTTCCGATGTGCGGGGTGCTCGACGCGTCCGCCCGGATGAGCGAGCGGCTCACCCTCGGCTACCGGGACGCCGTGGCCCTCGGCGACAGCGCGCTCGCCGCCGCCGGGGAGCGGATGCGGGGCCACGAGTTCCACCGGACCGTCGTCGAGCCCGGCTCGGGGGCGGACCCCGCCTGGGGCGTGCGCGCTCCTCGACGGCGGGTCGAAGGTTTCGTACAGCGCGGTGTGCACGCCAGTTATCTGCACACGCACTGGGCGTCCGCGCCCGGTGTCGCCCGTCGGTTCGTCGAGAGGTGCCGGACGTCATGAGCAGCAGGCTGATCGGGGTGGGGGTCGGGCCCGGCGACCCGGAGCTGGTGACCGTCAAGGGCGTGAACGCGCTGCGCGCGGCCGAGGTCGTCGTCGTCCCCGTGATGGACACCCTGGAGCGGGGGCGGGCCGAGGCGACCGTGCTGCACTACGTGCCCGCGGAGAAGGTGCTGCGGGTGGTGTTCGCGCTCAACGAGCGGACCGACCGGGCGCGGCGGGAGGCCGCCTGGGACGCCGCGGGCGAACGGGTCGCCGGGCTGCTGAGGGAGCGCGGCAGCGTCGCCTTCGCCACCATCGGCGATCCGAACGTGTACTCCACCTTCACCTATCTCGCGCACACCGTCGCCGCGCTGGTGCCGGGCACCGTGGTGGAGACCGTGCCCGGCATCACCGCGATGCAGGATCTTGCGGCGCGTTCGGGGGCCGTGCTGACCGAGGGCACCGAGCCGCTCACGCTCGTGCCCGTCACCGCCGGGTCCGCGGTGCTGAAGGACGCCCTCGCGGGGCCGGGCACGGTGGTCGCCTACAAATTCGGGCGGCAGGCGGGCGAGGTCGCCGAGGCGCTGCGGGAGACCGGGCGGATCGGCGACGCGGTGTGGGGGTCGGCGCTCGGGCTGCCGGAGGAGTCGATCCGGCCGGCCTCGGACCTCGACGGGGAGACGCTGCCGTATCTGTCGACGCTGATTGCGCCCGCGCGGCGCGACGGCGGGCGGGGCGGGAAGCTGTGAGCCGTCTCCGGGCCGGCTCAGCCCGCCAGGCCCACCACCAACCAGATGAAGGCCGCGCCCGCGATCGTGCACAACAGGGTCGAGCGTGCCGGGTGCTCGTGGTGCGCCTCGGGCAGGATCTCCGCCGCGGCGAGGTAGAGCAGGGCCCCGCCGAACAGGCCGAGATACCCGCCGAGCACCTTCTCGGGGATGGTGAGGAAGACGGCCAGGGCCGCGCCCACCACGGGTGCCACCGCGTCCGCGACGAGCATCCCGATCGCCTTGCGGCGTTCGTTGCCGTAGACGGTGGTGAGGGTGAAGGTGTTGAAGCCGTCCGCGAAGTCGTGGGCGATGACGGCCACCGCGACGGCGAGACCCATGCCGCCGCCCACGTGGAAGGCCGCGCCGATCGCCAGGCCGTCCATGGCGCTGTGCCCGACCATCGCCGCCGCCGCGGTCAGGCCCACCTCGGGCGCGCGGTGGACGTGCTCCTCGGCGCCGTGCGCCGCCCGGCGGCCGGCCAGCAGGCGCTCCACCAGGTGGGCGACGAGAAAGCCCGCCACGAACAGCAGCAGGGCCGCCGGTACGCCGAACACCTCGGCGTCCGCGGCACGCAAGGCCTCCGGCAGCAGGTCCAGGCCGACCACGCCCAGCATCAGCCCGCCGGCCAGCCCCAGGACCAGATGACGGCGGTCGGTCACCCGCTGCGCCGTCCAGCCCCCGGCCAGCGTCATCAGGAACGCGCCCAGCGCGACGAAGACCGCCATGTGCCCTTGCTATCGGATCAGGCCCCGGTTGCGCACATCCGGCCCCGCCCGACCCCGTACACACCATGACATTCCGCACGAGAGGACCCGATCCCATGGCCGATGCCCCCACCGGCAAGGTGACCTTCGTCGGTGCCGGCCCCGGCGCCGCCGACCTGCTGACGTTCCGCGCCGCCCGCGCGATCGCCGAGGCCGACATCGTGATCTGGGCGGCCAGCCTGGTGCAGGCGGAGGTGCTCGACCACGCGCGCGCGGACGCGGAGGTGCTGGACTCGGCGGCCCTGTCGCTGGAGGACGTCGTCGCGGTGTACGAGCGGGCGCACGCGGAGGGGCTGCGGGTCGCCCGTATCCACTCCGGCGACCCGGCGCTGTGGGGCGGCACCCAGGAGCAGCTCGACCGGTGCGCGGCGATCGGCCTGGCCACCGAGGTCGTGCCCGGGGTCTCCGCGTTCTCGGCCGTCGCCGCCCTCGCGCAGCGGGAGCTGACCGTTCCCGAGGTCGCGCAGTCGGTGGTCCTCACCCGGCTGGGCGGCGGCAAGACGCCGATGCCGCCCGGCGAGGAGGTGCGCGAGTTCGCCCGGCACGGGACCACCATGGCGATCTTCCTGTCGGCGGCCCGCAGCGGCCAGCTCGTGCGGGAGCTGCTGGAGGGCGGGTATCCCACGTCCACGCCGGTCGTCGTCGCGTACCAGGCGACCTGGCCGGAGGAGCTGGTCGTGCGGTGCACGGTCGGCACGCTGGAGGAGACCGTCAAGGAGCACCGGCTCTGGAAGCACACCCTGTTCCTGGTCGGTCCGGCGCTCGACGCCCACGGCACGCGCTCGCACCTGTACCACCCGGGCCACTTCCACGGCTTCCGCAAGGCCGACCCGGAGGCCCGCCGGGCCCTGCGCGCGCGGGGTGCGAGCACGTGATCACGGTCGTCGGCGCGGGCACCGGCGCGCTCCCGGACGGCGGGGTGCTGGCCGGGGCGGAGCTCGTGGTGGGCGGCCGGCGGCACCTGGACGCCGTACCGCTGCCGGAGACGGCCGAGCGGATCGTGCTGGGCCCGCTGGCCCCCGCCCTGGACACGATCGGGGAGTACGTCGCGAAGGACCGGCCCGTGGTGGTGCTGGCCTCCGGCGATCCCGGGTTCTTCGGGATCGTGCGGGCGCTGGCGGAGCGGTTCGGGGCCGGGCGGCTCGACGTGCGGCCCGGCGTCTCCTCCGTCGCCACCGCCTTCGCCCGGCTCGGGCTGCCGTGGGACGACGCGGTGGTGGTGAGCGCGCACGGACGGGATCTGCGGACGGCCGTCAACGCCTGCCGGGCGCACCCGAAGGTGGCCGTGCTGACCGGGCCCGGCGCCGGGCCGGCCGAGCTGGGCGCCGCGCTGGCCCCGGACCACGGCGACCGGGTGCTCGTCGTCGCCGCCGCGCTCGGCGACCCGGACGGCGAGCGGGTGCGCCGGGTCACGCCCGCCGAGGCCGCGGCCCACGACTGGGGTACGGCGGTGAGCGTGGTGCTGTGCCTGGACGAGACGCGTGTGCTCGGGGCCGCGCGGACGGTCGCCGGACCGCCCGCGGCACCGGCCGGCTGGGCGCTGGCGGAGGACGCGTTCGTGCACCGCGACTCGATGATCACCAAGTTCGAGGTGCGGGCGCTGGCCCTGGCCCGGCTCGGGCCGCGCCTGGGTGACCTGGTGTGGGACGTCGGCGCCGGGTCGGGCTCCGTCGCCGTGGAGTGCGCGCGGCTCGGCGCCGCCGTGGTCGCCCTGGAGAGGACGGCGGACGGGGTGGAGCGGATCCGCGCCAACGCCGCCGCGCACGGCGTCGGTGTGGCCGTGGTGCACGGCGCGGCGCCGGACGCGCTCTCCGGGCTGGGCGACGATCCCGACGCCGTGTTCGTCGGCGGCGGGGGCCGCGAACTGCCCGCCGTCGTCACCGCGTGCGCCCGCCGGGCCCGGCGCACCGTCGTGGTCGCGATGGCCGCGCTCGACCGGGTGCCCGCGGCCCGCGAGGCGCTCACCGCCGCCGGGTTCACCTGCGACGGCGTGCTGCTGCAGTCGTCGCGGCTCGCGCCGCTGCCGGGGGACGTGACCCGGCTGGCGGCGACCAATCCCGTGTTCCTGCTGTGGGGCGTGCGGCCCCCGGCGCATACCGGCGCCGGTACCGACCTCGGTACCGGCGCCGGCGTCGACATCGAAGGAGTTGCCCAGTGATCGGCCTCATTTCCGCCACCGCGGCGGGCACGGCCGCCCGTGACCGGCTGGCGGCCGCCTGGCCGGACCGTACCCGGGTGTACGACGGGCCCGTCGGGGACGCCGTACGGGCCGCCTTCGCCGAGTGCGAGCGGCTCGTGTGCTTCCTGGCCACGGGCGCGGTGGTCCGGCTGGTCGCGCCGCTGCTGGACGGCAAGACGTCCGACCCCGGTGTGGTGTGCGTCGACGAGGGCGGGCGGTTCGCCGTGTCGCTGATCGGCGGGCACGCCGGCGGGGCCAACGACCTCGCCCGGGAGGTGGGCGAGGTGCTGGGCGCCGCACCGGTGGTGACGACGGCGACGGACTCCGTCGGACTGCCCGGCCTCGACACCCTGGGGCTGCCGGTGGAGGGCGACGTCGCGGCCGTGTCGCGGGCGCTGCTGGACGGCGAGCCGGTGGCGCTGGCGGCCGAGGTGGCCTGGCCGCTGCCCCCGCTGCCGCTGGCCCGGGAGGGGGCGTACACGGTCCGGCTGACCGACCGGGCCGTCGCGCCCGGCGAGCGGGAGGTGCTGCTGCGCCCGCCGTCCCTCGTCGTCGGCGTCGGCGCCTCCCGGGGCGCCCCCGTCGAGGAGGTGCTCGGGCTGGTCGAGGACGCCCTGCGGGACGCCGGGCTCTGCGTCCGCTCCCTCGCCGAACTCGCCACCGTCGACGCCAAGGCCGGCGAGCCCGGCATCGTCCAGGCGGCCGAACGGCTCGGGGTGCCCCTGGTGACGTACACCGCCGGGGAGCTGGCGGCGGTCGAGGTGCCGAACCCGTCCGACGCGCCGCTCGCCGCGGTCGGCACCCCGTCGGTCGCGGAGGCCGCCGCCCTCGCCCGCGGCGGTGAACTCCTCGTCCCCAAACGGAAGTCGGAGCGCGCCGACGGGCAACCGGCGCGGGCGACCTGCGCCGTCGTGCGGCGGCCCGGACGCGGCCGGCTCGCCGTCGTCGGGCTGGGGCCCGGCGCACGGGACCTGCTGACCCCGCGGGCCAGGGCCGAACTCCGGCGCGCGCGTGTGCTGGTCGGGCTGGACCAGTACGTCGACCAGATCCGCGACCTGCTGCTTCCCGGCACCCGGATCCTTGAGTCGGGGCTCGGCGCGGAGGAGGAGCGGGCGCGCACCGCGGTCGCCGAGGCCCGTGCCGGGCACGCGGTCGCCCTCATCGGCAGCGGGGACGCCGGCGTCTACGCCATGGCCTCCCCCGCCCTCGCGGAGGCGTCCGACGACATCGACGTGGTCGGTGTGCCGGGCGTGACGGCGGCCCTCGCGGCCGGGGCGCTGCTCGGCGCGCCGCTCGGCCACGACCACGTCTCGATCAGCCTGTCCGACCTGCACACGCCGTGGGAGGTCATCGAGAGGCGGGTGCGGGCGGCGGCCGAGGCGGACCTCGTCGTGACCTTCTACAACCCGCGCTCGCGGGGCCGCGACTGGCAGTTGCCGAAGGCCCTCGCGATCCTCGCCGCCCACCGGGAGCCGGCGACCCCCGTCGGGGTCGTCCGCAACGCCTCGCGGCCGGACGAGTCCAGCCGGCTGACCAGCCTGGCCGAACTGGACCCGGCGTGGGTCGACATGATGACGGTCGTGACGGTGGGCAACACCGCGACCCGTGAGATCGCCGGCCGCATGGTCACCCCGCGCGGCTACCGCTGGCAGGACACCCGGCCCGGCGGCCGGCAGGAGGAGGCCCGGTGAACCGTGTGGTCCATCCCATCGAGCAGGAGTCGTTCCGGCGGCTGCGCGCCCGCCTGGACACCTCGCACCTCGCGCCCCTGACGCGGGCGGTGGTGGAGCGGGTGATCCACTCCAGCGCCGACCTCGCCTACGCCGACGACCTCGTCCTCGACGAGGAGGAGCTGGTCACGGCGCACGCCGCGCTGCACGCCGGGGCGCCCGTGGTCGTGGACGTGGAGATGGTGGCCGCGGGGATCACCCGGCGCGACACCGTCTGCCGGCTGAGGGACGCCCGCTCCGGCCCCGGGCTGACCCGCTCGGCGCACGCGATCCGGCTCGCCTACGAGGACGTCGGCCCCGGAGCGCTGTGGGTGATCGGCTGCGCGCCGACCGCCCTGGAGGAGCTGCTCACGCTGGACGCCGCGCCGGCGCTCGTCGTCGGGCTGCCCGTCGGTTTCGTCGGGGCGGCCGAGTCCAAGGCCGCGCTGCGGGAGAGCGGACTGCCCGCCGTGAGCAACGTGTCCGAGAAGGGCGGTTCGGCGGTCGCCGCCGCCGCGCTCAACGCCCTGCTGTACCACCCCACCGCGAAGGAGACCCCGTGACCACCCCGCCGCCCGCCCTGCTCATCGCCGGTCACGGCACCCGGGACGAAGCCGGAGCCGAGGCGTTCCGCGCCTTCGTGCGGGAGCTGGGCCGCCGCCACCCCGAACTGCCCGTCGCGGGCGGCTTCATCGAGCTGTCCCCGCCGCCGCTGGGCGAGGCGGTCACCGAACTCGTGGAGCGGGGCGTACGCCGGTTCGCCGCCGTGCCGCTGATGCTGGTGGCCGCCGGGCACGCCAAGGGCGACATCCCCGCGGCGCTGGCCCGGGAGCAGGAGCGGCACCCCGGGATCTCGTACACCTACGGCCGTCCGCTGGGCCCGCACCCCGCGCTGCTGAGCGTGCTGGAGCGGCGGCTGGACGAGGCGCTCGGCGGCCCCGCGCCCGAGGAGCGGGCGGAGGTGACGGTGCTGCTGGTCGGCCGCGGCTCGACGGACCCGGACGCCAACGCCGAGGTGTGCAAGGCGGCGCGGCTGCTGTGGGAGGGGCGCGGATACGCGGGCGTGGAGACGGCGTTCGTGTCGCTGGCGGCGCCGGACGTGCCGAGCGGGCTGGACCGGTGCGCCCGGCTCGGCGCCCGGCGGATCGTCGTGCTGCCGTACTTCCTGTTCACCGGCATCCTTCCCGACCGGGTGCGCAGGCAGGCCGAGGACTGGGCGGCGGCGCACCCGGAGGTGGAGGTGCGGTCGGCGGACGTCATCGGCCCGGAGCCGGAGCTGCTGGACCTGGTGATGGAGCGCTACCGGGAGGCCGTCGGGGGCGATCTGCGGATGAACTGCGACTCGTGCGTGTACCGGATCGCGCTGCCGGGCTTCGAGGACAAGGTGGGCATGCCCCAGCAGCCGCACTTCCACCCGGCCGACGACGGCCACCACCACGGACACGGGCACGGGCACCACCACGGCGGGCACTCCCCCTCCCATGCGCACTGAGGACACCGTAGGGGCGGCCGCCGGGGAGGGCCCCGACCTGCGGCACCACGGGGACGCCGAGGTGCGCGACGACGGCAAGGCACTGGTCGATCTCGCCGTGAACGTCCGCGCGGACACCCCGCCGGGGTGGCTGCGGGAGCGGATCGCCGCCTGTCTGGACGGCCTGGCCGCCTATCCGGACGGGCGGGCCGCGCGGGCCGCGGTGGCGGCACGGCACGGGCTGCCCGCGGAGCGGGTGCTGCTGACGGCGGGAGCCGCGGAGGCCTTCGTGCTGCTGGCCCGGGCCCTGAAGGTGCGTCAGCCGGTGGTGGTGCACCCGCAGTTCACGGAGCCGGAGGCGGCGCTGCGGGACGCGGGGCAGAGTGTCGGGCGGGTGCTGCTGCGGGCGGAGGACGGCTTCCGGCTCGACCCCGCGGTGGTGCCCGAGGGCGCGGATCTGGTGGTGGTCGGCAACCCGACCAACCCCACGTCGGTGCTGCACCCGGCGGCGGCCGTCGCCGCGCTGGCCCGCCCGGGGCGGACGCTCGTGGTGGACGAGGCCTTCATGGACGCGGTGCCGGGTGAGCGGGAGGCGCTGGCCGGGCGGACGGACGTGCCAGGCCTGGTGGTGCTGCGCAGCCTGACCAAGACGTGGGGCCTGGCCGGCCTGCGGATCGGGTACGTGCTGGCGGCCCCGGAGACCATCGCGGAGCTGGAGCGGGCGCAGCCGCTGTGGCCGGTGTCCACGCCGGCGCTCACGGCGGCGCAGGCGTGCGTGGAACCGCGCGCCCTCGCGGAGGCGGCCCGGGCGGCCGACCGCGTCGCCGCCGACCGGGCCCACCTGGTGGCGGGCCTGGGCGCGTTCGCGTCCCGCGGGGTGCGGGTGGCCGGACCGGCCGAGGGCCCCTTCGTCCTGGTCCGCGTACCGCAGGCGGCGACCGTACGACGGCGGCTGCGCGCCCTCGGGTACGCGGTGCGCCGCGGGGACACCTTCCCGGGCCTGGGCGAGGACTGGCTCCGCCTGGCGGTACGGGACCGGGCCACGGTGGACGGCTTCCTGCGCGCACTGGAGCGGGCGCTCGGCGCCACGACGGGGGCGTAGACCGGGCCCCGGGCGGCACCCCGGAACGCCGGCGGCGCCGGCCAGCCCCGCCCAACGACCCCGGCGGCCCCGGCGCGTCGCCCCGGCCGGTCCACCCGACCCGCCGGAGTCCCATCCGCCCCGGCACGCGGACCGCACCAGCCAGCCCCGCCCAACAGCCCCCGCCGCCCCCGCGCATCAGCCGCGCCCGGCGCCCCCGCGCGTCACCCCCGGCGGCGGCGGGCCAGGGCGAACGCTCCTCCGCCCGCCGTGAGGAGGGCGACGGAGCCGGCCGCCAGGTAGGGCGTCAGGGTGCTGCCGCCGGTCTCCGCCAGGTCCGACTTCGCGGGTGCCCCCTGGGTCCTGATGTCGGGCGCGGGGGACGCGGGCGCGGCCTGGGCCCCGGTGCCGGAGGCGGGGGGCGCGGACTGCGCGGGCGGCTCGGTCGGGGTGGATCCGGCCGGTGCCGACGGGGTGCGGCAGGTGGCCTCGGCGAGGGTCACGGTCCCCTCGACCTCGGCGACGTTCAGCTTCAACGGGTCGACCGAGACGCGGAGTCGCAGTGCCGTGGCCGCGGCCGTACGGGACGTGGTCTGCCGCTTCGACAGGTCCAGGCGCACCTCGCCGACGCCCGGCACCCGTACGTCGGTCGTGCCGCCCGCCGTGAGCGTCACCTTCTTTCCGAGCACGGTGACCGAGCCGAGCGCGTTCGCCGCGGCGACCGGTGCCTTCCCGGGGGCGCAGGTCGCCCTGGCGGTGACGTCCTCGACCTCGATGAGCGCCAGCAGGGGCAGTCCGGGGAGGTGGAGGCGGGCATGGGTGAGACGGACCGCGCCCTCGGCCCCGCTCCCGTCCGCGGTCGCCCTGGCCGAGGCCACGTCCGCGCGGAGCACGCTGAACGGCCTTCCGCCGTCGACGCCGTCCAGCCGGGCGGTCAGCGCGGTCCTGTCGGCGCTTTGCGGCGCCCGGACCTCGTTGAGCGAGACGGAGAGCGGGACGTTCACCGTCTTGTCGAGCAGGGAGACGTCGAGTCCGGTGCGCAGGACGACGGCGGTCGCGCGGCCATGGTCGGTGGCCGCGTGCGCGGCGCCCGCGCCGGTCAGCGTCAGCGGGCCCGCGGCCAGGGCGGTGACCGCGGCGACGGTGGCGCAACGGCGCGCGGGCAGGCGGAAGGTGGTGCCGTTCAAGGTGTGGGACCCCCAGTGAGACGTGCTTGGGACCCGGCAAGAATTACGCACTGAGAGTGAACAGGCGGAGATCCTGCGTGACTTCACCCCATCGTGGCGATTTCGGGAGTCTTTTCGAATCTCTGGGCACCTGTGTTCGCCGGCGTCACCCTCACATCCCGATCCCCGCGGAGGTGCGGGGCGACGACCGGCGCACACGACGGAGTGCACAACGCCCCGGCCGGGCCCCGGTCACGTCCCGTCAACCCGACACGGCCGGGCGGCCCCGGGACCGCACCGGCGTCCTAGCCGACGATCCGGCCGTTCAGCACCACGCGGCGGGGCGCCGCCAGGACCCGTACGTCCGCGCGCGGGTCCTCGGGGTACACCACCAGGTCCGCGGGCGCGCCCTCGTCCAGGCCGGGCCGCCCGAGCCAGCGGCGGGCGCCCCACGTGGTCGCCGAGAGGGCCTCGACGGGCGGGATGCCGGCCGTCACCAGCTCGGCGACCTCGCCCGCCACCAGTCCGTGCGGCAGCGTGCCCCCGGCGTCCGTGCCGACGTACACCGGGATTCCGGCGTCGTGGGCGGCGCGGACGGTGTCGTAGCGGCGGTCGTACAGCCGGCGCATGTGCGCCGACCAGCGCGGGAACCTCGACTCGCCGCCGTCGGCGAGCTTGGGGAAGAGGGCGATGTTCACCAGGGTCGGGACGATGGCGACGCCGCGCTCGGCGAACAGCGGGATCAGGTCCTCGGTCAGGCCCGTGGCGTGCTCGACGCAGTCGATCCCGGCCTCCACCAGGTCCCGCAGCGAGTCCTCGGCGAAGCAGTGCGCGGTGACGCGCGCGCCCAGGCGGTGGGCCTCCGCGATCGCCGCCTCGGCCGCCTCGCGCGGCCAGCAGGCCGACAGGTCGCCGAGGTCCCGGTCGATCCAGTCGCCGACCAGCTTGACCCAGCCGTCACCGCGCCGGGCCTCCCGGGCGACGTAGGCGACGAGGTCCTCGGGCTCCACCTCGTGGGCGTAGTTGCGGATGTAGCGGCGGGTGCGGGCGATGTGGCGGCCCGCCCGGATGATCTTCGGCAGGTCCTCGCGGTCGTCGATCCAGCGGGTGTCCGAGGGCGAACCGGCGTCCCGGATCAGGAGGGTGCCGGCGTCCCGGTCCGTCAGCGCCTGCTTCTCGGAGACGTCGTCGGCGACCGGGCCGTGCGCGTCGAGGCCGACGTGGCAGTGCGCGTCGACGAGACCGGGCAGCGCCCAGCCCTCGACGGTAGGGACGTCACGGGCGGCGGCGGGCCGCTCGTACGAGATCCGGCCGCCGACGACCCACACCTCGTCGCGGACCTCGTCCGGGCCGACCAGGACCCGTCCCCTCACCTGCAGCACGGCGTCATCGCTCATGCCCGCACCCTAGTCAGTCACGGCCGCTTCCCGCCCACCCGGTCGGAGGTCTCCTCCCCCACCTCGGCCATCGCCGGGTCGAGCAGGCGGGAGAGGAAGTGGCGGGTGCGCTCGTGGGCGGGGTTCCGGATCACCTGGTCCGGGGCGCCGTCCTCGACGACCACTCCGCCGTCCATGAAGACGACCCGGTCCGCGACCTCGCGGGCGAAGGTCATCTCGTGGGTGACCACCATCATGGTCATGCCCTCGTCGGCGAGCATCCGCATCACGGCGAGGACGTCCCCGACCAGTTCGGGGTCGAGCGCCGAGGTCGGCTCGTCGAAGAGCATCACCTCCGGGCCCATGGCGAGCGCGCGGGCGATGGCGACGCGCTGCTGCTGGCCGCCGGAGAGGGAGGAAGGGCAGGCGCCGGCCTTCTCCGACAGCCCGACGCGCTCCAGGTTCTCGGCGGCCACCCGGGCCGCCGTCGCCCGGTCCCGCCGCAGCACCCGGCGCTGCGGCAGCGTGAGGTTCTCGGTCACCGTCAGGTGCGGGAAGAGGTTGAACTGCTGGAAGACCATGCCGATCCGGCGGCGGGCCGCGTCGATGTCCACGTCGGGGTCGGTCAGTTCGGTGCCGCCGACGACGACCTGGCCCCGGGTGGGCTCCTCCAGCAGGTTCACGCAGCGCAGCAGGGTCGACTTGCCGGAGCCGGAGGGGCCGATGACGCAGACGACCTCGCCCCGGCCGATCTCCAGGTCGATGCCGCGCAGCACCTCGTTGCCGCCGAAGGACTTGTGCAGGTCGCGGATGAGGATCTCGGGGGTGCTCACTTGACGGCCTCCTGGGCCTTGGCCTCCATACGGCGGGCGACGAAGCCGAGCGGGATCGTGACCAGCAGGTAGCACAGGCCGGCGACCAGGATCGGCGTGGAGTTGGCGGTCGTGCTGGCCAGGTCGCGCCCGAACTTCGACAGTTCGCGCTCCTCCAGGGTGACACCGAGGAACAGCACCAGCGAGGAGTCCTTGAAGAGCTGGACGAGTTCGTTGGTGAGCGGCGGGAGGATGATCCGGAAGGCCTGCGGGACGACGATGGAGACCATGGCCCGCGCGGGCGAGAAGCCCAGCGAGCGCGCCGCCTCCGTCTGCCCCTTGGGGACGGCCTGGAGCCCGGCCCGGATCGTCTCCGCCATGTACGCGGCGGAGACCAGGCCGAGCGCCAGGGCGACCTTGCCGTACGTCCCGCCGACGACCTCCGTGCCGGGGAAGGCCAGCGGCACGGCCACGCCGACGAAGATGAAGATCAGCAGGGCGGGCAGGCCGCGGAAGACCTCGATGTAGAGGCCCGCGAGCCAGCGGTAGGGGCCGACGGACGACAGCCGCATCAGCGCGATCACCATGCCGAGCACCAGCCCGACGGCGAAGCCGGACAGGGTGTAGAGCACGGTGTTCTTCAGCGCCAGGGTGATGACGTCCGGGAACATCTGCTCGGCGATGCCGGGCTGCGCGAACTGGTTCCGCAGCCGTCCCCAGTCCGCCGTGACCGCGAGGGCGAGCACGGCGGCGACGAAGACGGCGTACTGGACCCCGCGGGACAGCCTGCGCCTCCGGCGCCGGGTGAGGCCCTTCCCGCGCGGGCGGACGGGGGACACGGGGGTGCCGGTGGCGTTCGTCATGAGGCGGAGGGCGAGGCCGCGGCGGCGTCGTACGGGCCGATCCACCGCTCGTACAGCTTCTTGTACGTGCCGTCGGCCTTGGCGTCCGCGATCGCCTTGTTGATCGCGGCGCGGAGCTTGGTGTTGCCCTTCTTCACCGTGAAGCCGTACTGCTCGCCGGTGTCGAGGTTGTCGACGACCTTGAAGGCGCCCGCGTTGGCCTTGTCCTTGAGCCAGCCCTGGACGACCGGGTAGTCGATGACGACGCCCTGGACCTGGCCGGTCCGCAGGCCGTTGAGGAGGGCGTCGGAGGACTCGAAGGAGATCGGGTCGAAGCCCCGCTTCTTCGCGTAGTCCTCGCCGGTGGTCTGCGCCTGCGCGCCGAGCTTCCTGCCCTTGGCCTTGAGGTCGGCGAAGGAGGCGGCGCCGCTCTTGCGGTCGACGAGGACGGCCTGGGTGGCGTTGAAGTACGGGTCGGAGAAGTCGACGTTCTTCTTGCGCTCGGGGGTGATCGTCATGCCGGCCGCGGCGAGGTCGCACCGGCCGGAGTTGAGGAAGGCGCCGGTCTTGAAGTTCTCGAAGGGGGTGTCGAGGATCTGCTGCTTCACCCCGAGGTCCTTGGCGACCAGGTCGACGAGTGCGACGTCGAAGCCCTGGACCCTGCCGTCGATCTCCGACTGGAAGGGCGGGTAGGGCAGGTGGGTGCAGGTGGTCAGCCGCCCCGCCTTGACGACGTCGACCCCGCCGGCGGACGTCTTGCCGCCGCTGCCGCTCGAGGTGCAGCCGGCCACGAGCACCAGCCCGGCCGTAGCGGTGGTGGCGGCCAGGATGCGGGCCCGGCGCCCGGAGAGCGTGATCACGGGGGCGACCTCTCTGTGGGGGGTGGAGGGGGGAAGGTGTGCCGCAGGGAAACTGCGGGTTCCAATAATAAGGAGATCTTGGGGTTTCTCAAACCAATCCCATGGTTACGGGGCCCCGTGACCTACGAAGTCGCCCATGGGAGCCGGGTGACGGCCGCCGGTTACGCTCGCTCTCGTCGACCTCGCGACCGAGAAGAGAGCATCGCCGTGACCCACCCCTTCCTGGACCTCGCCCCGCTGAGCGCCGCCCGCTTCGCCTCGATCGAGGACCGGGTGGCCCGGTTGCTCTCCACCGAGCAGGACGTCGTGATCATGCAGGGCGAGGCGCTGCTGCCGCTGGAGGGCGCGATCCGCGCCGCGGCCGGCCCCGGGACGACGGCACTGAACGTCGTGACCGGCCCGTACGGGCAGACCTTCGGCGACTGGCTCCGGGACTGCGGGGCGACGGTGGTCGACCTGGCGGTGCCTTTCCACACTGCGGTCACGGCGGCGCAGGTCCGGCAGGCCTTCGCCGAGCACCCGGAGATCGACTTCGTGTCGCTGGTGCACGCGGAGGCGGCGACCGGCAACACCAACCCGGTCGCGGAGATCGGCGCGGCGGTGCGGGAGCAGGGGGCGCTGTTCTATCTGGACGCCGTCGCCTCGGTCGCCGCGGAGCCGGTGCTGCCGGACGCCTGGGGCGTGGACCTGTGCGTGATCGGGGCGCAGAAGGCGATGGGCGGGCCGGCCGGGGTGTCGGCGGTGTCGGTGAGCGAGCGGGCGTGGGCGCGGATGGCGGCGAACCCGCGGGCGCCGCGCCGCTCGTACCTGTCGCTGCTCGACTGGAAGGAGCGCTGGGTCGACGGCGGCCGCACCGCGCTGCCGCACGCACCCGCACAACTGGAGATGCTCGCCCTGGAGGCGTGCGTGGAGCGCATCGAGACGGCCGGCCTGGACACCGTGACGGCCCGCCACCGCTGCGCCGCCGCGGCGACCCGGGCGGGCGCGCTCGCGCTGGGCGGGGGGCTGGAGCCGTACGTCCACGCGGCGGCCGAGGCGGCCCCGGTCGCCACGACGCTGCGCGCGCCCGCCGGTGTGACGGCGTCCGAGCTGGTCGCGGACGCCCTGGCGGCGGACCCGGCGCTCCCTCTGGCCGCGGGCGGCGGCGCCCTGGCCAAGGAGATGATCCGCGTCAACCACTACGGCGCCGACGCCACCCGCGCCTCGGTCGAGGCCTGCCTCGCGGCGCTGGGCGGGGCGCTGGCCCGCAAGGGCGCGTCGGTCGACGTGGGGGCGGCGCGCCTCGCGGCGGCCGAGGCCTGGCGCTAGGTCACACGGAACCCCTATATTCCTGGAATTAGAATTCAGCTGATTAGCCATTCTTCTCCTGCCCCGTCATTCGCTCCTCAAACGCGAAGATTCTGCGAACGTCGACACAGGTAATTCAGTGAGATCTCGTGCACATTACGTCACTGTGACACACTCCACAGACGCGCCCTTTTGTCCGGGAATCTCCAGGCAAACCGCCACATAAGGCGGCCCTCCGCGCGGACAGGCGCTCGCGCGATAACACAGGTGGCGGAGTTATGTAACCCCGAAAGGCGATGCATTTTTCAATTGCCCTCGGTAAGTTCAATTTGCATGACTGCCGCACAAGCAGACCTGCACGCCCCCCACACCGAATTGCCGGAGACCCCCCGCATCGAGCGTCCCGCCGTCGCGGACGGCGCCGCGCTCTGGCGGCTCGCGAAGGACTCCGGGACGCTGGACCTGAACTCCTCGTACAGCTATCTGCTGTGGTGCCGCGACTTCGCCGCCACATCGGCGGTGGCGCGCGGGGCCGACGGCGAGCCCGTCGGCTTCGTCACCGGGTACGTGCGGCCGGACCGCCCGGAGACCCTGCTCGTGTGGCAGGTGGCCGTCGACTCCGCGTACCGCGGGCAGGGCCTGGCCGCCCGGCTGCTGGACGCGCTCACCGCGCGGGTCGCGGCCGAGCGCGGGCTCACCTCCGTGGAGACCACGATCACCCCGGGCAACACCGCCTCCGAGCGGCTGTTCACCTCGTACGCCGCCCGCCACGGCGCCACCGTCGAGCGCGAGGTCCTGTTCGCGGCCGATCAGTTCCCCGACGGGCCGCACGACCCCGAGGTCCTCTACCGCATCGGCCCGCTCTCCTTCTGACCTGGCCGGCCCCCAGCATCTCCCCACCCCACCCCTCACGCACCGAGGAGCGATTCGCCGTGACCATCACCCAGCCCGACCTGAGCGTCTTCGAGACCGTGGAGTCCGAGGTGCGCAGCTACTGCCGCGGCTGGCCCACCGTCTTCGACCGCGCGCGCGGCAGCCGCATGTACGACGAGGACGGCCACGAGTACCTCGACTTCTTCGCGGGCGCCGGCTCCCTGAACTACGGCCACAACAACCCCGTCCTGAAACGGGCGCTGATCGACTACCTGGAGCGCGACGGCGTCACCCACGGGCTCGACATGTCGACCACCGCCAAGCGCACGTTCCTGCAGACCTTCCAGGACCTTGTGCTGCGGCCGCGGGACCTGCCGTACAAGGTGATGTTCCCGGGCCCGACCGGCACCAACGCGGTGGAGTCCGCGCTGAAGCTGGCGCGGAAGGTGAAGGGGCGCGAGGCGATCGTGTCGTTCACCAACGCGTTCCACGGCATGTCCCTGGGCTCGCTCGCCGTCACCGGCAACGCCTTCAAGCGGGCCGGCGCCGGCATACCGCTGGTGCACGGCACGCCGATGCCGTTCGACAACTACTTCGACGGCCAGGTGCCGGACTTCCTGTGGTTCGAGCGGCTGCTGGAGGACCAGGGCTCCGGTCTCAACAAGCCCGCCGCGGTGATCGTGGAGACCGTGCAGGGAGAGGGCGGCATCAACGTCGCCCGGCCCGAGTGGCTGCGCGCCCTCAAGGACCTCTGCGAGCGGCAGGACATGCTGCTGATCGTCGACGACATCCAGATGGGGTGCGGCCGCACCGGGGCCTTCTTCTCCTTCGAGGAGTCCGGGATCGTCCCCGACATCGTCACGGTCTCGAAGTCGATCAGCGGCTACGGCCTGCCGATGTCGCTGTGCCTGTTCAAGCCCGAGCTGGACGTCTGGGAGCCGGGCGAGCACAACGGCACCTTCCGCGGCAACAACCCCGCGTTCGTCACCGCCGCGGCGACCCTGGAGGCGTACTGGACCGACGGGGCCGCGATGGAGAAGCAGACCCGCGCGCGGGGCGAGCAGGTCGAGCAGTGGCTCATCGCGATCACCGAGGAGAACCTCGCCGACGTCAAGGAGTACCGCGGCCGCGGCCTGGTGTGGGGCCTGGAGTTCCACGACAAGGGCCGCGCGGAGCGGGTCGCGCGACGCGCCTTCGACCTCGGGCTGCTGGTCGAGACCTCCGGTCCGGAGAGCGAGGTCCTCAAGATGCTCCCCGCCCTCACCATCACCCCCGAGGAGCTGGACGAGGGCCTGAAGATCCTCGCCCGCGCCGTCCGCGAGACCGCGTGAGCCGCTGAGCAGGCCCACGCGGGTCCACGCACACACACCCCGATCAAGGAGGCACGCAACACCGTGATCGTCCGTTCGTTCAAGGACATCGAAGGCACCGACCGGCACGTGAAGGCGGCGTCCGGCACCTGGGAGAGCAAGCGCATCGTCCTGGCCAAGGAGAAAGTCGGTTTCTCCGTCCACGAGACGATCCTGTACGCGGGTACGGAGACGTCGATGTGGTACGCCAACCACATCGAGGCCGTGGTCTGCGTCGAGGGCGAGGCCGAACTGACCGACCGCGAGACCGGGAAGACGTACACGATCACCCCCGGGACCATGTACCTCCTGAACGGGCACGAGCGGCACACGCTGCGTGTCAAGGAGGACTTCCGCTGCATCTGCGTGTTCAACCCGCCTGTCACCGGACGGGAGGACCACGACGAGAACGGTGTCTACCCGCTGCTGACCGAGGAGGTGTGAGTTCACCGTGACCACCGCGACGACACAGACGAACCCGACCGCCGTCACCGACCTCTACCCCACCCGGGGCACCAAGGAGGTGGCCGTCCCCCGCCAGGACCCGGTCCTGTGGGGCTCGCCCGACACACCCGGCCCGATCTCGGCCGCCGACCTCCAGGGGTTCGAGCGCGACGGCTTCCTCGCCGTCGACCAGCTGATCACCCCCGACGAGGTCGACGTCTACCGGCGCGAGCTGGACCGGCTGGTCGCCGACCCGGCGGTGCGCGCCGACGAGCGCTCGATCGTCGAGCCGAAGTCGCAGGAGATCCGCTCGGTCTTCGAGGTGCACCGGCTCAGCGAGCTGTTCGAGGCCCTGGTGCGCGACGAGCGGGTCGTCGGCCGGGCCCGGCAGATCCTCGGCTCGGACGTCTACGTCCACCAGTCCCGGATCAACGTCAAGCCGGGCTTCGGGGCCAGTGGCTTCTACTGGCACTCGGACTTCGAGACCTGGCACGCGGAGGACGGTCTGCCCAACATGCGGACGGTGTCCGTCTCGATCGCGCTGACCGAGAACCTCGACACCAACGGCGGCCTGATGATCATGCCGGGGTCGCACAAGACGTTCCTCGGCTGCGCGGGTGAGACGCCGAAGGACAACTACAAGAAGTCGCTGCAGATGCAGGACGCGGGCACGCCGTCGGACGAGGCGCTGACCGCGCTGGCCGGCGAGCACGGCATCCGGCTGTTCACCGGCAAGGCCGGTTCCGCGACCTGGTTCGACTGCAACGCCATGCACGGCTCCGGCGACAACATCACGCCGTTCCCGCGCAGCAACGTCTTCATCGTGTTCAACAGCGTGGAGAACACGGCGGTGGAGCCGTTCGCGGCGCCGATCCGGCGACCGGAGTTCATCGGGGCGCGGGACTTCACGCCGATCCGGTGAGAGTCTGCCGGGGGTGCGGGGGTCGCCCCCCGGTGGACACAGCATCGGGGCGCGGGACTTCACGCCGATCCGGTGATCCGAGACGGCCCGGGACTTCACTCCGGTGAAGCGACCGCGGGCCGACAGACCGGCCGGGGCCTCCTCGTGTGGGACGGGAGGCCCCGGCCGGTCTGTGTTCACCCGGCCAGCACGTCCAGCAGCCGGTCCACGTCGGCGGGCGTGTTGTACAGGTGGAAGGCGGCCCGCAGACAGCCCGCGCGGTCGGACACCTCGATGCCCGCCGCGCTCAACCCGCCCTGCCGGTGGCCGAGTCCGGGCACGGAGACGATCGGCGAGCACGGCGCGGGCACGGGCTCGTGGCCGAGGGCCGTGAGACCGGCGCGGAACCGGTCGGCCAGGGCCAGGTCGTGGGCGCGTACGGCGTCCGGGCCCAGTTCCTCCAGGAGTTCCAGGGAGTGGCGGGCGCCGGCGTAGGAGAAGAGGGCGGGGCTCTCGTCGAACCGACGTGCCGAGTGGGCGAGTTCCTCGACCGGGCCGTAGCAGCTGTCCCAGGGGCGCTCGCCCGCGACCCAGCCGGCGAACAGCGGGCGCAGATCGCCGAGGTCGTCCGGGACGGTCAGGAAGGCCACGCCCCGCGGGCAGAGGAGCCACTTGAAGCCGACGGCGGAGACGTAGTCGTACGCGTCCGCGTCGAGGTCCAGCCAGCCCGCGGCCTGGGAGGCGTCGACGTACGTGCGCGCCCCGTGCTCGCGCGCGGCGGCGGTGATCGCGGGCAGGTCGGCGACGCGGCCGTCCGCGGACTGCGCGGCGCTCACCGCGACCAGCGCCGTGCCGGGCCGCACCGCTTCGGCGACCCGCTCCAGGGGCACCCCGCGCACCTTGAGGTCGCCGCGGACGTGGAAGGGGTTCACCACGGAGCTGAAGTCGCCCTCGGCGGTGACGACTTCGGCGCCCTCGGGCAGCGAGGCGGCGATCAGCCCGCTGTGGACGGCGACCGAGGCGCCGGCCGCCACCCGGCGGGCGGGGACCCCGGTCAGCCGGGCGAAGGAGGCGCGGGCCGCCTCGACGTCGGCGAACATGTCGGTCGGCTGCCCGGCGGCCGCCGCCTCCACGGCGGTGCGCAGGGCGGCGACGGTCCGCCGCGGCGGCAGCCCGGTGCTCGCGGTGTTCAGGTAGGTGTTCTTCGGGGCGAACTCGGCACGGACGAGGCTCTCGAAGGTCTCCATGGGACCACTGTGGGGCCGGTGGACGTCGTAGTCCATTGCCGATATGTGCGCGGTTCTGCCAAGGGCTGCTTATACGTCGGCCTTCACCTGCGGGTTCCGCACCGCGCCCGCGGCGTTCGGACGTGCGCGGACAGCGCCGAGCCGCGTCCCCCACCTCGTCGGCGCGGATGTCACTCCACAGCCACGGTGCGGCGCAGGACCAGATGGTGGTCGCCCGGGTCGGCCGGGACGTCCTGGTCCGGGGTCCAGCCCAGGGCGGCGTAGAACGCCTGGGCGCGCCGGTTGCCGACGTGCACCTCCAGCACCGCCGTCCGTCTGCCGTCGGCCCTCCACCGCTCCATGCAGGCGGTGTGCAGTGCGGTGCCGACACCCGTGCGCCAGTGGCCGGGGTCCACGTGGAACTGGAACAGCTTGACCGTTTCCGCCGGGGCGCCCTCGGGGGTTCGGAAGGATGCCACGCCGATCAGCCGGCCGTCACGCACCGCGCACAGCACCCGGCTGCCGGGGCGCTCGATGGCCTCGCGCCATCTGGCCGGCCAGTCGGCGTCGGCGTCCGGCATGCCGTCCGGGTAGTACGTGGACCGGGCGCGCACCATCAGCGCGGCCACGTCCTCCGCTTCGGCCGGCAGGGCAGTCCTGATCACCAGAGGCTCGCCGACACGAGGAGCATCGATCATGCCGCGTAAGACGTGCCGGGCGCCGCGGCGGTTCCGGGACGCCGGCTCAGCTGCCGTCCCGCAGGTCGGAGGGCCAGGCCGGGCGGAACTCGATGTGGTCGTAGGTGACCACGCAGCCCTCCCCCAGCGGCGACTGGGTCATGAAGCCGACCAGGGCCGCGCCCGACTCCTCCTCCCCGCCCAGGGTGAACAGGCGGACGAAGGTCCAGCGCGCGCCGTCGCGGGAGGCGTGGAAGGCGAAGGCGCGGCCGGTGCGGCTCACCCGCAGCCAGACCGAACTGCCCTCGACCGTGAAGGCGTTGGCGTCGTCGGAGTGCCCCCGGGTGACCACCGTGCAGACGGCGGCCACGTCCGGGGAGTACTCCAGGCACAGCTTGGCCCAGGCCCGCTCACCCACGTGGACGTAGAGGACACCGGCGTCGAAGGACGCGTTGAAGCCGACGGTGACCCGGGCGATCAGCTGGAAGTCGCCCTCCGGCGCCCCGAGCAGCCGGGGCGCGTCGGCGGCGGGGTCCAGGGCGTCGCCGGTGGGCGGCACGAACCGGTCCTGCCGGGGTCCGGCCCACCCGCTGAGGATCCCGTCCTCGAAGGACCAGTGGCCGTCGGGGCCGTAGGTGCGCAGGGGGAAGGGGAGTACGGGCAGCTCTACGTCCATGCGCAGAGTTTCCCAGCCTCCCCCGCGCCCCGCGGCCCCGGGGTGTTCAGTGCTCGCGGCGGCCGTTGAACCGGCGCGGCAGACCCAGCGGGTTGTCGTCCCGCAGCTCCGCCGGCAGCAGCGCCTCGGGCGCGTTCTGGTAGGCGACGGGGCGCAGCCAGCGCTCGACGGCCGTGCCGCCCACGGAGGTGGAGGTGGACGTCGTCGCCGGGTACGGGCCGCCGTGGTGCTGGGCCGGGGCGACGGCGACGCCCGTCGGCCAGCCGTTCACCACCACGCGTCCGGCGAGCGGCGTCAGCTCGGCGAGCAGTGCGGGACCCCGCCCCTCGCCCGCCGCCTCCTCGGCCGACAGCTGCACCGTCGCGGTGAGGTTGCCGGGCAGCCGGGACAGCACGGCCGCCGCCTCGCTCTCGTCCTCGTACCGGGCGAGGACGGTCACCGGTCCGAAGCACTCCTCCAGGAGCAGGTCGTGGGCGCCCTCGGCGGCCAGCCTGCTCGCCGGGACCGTCAGGAAGCCCGCACTGACCGAGTGCTCCCCGCCCGCGCTCGGGGTCACCGGCGACTCCACCTCGGGCAGCCCGGCCCGCTCGGCGGTCCCGGCGAGGAAGTTGTCGCGCATCCGGTGGTCGAGCAGGACCCCGGCCTCGGTGTCGCTGACGGCGTCCGTCAGGGACTTCAGCAGCCGGTCGCCCGCCGCGCCCGCCGGGGCCAGCACGAGCCCCGGCTTCACGCAGAACTGCCCGACACCCAGCGTCATCGACCCGGCCAGCCCGGCGCCGATGGCCTCCGCCCGCTCGGCGGCGGCGGCCTCGGTGACCAGGACCGGGTTCAGCGACCCCAGCTCACCGTGGAAGGGGATCGGCACCGGGCGTGCGGCGGCCGCGTCGAACAGGGCCCGCCCGCCCCGGACCGACCCCGTGAAGCCCGCGGCGGCGACCAGCGGATGCCGGATCAGCTCGAGGCCCGCCTCGAAGCCTTGCACGAGACCGAGGACTCCCGCCGGGAGTCCGTGCCGCGCCGCCGCGTCCCGCAGCACCCGGGCGACCAGCTCGGACAGCGCCGGGTGGTCGGGGTGCGCCTTGACGACGACCGGGCAGCCGGCGGCCAGCGCGCTCGCGGTGTCGCCGCCGGCGACCGAGAAGGCGAAGGGGAAGTTGGAGGCCGAGTAGACGGCGACGACGCCCAGCGGCACCTTGTAGCGGCGCAGGTCCGGGACTGGCGGGGTCGCGCTGTCGTCGGGGTGGTCGATGATCACGTCGAGGAAGGCGCCCTCCTCGACGAGGTCCGCGAAGGCGCGCAACTGGTAGCAGGTCCGGGCGAGTTCACCGGTGAGCCGGACCGGTCCGAGCGCCGTCTCGGCGTCGGCGGCCTCGACGAGGCGGTCCTTCGCGGCCTCGAGCCGGTCCGCGGCGGTGCGCAGGAAGGCCGAGCGGACGGCCCGGTCGGCGAGCGCGGCGCGCGCCTCGTGCGCGGCGCGGACGGCGGCGTCCACCTCCTGGGCCGTGGCCTCCACCGCAACCTGTTCACGCTGCTTCCCGGTACGGGGGTCGACACTCCAGACTGGGGCTGCTGCCACCGCGAGTCCCTCCACAAGTCGTGCCGCAGCACCCGGCCCGCAACTCCGGCCGCGTTCGGCGGTATTCGGGTCACCCACCAGAGGCGTTCGATATACTGAACGCCGTCTCTGATGATGAATACGTGGTCGGAGACTATTTCCCGTCGAACAAGGGGGTCAAGGTCGATGGCGGCAGCCGAGACAGGCGGCGGGGCGCAGGTCAAGTCCGCGGTGCGGACCGTGGAACTGCTCGAGTACTTCGCCGGCCGGCCCGGAATGCACTCCCTGGCGGCGGTCCAGCAGGCCGTCGGCTATCCCAAGTCCAGTCTCTACATGCTCCTTCGCACCCTGGTCGAACTGGGCTGGGTGGAGACCGACGCGACGGGCACGCGCTACGGCATCGGCGTCCGGGCGCTGCTGGTCGGCACCTCCTACATCGACGGGGACGAGGTGGTCGCGGCGGCCCGTCCGACGCTGGACCGGCTGTCGGACGACACCACCGAGACGATCCACCTGGCCCGCCTGGACGGCACCAACGTCGTCTACCTCGCCACCCGCCAGTCGCAGCACTACCTGCGCCCCTTCACCCGGGTCGGCCGGCGGCTGCCCGCGCACTCCACCTCGCTGGGCAAGGCGCTGCTGAGCACGTACACCGACGAGCAGGTCCGCGCGATGCTGCCGGAGACGCTGCCGGCGCTGACCGAGCACACGATCACCGACCGCGAGAGGCTCATCGAGGAGCTGCACCGGATCCGCGAGCAGGGCTTCGCCGTCGACCGCGAGGAGAACACCCTCGGGCTGCGCTGCTTCGGGGTGGCGGTCCCCTACCGCACCCCGGCCCGGGACGCGATCAGCTGCTCGATCCCGGTGGCGCGTCTGACCCCCGCGCACGAGCAGATGGTGAAGGATGCGCTCTTCGACGCCCGTGACCGCCTGACGCTCGCCACCCGGAGGCTCTGAGAGATGCAGATCGTGCTCCGCGAGGTCCACGACAGCGACCTGCCGGTGTTCTTCCGGCAGATGAACGACCCGGAGTCCGCCCGTATGGCCGCGTTCGGCCCGAAGGACCCGGCCGACCGGGACGCCTTCGACGCCCGCTGGAGGAGGATCCGCGCCTCGGCCGACGTGCCGCGCACGATCCTGGCCGACGGGGACGTGGTCGGCAGTGCGGCGGTGTACGGCGAGCCGGGCGAGCGCGAGGTCACCTACTGGGTGGACCGCGCGTACTGGGGCCGGGGCATCGCCACGGCCGCGCTGCGCGCCCTGCTGGCACAGGTCCCCGAACGCCCGCTGTACGCGCGGGCGGCCGCGGACAACGCCGGCTCGCTGCGGGTCCTGGAGAAGTGCGGGTTCCGCCGGGCCGCGCGGGCCAGGGGGTTCGCCCAGGCCCGCGGCGAGGAGATCGACGAGGTCGTGCTGGTCCTGAAGTAGGTGCGCGCGAGGGGCGGCCCGAAGGGACCGCCCCCCGGCTCGAAAGGGGCGCCCCACGGCCCGAAGGGACCGCCCCCACCACTCACTTCACGCCCAGCAACTGCTCCACCGGGTCGATCGCGAAGTACACCAGGAACAGCGCCGAGACGCCCCACAGCAGCCAGTTGACCTCCCTGGCCTTGCCGAGAACGGTCTTGATGACGACGTAGGACAGGAAGCCGGCGCCGATGCCGTCGGTGATGGAGTACGTGAACGGCATGGTGGCGATGGTGAGGAACGCCGGGATGGCGATCTCGTAGCGGTCCCACTCGATGTGCTTGACGTGGGTCATCATCAGGAACCCGACCGCGATCAGGGCGGGTGCGGCGGCCTGGAGCGGGACGATGGTCAGCAGCGGGGTGAGGAAGAGCGCGAGGCCGAACAGACCACCGGTGACCAGGTTGGCGAGACCGGTGCGGGCGCCCTCGCCGACGCCGGCCGCGGACTCGATGTAGGCGGTGTTCGAGGAGGCCGAGCCGACGCCGCCGGCGATCGCGGCCGCGCCGTCGATGAACAGCACACGGCCGATGCCCGGCACCTGCCCCTGCTCGTCGAGCAGGCCCGCCTCCGCGCTGATGCCGACGATGGTGCCCATCGCGTCGAAGAAGTCGGAGAGGATCAGGGTGAAGACCAGCAGGACGACGGTGAGCGCGCCGGTCTCGCCGAAGGCGCCGAACAGGCTGAAGTGACCGACGAGCCCGAAGTCGGGGCTGGCCACGATCGTGTCGGGCACCTTCGGGGTGGTCAGGCCCCAGCTCTTGACGTCCGCGAGGGCGTTGATGACGATCGCCACGACCGTCATCGTCACGATGCTGATCAGGATGGCGCCCTTCACCCTGCGGGCGACCAGCGCGATGGTCAGCAGCACGCCGAGACAGAAGACCAGCACGGGCCAGCCGGTGAGCCGGCCGACGGCGCCGAGCTGCACCGGGACGGTGGTGTTCGCCGCGTCGGGGATACGGCTGACGAACCCGGCGTCGACGAAGCCGATGAACGCGATGAACAGGCCGATGCCGACGCCGATGGCCTGCTTGAGCTGTTGCGGGATGGCGTTCATGATCGCCTCGCGCAGTCCGGTGAGCACCAGGACGCAGATGACGACGCCCTCGATGACGACGAGGCCCATCGCGTCGGCCCAGCTCATCAGCGGGGCCAGCTGGAAGGCGACGACCGCGTTCAGGCCGAGGCCGGCGGCGATGGCGAGCGGCAGATTGCCGCCGACGCCCATGATGACCGTCATCACGCAGGCCACCAGCGCGGTGGCGGTGACGAGTTGACCGGTGTCGAGCTGGTGGCCGAACTTGTCCTTGGCGCTGCCCAGGATGATCGGGTTCAGGACGAGGATGTAGGCCATGGTGAAGAACGTGGCGAGCCCGCCGCGTATCTCCCGGCCGAAACCGGACCCCCGTTCGGAGATTCTGAAATACCGGTCGAGGCCGCCAGCCGCGGGGGGCGTGGCACTTGGCCGGTCGGTCACCTTCTGTGTTTCAGACATGACGTTGCTCCTCGGTGCCTGAACGGTAGGTGTGCGGATGCTGGCTGGATTGTGCCCTCGCCAAACCTGTTTTCGGGCCTTCCGTGTGTTAACGAATCCAGCACACCCCGCCGGGCTCCCGGGGCCCCGGTGCCGCGTTACACGATCGCCCCCGCCGGTGACGACCGGCGGGGGCGATGGCGGAGTCGGCGGTCCCGGTGGGAACCGGCCGGCTAGCTGACGAAGTACGTCGGGTTGGGCAGCTTGTACGTCCGGTCGGCGTACCCGCCGTCGAGGTCCGAGTACTGGTCGCCGAAGTTGGCGACGATCTCGTAACCGAGGTCCTCGATGTGCTTGCGGGTGCCGGACTTGTACTGGACGGTGGTGCAGGTCCAGGTGCCCGGGGTGGCGCAGCCGCTCAGGTAGGCGGGCGGGTTGGCCTTGTCCTTGAGGAACATGTGGTCGGCGTCGAGGTTCACGTCGGCGCCGATCTTCTTCAGGTTCTCCACCGCGGCGGAGCGCTGCGCCTCGCTCAGGCCCGAGTTGTAGAAGACCTCGACGCCCTTCTTCTCGGCGTACTGCACGAGCTCGGGGCTGCCGAACACCGCGGGGCGGTCGGCCCTGTTCACGTAGTCGGCCCACGTGGTGGGGTTGTACGTGTAGTTGTACCGCTTCTCGTAGTCGAGGCTGAGGAGCAGCGTGTCGTCGATGTCGAACACGACGGCCGGCTTCTCGCCCCGGTGGTGGGCCCTGCGGGCCGCCTTGTCGATGTAGCTCCTGGCGTCGGCGTCGATGCGCGCGAGGTCCTGGGCGTACGGGCTGTCCGGGGACGCCTGGTACACGCCGTCGCTGTCGGCCGCCGTGCCGTAGTAGGTGTCGATGTCCTTGACCAGGAGCCCGATGTTGTAGGGCTCGTGGGTGGAGTTGGCCGTCGACTGACCGGCCGTGGCCGCACCGGCGCCGTAGAGGGCGGCACCGGCGACGGCACAACTGGCGGCGATCGCGGCCGCTCTGAGGGACTTCCGCATGGAATCTCCGGATCTGGATGATGAGTGATGCACCAGCTCACGCACTGTCTACGCGCATCACAAACCCAATGCGAGGGCAGTTATCCGATCGATACGCAAATCCGTCCGGTGTTCAACTGCCGTGCCCCTGACCAGGAACGGGCGTTCACGCCTCCCGCCGGCCGGCCCCGGCGGTCCGGCCCGCCGGGGCCGGCCCGGCCCGCGCAGCGGCCCGGCGCCCGGTTCACGGCTTCCAGCCCGGATCCCGCCCGCTGAGCCCCACAGTCCGGTCCAGCAGCGGGGCGTCCTCGGGAACGGCCACGACGGGACCGAACGGGCCGTCGCCGCGGTCCAGGCCGCCGGCCGCGGCACGCAGGAAGCCGTACGACGCCTCCACCGCGGCCGGGTCGGGCACGTACTCCTGGCCGGTGGCGCGGGCCAGGTCCCAGCCGTGGACCACCAGTTCGTCGGCGGCGACGGCACCGGCGACCGCGCCGGGGAGGTCGACGCCGCCCGCGCGGGTCGCGCCGGTCCAGGCCGCCGGGTCGCGCCAGGCCTCGGCGAGCGCGTCGAGCGCCTCGGGCAGTTCCTCCCGCCAGCCGGGCCCGACGTCCGGGACGGCGGCGTCCGGCCTGGTGTCCGTCGTCCCGCCCAGGTCCTTGCGGGCCGCGGCCCGGAAGGCGACCGCCAGTCCGAGCAGATGCCCCAGCAGATGGCGCACCGCGTAGTCCGGACACGGCGTCACGGCGGCGAGCTGCTCCTCACGCACCCCTTCCGCCAATCGGGCCACGATCCGTGCCTGCGGTCCGAGGTCGAGGACGGTGTCGGTCATGGGCTGTTCCTTGTCTCCCGGGTGACTGCCTTCCCGAAGTAGACCCACGGCCACGGCGGAACTCATCGGTGACGTGGCCGCGGGGGCACACCTGCGGCGTATTGCCGATCGGAGACGGCCGGCCGGTGCGGCGGCGGTGCGCGGAAATAGGGCATCCGGCCGATCCGCCGGGGCGGGACTCAGCACCACGGTCGTCGGGTATGACGACGTATTCCCGGTCCCTGGTGCGGGTGCTGCGCGATCGTGAGGCGGGACTGTGCCTGGCGGCGGTGGTGGTTTCCGGCTTCGGCACGTCGGCGCTGTCGCTGGCGTCGGCCGTGTGGGTCAAGGACCTCACCGGCTCCAACGCGCTCGCCGCGCTGTGCCCGCTCGCCCTGTGGGCCCCCGCGCTGGCCGGCCCGCCGCTCGGCACGCTCGCCGACCGCACCCGCCGCAGGCCCCTGCTGATCTCCGTGAACCTGCTGCCGGCGGTGCTCCTGCTCGTGCTGTGCGCCGCCGGCTCCCCGGGCCGCACCTGGCTGCTCCTCGCCGTCCTGTTCGGCTACGGCGCCGCCGGCACCGTGCACGACGCGGCGGAGTCGGCGCTGGTCGCCGCCGCGGTGGGACCCGCGCTGCTCGGCGACTTCAACGGGCTGCGGACGACCGCCACCGAGGGCATGAAACTGCTGGCCCCACTGGTCGGCGCGGGCCTGTACGCGGCGTACGGCGGGCCGGCCGTCGCCCTGGTGGACGCGGCCACGTTCGTGCTCGCCGCGGGCCTGTACGCGCTGCTGCGCGTCCACGAGGAGCGGCCCGGCGGACCCGCGTGCTCCTGGCGGGAGCGGACCGCCGAGGGCGCCCGCCGGCTGTGGGCCGCCCCGCGGCTGCGGCGGCTCGTCCTGGCCGGGGGCGCCACCATGTTCTGCGCCGGCCTGAACGGCGCGCTGCTCCAGGCCGTCGTGGACGGTCTCGGCCGGCCCGCGGCGTACGCCGGTGTGCTGTACGCGGTACAGGGGGCCGGGTCGGTCGCGGTCGGGCTCGTCTCCGGGGCCGCACTGCGCCGCCTGGGCGAGGTGGGGTTCGCGGTGTACGGCATCGCCCTGACCGGCGCCGGGGTGGCCGTGCGGGCGGTCCCGTACGACGCGGTGGCCCTGGCGGGCAGCGCGGCGGTCGGCGCGGGCCTGCCCTGCGCGCTGATCGCCGCGTTCACCGCCGTGCAGCGGGAGACGCCCGGCGAGCTGCTGGGCCGCGTGGCCGCCACGGCCCACACGATCGTCCTGGCGCCGACCGCGGCCGGGCTGGCGGTGGGGGCCGCGCTGGTCGAACACGTCGGCCGCGGAGCGCTGTTGCTCCTGACGGGTCTGGCGCTGCTGGTGACGGCGGCGGCGCTGCGTGAAAGTGCGGCGGCGCCCACGACTCCGCGGGACACTTGACGCGGTGCGGGGCCCCTTCACGGCGCGCCCGCGCACATGGATCTCGTTCATGCCCACGGCCCGAGGGCCGCCGACGACGCAAGGAGACCGAGGATGCCCGCTCCCCGCACCGTTCTGCTCACCGGAGCCGCCGGCGGGATCGGCACCCTGATGCGGGACTTGCTGCCCGACCACGGCCACGCGCTGCGCCTGCTGGACGTCCGGCCGATCGAGGACGAGCCGGACGCGATCAGCGCGGACCTCGCCGACCGGGACGCCCTGCGCGAGGCGGTCCGGGGCGTGGACGCGATCATCCACCTGGCGGGCATCCCCCTGGAAGCCCCGTTCGAGAAAATCCTCAGGGTCAACATCGAGGGCACCTACAACCTGTACGAGGCGGCCCGCGAGGAGGGGGTCCGGCGGATCGTGTTCGCCTCCTCCAACCACGCGGTGGGCTGCACCCCGCGCCCGGGGGACGGGGACCCGCTGATCCCGGTGGACACCCCGCACCGCCCGGACACCTTCTACGGTCTGTCGAAGTCCTTCGGCGAGGATCTCGCCCAGCTCTACTTGGACAAGCACGGCCTGGAGACCGTCTCGGTGCGGATCGGCTCCTGCTTCCCGGAGCCGACCGACGTCCGGATGCTCTCGATCTGGCTGAGCCCCGGCGACTGCGCCCGCCTCTTCCACGCGGCCCTGACGGCCGAGCACGTCGGCCACACCGTCGTCTACGGCTCCTCCGCCAACACCCGCCTGTGGTGGGACCTGTCGACCGCGCGGGCGCTGGGCTACGAGCCCCGGGACGACTCCGAACCGTACGCCGGGAAACTGGTCGCCGAGCAGGGCGAGCTGGACTCCGGGAACCCGGCCCACAACCGCCTCGGCGGCCATTTCGTGACCGACCCGCCGATGTGGCCGTACTGACGGCGCGGGAGGGCCGGCGCACGGGAAGCCCGGAGCGGCGCGCACGAGGCCCGGGCCGGCTCGCGAGGGGGCTCGGGGGGGGGCGGGCGCGGCGCGAAACGATCGTCCGCCGCGGCGGGCGGGCACCGAACGGGCCCGCCCGTCGCCGCATTCGGGCACCGCCGCTGCCCGATCCCACCCCGCGGGCGCACGGCCGCGCAGGTCCGAGACGGGCACGCCGCCCCGCGATCGGGCACGAACGGGCAGCATCGGGTCCGCAACAGGCCTGGTCCGTGCCGCACACCCGCTGTAGAACTTTCCCCCGAGGGCCCCACCGGGCCCGAACGGGCAGCACAGCAGGGAGAGCGGGTGTCGGCCGTGAGCGCGAGGACGGCGGAGGAGCGTCAGCGGGAGATCGTGCGGGTGGCCCGCGCCACCGGCGCGGTCGACGTCACCGCGCTCGCCGCCGCACTGGGCGTGGCCAAGGAGACCGTACGGCGCGACCTGCGCGCCCTGGAGGACCACGGACTGGTCCGCCGCACCCACGGCGGCGCCTATCCGGTGGAGAGCGCCGGCTTCGAGACGACGCTCGCCGTCCGCGCCACCAGCCACGTCCCCGAGAAGCGCCGGATCGCCGCCGCGGCGGCCGGGCTGCTCGGCGACGCGGAGACCGTCTTCGTCGACGAGGGCTTCACCCCGCGGCTGATCGCCGAGGCGCTGCCCAGGGACCGGCCGCTGACCGTGGTCACCGCGTCCCTGCCCGTCGCGGGCGCCCTCGCCGAGGCCGAGAACGTCTCGGTGCTGCTGCTCGGCGGCCGGGTCCGCGCGGGCACGCTGGCGACCGTCGACCACTGGACGACGAAGATGCTCGCCGGCTTCGTCCTCGACCTCGCCTACATCGGGGCCAACGGCATCTCCCGCGAGCACGGCCTGACCACGCCCGACCCCGCCGTCAGCGAGGTCAAGGCGCAGGCGATGCGCGCGGCGCGGCGGACCGTCTTCGCGGGGGTGCACACCAAGTTCGGCGCGGTCAGCTTCTGCCGGTTCGCGGAGGTCGGCGCGCTGGAGGCGATCGTGACGAGCACCCTGCTCCCGGCGGCCGAGGCCCATCGCCACACCCTGCTGGGCCCGCAGGTCATCCGGGTCTGACGTCTCGAACTCACCTGCCACGCAGGGGCCTTCCACGCCGAGGAGCGCCCCTTATCCACCTATTCGTCCAGGAGCGATCCATGCGAACCCAGAGCCGACGGCGGCCGCGAGCGACGCTCGCCCTGGCCGCCGCAGGGACGCTGCTCGCCCCGCTGCTCTCCGGCTGCTGGGCCGGAGCGGGCGGGACCGGGTCCGGCGGCGACTCGATCAACGTCCTGATGGTCAACAACCCGCAGATGCTGCAGTTGCAGAAGCTCACCGCCGCGCACTTCACCAGACAGACCGGCATCAGGGTGAACTTCACCGTGCTGCCGGAGAACGACGTCCGCGACAAGATCAGTCAGGACTTCGCCAACCAGGCCGGCCAGTACGACGTCGCCACCCTGTCCAACTACGAGATACCGATCTACGCCCGCAACGGCTGGCTGCACGAGCTGGACCCGTACGTGGCCCGGGACCCGGCCTTCGACCAGCAGGACATTCTGCAGCCGATGCGCGAGTCGCTCACCGCCGACGACGGCAGGCTCTACGGCGAGCCGTTCTACGGCGAGTCGTCGTTCCTCATGTACCGCAAGGACGTGTTCGCGGCGAAGGGCCTGCGGATGCCCGCCCGTCCCACCTGGCGCCAGGTGGCCGACCTCGCCGCGAAGGCGGACGGCGCCCGGCCCGGGATGCGGGGCATCTGCCTGCGCGGACTGCCCGGCTGGGGCGAGCTGGCGGCCCCGCTGACGACCGTGGTGAACACCTTCGGCGGCACCTGGTTCGACAAGGACTGGAAGGCGCGCCTGGACTCCCCCGGGTTCGAGAAGGCGACGAAGTTCTACGTCGGCCTGGTACGGGCGCACGGCGAGTCCGGCGCCGCCCAGTCCGGGTTCGCCGAGTGCCTCAACAACATGACCCAGGGCAAGGTCGCCATGTGGTACGACGCCACCTCGGCGGCCGGCTCCCTGGAGGCGGCGGGCTCCCCCGTCAAGGGCAGGATCGGCTACGCCCCCGCGCCGGTCGAGCGGACGTCGTCCTCGGGCTGGCTCTACACCTGGGCCTGGGGCATTCAGAAGGCGTCCCGCAACCCCGGCAACGCCTGGAAGTTCGTCTCCTGGGCCTCCGGCAAGGGCTACGAGCAGCTCGTCGGTGACCGCGTCGGCTGGTCCGACGTCCCGGCGGGCAAGCGCGCGTCGACGTACGCGAACCCCGCCTACCGCGAGGAGGCCGCCGCCTTCCAGGAGCGGACGAAGGACGCCATCGAGAGCGCCCGGCCCGGCGACCCGGGTGTGCAGCCGCGGCCCGCGCCCGGCATCCAGTTCGTCGGCATCCCCGAGTTCACCGATCTCGGCACCAAGGTCTCCCAGGAGATCAGCGCGGCCGTCGCCGGACGCCAGTCCGTCGAGGCGGCCCTGAGGAAGTCCCAGAAGCTCGCCGCGAAGATCTCCGAGGAGTACGAGGGACGATGACCGCCACGACCACCGCACCGGTAGCCGCCGCTGCCGCCCGCGCGCCGCGCCCGCCCTCGCCGCGGCTGCGTGCCTGGGCCACCCGGGCCCCGTTGCTGCCCGCGCTCGTCTTCATGATCGCCGTGACCCAACTCCCCTTCGTGGCCACGCTGGTGATCTCCTTCTTCGACTGGAACGCCCTCTATCCCAAAGCCCGCCGCTTCACCGGCGTCGGCAACTACCGCCAGGTGCTCACCGACCCCGGTCTGCGCCACTCGGTGTGGACGACCTTGCTGCTGACGGTCGCGGTGGTGCTGGCGAGCCTGGTGCTGGGGCTGCTGCTCGCCCTGCTCCTGGACCGGAGGTTCCCCGGCCGCGGGGCGGTCCGCACCCTGCTCATCGCGCCGTTCCTGGTGGTGCCGGTGGCCGCGGCGCTGCTGTGGAAGCACGTGCTCTACAACCCCGAATACGGCCTGCTCAACGGCCTGTTGCACTACGTCGGCGGGCCGCAGCCGGACTGGGTCTCGACCACCCCGCTGCTCGCCGTCGAGGCCTCGCTGGTGTGGCAGTGGACGCCGTTCATGATGCTGATCCTGCTGGCCGGGCTGCAGAGCCGGGACCAGCAGCAGACCGAGGCCGCGCGGGTGGACGGCGCGAGCGACTGGCAGATCTTCCGCCATCTGACGCTGCCGCACCTGCGCCGCTACCTCGAACTCGGTGCCCTGCTCGGCTCGATCTACATCGTGCAGAACTTCGACGCCGTCTTCACGCTCACCTCCGGCGGCCTGGGCACCGCCAACCTGCCCTACACCGTCTACCAGAGCTTCTACCAGGCCCACGAGAACGGCCTCGCGTCCGCCGCGGGCGTCCTGGTGGTCATCGGCTCGATCGTCATCGCGACCTTCGCCCTGCGCGTGGTGTCGTCCCTGTTCCGTGAGGAGGTGTCCCGCGCGTGAGTGCCCTCGCCCCACGTACCCGGAGCCGCCGTGGCCCGGTGCTCGGCCTGGCGGCGTGGCTGGCCGGCGTCGTCTTCTTCCTGCCCATCGCCTGGATGGCCCTGACCTCCTTCCACTCGGAGACCGACGCGGCGGCCAACCCGCCGTCCTTCGCGGCCGCGCTGACCCTGGACGGCTACCGCGAGTTCTTCGGCAGCGGCGGCGGGGCGAGCCCGTGGCCCGCGCTGGTCAACTCCACCGTGGCGTCCGTGGTGTCCACCGGCTGCGTCCTGCTGCTCGCCCTCCCGGCGGCGTACGCGCTGTCGATCCGGCCGGTGCGCAAGTGGACCGACGTGCTGTTCTTCTTCCTGTCCACCAAGATGATGCCGGCCGTGGCGGGCCTGCTGCCGATCTACCTCTTCGCCCGGAACGCCGGCATGCTGGACAACGTCTGGCTGCTGGTCGTGCTCCACACCGCGATGAACCTGCCGATCGCGGTGTGGATGATGCAGTCCTTCCTCGCCGAGGTGCCGGTGGCGGTGATCGAGGCCGCGCGGGTGGACGGAGCGCGCCTGCCGACCGTCCTGGCCCGCGTGGTCGCGCCCATCGCCCTGCCGGGCATCGCGGCGACCGCCCTGATCTGCTTCATCTTCAGCTGGAACGAACTGCTCTTCGCCCGGGTGCTCACCGGCGTGGTCGCCGAGACCGCGCCCGTCTTCCTGACCGGCTTCATCACCAGCCAGGGCCTGTTCCTGGCCAAGGTGTGCGCCGCGTCGCTGGTCATCTCCCTGCCGGTGCTCGCCGCGGGGTTCGCCGCCCAGGACAAACTGGTCCAGGGCCTGTCGTTGGGAGCCGTGAAATGAAGGCCGCCGTCATCGAGTCCGTGGGCCGCGCCGTCGTCACCGAGGTCCCGGACCCGGCGCCAGGGCCCCGCGAGGTGGTCGTGGAGGTGGCGGCCTGCGGACTGTGCGGCACGGATCTGCACATCCTGCAGGGCGAGTTCGCTCCCGAGCTGCCGATCGTGCCCGGCCACGAGTTCGCCGGCGAGGTGGTCGGCGTGGGCACCCGGGTCACGGAGGTGTCGGTCGGCGACCGGGTGGCGGTGGACCCCTCGCTGTACTGCTACGAGTGCCGGTACTGCCGGACCGGCCACAACAACCTGTGCGAGCGCTGGGCCGCGATCGGCGTGACCACCGCGGGCGGCGCCGCCCAGTACGCGGTGGCCCCCGTGGCGAACTGCGTGCGGCTGCCCGAGCACGTCCGCACCCAGGACGCGGCGCTGGTGGAACCGCTGTCCTGCGCGGTCCGCGGCTACGACGTGCTCCGCGCGCGCCTCGGCGCGCACGTCCTGATCTACGGCTCCGGGACCATGGGCCTGATGATGCTGGAGCTGGCCAAGCGGACGGGCGCGGCGAGCGTCGACGTCGTCGACGTGAACCCGGCGCGGCTGGAGACGGCCCGCCGGCTCGGCGTCTCGGCGTCCGCGGCGAACGCGGACGAGCTGGACCGGCCGCGCGGCTGGGACGTGGTGGTGGACGCGACCGGCAACGCGGCGGCGATCCAGGACGGACTGGACCGGGTCGCCAGGGCGGGCACGTTCCTCCAGTTCGGGGTGGCCGACTACGCGACCCGGGTGACGATCGACCCGTACCGGATCTACAACCAGGAGATCACGATCACCGGGTCGATGGCGGTGCTGCACAGCTTCGAACGGGCGGCCGAGCTGTTCGCGAACGGGGTGCTGGACCCGGAGGCCTTCATCAGCGACCGCGTTCCGCTGGAGCGGTACCCGCAGGCGCTGGAGCAGTTCGCGGCGGGGGTGGGCCGGAAGATCGTGGTCGTGCCGTAGGGGAGGCGGGGGACGCGGCCGGAGGGCGAGCCGCGCCGGACGGGCGCAGGGTAAGGGAACGGTAAAGGGGGTTCGTTCGTTCTCCCGGCATGACAGCTATGACCCCCGGCTCGAACATCCCTCTCTCCGCCGCCCGCGTGACGGTGGACGTCGCCGCCCCGGTGCGGCTCGACGTATCGGGCCTGCTGCTCACCGCCGACGGCAAGGTGCGCTCCGACGACGACTTCATCTTCTACAACCAGCCCACCGGGCCCGGTGTGACCTACCGCTCGGGCGGCGGCACGGCGCCCGACGCGATCACCGTGGACACCACCGCCGTCCCGCCGGGCATCGAGAAGATCGTCGTCACCGCCAGCCCGGACGCGGCGGGCCAGACCTTCCAGGGCATCGAGCCCACGGCCACCCTGCGCGACGCGGACGGCGGCGCCGTCCTGGCCACCTTCACGCCCCCGCGGCTCGGCACCGAGACGGCCCTGGTGGTCGTGGAGATCTACCTGCGGGGCGGCCAGTGGAAGGCCCGCGCCGTCGGCCAGGGGTACGCCGACGGGCTCGCCGGCATCGCGACCGACTTCGGCGTCACGGTGGAGGAACCGGCCGCGCCGGCCGCCCCCGCCGCCCAGGCGCCGACGCCCCCGCCGCCCGCCGCGCCGCCGCAGCCCGCCGCGCCGGTCACCGCTCCCCCGGCACCGGCCGCACCACCGGCCCCGCCCGCCGCCCCCGCTCCCGGCGCCGGGAAGGTCAACCTGGACAAGGGCCGGGTCAGCCTGCAGAAGAACCAGACAGTGTCCCTGGTCAAGGGCGGCCGCCCGCTGCTGTCCCAGGTCAAGATGGGCCTAGGCTGGGAGCCCGCGTTCCGCGGCGCGGACATCGACCTGGACGCCTCCGTCATCGCCTACGGCCCGCAGCGCGACCACCTCGACAGCTGCTACTTCGGCAAGCTGACCATCCTGAACGGCGCGGTCAAGCACTCCGGCGACAACCTCACCGGTGAGGGCGCGGGCGACGACGAGGTGATCGTGGTCGACCTAGGGCGCCTCCCGCAGGAGGTGACCGGCCTGGTCTTCACGGTGAACTCCTTCTCCGGGCAGAAGTTCACCGAGGTCGCCAAGGCGTACTGCCGTCTGATGGACGCGGCCACCGGCGAGGAGCTCGTCCGCTTCGACCTCACCCACGCCGAGGCGCAGACCGGGGTGATGATGGCCAAGCTCATCCGGCAGTTCTCCGGCGAGTGGGAGATGACCGCCCTGGGCGACTTCGTCAAGGCCCGCACCGTGCGCAACATGGTGAAGCCGGCGGCGCAGGCGCTGTAGGAGGGATACGCCGGCCCGGCGCGGCGGCGAGGGCGGCACGCACCCGAGGTGCGGGCACCGCCCTCGCCCGGCCGCCGATCAGCCGCGCTGCTGGCGCTTCCAGGGACCGGTGACGGCGACCATGATGCCCGGCTCCTGGATGTTGGCGAACAGCGTGCTCCCGTCGGGCGAGAAGGTGACGCCGGTGAACTCGCTGTACTCCGGCTCCTGTTCGGTGCCGATGTTCAGGTCGTTGCGGGCGATCGGGTAGGTACGCCCGCCGTCGGTGGCGCCGAACAGGTGCTGCACGCCCTCGCCGTCCTCCGCGATGACGAGACCGCCGTACGGGGAGACGGTGATGTTGTCCGGGCCGTCGAAGGCGCCGTCCTCGGCCGGGTCCGGGTTGACGCCGAAGAGGACCTTCAGGGTGAGCGTGCGGCGCTTGGGGTCGTAGAACCAGACCTGGCCGTCGTGCTGGACCGGGCTCTCCGCACGGGCGAAGGAGGAGACGATGTAGGCGCCGCCGTCGCCCCACCACATGCCCTCCAGCTTGCGGGCGCGGGTGATCTCGCCGTCGGTGAACTGCTTGCGCGTGGGGACCGTCCTCGCGTCGCGGTCGGGGACGTCGACCCAGTCGACCCCGTACACGGTGCCGGTCTTCGTGGCGCGGGAGAGGTCGTCGACGAACTTGCCGCCGGAGTCGAAGCACTTGAAGGCCTGGAGGCGGCCCGCGTCGTCGGCGAGGGTGCGCAGCTTGCCGCGGCCGTGCCGGAAGCCCTCCGGCGGGGTCCAGCGGTAGAGCAGGCCGTTGGGGCCGGAGGCGTCCTCGGTGAGGTAGAGGTGGCCCCGCTTGGGGTCCACCACCACGGCCTCGTGCGCGTACCGTCCCAGGGCCTTGACGGGCCGGGGGTCGCGGTTGGCGCGCCGGTCCTCGGGGTCCACCTCGAAGACGTACCCGTGGTCCTTGGTCATGCCGTTCTGGCCGGCCTTGTCCTCGGTTTCCTCGCAGGTCAGCCAGGTGCCCCAAGGCGTGCTGCCACCCGCGCAGTTGGTGGAGGTGCCGGCGATGCCGACCCACTCGGCGACCTGGTCGCGGCGCACCTCGACGACGGTGCAGCCGCCGGAGGCGGCCGGGTCGTAGACCAGGCCCTCGGTCAGCGGCACCGGGTACTTCCAGTTCGCGCGCGGGCCCTTGAGCTCGTGGTTGTTGACCAGGAGGGTCGCGCCGCGCGGGCCCTCGAAGGCGGCGGTGCCGTCGTGGTTGGAGGGCGTGGACTCGCCGGACTCCAGCTTGGTCTCGCCGGTCCGGGTGATGATCCGGTACGTGAAGCCGGCGGGCAGGGCCAGGATGCCCTTCGGGTCGGGGAGCAGCGGCCCGTAGCCGACGCCGCCGTGCGCCGCCGCCGTCTCCTCACCGGCGCCGCCCGTCTCGGCGGAGGCGAGGGCGTTCGGCGCGGTGGCGAGGGCGCCGACGCTGCCGGCCAGGGCGACTCCGGCGCCGGTGAGCGCGGAGTTCCTCGCGAAGTCCCTGCGGGTGAGCGACATGGTGTCTCCTGTGACGGTGTCAGTGCCGTGGAGGGGCGACGGCCTCGTTCCGGCGCAACCGTCCCGCCCGTCGCTGAACAGGAGTTGAACGCCACCCGACTTCACCGGGCTCCGTTCCATGAATCCGTATACAAGAACCCACGAGAGCCAAAAGCCCGGCCCCGGGCCAGGGTGCCGCGCCGACACGATCAGCGGCACGGGAGCCGCACCGTCGGGCGGGAGCCGGGCCGGCGGGGCGGGACCCGAGCCCCGCCGGGGCGGGGGCCGAGCCCGCCGGGGCGGGCGCCGGAACCCCGGCGCGGAAGCTGGGCCCGCCCGGGGCGGGAGTTGGAACCGCCGGGGAACCGGACCGCAGCGCGGGAGCTCGACCCGACGGCGCGGGAACCGGGTCGCCGGGGCCGGAAACAGGACCCGCCGAGGCGGGAACCGGACCGCTGGCGCACGCGGATACGCGCGCCCGCGCCGGACCTGCGCCGCGCCTGCGCCGGGCCCCCGCTGCGTCTTCGCCGCCCCCCTGTGCCGCGCTTTGCCGGGCCCAAGTCCTCGCCGGGCCTACACCTGCGCCGGTCCTGCGTCGCGCCCGCGCGGGGCCCGCGCGGGGCCCAAGCCGCGTCCTCGCCGGGCCCGCACCGCGCCCTCTCGCCGGAGAGGCCTCAACCCCCGTGCGCGGAGCGCGCCTTGAAGGCGGCCTTGCGGGCCTCCTTGGCCACCTTCTTGTCCGGGTGCAGCCGTCCCATCGCCTCCAGCACGTCCGCCGTGGCGGGATGGTTCACCCGCCAGGCCGCCGCGAAGAAGCCGCTGTGCTGCCGGGCCAGCCCCTCCACCAGCGCCTGGAGCTCGGCCGAGTTCCCCTCGGCCGCGAGCTGCGCGGCGAGCGTGTCGACGGTCAGCCAGAACACCATCTCCTCGGAGGGAGCCGGCACGTCGGCGGCGCCCTGCTCGGTCAGCCAGACCCGCGCCAGCCCGCCCAGCTCCGCGTCGCCGAGCACCTCCCGAAGCGCCGGCTCGGCCTGCGCTCCCACCAGGGACAGGGCCTGCTGGCAGCGCAGCCGCCGCAGCGGCGCCCCGGCGTCGCCACCGCGCGCCGCCGCGAGCAACTCCCGTGCCGCGCCCAGGGCTTCGCGGCGCGCGAGCCACTGCTCGGTCTCCGCCTGCGCGGCCGCGGGCGGGAAGTGGGCCGTGCCGTCGAGCAGCGCGTCGGCTCCCTTGTCCGCGAGGTCGCCGACCGCCGGGGCCTCGAACCCCGCCTCCAGGAGCCGGGACCGCAGCCCGTACCTCCCGAGGGGCGTCAGCCGCACCATGCCGTAGCGGGCGACGTCCATCTCGTCGTCCGGCGCCGAGGGCTCCTCCTCGGCGTCCGCCATGAGCTCCTCGTCCACCGGCCGGTACTCCACCAGGCCGACCGGTTCCAGCAGCCGGAACTGGTCGTCCAGCCGCATCATGGCGTCGGACACCTGCTCCAGTACGTCGTTCGTGGGCTCACCCATGTCGCTGGGCACGATCATGGAGGCGGCCAGCGCGGGAAGCGGCACCGGGCCGTCACCGGGCCCGTCCTCGCCGACCGTCAGCAAGTACAGGTTGCCGAGCACCCCGTCGAGGAACTCCGCCTCGCCCTCGGGGTCCCAGTCGAGTGACGAGAGGTCGACCGTGCCGCCCTCCTCCATGGCGTCGACGATGTCCTCCAGGTCCGGCACGCTCGCGTCGGCCAGCACCGTCTCCAGCGCCCCGCGCCAGACGGTGAGCACGTCGTGCGGCGAACCGGCGAGCAGGCCCAGCCCGTCCCCGGTGGTGACGGTGCCCGCCTCCTCGTCGGTGATCTCGACGAGGCCGGTGTCGAGGGCGACCCGCCATGCCTCGCTCGCCGAGGCCGCCGCGTCGTCCCCGCTCAGCCCGAGCGCCTCGGCCGCGGCGGGCAGCTGCTCGTCCACCAGCCCGCCGCCGGCGTCGACGCGGGTGGCGGGCCCTGCCCAGCGGGCGAGCTTCGCGGCCCGCGACAGCAGCGGGGTGGCGAGCGCGTCCCGGGCCAGCTCCGGTTCGGAACTCAGCCGCACCGGCGGCAACGGGGACCTGTCTGACATCGGCTGGTTCTCCTAGGGCGCCTTGAGGGCCGTACGACCGTCGGAACACCGTACGGCCACCCGCGGAGGGCGGCCTACGGCTCAACCGCTCAGCCTAGACGGATTTCCACCCATGCCGCCCGGTTCATCTCCCCGACGGCCTTCATACATGGCCGAAACCTTGACAACTACCGTGAACACACTGGAGATTGACGCGCGTAGAAATTCGGGGGACATCTGTTCACTGATCTCTGCGCGCGCCGCCTCCGCCCCACCGGTCGCGGCCCGCGGTCCCACGCTCCACCCTCGTCCCGGCGCTCACGAAACTCCCCGGAGGGATTCCGTTGCCGAGCAAGTCTTCCGCGCGCCTCGGCGCGCTGACCGTCGCCACCGTCTGTTCCGCGGCGGCCGCAGTTCAAATGATCGTCCTGCCCGTGGCGGCGCACGCCGACTCCGTGCGCATCCACGACATCCAGGGCACCACCCGGACCTCGCCGTACGCCGGCCAGAAGGTCACCGACGTGGCCGGAGTCGTCACCGGCGTGCGCACCTACGGCTCCTCCAAGGGCTTCTGGATGCAGGACCCGGCCGCGGACGACGACCCGGCCACCAGCGAGGGCGTCTTCGTCTTCACCGGTTCCGCCCCGAAGGTCGCCGTCGGCGACTCCGTGACGGTCACCGGCACGGTCTCGGAGTACGTGCCCGGCGGCACCTCCTCCGGCAACCAGTCGGTCACCGAGATCACCAAGCCCACCGTCACCGTCGTCTCCGGCGGCAACGCGGTCCCGGCCCCGGTCGTCGTCGGCGCCGACTCCGTGCCGGACGCGTACACCCCGGCCGGGGACCCCGCCGCGAACGGCTCGATCAACGGCCTGACGCTGCGACCCTCGACGTACGCCCTGGACTACTACGAGTCCCTGGAGGGCATGAACGTCCAGGTCGCCGACGCCCGCGTGGTCACCGCGACCGACCCGTACAGCGAGCTGTGGGTCACGGTGAAGCCGTACGAGCACCGCAACCGCCGCGGCGGCACGGTCTACGGCTCCTACGACTCCCAGAACACCGGCCGGATCCAGATACAGTCCCTGGGCCCGACCGCAGGCTTCCCCGTCGCGAACGTCGGCGACACCCTCGCCGGCACCACCACCGGCCCGCTGGACTTCAACCAGTACGGCGGCTACACCCTGGTCGCGAGCAGCCTCGGCACGCTCGAGCAGGGCGGCCTGGAGCGGGAGACGACCCGCAGGCAGTCCCACGGCGAGCTGGCGGTGGCCACGTACAACGTGGAGAACCTCGACCCGTCCGACGACACCTTCGCCGCCCACGCCTCCGCGATCGTGAACAACCTCCAGTCGCCGGACATCGTGTCCCTGGAGGAGATCCAGGACGACAACGGCGCCACCGACGACGGCACGGTCGACGCGTCCCAGACGGTCACCAAGCTGATCGACGCGATCGTCGCGGCGGGCGGCCCGAAGTACGACTGGCGCTCGATCGACCCGGTCAACGACCAGGACGGCGGCCAGCCGGGCGGCAACATCCGCCAGGTCTTCCTGTTCAACCCCGAGCGGGTGTCCTTCACCGACCGTCCGGGCGGCGACTCCACCACCGCCGTCGGCGTCACCGGTGAGCACGGACGGGCGGCTCTGACGGCCTCCCCCGGCCGGATCGACCCGGCGAGCGCCGCCTGGGAGGACAGCCGCAAGCCGCTGGCCGGCGAGTTCGTCTTCCGTGGCCGCACCGTCTTCGTGATCGCCAACCACTTCGCCTCCAAGGGCGGCGACCAGGGGCTGACCTCGCAGTACCAGCCGCCGGCGCGCAAGTCGGAGGTCCAGCGCCACCTGCAGGCCGCCGAGGTGAACGCTTTCGTCAAGGACATCCTGAAGGTGCAGCGGAACGCGGACGTCATCGCGCTCGGCGACATGAACGACTTCGAGTTCTCCGACACCGCCCGGATCCTCGAGGGTGACGGCGAGCTGTGGTCGGCGATCAAGTCGCTGCCCAAGAGCGAGCGGTACACCTACGACTACCAGGGCAACGAGCAGGTCCTGGACCAGATCCTGGTCAGCCCGTCGGTCAGGCGCGGCTGCGACTTCGAGTACGACAGCGTGCACATCAACTCGGAGTTCCACGACCAGATCAGCGACCACGACCCGCAGGTGCTGCGGTTCCACCCGTAGTCGCGGTCCCCGCGGCCCCGCGGCCCCTCCGGGGGTTCCCGCGGTCCCTCCGGGGGTTCCCGCGTTCCCGCGGAACGGCCGGAGGGGCCCCGCGCCCGAGCGCGGGGCCCCTCCGGCCACTGCGGCCACTCCTGCCGCTCATGCCGCTCCTGCGACCGGCCGCAACGGTGTGGAACCACCGTCGCCGCTGCCACCGACCCCTCTGCTCTGCCGCCGGGCGCGTACGGTGTCCGCCCGCGCCCTCAACGGCCGGCGTCAGTGGCGTCCGTGCCGCCGGGCCAGCACTCCGGCCGTGACGACGGCCGCGCCGACCGCACCGGCGATCATCACCGGGCGCGGATTGCGGCGGCAGGCCTCGACGGCGGCGCGCATCCGGCGCGGCACGGTCTGTCCTGCCGCGTGCCCGGTCTCCGCCGCCCTCTCCTGTGCCGCGTGCCCGACGTGGCTCGCCCTCTCCTGCACCCGGTGCCCGGCATGGCTCGCCTTCTCCTGCACCCGGTGCCCGGCCCGCGAGGCGGTGCTGCGCAGATGCACCGTCATCGCACCGGCCTTGTCCCGCAGATCGGCGGCACGGGCCTTGGCACGGCCCTTCACGTCGGCCTTGGCGGCCAACTCCTCCACGGTGTCGCCGAGCTGACTCCTCGTCTCCTCGATCTGCTGCCGCAGTTCGTCGGGGCCCTTCGCGCCGGCGGCCGGAGTGGATCCGCCGCCCGCCCCCTGCGTCCTGTCCGTCATCGGTGGTGCGCCCTTTCCTTTATCTCCTCGACGTCCGCCTTGACACTGCCGAGCGCCTCCTCGGGCGTGGGCGGCGTGGCCCGGCGCAACTGGGCGCGGCCCGTCGCGGCCAGCACGGCGGCCACCGCGAACAGCACGGCGGTCACGATGAGCGCCGCGGCCCACACGGGCAGCACCAGCGAGAGCGCGGCGGTACCCGTCCCGGCGAGCGCGATCAGGCCGACGTAGCCGACCGCGCCCGCGGCGCCGATCAGCCCGCCGCCGCGCCCGGCGCGCCGTCCCTTCTCGGTCAGCTCCTCCTTGGCGAGGGCCAGTTCCTGCCGCACGAGGCGGGAGACCTGTTCGGTGGCCTGCTGGACGAGTTCGCCCACCGAGTGCTCGCCCACCGGTTCTCCGCGCGCCGCGCGTTCACCGCCGGGGTGGGCACCCACGGCTTGCTCGGCCGTGGCGCGGTCGTCCGCCGGGCGGCGCTCGAAGAGCGCGGGCCTGGCGTTGGTGGTCCCGGTCACGGTGTTCCGCCTCCTCTCGGTCCGGAACACCCGGGTACCCCGGGTAGCCCCCGCTACCCCTGGCCCGCACCGCTGGAGCCGCGGTCGCCCGGCCGGGCGAGCGGGAGCTGGAACCGGTCCGGCCGGGCCCGCAACAGGGCCGCCTGCGCGAGGAGTTCGTGAAACCGGCCCGGGCGCCGCCCGGGACAGCTCCGGGCGGGCGACGGCGGTTTCGGGCATGGAGCCCCACACCGAGCATCGTGCAGCAGGGCTTATCGGTACCCGACAGCAGATTTAAGTGGAGCTTCACGATGGTCCCGCCGACACTACTCCCATGACGACTGCCACGCCGAGCGCGACGACGAGGACGAAGCCGGCCCCGACGTCCCGGACCCCGCCCTTCGGCCGCGCCCTCTGCGCGATGATCACGCCGTTCACCCCGTCGGGGGCGCTCGACACCGCCGGCGCCGGCCGGCTCGCCGACCGTCTGGTGTCCGAGGGCTGCGACGGCCTCGTCCTCAGCGGCACCACCGGGGAGTCACCGACCACCACGGACGCCGAGAAGGCCGCACTGGTCCGGGCCGTGCGCGAGGCGGTCGGGAACCGGGCCTCGATCGTCGCGGGCGTCGGCACCTCCGACACCCGGCACACCGTGGAACTGGCGCGCCAGGCCGAGAAGGCGGGCGCCGACGGGGTGCTGGTGGTCACGCCGTACTACAGCAGGCCCCCGCAGGACGCGGTGGAGGCGCACTTCCGCGAGATCGCGGACGCGAGCGGGCTGCCGGTGATGCTCTACGACATCCCGGGCCGCACCGGCACCCGCGTGGAGCCCGACACCCTGCTCCGCCTCGCCGAGCACCCTCGCGTCGTGGCGGTGAAGGACTGCTCCTACGACTTCCTCGGCGCCCAGCGGGTCCTGGCCAGGACCGACCTGGCGTACTACGCGGGCTGCGACGAGCACAACCTCGCCCTCTACGCGGTCGGCGGCGCGGGATACGTCAGCACGGTCGCGAACGCCGTCCCGCACCGGCTCCGCGCCGTACTGGACGCGTTCGACGCGGGCGACACGGCGGGGGCGGCCCGGCTCCAGCAGCAGGCCACCGGGCTCATCGCGCGGATGATGTCCGCCGACCTGCCCGGCGCGGTCACCGCCAAGGGGCTGCTCAACGCCCTGGGCCTGCCGGCCGGCCCGGTCCGCGCACCGCTGCGGCCCGCCGACCGGGAAACGACCGCCGGCCTCCTCGCCGAGTACGAACACCTCACGGCCCCCTGAGGCGGCCCGCCCGGCCGACTCGGCACGAAGCGTGGTCCGGATGTGTGCCGGCGGCCACAGCGGACGAGACACGTTCGGGCGCATACTGAGCCATGCCAAAGCCTGCTGCACCGAAGCGTCATCTGCCCACCAGCCCCTTCAAGGCCCCGGTCACGCCGACTCCCAAGCACTTCGCCCTGGGCGACCAGGTCACACATGACGTGTACGGCCTCGGCCGGGTGATCGGCATCGAGGACGGAATCGCGGCACTCGTTGATTTCGGCTCGGCGCAAAAGCGGATCTTGAGTCCCTATGCCAAGATGACCAAGCTGTAGGACCGCCGCGCCCGGTCACCGGCACACCAGGCCCCTTCAGGGACCTGCCACGAAAGAGAGACCTCTCATCGATCTGACCCCGCTGTTCTCCGCCCCGAGCGGGCGACTCCGCTGCTCCACCGCAGCAGCGCCGCGACCGACGGCGAACCCCTTCCAGACCCCTGACTTCGGGCAGGACGAGGCCCTGCCGCTCGATGACGCGCAGGAGCCCGCCTCGGGCATGCGTGCGGAGGGACCTTAGGCAGCCCGGCTCCCCGAAGGACGATCAGGCCGCGGGCCCACTTTCCCTACTTCATCAAGGCCCGCGCACGGCGCGGGCGCGCGCCGCCTCTGCGGCGTGGCCTGCCTCCTAATGGCGCGATAAGACGTCGGGCGGTGAGTCACGCCAGGCGCCTTGGCGGGCGGGCATGTGGTGATCCGTAGTCGCTCCTGAGGTCTGACCTCTCAAGACAGAGCCGACCCCACGTGCCTCCTTGCCCAGTGCAACATCGCGGGGGTGGCGGGGCCGGCCCGCGCTCCTGCCTTCGTCCCGCGCGGACCGGCCCCGCCACCCCCGCTCGCACATCCCCTACGACGAGCAGACCGCCTTCCCCAACACCGCTTGACTGATCAACCGCATCGGATGTCTGTCTTCGCCCCGGCTGGCCGCGCCCGGCGGCGCGCTGGCGGCAGCGGGCATTAGGTAAGGGACACCCTCTGTGGCTGGGGTGGTCGGCTCCACGGCTTTAGGCAGCCACCATGGGGCGAGCCTCGAAGATCATGGCCCCAACGTCGTGCTTTAACGGGCAGGTCCACACACTGCCCGACTCGCCATGAGCTTACGGGGCCATGATCACTCGCCCCATGGCAGCTCCCGCCCAAAGCCGCTACACCGACCACGTGGTTACACTGCCGCCGTCGCTCCCCGTTGGCCGTCGAGGACAAGCTTGTCGGCTCACTGCGGTGGGGTTTCCAGGACGAGTCGGATCTCCGTTATCTCATAGCCCGCGCGGTCGAAGGCGGCGGCCATCGGAACGTTGACGGTGTCCGTCGTAGCGGTAATGCGGTCAGCGCCCTCACTCGCGTGGAACCTGGTGATCTCGGCGAGGATTTCGTCGATCAGCCCCTGTCCGCGCTGCTCTGGGACGACACCCAGGTAGCCGACATTTCGGTGGTAGGGGGTCGCGGAGGGGATGGCCAGGCCCGCCAGAGTGCCGTCCGGGAGTTCGGCAAGGCGCCACCAGGAGCGCTCACCAGGACAGTCGCGGTAGAACTCGATGTCCTCGCGGGCCAATTGCTCGGCGTCCATCGAGCGGAGCTCGTTCTGCGTGTGCAGATCCAGGCTCCCAGCCGACAGCCGGATGAACGCGTCGAGGAACTCCTCGTCCGTACCCTCCCGGAAAACCAGCTTCCCCGCAGGCACAGGGACCTCGGCATCCGGTGTCCACTCGTACCGCAGACGCTCAAGCTCGCTGCTCAGCCCGGACCTGCGCGCCGCCTCCCTACGCCAGGCCACCGCATCGACCATCACCGGGCTGCTCCGCCAGTCGCGGGGCAGCGAGATGTTGTAAGCAGGAAGAGCCCCGAAGGCGGCATGGCCAGCGGTTAGCAGCCCGGAGGCGATGGCGACCGGGTCGACGACGCTGGAGCGTACCTGGAGGCAATCGAGCGCGATCGGCCGCGCGCTGTCAGCACGGCCCCACCACAGAGCACGAGCCAGGATCTCCCCGTTCTCGTCCTCAGCGAACCAGATCCACTCGGGGCGGAACTGGTTGCTCGCGAGCTCCTCTCGGATCCTTTCCGAGGTCAGGGCGGGGACGGGGCCATCGGCCGGATAGGCGGCCGCACGGTTGAGGTCTGCGGGGTCTGCGGTGGCAGCGCGAAAGAGCATCCGGTCATGATCACACCATGGGGCCAACGGGACCACGCCATTTTTCGACCAGAGCTACGGATCAAAAGGCGCCCGTGCCCCGGCCGCGCCCGATTGCCCTCCACCACTCGGCGTGTGCCATAGCTGTGCCACACCAGTCGGTCAACCACGGTCAACGACGGCTCGCGCAGTCAAGATCGTCGCCGACCTGGGTCGAACTCAGGTGCCAGTGACCTGCACGCCCTCGCCGCCTTCACTTCCGCCGTTACCAGGCAGCCGACGCCGACCGACAACGACAGACGCCCATGGCATCTGAGCTGGTCAGGGCCGTGGGCTTCTTCAGGCCCGCTGGTCAGCGGAACCGGTGATCAGTAGACCGGCTACTGATCACTCGACGGTGGGCTCACTCTCCAGCAGCGTGTAGACCGTCAGGGTTCCCGTCGACGTGCCGATCAGCCACTCCCCGAGAGTGATCCCCTGGGGCCAGAGCTCTCCTTGGTGGTTGCACCACATGGCGCCCCGAGGATCGCGGAAGTCGACCAGGGACCAGATGGTGCAGCCCCAGTCGTAGAGCAGCACCAGGCCGGCGGGGAAGCGGCCCGATGGGTCCGGGCCGTCCTGGTACAGCTCGGCGATGTCGTAGAAGTTGCCCTGCGGGTGGCCTCCGCGCACACCCAGGATGCCGTCCTCCGGGCCGAATCCTCCGTTGGCCACTTCGCCGTAGAGACGCCGCAGGAGTGGAGGCATCCGGAACCCGATGATCTGTTCGGCATCGGCGATGGCGTCCGGAGTCGCGGGTAGGGGCAAGATCCGTGCTCGGGCGGCATGGTGGACTGTCTCCACGACCTCGTCATCAGTCACAGGCTCATACTCTCGGCTCGGAGCGCTGGAGACCACGCCCTTGAGGCCGCGGGCCCGAGTGCTTCCTGGGCCGTCCCTGGGCCGTGCGAGGGCGCCCGAGGCCGACCAACGGCGACCGAGAGTGACAGTCGAGCCGTGGCGCCGAGCAGTGAAACCCCAGGTCACAGCCCCCCGGCCATACGGGTTTCCGCCTAGGGGTGGCGGTGCGGCAAGATGGGGTGTTTCTTCCGACGGCCCGGAACCGTGGTCCCTTCTACGCAGGTGACATGCTTGCCACGTGATCGATTCTCCGTGGACGGCGCTCACATCGGTTGAGCATGACCTGATGATCTGCGCGAGTGAAGCGTGGGGTGTTCTCGCCTACGCAACGAACGGCAAAGATGGGAACGGCCAACCCGTCGATCTTCCGCTGGTCGTCCTCGGCCTCGTTGAACGCGGCTGGGTACAGGTACACCGTCTGGAACCTTGGACGGCACCTGATGGGCAGGCGGGAGCGACATATGGCCCACCGATTCCCCGCTCAGAGATCCCCACGGTCCTAGGGGACCCGGCGACGTGGGACGACCCACAAGATCCGAGCTGGATCGGAGCTGTCACCCTGTCGGTCACCGAGGCATGGCGAGCGCTGAATCAGCGGACGAGCAAAGCTACCGAATAGGTCAACCGATGGTCGCACTTGGCGGCACTGACATCCATGAGTGACATCAACGACGCCGGACGATAGAGCCCTCAGGCGGTTTGGTACGAACGACCAGCGCGGCCAGGCGGCTCCCCACCAGCACCGAGCGTCGATCGAACTCCTAAAGCGAGTGTCGCAGGTTCGAATCCTGCCGGGGGCACAGAAGAAGGGGCCAGCTCAGGAGGGTTTGCCTCCCAGGCTGGCTTCGTCGTTCCAGGCGCCACCCAAAAGCCGCTACGACGACAAATCGATACAGTGCGGCACATATTTGGGGGGATCACGACACCTGAAAGGAAAGAGCGCGTCTGGCGCGAAGCCGTCGAAGCAGTGCGGAACGAAGATCTGGACAGGCTACGCGCGTGCGTCACCATGTGAGTCTTCCACACCAACCCGCTCGACCAGCGAGGCAGGCCACTCCTTCATCACGCCGGAAGCCGATATCGAAAGGGCTTGGTCCGAGCGCGACGGGCGAGCGCATGTGGACTGCACCGTGTACGAGGCGTGCATTGCCCGACTCGGTACGTGTTTCGTGTGGTGGCCTGCCGTTAGGGGGCGGGCTGGGTCGGGCGCGCCGGGTCGTCCTGGTTGCCGCGCTGCGATAGGAGCTGCTCAGCGAGCTCCCGCGCGGATAGGACTGGGTTGGTGTCGGGGCGGGTGGCTCCAGCTGCCAGGGCTCCGTCGATGAGCAGCAGGAGCTGGTCGGCGGCGTGGGCGGGTTGGGGGTGGCCGAGCCTGACGAGTTCGTCTGCAAAGAGCCGGCTCACGCGCTCACGGTATTGGCGGGTGATGGCGTGTCCCGGGTGGGCGGGGTCGGCCAGGGCCAGGTCGGCGGCGAGGTACCGACAGCCCCGGAAGTTGGGCTCGGTGACGACGGTGGCGAGCTTGTCGAAGATGGCCAGCAGGCGCTTGCGTGGATCGTCGCCGGCGGCCTGCATGGTCTGCTCGTAGCCGGCTTCGTCCTCGGCGGCGCTGCGGCGCAGAACCTCGGCGATCAGGCGGTCCTTTCCGCCGAAGTGTTCGTAGAGCGACCGGCGGGCCACATTCGCGCTCTTGAGCAGGGCGTCCACGCCGACGCCGACGCCATGGCGGTAGGTCAGCTCCTGCGCCGCCTCCAGGAGGCGCTCGCGTGGTCCTGGTTCCGTACGGATGCTCATGGGTGCCAGCCTGCCAGTGGTTGACCGGTAGATCAACCGTTCTATACAGTGATTTAGACCGACCGTTCTATCTATCCAGGGAGGGGCTATGCGGCCTCGTACGACTGCAGCTGTCATCGACCGCTTCAACTCCACATTCGTCCATCACGAGCCCGACGCGCTCGACGACCTGGTGGGCGAGGACTGCGTCATGGAGGCGATCCAGCCCGCGCCGGACGGTGATCGCTACGAAGGCCGGGAGGCGTGTCTCGCCTTCTGGCGGGTGCTCGCGGCCGACCTCACCACCCAGTTCCAGCCCGAGGACGTCGCCGTCGCGGGCGACCGGGCGACGATCCGCTGGCGCTACCGCTTCGGCGACGGGCCCACCGACTCCGTGCGCGGCGTCAACCTCATGCGCGTCGAGGACGGGCTGATCGTGGAGGCCCTCGGTTACAGCAAGACCGTCGGCGAAGTCCCGTTGGCCACCGACTCGGACGCCGACGAGTGAGCGGCAGCCGGGCAGGACACGAGAAAGGTGCACCGTTCCGTGCGTAGCTACCACGTCGACAGCGGCGCCGGGATCGACGGCCTGGCAATCCGTGAGCACGCAGACCCGGCTCCCGGCCCAGGACAGGTCCTGGTCGCCATACGCGCCGCCGCCTTGAGCTACCGCGACCTCATGGTGCTGCGCGGCGACTACGTACTCCCGGTGAAACCCGACGTGGTCCCGGTGGCCGACGGCGCCGGTGAAGTGGTGGCGGTCGGCCCCGATGTCACGGCGGTGCGGGTCGGAGAGCGGGTAGCCGGCACGGTCTTCCCAAGCTGGCAGGACGGCCCGTTCGGCATCCAGCACCTCCCGCAACTCGGCGGCTCGCTGGACGGCATGCTCACCGAACTCGCCGTGATCGACGAAACCGCCCTTGTGCCCGTGCCCGAGCACCTGTCCTTCGACGAGGCCGCGACACTGCCCTGCGCCGCGGTCACCGCCTGGAACGCCCTGACCGGTGACGGCGACGGCCTGCGGCCCGGGCAGACCCTGCTCACCCTCGGCTCCGGCGGAGTGTCCTTGTTCGCCCTCCAACTCGGCAAGGCCCTCGGGGCCCGCGTGATCGCCACCACCAGCAGCCCGGCCAAGGCGCGACGCCTGGCCGAACTCGGAGCGGACGAGGTGATCGACTACAGAACCATGCCCGACTGGCCGAGCAGAGTGCGCGAGCTGACAGACAACCAGCGCGCCGATCGCGTAGTCGACGTCGCAGGCCTGCTCGAACAATCACTCAAGGCGGTGAGGGTCGCGGGCCACGTCGCCTGTGTCGGCTTCCTCGCCGAGACCGCGCCGCCGATCGATCCCCGGGTGCTGTTCGGCTCCGGTGCCACCGTGCGCGCGCTCGCCGTCGGCAGCCGGACCCAGTTCCTGTCGATGAACCGGCTCGTCGAACAGAAGCGGATCCGTCCGGTGATCGACCGAGCCTTCCCGTTCGACAAGGCCCCGGAGGCATTCCACTACTACGCGTCAGGACCCTTCTTCGGCAAAGTGATCATCAGCAATCAGGTGTGACGCGGGCAGCCAGGCTTCAACCGCGATGACTGCAATACGGTGACGGCTTCTGTCCTCCAGGCCACGCAGCCAAGTGAACGGCGGCGTGGCCTGGGGGGCGGACCGCACAAGCGCCGCGGATCAGCGTCATCGGGCCGGAATCGGCTGGGTGAGGTTCACCGCGTTGCCGTCGGGGTCTTGGATGTGGGCGACGCGCTGTCCCCACGGCATGTCGTTGGGGCCGCTGCGGACCGAGCCGCCCAGCGCCTCCACCCGGCCGAGCGTTTCGTCGACGTCGTCGACGCCGATGCTGAGCAGGATCCGCGGTGCCGCCCCCGTCCCGGGGTTCGCCTTGGCCACCAGCCCGAGGTCGGTGTCGCCGATGCGCAAGCCGAGGTAGAAGGCCGGGCCGTCCGCTGGCACCCGGAAGATCTCCTCAGCGCCGAACAACTTCGTGTAGAAGCCGAGCAGGACGTCGTGGTCGGCAGTCAGGATCACGGGCTGGATGGTGGACATGGCACTCCTGTCGAGAATGGTCGTGTCGCTGGATAGACCGTTCGAGGACGGCGAACTCATCGGCTAAACCACCCCGCCGGACGGTCTACAACCCGGACTGCCGCCCACGACCAGCACGAGCACTCGAAACGAGGGCACACCAACCACTGCTCTCGTGTCGGGACCCGTCTCAGTTTCCGTCTCATTCAACGCCGTTCAGGGCCCTTCAGAGGGGACCGGACACCGTCCTCGTCTCACAGGCCAATCGTCCATGAACGCAGGTGAACGCCCTTACACATAGCCCCAGACGCCACCAACACAGTTGGAAAGCGTGCACCTGACCCGGCGTTCAGCGGTGGTTGAGGGGCGCGGCGATGAGTTTCGGTGCAGAGGGGAGTCTTCTTGGGCGGATGCGCTTGACACGGGGTGGCAGTGGGGCGCCACCCCGTCGCCGAATCGCGGGCGCGTACTCGACCAAGCCCGACGACCAGTAAGGAGACCCCCGGCGTGAGCGACGTTGTAGTCCACAAGATCGTTCGCCCTGAGCGCACACTATCGGGCTCGTGGCTGGAGGTGATCGCCTCGAATCTCGACTACCACCGGGCAACCTTCTTGTGGAAGTGCGAGGGCCTCTCGGACGTACAACTGTGGCAACAGCCTGTGGCCACTTCGAGGTTGACCCTGCTGGGGCTCATGCGCCATCTACAGGGGGTCGAGCGTCACTGGTTCCAGCGGACGCTGGCGGGCACAACGCCTCGATTCCCCCCTTACAGGACCTACGTCACCGCTGCCGGTGACGAGTGGTACGACGAGTCGGACCCCACGCCGGCCAGGGACGTCTGCGAGGACTACGTGAAGGCGTGCGAAGAGTCGCGGCAGGTGTTCGCGCGGGTGACCGACGACATCGCGCGCGCTGTGTCGAGCTCGGAGTTCGGCGACACCGATGTGCGGTTCGTCCTTGAGCACGTGATCGAGGAGTACGCCCGCCACATCGGGCACGCGGATCTCCTCCGCGAAGCCATCGACGGCGCCACGGGCGAGTAGTCCGCCCTCTCTGCCGGAAGTATCTCCGAGTCCGCAGCGCGGCTCCTGCGACCGTCCCTGACCACATGTCGAGGTCACACCACCGTGGTCAGACCGTTGTGGCCGGGTAGCCGGTCACGACTACCCGACCACAGCCGTCGGCAGCCGCGGCTGGCCGTCAGCCCTGCGGATGGGCTGTGGTGTTGCAGTACAGCAGCCAAGTACAGCAACCACCGCGACCGCAGCCGACCACTAATGGCCTTCACCCGGCTCATGACCAGCGTCCTGGACTTCAATGGCCTTGCAGCCAGTAGTTCGGGACGAAGAGGTCGTGCCAGAACCGTGCCAGATCGTGCAGGGAATCACGGGGAACGGCGGGGACCAGGGCGTCGGCCAGCCCAAGCCCTGCAGCCACTCCGCTGGCACTTCGAGCAGTCGCCTCACCCGGACCTAGACGCCGGGCGCCTGCTCTACGTCGGCATAGCCCCGCGGTACATGGCGAGCCGGCCCAGCACGCAGAATCTGCGCAAACGGGTGCGCAACCACTATCGGGGCAACGCGGCCGGCTCGACGCTGCGGTTCACCCTCGGTTGCCTGCTCGGACTTGAGCTGCGTCGCGTGGGCAGCGGTAAGAAGATGAACTTCGGCAAGGCTGGCGAAGTCGCGCTGAGCCAGTGGATGGCGGACAACGCGCGGGTGTGCTGGATCGAGCAGGACGAACCGTGGGCCCTGGAGTCACAGCTCATCTCCCAACTCGACCTCCCGCTGAACCTCGACCAGAACCGACACAACGCGTTCCACAGTCGACTGAAAGAGCTTAGGGCCGAAGCCCGCCAGCGGGCCCGTGAGTTGCCCATCAGCGCGTAGGCCCTGACGGCAGGTGCTGACGGCAACAAGGGCGTACGACGGGGCACGACGGCAGCAGTCAACGGACTGGACTCGCCCATGGGAGGGGCCTTACGGCAGGGCCTGTACCTGCGGGGAAGAACTCCTTTAAAGCGGATGTCGCTGCCCCACCCGGCCCGGCTCGTACGGGCTGGTCGCCGCTAGCAAGAAGGGCAGACTGGGCACATGCAGCTCCCCACCGCGGCCGTTGCGGCCACCGTGCTGATTGAGGTCGTGAGGGTCTCCGCCCTGCCGCCCAAGAAGGGTGCCCCCTACCCCGGCAGGGTGGTCGCCCACTGGACCGGGAGCGAGGCCGCCGAAGCCCTGACTTTGATCGAGAATCTGCCCGGCAGCGAACAGCACCGTTGCGGCTTCTCGCCAGGCTGGAGTGTCCGGGCGTACGAGGACTCTCTCGACCTGGCACTGTTCGAGGCGGCGTTCTGCTTTAGGTGCCACGAGGTCCGCATGCACGGAACGGCAGTGCCGGCCGCGCTGGCCACACAGTTCTTCGACGCGGCCACCCCCCCCAGCCCGGGCCCTCCTGGGCCTCTTCCGCGCGGCAACCACAAACCAGCTGGACGGATGAGCGAGCTACGCCGTGCACTCAGGGCGTGTAGCACCGAGCGCGCCGCACGGCAGCCACGGCTGACGGCCGCGCACGGCCAACCATGGAACGAGGAGCCAAGCAGTAGGGCGTGCCACACCCCTGCCAGAACAGGCGGGGACTCACGGGGAATCGGGATGCACGGGGGTACCTACCACCAACTTGGCACAAGGTAGCGACTCCACTGGTCACGCCAGCGGTGGCCCAACCTCGCTCCTAACGCGGCGGTTACACGGCAAGCAGGCCGATGGCCGTGACGGCAGCGCTGACGGCAACGACGGCGGACGACACCGGGACTCGGCGGTCCGGAACGGAAGCATCAAGGTGCCATCGGACCGCCCCGCCAGGGCTTGCCCGCATCTTCTAAGCGCCGGGCCATGGTGCAGTGACCCGTGGGCGCCCACGCCAGAAACGCGCCAGATCGAGTGGGGAACCACGGGGAATGACGGACCCAGCGGCGCCAGTTAACCAGCCCCCGCGCCCACTTGCAGGTGAGCAAGGCGTCCGGCAAGGGAGTGCCCGAACCTCCCAAGCTGATGGCTTCGAGAAGGCGGACTCTGAGGCCAGTCGGCGCAGCTTGCTCTGGTCAACGGCATGTCAGCGTGGCCGGGACCGGCGGGGGTGCAGCGAGGCACACGCGCGCCTGATCGGTCGACGCACCCGCCGCCGTGGCTGACTGTCGTCACCTGAGGCACAGACACCCCACCGAAGTGTCAGCTCACCTGACCGGCTCGACCGAGACCGCCGCCCCACGGCGCATCGTTGCTGCTGTGAGAGGGCCCGGATCATGCACCTAGACGCACCCTTGACAACTCAGCTATTAATTGAGTTATCTAATGCCTTATGGACTTCACTGTGATTGCGAACGCGGTAGAGGTGGACCACGGCATCAAGCGCCTCTCGATGCGCTTCATCAAGAAGTACGCCGCACCGGAGAGAGATCGGCTCAGCGCAGCGCTGCGCGAGCAGATCAGCAAGGAGCTTGACAGGCACGGCTTGATGACGCTACCGAAGACGCTTCCACCGTCCGAGAATGACTTCGTCTTCGTCATCCAGAAGGACAGCCCTCTAGGGCAGGTCGTGTCCCTGGCTGCCACGGTGGCAGGCATGGAGAAGCTCGGCATGACGTCGTTCCCCCCGGGCATGTTCGACAGCATCCCCGGGACCTTGAAGGACCTCACGTGACATCAACGCTGACGAACGCCGGCAGCCGCCGCCTATGGCCCTTGACAGCCAGTGAGTCCGTGCGGATCCACGGCATAGTTGGGCAGTGATCGAACTCCTAAAGCGGTGCTCACGCACGAGCGCCCTCCCGGGCCGTCCTGGGGCCGTGGAAGGGCGCTCAATGGAGACCAACGTCGACAGGTGCCGACGGCTCGGCAGCAGGTCAGAGCGTTGATCGGTTAGGCGGCCGCAGGTCACGGCCGCCGGTGGTCAGTTGTGGCTGTGCAGGATCTCGTTCAGGCCGCCCCAGACCGCGTTGTTCGGGCGGGCCTCGACCGTGCCGGTGACCGAGTTGCGGCGGAAGAGGATGTTGGAGGCGCCGGAGAGCTCGCGGGCCTTGACGATCTGGCCGTCGGGCATGGTGACGCGGGTGCCCGCGGTGATGTAGAGGCCGGCCTCGACGACGCACTCGTCGCCGAGCGCGATGCCGACGCCCGCCTCGGCGCCGATCAGGCAGCGCTCGCCGATGGAGATGATGACGTTGCCGCCGCCGGACAGGGTGCCCATGGTGGAGGCGCCGCCGCCGATGTCCGAGCCGTCGCCGACGACCACACCGGCCGAGACGCGGCCCTCGACCATGGACGTGCCGAGCGTGCCCGCGTTGAAGTTCACGAAGCCCTCGTGCATGACCGTGGTGCCCTCGGCGAGGTGCGCGCCGAGGCGGACGCGGTCGGCGTCGGCGATGCGGACGCCCTTGGGGGCGACGTAGTCCGTCATGCGCGGGAACTTGTCGATGGACGTGACCTGGAGGTGCAGGCCCTCGGCGCGGGCGTTCAGGCGCACCTTCTCGACGTCGTCGACGGCGACCGGGCCGAGCGAGGTCCAGGCGACGTTGGCGAGATGGCCGAACATGCCGTCCAGGCTCTGGCCGTGCGGCTTGACCAGACGGTGGGAGAGCAGGTGCAGGCGCAGGTAGACGTCGTGCGCGTCGGTCGGCTTCTCGTCGAGCGAGGCGATGACCGTGCGGACCGCGACCACCTCGACGCCCCGGCGGGCGTCCGGGCCGATCGCCGCGGTGGCGCCGCCGCCCAGCAGCTCCGCCGCCTGCTCGGCGGTCAGCCGCTCGGTGCCGGCGGGGCCCGGCTGCTCGACCAGTTCGGGTGCGGGGAACCAGGTGTCGAGAACGGTGCCGTCGGAGGCGATCGTGGCGAGGCCGGCGGCCACGGCGCCGGTGGTGCGAGGAGCAGTCGTGTCGGTCATGAGGGCAACCTAACCGGCCGGGGGGCGTGGAGGCGAACCCGCCCGGCACCGTCTCAGGTGACGGGCGGCCCGGACTCCGGCCGGTCACGGGGACGCGGCGGGACGATCCGGGCGAGCACCTCGCGCGCGTACCGCTCGTCGTACGCCGCGCCGGTCAGCAGCACCTGCAGACAGATGCCGTCCATCAGCGCCACCAGCGCCCTCGCCGTCACGGGGTCGGTGCGGCGGGCGAGGAGGGACGCCAGGCCGTCGGCCCACTCGGCGGCCACGGGACGCAGGGCGGGGCGGCGCAGGGCGGCGAGGTAGAGCTCGTACTCCAGCTCGACCCCGGTCCGGTCGCCCGCGAGCCACTCCCCCATCAGGGCCGCCAGTTCCCCGGCCAGGTCGTTCCGCGCGTCCTCCAGGCCGCCGCGTGCGGCGATCGCCTTGGCGAAGCCCTCGCTGGCCTGCCGCAGCGCGGCGACCAGCAGCTCGTCGAGGGTGCGGAAGTGGTATGTGGTGGAGCCGAGCGGCACATCGGCCTCCGCGGCGGCGGAGCGGTGACTCAGGCCCGCGATGCCCTTGGCGCCGACCACCCGGATCGCCGCGTCGATGATCCGCTGCCGCCGCTCGGGGTCGTGCCGCCGGGCCATCAGTGGGCCCCGCCCAGGTTCAGCACCACCACTCCGCCGATGATCAGCACGATCCCGGCGACCTTGGCGGTGCTCAGCCCCTCGCCGAAGAGCACCAGCCCGAGCGCCGCGACGGTCGCGGTGCCGACCCCCGACCAGATGGCGTAGGCCGTGCCGATGGACAGGGACTCGAGGGTCCGGGCGAGCAGCAGGAAGGAGACCACGTACCCGAGGACGGTCACCAGCGAGGGACCGAGCCTGCTGAAGCCGTCGCTGTACTTCATCGCGGTGGTGGCGGCGACTTCGGCGGCGATGGCGCCGGCGAGCATCACGTATCCCATACGGGAAGCGTAACGCTCGATGTGTACGGCCGTACACATCGAGGCCGCACAGCGGTGACGGGCAGGAAAAGGCACCGGTCGGGAAAACGAGAGCGGCGACGCCGATCGGCGTCGCCGCTTCGCCGGCCGCTAACGGGCCGGGGGGAACTCAGACGTTGAAGCCGAGCGCGCGCAGCTGCTCGCGCCCGTCGTCCGTGATCTTGTCGGGGCCCCACGGCGGCATCCAGACCCAGTTGATGCGCAGCTCGTTCACGAGGCCGTCCGTGGCGGACTTGGCCTGGTCCTCGATGACGTCCGTCAGCGGGCACGCCGCCGACGTCAGGGTCATGTCGACGGTGGCGATGTTCGCGTCGTCGACGTGGATGCCGTAGATCAGGCCGAGGTTGACGACGTCGATGCCCAGTTCGGGGTCGACGACGTCCATCAGGGCCTCACGGAGCTCCTCCTCCGAGGCCGGCTTCATCTCCGCGGTCTCGCTCATGCCGTCTTCCTTTCGGCGTCGGCTCCGTCCAGCGCCTGGGCCGTCGCGTCCTTCCACGCCATCCAGCTCAGGAGGGCGCACTTCACTCGTGCGGGGTACTTGGAGACACCGGCGAACGCGACGGCGTCCTCCAGGACCTCCTCCATCGCGTCGTCCGGCTCGATCCGGCCCTTGGACTGCATCAGCTCCAGGAAGGTCTCCTGGATCTGCTGCGCCTGGGCCAGCTCCTTGCCGACGAGCAGCTCGTTCAGCACGGAGGCCGAGGCCTGGCTGATGGAGCAGCCCTGACCCTCGTACGAGACGTCCGCGATGGTGGTGCCGTCGTACTTCACGCGCAGCGTGATCTCGTCGCCGCAGGTCGGGTTGACGTGGTGCACCTCGGCGTCGCCATCCCGCAAGCCCCGCCCGTGCGGGTTCTTGTAGTGGTCCAGGATGACTTCCTGGTACATCGAGTCCAGCTTCACGGTCTCAGCTCACGCCCTTCAGCCGAAGAAGTTCCGTACGTGCTCCAGGCCGTCGACCAGTGCGTCGATCTCGGCCGGCGTGGAGTACAGATAGAACGACGCTCGCGTGGTCGCGGGAATTCCGTACCGCAGGCAGACGGGCCGCGCGCAGTGGTGGCCCACGCGCACCGCGATGCCCTGCTCGTCGAGGACCTGGCCCACGTCGTGCGGGTGGATGTCACCGAGCGTGAAGGAGATCGCGGCGCCCCGGTCCTCGGCCGTGGTCGGGCCGATGATCCTCAGGTCGGGCACCTCGGCCAGCCGCCGCACCGCGTAGTCGGTGAGCGCGTGCTCGTGGGCGAGGATCTTGTCCATCCCGATCGAGTTCAGGTAGTCGATCGCCGCGCCGAGCCCGACCGCCTGAGCGATCGGGGGCGTGCCCGCCTCGAACTTGTGCGGGGCGGGAGCGTACGTCGACGAGTGCATCGACACCGTCTCGATCATCTCGCCGCCGCCGAGGAACGGAGGCAGGTCCTCGAGGAGCTCCTGGCGGCCCCAGAGCACGCCGATGCCGGTCGGGCCGCACATCTTGTGGCCGGTGAAGGCCACGAAGTCGGCCTGCAGGGCCTGCACGTCCAGCGGCATGTGCGGGGCGGCCTGCGAGGCGTCGATGCAGACGAGCGCACCGACCTCCTGGGCGCGGCGGACTATCGCCTCGACCGGGTTCAGGGTGCCGAGGATGTTGGACACCAGCACGAAGGAGACGATCTTCGTCTTCTCCGTGATGATCTCGTCGATGTTGGAGAGGTCGAGGCGGCCGTCGTCGGTCAGCCCGAACCACTTCAGCTTCGCGCCCGTGCGCTGCGCGAGCAGCTGCCACGGGACGATGTTGGAGTGGTGCTCCATCTCCGTGATGACGATCTCGGTCTCGTGGTCCACCCGGTAGGGCTCGTCGGCCCAGCCGAGCATGTTCGCCACGAGGTTGAGCGACTCGGAGGCGTTCTTGGTGAAGATCACCTCGTCGCGGCTCGGCGCGTTGACGAACGCGGCGACCTTGTCGCGCGCTCCCTCGTACAGCGCCGTGGCCTCCTCGGCGAGCACATGCACACCGCGGTGGACGTTGGCGTTGTAGCGCTCGTAGTACTCGCTCACGGCGTCCAGCACCTGGCGCGGCTTCTGCGAGGTCGCCGCGTTGTCCAGGTACACGAGCTTCCTGCCGTCGTGGACCACGCGGTCCAGGATGGGGAAGTCCTTGCGGATCGCCTCGGTGTCGAGGAGGCCCGGCAGCTGTGTCACTCGGATGCGCCACCCTTCACGTAAGCCTCGTAGCCCTCGTTCTCCAGCTTGTCGGCGAGCTCGGCGCCGCCGGACTCGACGATGCGGCCGCCCGAGAAGACGTGGACGTAGTCGGGCTTGATGTAGCGCAGGATGCGCGTGTAGTGCGTGATCAGCAGGGTGCCGACCTCGCCGGACTCGCGGACGCGGTTGACGCCCTCGGACACCACGCGCAGCGCGTCGACGTCCAGGCCGGAGTCGGTCTCGTCGAGGATCGCGACCTTCGGCTTGAGCAGTTCCAGCTGGAGGATCTCGTGGCGCTTCTTCTCACCGCCGGAGAAGCCCTCGTTGACGTTGCGCTCGGCGAAGGAGGGGTCCATGTGGAGACGCTCCATGGCCTCCTTGACCTCCTTCACCCAGGTGCGCAGCTTGGGCGCCTCGCCGCGGACGGCGGTGGCGGAGGTGCGCAGGAAGTTGGAGACCGAGACGCCGGGGACCTCGACCGGGTACTGCATCGCCAGGAACAGGCCGGCGCGGGCGCGCTCGTCGACGGACATCTCCAGGACGTCCTCGCCGTCGAGGGTGACGGTGCCGCTGGTGATCGTGTACTTCGGGTGACCCGCGAGGGAGTAGGCGAGGGTCGACTTGCCCGAGCCGTTGGGGCCCATGATGGCGTGCGTCTCGCCCTGCTTCACGGTGAGGTCGACGCCCTTGAGGATCTCCTTCGTGGCGTTGTCTGCCTCGACGGTGACGTGCAGGTCTCGGATTTCAAGCGTTGCCATGGGTGCCTCAGGACTCCTGGGTGAGGGAGACGAGCACGTCGTCCCCTTCGATCTTTACGGGGTATACGGGGACGGGGCGCGTCGCGGGAAGGCCGGACGGCTTGCCGGTGCGGAGGTCGAAGCTGGAGCCGTGCAGCCAGCACTCGATCTGGCAGTCCTCCACCTCGCCCTCGGAGAGCGAGACGTTCGCGTGCGAGCAGATGTCGTGGATCGCGAACACCTCGCCCTCGGTCTTGACGACCGAGACGGGGGTGCCGTCGAGTTCCACCCGCTTCGGGGTGCCGTCCTCCAGCTCGCTCAGCGCACAGGCGCGGACGAAGGCGCTCATGCGACCGATGCCTCCAGCTCTTCCTCGATCTTGGCGAGCAGACGCTCCTCGATGTCCTCGAGGCCGATCTGCTGGACCAGCTCGGCGAAGAATCCGCGGACCACCAGGCGGCGGGCCTCGTGCTCCGGGATGCCGCGGGCCATCAGGTAGAAGAGCTGCTCGTCGTCGAAGCGGCCGGTGGCCGAGGCGTGACCGGCGCCGACGATCTCGCCGGTCTCGATCTCCAGGTTCGGCACCGAGTCGACCCGCGCGCCGTCCGTGAGGACGAGGTTGCGGTTCATCTCGTAGGTGTCGGTGCCCTCGGCCTTCGCCTCGATGAGCACGTCGCCGATCCACACCGCGTGGGCGCTGTCGCCCTGGAGCGCGCCCTTGTAGACGACGTTGGACTTGCAGTGCGGGGTGTTGTGGTCGACCAGGAGGCGGTGCTCCTGGTGCTGGCCCTGGTCGGTGAAGTACAGGCCGAACAGCTCGGCCTCGCCGCCGGGGCCGGCGTACGTCACGCGCGGGTGCAGCCGGACCACGTCGCCGCCGAAGGTGACGACCACGGACTTGAAGGAGGCGTCCCGGCCGACGAGGGCGTTGTGCTGGGCCACGTGGACGGCCTTGTCGTCCCAGTCCTGCACCGAGACGACGGTCAGCTTGGCGCCGTCGCCCAGGAGGTAGTCGACGTTGGCGGCGAGCACCGCGTCACCGGTGTGGTCGATGACGACGACGGCCTCGGCGAAGGCGCCGAGCTCCACGATCTGGTGGCCGAAGGCCGTGCCGCCCTGGCCGTGCACCGCGATGCGGATCGGCTCGGTGAGGACGGTCTCCTTCGGCACGGTCACGACCGAGGCCTTCTCGAAGGCGGAGTAGGCCTGCGCGGCGACGCGGTCCACCGGGGTGCCCGCCCTGCCGAGCCGGGCGTCGTCACGGCCGACGGCCTCGACGGTGACGCCCTCGGGGGCCTGCACCTCGACCTTCACGCCCTCGCCGGTGGCGGCCGCGGTGCCGTCGTGCAGGCCGCGCAGCCGCTCCAGCGGGGTGAAGCGCCACTCCTCCTCACGGCCGTGCGGGACCGGGAAGTCCGCCACGTCGAAGGAGGGCGGGGCACTCATGCGCGTGGCGACGGTCGACTCGGCGGCGACCGCGATCGAGCCGGCGGTGGTCGAACCCACCGGGATGTTCTGGGCCTCAGCCATGGCTGTCGTAATGCTCGCTTTCTTGCGGTAAGTGGCTTGACGGGGACGGCGGGCCGGCGGAGGCCGGCCCGGGCCGGTGACTAACCGACCGCGCCCTCCATCTGCAGCTCGATCAGCCGGTTGAGCTCCAGCGCGTACTCCATGGGCAGCTCCTTGGCGATCGGCTCGACGAAGCCGCGCACGATCATCGCCATCGCCTCGTCCTCGGACAGACCGCGGCTCATCAGGTAGAAGAGCTGGTCCTCGGAGACCTTGGAGACGGTGGCCTCGTGGCCCATGGACACGTCGTCCTCGCGGACGTCGACGTAGGGGTAGGTGTCCGAGCGGGAGATGGTGTCGACCAGCAGCGCGTCGCACAGCACGTTCGACTTGGCGCCCGGGGCGCCCTCGCCGATCTCGATCAGCCCGCGGTAGGAGGTACGGCCGCCACCGCGCGCCACCGACTTGGAGACGATGTTGGACGAGGTGTTCGGGGCCATGTGGACCATCTTGGCGCCCGCGTCCTGGTGCTGGCCCTCGCCCGCGAAGGCGATGGACAGAGTCTCGCCCTTGGCGTGCTCGCCCATCAGGTAGACGGCCGGGTACTTCATCGTCACCTTGGAGCCGATGTTGCCGTCGACCCACTCCATGGTCGCGCCCTCGTAGGCCACGGCGCGCTTGGTGACCAGGTTGTAGACGTTGTTCGACCAGTTCTGGATGGTCGTGTAGCGGCAGCGGGCGTTCTTCTTGACGATGATCTCGACGACCGCGGAGTGCAGCGAGTCCGACTTGTAGATCGGGGCGGTGCAGCCCTCGACGTAGTGCACGTAGGCACCCTCGTCGACGATGATCAGGGTCCGCTCGAACTGGCCCATGTTCTCCGTGTTGATGCGGAAGTAGGCCTGGAGCGGGATCTCCACGTGCACGCCCTTCGGCACGTAGATGAAGGAGCCGCCGGACCACACGGCGGTGTTCAGCGCGGCGAACTTGTTGTCACCGGCCGGGATGACGGTGCCGAAGTACTCCTTGAAGAGCTCCGGGTGCTCCTTCAGCGCGGTGTCGGTGTCCAGGAAGATGACGCCCTGCTCCTCCAGGTCCTCGCGGATCTGGTGGTAGACGACCTCCGACTCGTACTGGGCCGCGACACCGGCGACGAGGCGCTGCTTCTCCGCCTCGGGGATGCCGAGCTTGTCGTACGTGTTCTTGATGTCCTCGGGCAGGTCCTCCCAGGACTCCGCCTGCTTCTCCGTGGAGCGCACGAAGTACTTGATGTTGTCGAAGTCGATCCCCGACAGGTCCGAGCCCCAGTTCGGCATGGGCTTCTTCTCGAAGAGCCTCAGGCCCTTCAGACGCAGCTTGGTCATCCACTCCGGCTCGGACTTCTTGTCCGAGATGTCGCGGACGACCTCCTCGTTCAGGCCGCGCCTGGCGGAGGCGCCGGCCGTGTCGGAGTCGGCCCAGCCGTATTCGTACTTGCCCAGGCCCTCGAGTTCGGGGTGAGCAGTCTCCGTGGGGAGAGTCATGCGGGGTTCCTCCCGGCCGTGCTAGCGGATGCGTCGTGTGATGCGTCGTCGGAAATCTTGGGGATGAACGTCGTGCAGACGCCGTCGCCGTGGGCGATGGTGGCCAGTCGCTGGACGTGCGTTCCGAGCAGCTCGGCGAAGATCTCCGTCTCCGCCTCGCACAGCTGGGGGAACTGTTCCGCGACGTGGGCCACCGGGCAGTGGTGCTGGCAGAGCTGCTCGCCGACCGGTGCGCTGCGCGCCGTAGCAGCGTAGCCGTCCGCGCTCAGCGCCTTCGCCAGCGCCTCGGCGCGCCGGTCGGGGGCCACGCTCTCGATCGCCCTGCGGTAGGCGCGGGCCTGGGCGGCGATCCGGGCCCGGGCGAAGGCGGCGACCGCCTCCTGCCCGCCCTCGCGCTCGGCGATCCAGCGCAGCGCGTCCGCGGCCAGCTTGTCGTACGACTGGTCGAAGGCGTCCCGGCCGCAGTCGGTGAGCGCGAACACCTTGGCGGGGCGGCCGCGCGTGCGCGCTCCGTACACGCGCTGCTCACGCGCCTCCACGACGTCGTCGGCGACCAGCGCGTCCAGGTGCCGCCGTACGGCCGCGGGGGTGAGCCCCAGACGTCCGGCCAGCTCGGTGACGGTCGACGGGCCGTGGTCCAGGATGGACCGCGCGACGCGGTTGCGCGTCGAGCGCTCACCGGTCGCGAGCTCCTCGTGAGGGGCCCCCGTGGGGGTCTCCCGGGCCTCGCCGACGTTTTTCACAACGCCATTGTTGCGTAATTCCTCGGAGACTGACAAGCGCCGCCCGAACGACCCGGCGGTGCCCTGCATCACTTAGGTGAACCTAATCCCACCTGCGCAAACGATCTTTGATCATGCGCCGAACGCCCCGTACGGAGGGTTTCCGCACCCGCCCGCCCGCAGCGCCGGGCGCCTACCTAGACTCTGGACCCATGCGAAGTGAGCCCGTGGTCCAGGTACAGGGCCTGGTGAAGCGGTACGGCACGAAGACCGCCGTGGACGGCCTCGACCTGGTGGCCCGGCCGGGCGTGACCGCCGTACTCGGCCCCAACGGTGCGGGCAAGACGACGACCGTCGAGACCTGCGAGGGGTACCGGAAGCCGGACTCCGGCACGGTGCGCGTCCTGGGCCTCGACCCGGTGACGCAGTCCGCGCGGCTGCGTCCCCGGATCGGCGTGATGCTCCAGTCGGGGGGCGTCTACTCCGGCGCCCGCGCGGACGAGATGCTGCGCCACGTCGCCCGGCTGCACGCGCACCCCCTGGACGTGGACGCCCTGATCGAGCGGCTCGGGCTCGGCGGCTGCGGGCGGACGGCGTACCGCCGCCTCTCCGGCGGCCAGCAGCAGCGGCTCGCGCTGGCGATGGCCGTGGTGGGCCGCCCGGAGCTGGTGTTCCTGGACGAGCCGACCGCCGGACTGGACCCGCAGGCCCGCCGGGCCACCTGGGACCTCGTGCGCGACCTGCGCGCCGACGGGGTGTCGGTCATCCTCACCACGCACCACATGGACGAGGCCGAGCAGCTCGCCGACGACGTCGCGATCATCGACGCGGGCCGGGTCATAGCCCAGGGCACCCCCGAGGAGCTGTGCCGCGGCGGCGCCGAGAACACCCTGCGCTTCACCGGCCGTCCGGGCCTCGACGTCGGCTCGCTGCTCAAGGCGCTGCCCGCCGACTGCACCGCGGCCGAGCTGACGCCGGGGGGCTACCGGGTCGTCGCCGGCAAGGTGGACCCGCAACTGCTCGCCACGGTCACGTCGTGGTGCGCGCAGCACGGGGTGATGCCGGACCGCATCTCGGTCGAGCGGCACACCCTGGAGGACGTTTTTCTCGAGATGACGGGCAAGGAGTTGCGCTCATGACGCGGGTTCGCCGACGCCTCGGCCGGGGGTCCGGGGGTTGCCCCCCGGAGAAGCACAGCCTCGAGATGACCGGCAAGGAGCTGCGCTCGTGACCACCGCCACCGGCACCTACACCCCCAAGCCCGGGCCGGCCCCGCTCCCCCGCATGATCGCGGCGCAGGCGGTGCTGGAGACCCGGATGCTGCTGCGCAACGGCGAGCAGCTGCTGCTGACCGTGGTGATCCCGACGCTGCTCCTGGCGCTCTTCAGCTCGGTGGACATCGTGGACACCGGCGCCGGCAGGGCCGTCGACTTCCTCACCCCGGGCGTCCTCGCGCTGGCGGTGATGTCGACGGCGTTCACCGGCCAGGCCATCGCCACCGGCTTCGAGCGCCGGTACGGGGTGCTGAAGCGGCTGGCCTCCTCGCCGCTGCCCCGCTGGGGCCTGATGACGGCCAAGACGGCGTCGGTGCTGGTCACCGAGGTCCTGCAGATCGTCCTGCTGACGGTCGTCGCCTTCGCCCTGGGCTGGTCCCCGCACGGCGACCCGCTCGCCGTCCTCCTGCTGCTGGTCCTCGGCACGGCGGCCTTCTCGGGCCTCGGCCTGCTGATGGCCGGCACCCTCAAGGCCGAGGCCACCCTCGCGGCCGCCAACCTGGTCTTCCTGCTGCTGCTCGTCGGCGGCGGAGTGATCGTCCCGCTGGACAAGTTCCCTTCCGGCGTCCAGGAGGTCCTGGGGCTGCTGCCCGTCTCCGCGCTGTCGGACGGGCTGCGGGCGGTGCTGCAGCACGGCGCCGCGACGCCCTGGGGCGACCTCGGCATCCTCGCGGTGTGGGCGGTCGTGGGGCTGGCGGCCGCCGGGAAGTTCTTCCGCTGGGAGTAGGGCCGCGGGTCCTCCGACCGACCCTCGTGAAAGCGTGCACAAGCAGCCGCCTACCATGGGACGCGTGCCAAAGCTGACCCGCGCCGACGCCGTAGCGGCCGTGCGCAACCCGCTCGCCTTCGTCGCCGCCCGCTGGACCCCGCGTCCGAGGACCGTCCAGCGCGCGGCACTCGCCGCGCTCGTCATGGCGGTCGTCATCGTCGTCACCGGCGGCGCGGTGCGCCTGACCGGCTCCGGTCTGGGCTGCCCGACCTGGCCCACCTGCACCGAGGACTCGCTGACCACGACCCGGGCGATGGGTCTGCACGGCGTGATCGAGTTCGGCAACCGCATGCTGACGTACGTGCTGTGCGCGGCCGTCGGCTGGGCGATCGTCGCGGCGCGCGCGCAGAAGCCCTGGCGGCGTGGCCTCACCCGGCTGGGGTGGGCGCAGTTCTGGGTCGTCATGGGCAACGCGGTGCTCGGCGGCATCGTGGTGCTCGTCGGCCTGAACCCGTACACGGTCGCGGCGCACTTCCTGCTGTCCACGGCGCTCATCACGGTCGCCACGGTGATGTGGCAGCGCACCCGCGAGGGTGACACGGCGCCGCGCCCGCTGGTCGGCGCGGCGGTGCGGCAGCTGGTGTGGTTCCTGGTGGCCGCGAGCGTGCTGCTGATCGCGGTCGGCACGGTGGTGACCGGGGCGGGGCCGCACGCGGGCGACTCCAAGGAGGTCGCGCGCATCCCGCTGGACTGGGAGACGGTCACCAAGCTGCACGCCGTGCTGGCCTGGATCGTGGTGACACTGACGTTCGCCCTGTGGTTCGTCCTGAAGGCGGTCGAGGCCCCCACCGGCCCGCTGCACCGCACCCGGGACCTGTTCCTGGTCCTGCTCGGTCAGGGCGTCATCGGCTACGTGCAGTACTTCACGCATCTGCCCGAGGTACTGGTCGGCCTGCACATGCTGGGTTCCTGCCTGGTGTGGATCGGGGTGCTGCGCGTGCTGCTGGCGCTGCGCGAGCGGCCCGCGGCGACGGCGGACCTGCCGGGCCCGGCGGCCGGGGCCGCGCTGACGAAGGCGTCGTAGCAGCGGCGGCGGCACCCGCCCACGGCGGAACGCGGGAGGCCCGCACCCGCAGGCGGCCGATCGCGGCGACCAGCACCCCTCCCACGGCCGATCGCGGCGGCCCACGCCCCACCCACGGCCGGTCGCAGCGATCCGCACCCGCACGTCGCACGCCGCAGGCCGCACGCCGCACGCCGCAGGCCCCGGCGGGACACCCCCGGCACGCCCGCCCCACCGGCTCGGTACACACCGTCCAGGCGACCGGCGGGGCAGGTCACTCCAATCGGTACACCCGCCGCGCGTTCCCCGCGGCGATCAGGCCCGCCACCCGCTGGGCGTCGGCCGGCGACCAGGCTCCCTCGGCGACCCAGGCGCCGAGCACCCCGCCGAGCGCCTCGCGGAACACCCCCGCCCCCCCGACGTGCAGCTCGGGCAGGCCGTGCGCCCCGCTCGAGAAGAGGATCTTGCCGAAGGGGGCCGGCTCCAGGATCTCGGCGAGGACCGCCGCCGCCCGGGCCCCGGTGCGTACCAGCGCGGCGCCCGAGTCGGCGTACACGTGCGGGAAGACGCCCGCGAGGTGGGCGGCGTGCCGGTGGTGCGGACAGCCGTGCAGCAGCACGATGTCCGTGCCGAGGCCCGCGGTCGCCCGTACGAAGTCGGTGAGCGGCGCCGGACCCGTGGGGCCGGTGCGCGGGCCGGGCTCGCCGGGCCCCGCGCGCAGTTGCAGCGGGATGCCCGCGGCGACGGCGATCCACAGCAGGTGGCTCAGCAGCACCGGGTCGCCGAGTTCTTCGCCGGCCCGGCGTCCGGCCAGCCAGCGGCTCGCCGCCCTCCGCACCTCCCCCGGCCCCGGTGGCTCGGGCGCGATGGCCAGGCCGTGCCGTGCGCCCGCGGCGGAGGTGAAGGCGACGGCGTGCGCCGCGGCGCCGTGCACGGACTCGGCGAGGTTGGCGAGGAAGGACTCGACGGTGCCGGACGTGTCGGCGACCTGCTAGGCGAGGAGTTCCAGGCGCACGATCTCGCGGGCTTCGGCGGCACCCGCCGAGGCCATCTCGGCGGGGCCGGTGAGGTCGCCGGGAAGGCCGGTGTCGACGAGGTAGGTGGTGATGCCGCTGCCGCGCAGGAGTCTGCGGCCGGTCTCCAGGACGCCCAGCTCGCGGCGCCGGGCCAGATACCGGGCGGGCGGGCAGTGCGGTTCGAGGCCGAGCAGCGGCGGGCACCAGCGGCGCACGGCGAAGCCGGTCTGGGTGTCGAAGAGGGTGGTGCCCGGTGCGGGCGGCCCCTCGGTGCGGGCGAGCCGGGCCTCGAAGGTGCCGAGGCCCAGCTCCGTCCTCAGTACGCCGTGGCAGTACTGGTCCACCAGGGACGGCGTTTCGATCATCCGGGCTCTCCCGTGACTGGACCTGGTCCTCTCTCAGGTCCTAACGGGTGAACCGGGCGTCAGGTGTTGCTCCGCCGCGACCCGTAGGAAGATCCGACGACTGTCAGCCGTTGCTCGGGCCGCCGACCTGGATGCCCGCCATACGGGTCCACTCGTACGGGCCCGTCCTCACCTTCGCGGCGAAGTCGCCGTCGAACGCCTCGTGGACGGTGATCCCGGCCTTCTCCACCGCCTGCTCGGCGATCGCCCGGCTGGGCGCCACCAGGTCGCCCCAGCCCCCGTCCGCGCCGACGAGCACGATCCGGGCGCCGCGCTCGCCGATGTAGGCCACCTGGCCCTCGGCGCCGCCGTGCGCCTTGGAGAAGGCGCTGATCTGCCGGGCGAGCGTGGTCGCCCGGCGCTCGGCCCTGGCGAGCTGCTTGGGGTCCGTGCCCTCGTCAACCTGCTTGGTGTCTGCCATGGTCAGGATGCTACCGACGGGTAGACGACGCTGCGACAGGCGGGGCGAGTGGCCTTGACCACCCGGGAGGCGTCGTCGCACGACCGGCCGGCCGCCGCTCGTCCGCGGCCGCCCGCGCCGCCGGCGGGGCGCTCAGCGCAGGAAGGGATCCACCGCCACCGCCACGAACAGCAGCGACACATAGGTGATGGACCAGTGGAACAGGCGCATCTCCTTGAGCTTGCCGCCCGTCGCCTCGGCCTTGGCCCGGTTCTGCAGGGCGTGCGCCTCCCACAGCCACCAGCCGCCCGCCGCCAGGGCGACCGCGGTGTAGAACCAGCCGGTGTAGCCGAGCGGCGTCAGCAGCAGGGAGACGCCGACCATCACCCAGCTGTAGATCACGATCTGCCGCGCGACGACCTTGTTGGAGGCGATGACCGGCAGCATCGGCACGCCCACGCGCGCGTAGTCGTCCTTGACCTTCATGGACAGCGGCCAGTAGTGCGGCGGGGTCCAGAAGAACATGACGAGGAAGAGGATGACGGGCGCCCAGGACATGGAGTTCGTGACCGAGGACCAGCCGATCAGCACTGGCATGCAGCCGGCGATGCCGCCCCAGACGATGTTCTGCGAGGTACGCCGTTTGAGGATCATCGTGTAGACGACGACGTAGAAGAGGAGCGCTCCGAGTGACAGCCACGCCGACAGCCAGTTGACGGTGAGGCCGAACAGCAGCGTCGAGACGACGGCCAGCGTGATGCCGAAGGCGAGGCACTCGCGCGGGCTGACCATGCCGGTCACCAGCGGCCGCTGCGAGGTGCGGTCCATCAGGGCGTCGATGTCGCGGTCGATGTACATGTTCAGCGCGTTGGCGCCGCCCGCGGACAGATAGCCGCCGACGCAGGTGAGCAGCACCAGCGTCAGGTCGGGCACGCCCCGCTGGGCCAGGAACATCACCGGAACGGTGGTGATCAGCAGCAGCTCGATGATCCGCGGCTTGGTCAGCGCCACGAACGCCTTGACACGGGCCCCGAACGGCCGGTGACTCGGGCTCTGGCTCGCACCGAGTACCCCCGCTGGACGGGATTCGACGGCCGTCACGCACACCCCTGACAGAGACATCCCAGCGAGCCCCCACCCGGTGAACCGACGGTGAAGGCTCGCGCGTACCACGCCACTGTAGACGTTGCCCAGACCCGGACATTCGCGGGGGTGGGGTCGTGTTGGCCGCGCGGCCCGGGCACCGGCGTCCGTACCGGCCGGGCGGTCGTCCAACGGGCGTGCGCGAGCTCGATTGAGCGATCGGATGAGCGGCTGCGTATTCAGTTGCCGAACGCGGTCCGGGCCGGTGGACGGGCGGATGCCCGACAGGCCCGGCAGTCTGTAATGACTCGAAAAAACGCACGTCCCTCCGGGGGTAGGCTCGACAGCGGCCGGCCGACGCCGAGAACGCCGGCAGCCGGTGTACGTCCAGTGCACCGGCAACCGACATGTGGAGAGGAGCCCTGACCCAGGGTGAGCACCAAGCCGACCACCACAGACCTCCAGTGGACCGAGCTGGACGACCGCGCGGTCGACACGGCGCGCGTCCTGGCCGCCGACGCCGTACAGAAGGTCGGCAACGGCCATCCCGGTACGGCGATGAGCCTGGCTCCCGCCGCCTACACCCTCTTCCAGAAGGTGATGCGGCACGACCCGGCCGACCCGCAGTGGGTGGGGCGCGACCGCTTCGTGCTGTCCGCCGGCCACTCCTCCCTGACCCTCTACACCCAGCTGTACCTGGCCGGCTTCGGCCTGGAGCTGGACGACCTGAAGTCCTTCCGCACCTGGGGCTCGAAGACCCCCGGTCACCCGGAGTACGGGCACACCAAGGGCGTCGAGACCACCACGGGCCCGCTGGGCCAGGGCGTGGCCAACGCGGTGGGCATGGCGATGGCCGCCCGCTACGAGCGCGGTCTGTTCGACCCGGAGGCTCCGCAGGGCGAGTCCCCGTTCGACCACTTCGTCTACTGCGTCGCCGGTGACGGCTGCCTCCAGGAGGGCATCTCCGCCGAGGCGTCCTCGCTGGCCGGCCACCAGAAGCTCGGCAACCTGGTCCTGTTCTGGGACGACAACCACATCTCGATCGAGGGCGACACGGAGACGGCCGTCTCCGAGGACACCGTCAAGCGGTACGAGGCCTACGGCTGGCACGTGCAGCGCGTGGCGCCGAAGGAGAACGGCGACCTCGACCCGCAGGCGCTCTTCGCCGCGATCCAGGAGGCCAAGGCGGTCACCGACCGGCCGTCCTTCATCGCGATGCGCTCGATCATCGCCTGGCCGGCCCCGCACGCGCAGAACACCGAGGCCGCGCACGGCTCGGCGCTCGGCGAGGACGAGGTCGCGGCCACCAAGCGGGTCCTCGGCTTCGACCCGGAGAAGCACTTCGAGGTCTCCGACGAGGTGCTCGCGCACACCCGCGAGGCCCTCGACCGCGGCCGTCAGGCCCGGGACGCCTGGGAGAAGTCCCTGCAGGAGTGGCGCGACGGCAACGCCGAGCGCGCCGCGGAGTTCGACCGGATCGCCGGTGCCGAGCTGCCCGCCGGCTGGGAGGAGAAGATCCCGGTCTTCGAGGCGGGCAAGGGCGTCGCCACGCGCGCCGCGTCCGGCAAGGTGCTCCAGGCGCTGGGCGAGGTCGTGCCCGAGCTGTGGGGCGGCTCCGCCGACCTGGCCGGCTCGAACAACACCACCATCGACAAGACGTCGTCCTTCCTCCCGGCGGGCAACCCGCTGCCGGAGGCGGACCCGTACGGCCGCACCGTCCACTTCGGCATCCGCGAGCACGCGATGGCCGCGGTGATGAACGGCATCACGCTGCACGGCAACACCCGTGTCTACGGCGGCACCTTCCTGGTCTTCTCCGACTACATGCGCAACGCGGTGCGCCTGTCGTCCCTGATGCACCTGCCGGTGACGTACGTGTGGACGCACGATTCCATCGGCCTCGGCGAGGACGGCCCCACCCACCAGCCGGTCGAGCACCTGGCCTCGCTGCGCGCGATCCCGGGCCTCAACATCGTCCGCCCGGCGGACGCGAACGAGACCGCGATCGCCTGGCGCGAGATCCTGCGGCGCTGGACGAAGGAGTTCGGCAAGGGCGCCCCGCACGGCCTCGCGCTGACCCGCCAGGGCGTGCCGACCTACGAGCCCAACGACGAGGCCGCGCGCGGCGGTTACGTCATGTTCGAGGCGGAGGGCGGTGAGCCGCAGGTCATCCTCATCGCCACCGGTTCCGAGGTGCATGTGGCCGTCGAGGCGCGTGAGCGGCTCCAGGCCGAGGGCGTCCCCACGCGTGTGGTGTCCATGCCGTCCGTGGAGTGGTTCGAGGAGCAGGACCCGGGGTACCGGGAGACCGTTCTGCCGGCGAACGTCCGGGCCCGCGTCGCGGTCGAGGCGGGGGTCGGTCTCACCTGGCACAAGTACGTGGGGGACGCCGGGCGCATCGTCTCCCTGGAGCACTTCGGTGCCTCCGCCGACGCCAAGGTCCTCTTCCGCGAGTTCGGCTTCACCGCCGAGAACGTGGCCGCCAAGGCCCGGGAATCCCTCGCCGCCGCCCAGCGCTGACGCTCATATACGACACGTAGGAGATGACACATTCCATGACAGACGCACTGAAGCGCCTCTCCGAGGAGCGCGTCGCGATCTGGCTGGACGACCTGTCGCGCAAGCGGATCACGTCCGGCAACCTCGCCGAACTGATCGACCAGCAGCACGTCGTGGGCGTCACCACCAACCCGACGATCTTCCAGAAGGCGATCTCGCAGGGCGACGGCTACGAGCAGCAGCTGTCCGACCTCGCCGCCCGCCGGGTGACCGTCGAAGAGGCGATCCGCATGATCACCACGGCGGACGTCCGGGACGCCGCCGACATCCTGCGCCCGGTCTTCGACGCGACCGGCGGCACGGACGGCCGGGTCTCCATCGAGGTGGACCCGCGGCTGGCGCACAACGCCAAGGCGACCGTGGCCGAGGCCCGCCAGCTCGCCTGGCTGGTCGACCGCCCGAACACCCTGATCAAGATCCCGGCGACCCAGGCGGGCCTGCCGGCGATCACCGAGACGATCGGCAACGGCATCAGCGTCAACGTCACGCTGATCTTCTCGCTGGAGCGCTACCGCAAGGTCATGGACGCCTACCTCACGGGCCTGGAGAAGGCGCGCGAGAAGGGGTTGGACCTGTCGAAGATCCACTCCGTGGCGTCCTTCTTCGTGTCCCGCGTGGACACCGAGATCGACCGGCGGATCGACGAGCTGGGCACCCCCGAGGCCAAGGCCCTGCGCGGCAGGGCGGGCGTCGCCAACGCGCGCCTCGCCTACCAGGCCTACGAGGAGGTCTTCGCCTCGGACCGCTGGAGCGCGCTGGAGAACGCGGGCGCGAACAGGCAGCGCCCGCTGTGGGCCTCCACCGGCGTGAAGGACCCGGCGTACAAGGACACCATGTACGTCGAGGAACTGGTCGCGCCGAACACGGTCAACACCATGCCGGAGGCCACGCTGGAGGCGAGCGAGGACCACGGGGAGATCCGCGGCGACGCCGTCAGCGGCACCTACGAGCAGGCCCGCGCCGACATCGACGCGCTCGAGCGGCTCGGCATCGCGTACGACGACGTGGTCCGGGTCCTGGAGGAGGAGGGCGTCGAGAAGTTCGAGGCGTCCTGGAACGACCTGCTGAAGTCGACCGAGGCGGAGCTGGAGCGCCTCGCCCCCGCGGAGGGCTGAGACCTTGGCGCCCCTTCCGGCCACCGGAGCGAACCCGCTCCGTGACCCCGCCGACCGACGGCTCCCGCGCATCGCGGGGCCGTCGGGCCTGGTCATCTTCGGCGTGACGGGCGACCTGTCCCGCAAGAAGCTCATGCCCGCGGTGTACGACCTCGCCAACCGGGGTCTGCTCCCGCCGGGCTTCTCACTCGTCGGCTTCGCCCGCCGCGACTGGGAGCACGAGGACTTCGCGCAGGTCGTGCACGACGCGGTCAAGGAGCACGCCCGGACCCCGTTCCGCGAGGAGGTCTGGCAGCAGCTCATCCAGGGGATGCGCTTCGTCCAGGGCACCTTCGACGACGACGACGCCTTCGAGCGGCTGCGCGGCACGATCGAGGAACTGGACAAGGCGCAGGGCACGGGCGGCAACTTCGCCTTCTACCTCTCCGTTCCCCCGAAGTCCTTCCCCGTCGTCATCCAGCAGCTCAAGAAGCACCAGCTGGCCGACCAGACGGGCGGCTCCTGGCGGCGCGCGGTCATCGAGAAGCCCTTCGGCCACGACCTCGCGTCGGCCGAGGAGCTCAACGCGATCGTGCACGAGGTCTTCGCCCCGGACCAGGTCTTCCGCATCGACCACTACCTGGGCAAGGAGACCGTCCAGAACATCCTGGCGCTGCGCTTCGCCAACACGATGTTCGAGCCGATCTGGAACCGGTCCTTCGTGGACCATGTGCAGATCACCATGGCCGAGGACATCGGCATCGGCGGCCGGGCCGGCTACTACGACGGCATCGGCGCCGCCCGCGACGTCATCCAGAACCACCTCCTGCAGCTGCTCGCGCTGACCGCGATGGAGGAGCCCGCCTCCTTCGACGCGGACGCGCTCGCCGCGGAGAAGACCAAGGTGCTCGGCGCGGTGCGGCTGCCGAAGGACCTGGGCCGGTCGACCGTGCGCGGCCAGTACGCGGCCGGCTGGCAGGGCGGCGAGAAGGTCATCGGCTACCTCGAGGAAGAGGGCATCGACAAGAAGTCGAAGACCGACACGTACGCCGCGGTGAAGCTGGGGATCGACAACCGCCGCTGGGCGGGCGTCCCCTTCTACCTGCGCACCGGCAAGCGCCTCGGCCGCCGCGTGACGGAGATCGCGGTGGTCTTCCAGCGGGCCCCGCACTCCCCCTTCGACACGACCGCCACCGAGGAGCTCGGCCAGAACGCGATCGTCGTCCGCGTCCAGCCGGACGAGGGCGTCACCGTCCGCTTCGGCTCCAAGGTGCCGGGCACCTCGATGGAGATCCGGGACGTGTCGATGGACTTCGCCTACGGCGAGTCGTTCACCGAGTCCAGCCCGGAGGCGTACGAGCGCCTGATCCTGGACGTCCTGCTCGGCGACTCCAACCTCTTCCCGCGCACGGAGGAGGTCGAACTGTCCTGGAAGATCCTCGACCCGATCGAGGAGTACTGGGACGCGAACGGCAGGCCCGCCCAGTACCCCTCCGGGACGTGGGGCCCCGCGGAGGCGGACGAGATGCTCGCACGAGACGGACGGAGCTGGCGCCGGCCATGAAGATAGACCTGACCGACACCACGTCCAGCAAGATCAACAAGGCGCTGGTGCAGGGCCGCCGGGCGATCGGCACCCCGGCCGTCGGCATGGTGCTCACCCTCGTCATCGTGACCGACGAGGAGAACGCCTACGACGCGCTGAAGGCGGCCAACGACGCCTCGCACGAGCACCCCTCGCGCACTCTGGTCGTCATCAGGCGCGTCTCGCGCACGCCCCGGGACCGCACCTCCTCGCGCCTGGACGCCGAGGTGCGGGTGGGCGCGGACGCGGGCACCGGCGAGACGGTGGTGCTGCGCCTGTACGGCGAGGTGGTGGACCACGCGCAGTCGGTGGTCCTCCCGCTGCTCCTGCCGGACGCCCCGGTCGTCGTCTGGTGGCCGGTGAACGCACCGCTCGACCCGGCGAAGGACCCGCTCGGCGCCCTGGCCCAGCGCCGGGTCACCGACACGTACACGGCCGAGCAGCCGGTACAGGACCTGGCGGCGCGGGCCGAGGCGTACACGCCGGGCGACACGGACCTGGCGTGGACCCGGATCACGCCGTGGCGCTCGATGCTGGCCGCCGCCCTGGACCAGGTCACCTGCGAGGTCAAGGGCGTCGAGGTGGAGGGTGAGGAGTTCAACCCGAGCTGCGAGCTGCTGGCGATGTGGCTCGCGGACCGGCTGGACGTGCCGGTGAAGCGCTCGCTGTCCTCCGGTCCGGGGCTGACGGCGGTCCGGATGGACACCAGCTGCGGCCCGGTCACCCTGGACCGGGCGGACGGCAGGCTGGCCTCCCTGTCCGTCCAGGGGCAGCCGGACCGTGCGGTGGCCCTGAAGCGGCGGGACACCGCCGAGCTGATCGGGGAGGAGCTGCGGCGGCTCGACCCGGACGACACGTACGCCTCGGCGCTGCGCTTCGGCGTGGACCGGCTGAACGGCGCGTCGGCCTCCGCCGGTGACGCGGGCGAGCCGGCCGCGGAGTCCGAGGAGGACGCGGCGAAGGCCCCGGCCCCGCGCGCGGCCGGCAAGGCCGCCAAGAAGGCCCCGGCGAGGAAGGCGGCCGCGAAGTGAGCGCTCCCCAGCTGGTCGTCCACCGCGACAAGGAGCTGATGGCGCAGGCCGCCGCGGCCCGGCTGATCACGAGGATCGTCGACGCGCAGACCTCGACGGGGTCGGCGTCCGTGGTCCTCACCGGCGGCCGCAACGGCAACGGCGTGCTGGCCGCCCTGGCGGCCGCGCCCGCCCGTGACGCGGTCGACTGGGGCCGGCTGGACCTGTGGTGGGGCGACGAGCGGTTCCTGCCGGAGGGCGATCCGGAGCGCAACGTCACGCAGGCCCGCGAGGCCCTGCTGGACTCCGTGCCCCTGGATCCGAAGCGGGTGCACGCCATGCCCGCCTCGGACGGCCCGCACGGCGCGGACGTCGAGGCGGCCGCTGAGGCGTACGCCGAGGAGCTGGCCCGCGCCGCGGGACCCGGCAACCACGGCGACGTGCCCACCTTCGACGTGCTGATGCTGGGCGTCGGCCCGGACACGCATGTGGCGTCGCTGTTCCCCGAGCACCCGGCGGTGCGGGAGACGGAACGCACGGTGGTGGGCGTCCACGGCTCCCCCAAGCCCCCGCCGACCCGCGTCTCCCTCACCCTGCCCGCGATCCGCGCGGCCCGCGAGGTGTGGCTGCTGGCGGCGGGCGCGGACAAGGCGAACGCGGTGGCGATGGCGCTGTCCGGCACGGGCGAGATCCAGGCCCCGGCGGCGGGCGCCCGCGGCCGGGCCCGCACCCTGTGGCTCCTGGACACGACGGCGGCCGCGCAGCTGCCGAGATCGCTGTATCCGCCGGCGTCGGCGTGACACGACGGGGCGGTGGGGGGGGGGGGGGCGGCCCCCCCCCCCCCCCCCCCCCCCCCCCCCCCCCCACCACCCCCCCCCCCCCCCCCCCCCCCCAACAAAAAAAAAACCCACAAACAAAAACACCACACAAAAAAAAACCCCCCCCCCCCCCCCC
>NZ_JBIVBI010000017.1:0-11530 GCF_044746005.1 Streptomyces sp. NPDC086766 | reverse complement strand
GCCCCCCTGGGGGGGGGGGGTACCCCCCGGCGGGTGTTTTTTTTTTTTTTTTTTGGGGGGGGGGGGGGGGTCCCCGGGGGGGGGGGGGGGGGGTTCCCCCCCCCCCCCCCGCCCCGCTGTTTCCCCCGGGTCCGCCTTCGGATGGCCCCTCGGGTCCCCCGCTCCGGCTCCTACTTCACGGACCCGGCCATCACGCCCTGCACGAAGTGCCGCTGGAAGGCGAAGAAGACCACCACCGGCACGATCAGGGACAGGAACGCCCCCGGCGCGAGCACGTCGATGTTGCTGCCGAACTGCCGGATCTGGGACTGGAGTTCCACGGTCAGCGGCTGGGAGGAGCTGTCGGCGAACAGCAGCGCCACCAGCATGTCGTTCCACACCCACAGGAACTGGAAGATGGCGAGGCTCGCGATCGCGGGCCGGCCCACCGGCAGCACCAGCTGGGTGAAGATGCGCCACTCGCCACCGCCGTCCATGCGGGCCGCCTCCAGCATCTCCTTCGGCATCTCGGCGAAGTAGTTCCGCAGCAGGAACACCGCGAACGGCAGCCCGTAGGCCACGTGGAAGAGCACGACTCCGGGGATCGTCCCGAACAGCCCCAGCTGGCCGAAGAGTTTGGCGACCGGCAGCAGGCCGATCTGCACGGGCACCACCAGCAGGGCCACCACCAGCAGGAACAGCGGCTCGCGGGCCGGGAAGTCCAGCCAGGCGAAGGCGTATCCGGCCAGCGCCGCGATCACCACCACCAGCACCGTCGCGGGCACCGAGATGAGCACCGTGTTCCAGAACGCCTGGGTGATGCCCGCGTTCTTCAGCAGCGCCGTGTAGTTGTCGAAGGACAGCTGTCCCGGACTCGCCAGGGAGGTCCACCAGCCGCCCCTGGCGGTGTCCTCGGCCGAGCGCAGCGACGACAGGAACAGTCCCGCCAGCGGAGTCAGCCAGACCAGGCCGATCACCACCAGGAAGGCCTGCACCAGCCCGTTGCCCAGGCCCCGCCTGACCGCGTTCATCGCTGACTCCTTCGGAAACGGCGCACGTTGAAGACCATCGCGGGGATGACGAGGAGCAGGAGCAGCACGCCGAGGGCGCTGCCGAGCCCCTGGTTGTTGCCGCCGCCGAAGGACACCAGCCACATCTGGGTGGCGAGCACGGTCGCGTCCTCCTGCACCGGCCCGGGCGCGATGACGTAGACGAGGTCGAAGACCTTCATCACGTTGATCACGAGGGTCACGAAGACGACGGTCAGCACCGGCGCGAGCAGCGGGACGGTGATCCGCCGGAAGATCTGCCACTCGTTCGCCCCGTCCATGCGCGCCGCCTCCAGCGCGTCCCGCGGCAGCGTCGCGAGGCCCGCCCCGATCAGCACCATCGCGAACCCGGTCCAGATCCACAGGTACGCCCCGATGATGGCGGGGGTGACGAGCGTCGGTCCGAGCCAGGACACGCCCTGGTAGGGCGCGGCGAAGTTGGACGCCGGCAGCCTCAGTGCGTACGACCCCGAGCCGAGCCCCGGGAGGCGGAAGGAACCGTCGGCCGCCGTGGTCGTGCTCGCGACCGTCCGTCCGTCGCGCACCGCCTCGACCTTCATGCCGGGCAGTCCGCTCTCCCGCCGGTCGACCTTGCCCGGCCGGCCCGAACCGCCGGGCGTGAAGTCCAGGTAGGCGACGCCGCGCAGTTCGCCGGCCGCGGCCCGGCGCCCGGCCGCCGGGAGGGCGGGGGCGGCGCCGCGGGGCAGGTCCTTGGGGAGCACCCCGACCATCGGCAGCGTCACCGTGCTCCCGGGCGAGACGCCCGTGCCGGTCGTGTACGAGCCGTCCCGGCCCTGGGTGAGCCCCTGGCCCGGGCGGGCGCGTGCCGTGGGGTAGGCCGAGGTGCCCTTGAAGGCGTCGTGGACCGAGACGACGGCGGCGTTCAGCACGCCCTTGTCCGGGTCCTCGTCGTAGGCGAGGCGGAAGATGATCCCGGCGGCGAGGAAGGACACCGCCATCGGCATGAACAGCAGCAGCTTGAAGGCGGTCGCCCAGCGGACCTTCTCCACCAGGACGGCGAGGATCAGGCCGAGCCCGGTCAGCAGCGACGGGGCCACGACCACCCAGATCGCGGTGTTGCGTACGGCCTTGACGGTGGCCGGGTCGCGGAACATCTCGGCGTAGTTGGCGCCGCCCACGAACCGGTCGCCGGAGGCGTCGAAGAAGCTGCGCCCGACCGAGAACAGCACCGGGTAGACGACGAGCGCGCCGAGCAGCAGCAGCGCGGGGAAGACGAACAGCAGGGCGACGGCCCGGCCCCGCCGCCGCATCCGCCGCGCGCGGTCGGCGAGCGCGGCGGGCGGCGGCGGGCTCGCCCCCTTCTCCTTCACGAGGGTGGTGGCGGTCATCGCGGCTCAGCCCCGGTACGCCTTGGCCGCCGCGGCCTCCAGCTTCGCCGCGGTCGCCTTGGGGTCGGAGGGGTCGCGCAGGAAGTCCTGGAGGAGCTTCCACTCGCCGGCTCCCTTGGTGCCGCCGAAGGCCGCGGGCGCCTGGTCGGACATGTCGAAGCGGACGGAGTCGCCCGCCGAGATCAGGGACTTGGCGGTCGCCCGGGTGACGTCGTCGCCGTAGGAGGAGAAGGCGACCTTCTTGTTCGGGGAGAGGAAGCCGCCCGCCTTCGCCCACACGGAGGCGGCCTCCGGCGTGGCGAGGAACTCCAGCAGCTTCATGCCCGCCTTGGCGTTCTTGCCGTCCTTCAGCACGACGGCCGCGTCGCCGCCGCTGACCACGGGCGCGGCACCGCCGCCGACGGCCGGGAACGGGAAGAAGTTGGCGTCCTTGCCGATGGTGCGGCCGAACTGGTCCTTGGCGACGCCGGCGACGAAGTCGCCCTCGTAGACCATGCCCGCGCCGGGCTTGGGCCCGAAGACCTTCTCCACCGAGCCGGGGAAGTCCGTGTTGAGGGCCTCCTTCTGCCCGCCCGCGATCAGCTGCTTGTCCTTGAAGAGCTTGCCGAGGGTGCCGAGCGCCTGGACCACGCTGGCGTCGGTCCACTTCAGCTTGTGCGCGGCGAGGGCGTCGTACTTCTCCGGTCCGGCCTGGGAGAGGTAGATGTTCTCGAACCAGTCGGTCAGCGTCCAGCCGTCCTGCCCGGCGACCGAGAAGGCGGGGAGTCCGGAGTCGGCGACGGTGTGCCCGGCCTTGAGCATCTCGTCGTAGCTCTTGGGCGGCTTCACGCCGGCCTGGGTCAGCGCGTCGGGGCTGTACCAGACCGTCGACTTGTGGGCGGCCTTGAAGTACAGGCCGTAGAGGGTGCCGTCGACGCTGCCGTACTTCTTCCACACGGGCGCGTAGCCGGCGTCGACGGACTGCTGGGTGGTGGCGGACAGCGGCTGGAGCCAGCCCTTCTTCGCGAACTGCTGGAGCACGCCGACCTGCGGGACCATCACGACGTCGGGGGCGTTGCCGCCCTCGATCTTGCTGCCGACGACGGTGGAGACGTTGTCACCGGTGGAGATGAACTGCGTCTTGGCGCCGGTCTTCGCGGTGAAGGCGTCCAGCACCTTCTGGAAGTTCTTCTGCTCGCTGCCGGTCCAGACGCCGGCCACGGTGACCGTCTGGCCGCTGAGCGCCTTGTCGCCGCCGCCCGCGGAGACGGGGTCGCCGCCGCCGCAGGCGGTCGCGCCGAGCGCGAGGACGAGAGCGGTGCAGCCGGTGAGCAGGGTGGTACGTCGTCGCATCATCGTTGATGTCCCTTCGAGGGGTGGGAAACGGACGGGCTCGTGACGGGGGTTCAGAGTTCGGCGGTGTCGTCGCCGATCCACCAGGCGGCCGTGGACCCGGCGAGCACGCCGGGCGGGCAGGGGCCGCTGGACAGCAGCGGGGCGCCGGGGGCCGGCGCGGGTGTCGGGGCGGTACCGAAGTTGACGGCGCAGACCAGGCCGTCGCCGCGGACGAAGCCGAGGACGCCGGGCGGGGTGTCCAGCCAGCGCAGGGTGCCCTCGCCCAGCTGGGGCAGCGCGGCCCGCAGATGGAGGCCGTCGCGGTACAGGTGCCAGAAGGAGCTGGTGTCGGCCAGGGCCCGGTCGGTGGCGTGCTCGGCGAACCAGTCCGGCTGCGGCAGCCAGGGCCTGGCGCCCTCGACGCCGGAGGTGAAGCCGAACGGGGAGGCCTGCCCGGACCACGGCAGCGGCACCCGGCAGCCGTCGCGGACGCGGGCGCGGCTTCCGGTGCGGCGGAAGATCGGGTCGGTGAGCACGTCGTCGGGCAGGTCGACGACCTCAGGCAGGCCCAGCTCCTCGCCCTGGTAGATGTACGCGGCACCGGGCAGCGCCAGCATCAGCAGCGCGGCGGCGCGGGCGCGGGCGGCGCCGAGGCCGCTGCCCCCGGTGGCGTGTTCGCCGTAGCGGGTGACGGTGCGGACCTGGTCGTGGTTGTTGAGGACCCAGGTGACCGTCGAGCCCGTGCCGGCTATGTCCTGCATGGCCTCGGTGACGACCTTGCGGAAGGCGTCGGCGTCCCAGGGGGCGCCGAGCAGGTCGAAGAAGAAGGCCTGGTGCAGCTCGTCCGGGCGGACGTACCGGGCGTGCTCGCGGGCGGTGGGCACCGAGACCTCGCCGACCAGCAGCCGTTCCCGGCCGTCGTGGGCGGTGTACTCCTCGCACACGGCCCGCCAGTGCCGCCACACGTCGTGCACCTCGGGCTGGTTCCAGGCGAGCGGGTTGACCGAGTCGCGGGTGCGGGCGTCGGCCTCGGGGTCGTCCGAGTCGGGCAGCTCGGGGTGCTTGAAGAGTCCGGCGGCGACGTCGATGCGGAAGCCGTCGACGCCCCGGTCCAGCCAGAAGCGCAGCACCCGGTCGAACTCGGCGGCCACCTCGGGGGTGCGCCAGTTCCAGTCGGGCTGCTCGGGGGTGAACATGTGCAGGTACCACTGGCCGGGGCGGCCGTCCGGCTCGGTGATCCGGGTCCAGGCCGGGCCGCCGAACATGGCGTGCCAGTTGTTGGGCGGCTCGGACCCGTCGGGGCCGCGGCCGTCGGCGAAGTGGAAGCGGGCCCGGGCCGGGCTGCCGGGCGGTGCGGCGAGCGCCTCGCCGAACCACGGGTGGGCGCTGGAGCAGTGGTTGGGGACGATGTCGAGCAGGACCTTGATGCCGAGCCGGCGGGCGGCCGCCATCAGCAGGTCGAACTCGGCGAGGTCGCCGAAGAGCGGGTCGACGCCGCAGTAGTCGGCGACGTCGTAGCCGTGGTCGTGCTGCGGCGAGGGATAGAAGGGGCTCAGCCAGATCCCGTCGACGCCGAGCTTCTTCAGATACGGCAGCCCGGCCCTGACCCCGGCCAGGTCGCCGACGCCGTCGCCGGTGCTGTCCAGGAAGCTGCGGACGTACACCTGGTAGATCACCGCGTCGCGCCACCAACGATGCCTGTTCAACCCATTGCCCTGTCTGTGCTAGGCGGCTGTTGTGCATGCATGTTAGGTAGGGGCGTCACAGGGGTGTCAATGAAGTGAACGGAAACTACTGGGCAGTTGCCATTACGAACAAGGACTTAAACGGACATAGCGAACAGAGTCGTGATGCTTGCGTTACCTAACAAGTAACTATCGACGGGCGATGGCGTCGAGTTCGCGCGCCAGCCGCCGCACCGCCGCCTCGGGCGTCTGGCGACCGGTCAGCGCGTCGTGCACGACCGCCTGGACCACCAGACTGACCTGGTCGTAGTGCGGGCTCTTGGGGCGCGGCGCGGCCGCGAGCACGGCGGCGCGCAGCGTCGGCAGATACGGGAACCGCCGGATCAGCGCCGGGTCTTCGTACAGCGCGGCCCGTACCGGCGGCAGCGCGCCCCGGGTGAGGACCATGCGCTGCACGCGCGCGCCGGTGAGGTACGCGATCAGGCGCGCGGCGGAGTCGGGATGCCGCGCGTGGGTGTTGACGGCCAGGTTGGAGCCGCCGAGGACGCTCGTGCCCGGTCCGTCCGGCCCGGGCAGCGGCACCGCGCCGATCTTCCCGGCGACCGGGGAGCCCTTGGCCGAGGCGACGGCGTAGGCATAGGGCCAGTTGCGCAGGAAGAGGAGCCGGCCGTCCTGGAAGGCCTGCTTGGACTCCTCCTCCTTGTACGTCAGCGCCCGTTTCGGGATCCAGCCCTCGCGGACGCCGCGGGCGAGGAAGCCGATGCCCTCGCGGGCCGCCGCGGAGTTGACGGTGACCCGCGCGCCCTCGTCGCCGAGGATCGTGCCGCCCGCCGAGTACACGGCCTCGGCCGCGTTGACGGTGAGCCCCTCGTAGGGCAGGAACTGGCCCGCGTAGCCGTCGAGGCCGTACTTGGGCGCGATCGTCCGCGCGTCGCGCTCCAGCTCGGCCCAGGTGCGCGGGGGCGGGACGCCCTCCCTGGCGAGGACGTCCTTGCGGTACAGCAGCAGACCGGCGTTGGTGACGTAGGGGACCGCGTACAGCTGCCCGTCGTAGGTGGCCGTGTCGACGACCGGCGGCAGGAAGGTGCGCAGCGGGAAGCGGTCGCGCGGCAGCGGGCGGATCCAGCCGGCCGCGGCGAACTCCGAGGTCCAGTTGACGTCGATGTTGAGGACGTCGAACCGGCTGCGGTCGCCGCCGCGCAGGTCGGTCGTCATCTGCGCGTGGGTCTCGTCGGCGGAGTCCGGGAGCTCGACGAGGGTGACCCTCTCCCCGGGGTGGGTGCGGTTCCAGCCCTCCAGCAGCGGGCCGAGGTAGCCGGTGAGGTCACCGGCGGTGGCCAGGGTGAGCGGGCCGCGCCCGTGGGGCGCGCCCTCGCCGGCGCGGGCCCCGGAGGCGATATACCCGGTCATGACCACGACCAGGACGAGAAGGCCCCTACCGGCGGCGTGTATCCACCGCATAGGTTCCTCCCGTACACCGGCATCGGGCGCCCTCGCCCGGGGTCAGAGGCCATGTATACCTGTTAGGTATGGGCGATACTAGGGCCTGGAGCACATTCCGAGGACTAGGAGGAGAGCACGAGTGCGCCTGCCCCTCCTGGCACTCCTCGCTCGCGGCCCCGCCCACGGCTACGAGCTGAAGCAGGACCTTGAGCAACTGCTGGGCGCCGCGTACCCTCAGCCGAACGTCGGCCAGATATACGTGACCCTCGGCCGCCTCGAGAAGTCGGGACTGATCGAGGGCGAGGAGGTCGAGCAGTCCAGCCGGCCCAACAAGAAGATCTACCACCTCACCGACGCCGGGCGTGAGGCGCTGCGCGCCTGGTTCGAGGAGACCGAGGACGAGCCTCGGGTGCGGGACGAGTTCTTCATGAAGCTCGCGCTCGCGCCGCAGACCCGGCTCGCCGACCAGATCTCGCTCATCAACCGGCAGCGGCGCCAGTACCTCAACACCATGCGCAACCTGTCGAAGCTGGCCGCGGCCGAGAACCGGGACAACCGAATCGCCCATCTGCTCATCGAGGGCGCGATGCTGCACCTGCAGGCCGACCTGGACTGGCTGGAGCGGTGCCAGGAGGAACTGGAGGAGCTGGAGTGAGCGACACCCACCCTCCTGAGCCGCGCCCGGAACACCGTCCCGATCCCCGGGCCGGGGACCTGGCCGGGCCCGGGGGCGATGACGTCGTGCTGCGGGCCGAGCGGCTCGCCAAGACCCACCACGGCGAGGGCGCGCCCGCCCGTGCCGTGCGCGGCGTCGACCTGTCGGTGCGGCGCGGCGAGTTCGTCGCCGTCACCGGGCCCTCCGGGGCCGGCAAGTCGACCCTGCTGCACCTGCTCGGCGGCCTGCAGCGGCCCGACGAGGGCAGCATCTGGCTGGACGGGCGGTGCACCGACGCCTACACCGAGGCGCGCTGGGCCGAGGAGCGCAGGAAGCGCATCGGCATCGTCTTCCAGTTCTTCAACCTGGTCTCCAACCTGTCCGTCGCCGACAACGTCGAGCTGCCCGCGCTGCTCGCCGGCCGCTCGCCGCGCCAGGCGCGCGCCGAGCGCGAGGAGCTCCTGGCCGAGCTGGGGCTGAAGGGCAAGGAGCGCAGTATGCCGGGCGAGCTGTCCGGCGGCGAGCAGCAGCGGGTCGCGCTCGCCCGCGCGCTGGTCAACCACCCGCCGCTGCTGCTGGCCGACGAGCCCGCGGGCAGCCTGGACAGCCGGGGCACCCGCGAGGTGATGCGGCTGCTGTCCCGCTTCCACCAGCGCGGCCAGACGATCGTGCTGGTCACCCATGACGCCCGGCTGGCGAGCGCCGCGGACCGGGTGATCAGCTTCTTCGACGGGCGGATCGCCGACGACGCGGAACTCGACGGGACGCCGTCGCGGGGCACCGGCCTCTCCGGTGTGCTGGAGCTGAAGGACTGACTGCGGTGTACGACCACCTGACGCGCGCGCCGGCGCACCCGCCCCGGCCGAGGGGCTGAGCCGCGTGCGGGCCACGTTGCGCTGGGCGCACTCCGATCTGCGCACGCACCGCGGCGAGGCGCTGTTCATCGTGCTGGCCACCGCCGGCATCGTCGCCTCGCTGCTGCTGGCCACCGCGCTGTTCGGCTACGCGACCAACCCCTGGCAGCGGGTGTTCGCCCAGTCCCGGGGCGCCCATGTGTGGATCCACACCGTCCGGTCCGCCGACACCGGCCGGCTGGCCGCGCTGGACGGCGTCGAGTCCGTCGCCGGGCCCTACCCGACCGAGACCGCCACCGTCTCCTCCCGCGGCACCCGCGCCCTGGTCGAACTGCGCGGCACGCCCCGGCGGCCCGACGTGGGCCGGCCGTTGCTGACCTCCGGCCACTGGCTCGACCCGCGGGACCCCGGCGGCGTCGTCCTGGACAGCCGGCTCGCCCGGGCGCTGCTGGCCGAGCCCGGGGACGTCCTCCGCCTGCCGGGCACCGCCCGCACGCTGACCGTCGTCGGCGTCGCCGACAGTGCCGAACCGCGCTTCCGGCCGGGGGAACAGCCCGGCCTGGTGTGGGCCCTGCCGTCCGCGGTGCGCGATCCCGGCGGCCGGGTGATCGGACTGCGCCTGACCGACCCCGGCGACACGGACTACGCCGTCCAGCGCGCCGTCACCGTGCTCGGCGCCGGCGCGGTCGGCGAGGTGTCCACCTGGCAGCAGGCGCAGGCCGAGGCCCAGGGCGACAACCGGCTGCTCGGCCAGGTGCTGGGCCTGTTCGGGCTCGGTGCGCTGGTCGCCGCGGGACTGGCGGTGCACGGCGCCATCGGCACGCGCATCCGCGGCCATCTGCGGGACATCTCGGTGCTGAAGGCGATCGGCTTCACGCCCGGCCAGGTCGTCCGCGTCTTCCTGCTCCAGCACGTCGCCTACGCCCTGCTCGGTGCCGTCGCGGCGGCCGCGCTCACGCAGGGGCTGGGCAGCCTGCTGCCGGGGCGCTTCGGCGACGCGGTCGGGGTGTGGCAGGGGCTGCCGGGCCACACCGTGGCGCTGTTCGCCGTGCCGGTGGGGGCCGTGCTGTTCATCGGCGCGGTCACGGGACTCGCGGCCTGGCGGGCGGGGCGGGTGCCCCCGGTGCCGGTGCCCCGCCCGGCGGCCTCGGCAGGCGGCCGGCTGACGGGACCGGCGCGGCGCGCCCTCGGTCTGCGGCTGCCGCCCGCGCTGGTGCTCGGCTGGCACAAGGCGTTCACCCGCCGTCCGCGCACCCTCGGCACGGTCGGGCGGCTCGCGCTGCCGCTGCTGCTGATCGTGGTGGCGATGAGCGCGTGGACCACCATCGACCGCTTCCACAGCAGCCCGGAGCGGATGGGCATGCCCGCGGCGCTCACCGTCCGCGCGGACCGCGGCCTCGGCGACACGGACGTCCGCGCCCTGCTCGGCCACGAGCGGCGGGTCGCCGCCGTCTATCCGGGCGTGGAGATGGCCGCCCTGGTTCCCGGCCAGACCGCGACGATCGCCCTGCGCGGTCTCGGCACCCGCCAGGACCCCTACCCGTACACCCTCGCCCAGGGCCGCGCCGCGACCGGCCCGGACGAGGCGGTCGCCGGGCAGGGCCTGCTCGACCTGCTGGACGTGCGGGTCGGCGACTGGGTGCGGATGACGGTCGGCGACCAGCCGCAGATCCTGCACATCGTGGGCCGCAGCATCGAACCGGAGAACGCGGGCCGGGTCATCTCCACCTCGCTGGACACCCTCCGCGCGAACGACCCGCACCTGGCCCCGACCCTCTACCAGTTGCGGCTGCGCCCCGGAGCCGACCCGCACGACGTCGCGAACGGGCTGACCGCCGCCGGCCGCGGCCACCTCGACGTGCACGCCGTGACCAACCCGGCCGACGGGCTGTCCCCGCTGCGCGCGGTCGTCGCCGGGCTGGTCTGCGTGCTCGCCCTCATCGGGCTGATCGAACTGCTCACGGCGATCGGCGGCACCGTCCGCGAGGGCGAGCGCGACCTGCTGGCGCTGAAGGCGATCGGGCTGTCACCGCGCCAGATCACCGCGATCACCGTCACCGCCACCAGTTGCACCGCGCTGGCCGCGGTCGCCGTCGCCACGGCGCTGGGCCTCCCGCTGGCCCATTGGCTGATCGACGCCCAGGGCCGCTCCAGCGGCATCGGCGCCGGAATCGCCCAGGCCCCCTCTCCCCTGCTCCTGCTGCTGTTCGGCACGGCCGCCGTCCTGGGCGCCGCGGCCCTCGCCGCGCTGCCCGCCGCCCGCGCGGCCCGCCGCCGCCTGGCGGACACGCTGAGCGCGGTGGCCTGAGGGACGGCGGTCCCGGCGCGGTGGCCGGGTGGAGGTCCAGGGGGCCGGGCCCCCCGGACCCGCCGGGGCGGCCGGCCGGGCTCACCGCCGCCCGCGCAGCTCCCGGTACTTCGCGACCAGGGACCGGGTCGACTCGTCCAGTCCGTCCACCTCCGCGCCCTCGGTCAGGGCGGGCTCGACCCGCTTGGCGAGGACCTTGCCGAGCTCGACGCCCCACTGGTCGAAGGAGTCGATGTTCCACACGGCCCCCTGGACGAACACCTTGTGCTCGTACAGCGCGACCAACTGGCCGAGCACGGACGGGGTCAGCTCGCGGGCCAGGACCGTGGTCGTCGGGTGGTCGCCCTGGAAGGTCTTGTGCGGGACCAGTTCCTCCGGCACCCCCTCCGCGCGTACCTGCTCCGGTGTCTTGCCGAAGGCGAGTGCCTGCGTCTGGGCGAAGAAGTTGGCCATCAGCAGGTCGTGCTGCGCCTCGAGTCCACCGCTCAGTTCGCCGACCGGCTCGGCGAAGCCGATGAAGTCCGCCGGGATGAGCTTGGTGCCCTGGTGGATGAGCTGGTAGTAGGCGTGCTGCCCGTTGGTGCCGGGCGTGCCCCACACGACCGGCCCGGTCTGCCAGTCGACCTCGGCGCCGTCCCGGTCGACGTACTTGCCGTTGGACTCCATGTCCAGTTGCTGGAGGTAGGCGGTGAACTTGGACAGGTAGTGCGAGTACGGCAGGACCGCGTGCGTCTGGGCGTCGTGGAAGTTGCCGTACCAGATGCCGAGCAGGCCCATCAGCAAGGGTGCGTTGGCTTCCGCGGGGGCGGTGCGGAAGTGCTCGTCGACGAGGTGGAAGCCGTCGAGCATCTCCCGGAAGCGGTCCGGGCCGATGGCGATCATCAGCGACAGGCC
>NZ_JBIVBI010000016.1:0-156505 GCF_044746005.1 Streptomyces sp. NPDC086766 | reverse complement strand
CGAGCGGGGTGTGCCACTTCGCCTACGACGACGAGGAGACGTGCATCGCCGAGGTGCGCTACCTCCTCTCCCTCCTCCCGCAGAACAACCGCGAGAACCCGCCCCGGACGGAGTGCTCCGACCCGGCCGACCGCCGCTCCGACGTCCTGCTCGACCTGGTCCCGGCCGACGGCAACCGGCCGTACGACATGACCAAGGTCATCGAGGAGATCGTCGACGACGGCGAGTACCTGGAGGTCCACGAGCGCTGGGCGCGGAACATCATCTGCGCGCTGGCCCGGATGGACGGCCAGGTCGTCGGCATCATCGCCAACCAGCCGCAGGTGCTGGCGGGCGTGCTGGACATCGAGGCGAGTGAGAAGGCCGCGCGCTTCGTCCAGATGTGCGACGCCTTCAACATCCCGATCGTCACCCTCCTCGACGTGCCCGGCTTCCTCCCGGGCGTCGACCAGGAACACGGCGGCATCATCCGGCACGGCGCCAAGCTGCTCTACGCCTACTGCAACGCCACCGTGCCGCGGATCTCGCTGATCCTGCGCAAGGCGTACGGCGGCGCCTACATCGTCATGGACTCCCAGTCGATCGGCGCCGACCTCACCTACGCGTGGCCGACGAACGAGATCGCCGTGATGGGCGCTGAGGGCGCGGCCAACGTCATCTTCCGCCGTCAGATCGCCGAGGCCGAGGACCCCGAGGCGATGCGTCAGAAGATGGTCAAGGAGTACAAGGCCGAGCTGATGCACCCGTACTACGCGGCCGAGCGCGGCCTGGTGGACGACGTGATCGACCCCGCCGGCACCCGCGAGACGCTCATCCGGTCCCTGGCGATGCTGCACAGCAAGCACGCCGACCTGCCCTCCCGCAAGCACGGCAACCCGCCCCAGTAACCGGGCGGACGCACCGCGGCAATGCCGCGGACCTCTCATCCACGGAGACTGAACCCATGGACAACGCCGACATCCGCGTCGAGAAGGGCCACGCCGAGCCCGAGGAGGTCGCCGCCATCACGGCGCTCCTCCTGGCCCGTGCGGCGGCCCGCCCCGCCGAGACGACCTCCGCCCACCGCCGCCGCCCCAAGGCCGGCTGGCGCCGCCTGGAGCGCGAGAACGGCTTCCGCGCCCCGCACAGCTGGCACGGGTGAGCCGCGGCCGGCACCACGACCGGCCGCCGCCGCACGCACGCGCGAAAAGGGCCCCTCTTCCGGGAGGGGCCCTTTTCGCTGTGCCCGCTTCTTCGCTGTGCCCGCTTCTTCGCTGTGCCCGCGACCTCGCGTGCCGCCGGGCCGCCGGGCCGCCGTGCCCCCGGGCCGTCGGGCCGCCGTACCCGCAGGGAAAAGGCGGGCGGCCCGCCCCGAGCCGGGGAGGGCCGCCCGCCTTTTCCGTCGCGCGGTCCGGTCGTCGCGCGGACCTACCGCAGCCGCGCCATCAGGGCGTGCTCGACCAGGGTGATCAGCGCCGACTTGGCGTCCGCACGGTGGCGGGCGTCGGTCGTGATGATCGGGGCGTCCGGGCCGATCTGCAGCGCCTCGCGCACCTCGTCCGGGTTGTACGGCTGGTTGCCGTCGAAGCCGTTGAGCGCGATGACGAAGGGCAGGCCGCTGTTCTCGAAGTAGTCGACGGCCGGGAAGCAGTCGGCGAGCCGCCGCGTGTCGACCAGCACGATCGCGCCGATCGCGCCGCGGACCAGGTCGTCCCACATGAACCAGAAGCGGTCCTGGCCCGGCGTACCGAACAGGTACAGGATCAGGTCCTGGTCCAGGGTGATACGGCCGAAGTCCATGGCGACCGTCGTGGTCGTCTTGTCCCCGGTGTGGGTCAGGTCGTCGATGCCTGCCGAAGCAGACGTCATGACGGCCTCCGTGCGCAGCGGGTTGATCTCCGAGACGGCACCCACGAACGTGGTCTTGCCCACGCCGAAGCCGCCCGCCACCACGATCTTCGCGGAGGTGGTGGAGCGGGAAGGACCGCCGCTAGAGCTTGCGAAGTCCACTGAGCACCCTTTCGAGCAGTGTCACGTCTGGCTGTCCACCGGCGTTCTCGTCGCCGCCGGGCTGATGGATGGCGACCAGGCCCGCCTCCGCCAAGTCGGCGACGAGGATCCTGGCCACGCCGAGCGGGATCGTCAGCAGGGCCGAGACCTCGGCCACCGACTTGATCTCGCGGCACAGATTGCAGATCCGCTGATGCTCGGGCAGTTGGCCCTGCATCTGGTGCGGCTGCGCTGTGGTGTGGACCAGCGCCTCGATGGCGAGCTGGTACCGCGGCCGGGTCCGGCCGCCCGTCATGGCGTACGGGCGCACCAGGGGATTGTTCGACGCCCCGGCGGGCGTCGGCTCAGGGGTACGTCGTTGCGGCTCCACCGGCAGGATGCGCGGCGCCGGCGGCTGATCGTACGGCGAAGGGCCGGGGCCCTGGGGCGCGTACGGCTGCCGGTGGCTCGGGGCGGAGGGGAAGTTGTACGGGTTCGCCGGACCGTCGCCCTGGCCCTGGGCAGGGCCGTACGACCAGTTGCCCGAAGACGAACCGCTTGGGGGTGTTGCCACTCTCTCTCCTCCTCCGACTGCGCCGGGCTCCAACCCTGTGGAAGCCGCGTCCCGAAACCTTACGGCCCCGGGACGCCAAAACGCACCGTCCGACTGTTAGTTGAGAAGGCTCCCCTGGAGCTCCGCACGGAGATCCGGGGTGAGAACCGTGCCCGCACGGTCCACCAGAAGAGCCATCTCGTACCCAATGAGGCCGATGTCCGCCTCCGGGTGTGCAAGAACCGCGAGCGAAGAACCGTCGGAGATGGACATGAGGAAGAGGAATCCCCGCTCCATCTCCACAACTGTCTGGTTCACGCTGCCGCCCTCGAAGATGCGCGAGGCGCCGGCGGTCAGCGAGGTCAGACCGGAGGCGACGGCCGCGAGCTGGTCGGCGCGGTCGCGGGGGAAGCCTTCGGACATCGCCAGAAGGAGTCCGTCGGCGGAGACCACCACGGTGTGGGACACCCCGGGGGTGTTGTCCACGAAGTTGGTGATCAACCAGTTCAGGTTCTGTGCCGCCTGGCTCATCGGGCTCACACTAACGCTCCTGGTTGTAGGTGCTGTCAGGACCGAAGCCCTGGCCGTTCTTTTCACTTCCTGCGCTGCGTCCCCGCTGCACGCCCCGGCGCAGGTTGCTCAGCCTGCCCCTGACGTCCTCGGGGGCGCGGGAGACCTGTGGGCCGCCCTGCGGGGTCGATTCCGCGGTCCCCTCGACCAGATTGGCCTTGGGCACCCGCCTCGGCAGACCGGAGGAGGTCACCCCGCCTGCCTTGGGCTTCCGGAGCTGCGAGGCCTGCTGCCAGCGCTCGTCGTTCGCCGAACGCCAGTCGCTGTCGCCGCTGCTCTCCGGGGTGCGGGCCGGCGTTTCCTGGTTCACGCGCCGCGCGCCGTTGGAACCGCTCGGGGTGGATCCGCGGCGGGGCAGCCCGGCGTCGGTCAGCTCGTGGACGGCGGAGGGGGCCGTTCCCGGACGATCGAAGCCTACGCGGTCCGGCTCGCTCACGTCAGCGGCCTGCGTAGATTCCGCTTCCGGAGCGTACTGGTCCGGGTAGCCGTTGCGGTAGCCGTTGCCCCGGGGCCAGTCGTCCTGGTAGGGCTGCTCGGCGAAGGCGCCGTACGTGTCCGACGCGGCGCCGTGCGCCTGCGCCTGCTCGTCCTGCGCCGGCTCCGCATACGGGGACTCCGGGTAGCCGCCGTTCGGGGCGTAGCCGTTGTTCTGCGGCAGGCCGCCGTTCGGCGCGAAGTACTGGTCGTCGTACGACGGCCGGCCCGGCTGCTCGTACGAGCTCCGCTGCTCCTCGTACGCCGTCTGCCCCTGGTCGCCGTACGCCGTCTGCGCCTCGTACCCGCCCTGCTCGGGGTAGGGCATCTGACCGGTGTCGTAGGCATGACCGCCGGTGGGTCCGTCGGTGTACGCGGGTGCCTCGGAGGTCTCCTGCCCGGTCTGCTCCCCGTGCGTCTGGGCCTCCAGGGCCGCGCGGCGCTCCTCGCGCATCAGCGAGCGGCCGACGGGGTCCAGGTCGCGGATGTCGTCCGGGACCTCGTAGCGGCTGTCGTCGAAGCCGAGCTCCGCGGCCGTCCGCATCGGCGGCTGCGACCGGCTGAAGTCCTCGCCCTGGAACTGCTGCTCCGGGATGATCTGCGAGACCGTGAACTCGTCGCGGTTCAGCGCCTGCTCGCCGCCACCGCCGTGGGTGATCGCGTCCGGCAGCATGACCAGGGAGGTCGTGCCGGCCTGCTCGCCGGAGGGGCGCAGCTGGACGCGGATGCCGTGCCGGTCGGCGAGGCGGCCGACCACGAACAGGCCCATGCGCTGGGAGATCGCCACGTCCACGGTCGGCGGGTTGGCCAGCTTGTGGTTGATGTCGGCGAAGTCCTCGGCGGTCAGGCCGATGCCCTTGTCGTGGATCTCGATCATGACGCGGCCGTCGGGGAGACGGGTCGCGGTGACGCGGACCTTGGTCTGCGGCGAGGAGAACGTCGTGGCGTTCTCGAGGAGCTCGGCCAGCAGGTGCACGAGGTCGGTCACGGCGCGGCCGTGGATCTCGGCCTCCGGGACGCCGGAGAGCTCGACGCGCTCGTACTGCTCCACCTCCGAGGAGGCGGCGCGCAGCACGTCGACCAGCGGGACCGGCTGGTCCCAGCGGCGGCCGGGCTCCTCGCCCGCGAGGACGAGGAGGTTCTCGCCGTTGCGGCGCATACGGGTCGCCAGGTGGTCCAGGCGGAAGAGGTTCTCCAGCTGGTCCGGGTCGGCCTCGTTGTTCTCCAGGTCGGTGATCAGGGTCAGCTGGCCCTCGATCAGCGACTGGTTGCGGCGCGAGAGGTTGGTGAAGATCGCGTTGATGTTGCCCCGCAGCAGGGCCTGCTCGGCGGCGAGCCGGACGGCCTCGCGGTGGACCTGGTCGAAGGCGCGGGCGACTTCGCCGATCTCGTCGGTCGAGGTGATCGGGATCGGCGCCACCCGGGTGTCGACCCGGCCGGGGTCGGTGCGCGAGAGCTGGTCGACCAGCATCGGCAGACGCTGCTCGGCGATGCCGAAGGCGGCGTTGCGCAGCTGGCGCATGGAGCGGCTCATCTGGCGGGCCACCATGCCGGCCAGGATGAACGCGGCGAGCAGGGCGACCAGGACGATGGCGCCGGTGATGAACGTCGACTGCTGGGCGTCGTCGGCGATGTTGGAGGCCTCGTTCACCGCCTTGTCGGCCATGTCCGACTCGATCTTCTCGTAGGCGTCGAACCTGAGGGTGTTGGCCGCCCACCAGTTCTGCGGGGTGATGCCCCTGCGGGCGAGCGCGAGGCGCTCGGAGGCGCTCGTGCTCTGCAGCGACGCGACGGCCCCGACCATCTTCTGCGGGTCGGCCGGCGGCGCGACGTAGTTCGGGTCCTTGGCCTTGGCCTGCTGGACCATCGCCGCGCCCTGGGCCTGCGCCTCCTTCAGGGCCGCGTCGAGCTTGTCGGAGTCCTCCTGGGTGCCGCCGCCGCGGTACTCCTCTGAGGCGATGCCCTCCAGGTAGGCGTACGAGGCGAGGGCGGTGCGCTGGCTGGCCATGTTGGGGGCGTCGGGGCCCGGCTTGACCAGCAGGTGCATGCCGATGGACCGCTCCAGCGACAGGGCGGCCTTGGTCAGCGAGATGGCGTAGACGGTACGGCCGTAGGAGGTGATGTTGCCGGTGCCCAGACCGAGCTCGTTGGCGAACTCCATCAGGGGGTGGGCGATCCGGACGTAGCCCTCCTCGGTCTGCACGCCGGTGAGCTTGGGGCTGTAGGCGGCGGCGCGCAGCTGTGCCAGCCCGGGCTCCGTCTCGCGGAACAGCTTCAGCCGGCGTTCGATACCGGGCGTCTCCGGCGCGCCCTGCGCGGCCCGGTCGAAGGCGTCGGCGGCCTTGTCGGTGAGCCGGCGGGCCTCGGTGACGGTCGAGTTGTTCTGGCCCTTGCCCTGGAGCAGGGGAGTGGCGGTGGTGTCGCGCTCGTTGTAGAGGGCGTTGGCATAGGTCAGCGAGGCCTGCACCAGACGCGCGGTCTTCTCCGCGTCCTGGGCTTCCTGCCAGGTGTCGATCGAGCTCTTGACCTGGAAGCCGCCCATGACGAGGCCGACCAGCACGGGTATGAGCAGGATCGCGTTCAGTCGGGTCGGCACCCGCCAGTTGCGGGGGGAGAAACGGCCACCGCTGGGAGCGGGAGCGGCCGTCGGTTCCGACCCGGGCACGGGTGCGGGCGCCGCACCGCGCGGCGGCGGGGTGAAGTTGCCCCGGGCCGACGGCTCGGGGCCGTTCTTGCTTCGCCTCACTCGACCAACAACCTCTCGGCGGTCGGCACCAACGTTGTGCCGCAGTGTCTCAGAGCCCAGGTACGACTCGACTGATGAGTACGTCTTTGACTATTGGGCAGTTCAGGCATTCCAGCACGTCAGCCAGCGCTCTTCCAAACAGTGGAAACGTGCGGAGCGCGCCGTTGTAAACCCCAGATAAATCGGTCATAAAGAGCGAGACCCGCCAAAAGGCGGGGCGCTTGTGCGCACAGCGACACCGGATGTGCGCGACGCGTGGCCGCACCACCGGATTCCTCTGCCGAAACGTTATGAACACCGGGGCCGACCGTGTCAAAGGACACAGTCGGCTCCGGTGGCTGCTACGACAACTGCCGTATGGATCTTTCGACTTGAGTGCTACCTGAAACGACTTCCGGGCGTTACCGCAGCCGGGCCATCAGGGCGTGCTCCACCAGCGTGATCAGCGCCGACTTGGCGTCCGCGCGGTGGCGGGCGTCGGTCGTGATGATCGGGGCGTCCGGGCCGATCTGCAGCGCCTCGCGCACTTCCTCCGGGTTGTACGGCTGGTGCCCGTCGAAGCCGTTGAGCGCGACCACGAAGGGCAGGCCGCTGTTCTCGAAGTAGTCCACGGCCGGGAAGCAGTCGGCGAGCCGCCGCGTGTCCACCAGGACCACCGCGCCGATCGCGCCGCGGACCAGGTCGTCCCACATGAACCAGAAGCGGTCCTGGCCCGGCGTACCGAACAGGTACAGGATCAGGTCCTGGTCCAGGGTGATACGGCCGAAGTCCATGGCGACCGTCGTGGTCGTCTTGTCCCCGGTGTGGGTCAGGTCGTCGATGCCCGCCGAAGCAGACGTCATGACGGCCTCCGTGCGCAGCGGGTTGATCTCCGAGACGGCACCCACGAACGTGGTCTTGCCCACGCCGAAGCCGCCCGCCACCACGATCTTCGCGGAGGTGGTCGCCCGGCCTCCGTCAGAGCTTGCGAAGTCCACTGAGCACCCTTTCGAGCAGCGTCACATCCGGTGCGCCGCCGTTGTTCTCGTCGCCGCCCGGCTGGTGGATGGCCACCAGCCCGGCCTCGGCCAGGTCCGCGACGAGGATCCGGGCCACGCCGAGCGGCATGGCCAGCAGTGCCGAAACCTCGGCGACCGACTTCACCTCGCGGCACAGATGGCAGATCCGCTGGTGCTCCGGGAGCAGTCCCATCAGCGCTGCCGGGTCGGCCGTCGTGCTGATCAGCGCCTCGATGGCGAGCTGATAGCGCGGCCGGGTCCGGCCGCCGGTCATCGCATACGGACGTACCAGCGGCTGGTCGCCCTCGTCCCCGTACGGCTCGGCGTACGGATCATGAGAGGCGGTGGGCGGGGTCATGAATCCTCCGGGCGGGACAGCAAGTCGGTCAGTCAAGCCGTCGGACGGGGCCGGTGGGGGGATTGTGGCGGCCGGACGGTGATTTGGTGAGGTGGGTGGTACCGGGACCTGTCAGTGGAGCAGACTGCCCTGTAGTTCGGCACGCAGGTCGGGCGTCAGTACCGCCCCGGCGCGGTCGACGAGCAGCGCCATCTCGTAGCCGACGAGGCCGATGTCGCACTCCGGGTGCGCGAGAACGGCCAGGGACGACCCGTCCGAGACGGACATGAGGAAGAGGAAGCCGCGCTCCATCTCCACCACCGTCTGCGCCACATTGCCTCCCTCGAAGATCCGGGAGGCCCCGGCGGTCAGCGAGGTGAGACCGGACGCGACGGCCGCGAGCTGGTCGGCGCGGTCGCGCGGGAACCCTTCGGACATCGCCAGAAGGAGTCCGTCCGCGGATACCACGACGGTGTGGGACACCCCCGGGGTGTTGTCCACGAAGTTGGTGATCAACCAGTTGAGGTTCTGTGCCGCCTGGCTCATCGGGCTCAACTAACGCTCCTGCTGGTGAGTGGGGCTGGGATAGCTGCCCGTCTGACCGGAGTTGGCCTGACGACCCTGTGCGATGCCCCGACGGAGATTGGTCAGCCGGCCGCGTACGTCGTCAGGCGCACGCGAGACCTGCGGACCGCTCTGGTGCTGTTGCTGCTGAGCCGTGCCCGGGACGAGGTTCGCCCTGGGCACCCGGCGCGGCAGGCCGGAGGTGGTGACGCCGCCCGCCGCCGGCTGCCGTACGCGCTCTGCCTGCCGGACGAGATCGTCGTTCGGCGAGCTGCGCCACGGCGCGGAGGCGGGACGCTGGGGGGCCGAGGAGGCCTGCGGCTGCTGCGGGGCCGGGGCCGCGGTGGAGCCGTTGTCCTGCTGCTGGCGGTCGCCGCCGCGGAACCAGTTGGTCTCCAGGGTGTCGTACAGCGGCGTCCGTCCGTCGCCGGGGCCCGCGGCCGGCGGAAGTGCCTCGGGCTCGCGACGGGCGGGACGCTCCGGGGCCGACGGACGCTGGGCGCCGAAGTCGGCACCCGAGCCGCCGGACTGGGGCCGGTCGAACTGGCCGGTGGACGACGGTTCCTGACGGCCCGGCAGGGAGTGCCGGCCCGTGGAACCGCTGTCGTACCCGGGCTGGGCGTACGGGCCCGTGGAGCCCGCGCCGTACCCCTGCGGGGCGGCGTACTGGCCGGTGGAACCGCTGTCGTAGGCCTGCGGAGCCGCGAACTGACCGGTGGCGGAGGGGTTGTTCTGCGGCGCCGAGGCGCCGTAGACGTCCTGGCGCACGAACGAACCGGTGCCCTGCCCCGAGTCGGCGCCGAACTGACCGGTGTTCTGCGCGCCGCCCGGACGCGGGGCGTCGAAGTCGGGGCGCGGGAACTCGGACGTGGAGCCCGGGCCCTGGAGGTCGTCCTGGCGCGGGACCACCGGCAGCTCCGCGGTGGCGCCCGGACCCTGCCGGTCGTCGACCCGCGGCATCCGGGAGGTGTGCGCCGGACCCTGGTCGTCGTGGCCGCGCGGCGCGTCGAGCGCGGCGCGGTCGTCGCCCCAGCCCGTGGACCGGGACGGCGGGTTGCCGCCGGGCAGCTCCGCGCGCGGACCGCCGCGCGGGGGCAGCTGCTGCTGCCGGCCCTGGTCGGCGGCGTTCGACCGCTGCGGGGGCACGGCGCCGCGGCCGCCGCCGAAGACGTCCTGGCGCTGCTGTCCGTCGCCGAAGCCCTGGGACCCGGCGGGAGCCTGGCCGCCGAAGCCGGCACCCGCGCCCGGCGCCGGGGACATCCCCTGGTCGAACGAGGAGGGGGACGTGGCGGGCGAACGGCCCTGCTGCTGTGCCGGACCCTGCGGCCCGCGCGGACCGCCCGGCCCGCCGGGACGGCCGCCCGTGCCGGGCAGCGCGGCGCGCGAACCCTGGCCGGCGCCCACCTGGCCGCGCGGACCGGCGCCGGCGCCGAGCCGGCCGGCACCGCCGCCCGAGGCGCCGCCGCCCGGCTGGCCGCCCTGGCGACGCGCCGCGGCGGCACCGGCCGCGGCCTGCGCGGCAGCCGGACCACCGGCGGAGGGAGCGCCGGGCTTGCCCGGAGCGGGCTTCTTGCCGCCCTGGGCGACGTCCACGGGCAGCATGACCAGCGCGGTCGTGCCACCGGAGTCGGACGGGCGCAGCTGGATGCGGATGCCGTGGCGCTGCGACAGACGGCCGACCACGAACAGACCCATGCGCCGGGAGACGGAGACGTCCACGGTGGGCGGCGAGGCGAGCCGCTCGTTGATCGCCGCGAGGTCCTCGGGGGAGAGGCCGATGCCGGTGTCGTGGATCTCGATCAGGACGCGGCCGTCGGGCAGCGCGTGACCGGTCACCTTGACCTTGGTCTGCGGCGAGGAGAAGGAGGTCGCGTTCTCGAGCAGCTCGGCGAGCAGGTGCACGAGGTCGTTGACCACGCGGCCGGCGACCTCGGTGGTCGGCACGGCGGCGAGCTCGATGCGCTCGTACTGCTCCACCTCGGACGCGGCGGCGCGGAGCACGTCGACCAGCGGGACCGGGCGGGTCCAGCGGCGGCCGGGCTCCTCACCCGCGAGGACGAGGAGGTTCTCACCGTTACGGCGCATGCGCGTCGCGAGGTGGTCGAGCTTGAACAGCGAGGAGAGCTGGTCCGGGTCGGCCTCGCGGGACTCCAGTTCGGAGATGAGCGACAGCTGACGCTGGATGAGGCCCTGGGAGCGGCGCGAGAGGTTGGTGAACATCGCGTTGACGTTGCCCCGCAGCAGGGCCTGCTCGGCGGCGAGGCGGACCGCCTCGCGGTGCACGTCGTCGAAGGCCGCGGCCACCTGGCCGATCTCGTCCCGGGAGTGCACACCGACCGACTCCACGGACGTGTCGACGTCCTGCGGGTCGGACTCGGAGAGCTGCTTGACCAGCTCGGGCAGACGGTCCTGGGCGACCTTGGTGGCGGTCTCCTGGAGCCGGCGCAGCGAGCGGATCATGGAGCGGGCCACGACGAAGGCGCCGACCAGCGATACGCCGAGGACGAGGAGGATCAGCGCACCGGAGATGATCGCGTCGCGCTCGGTGGCGCTGCGCAGCTCGCGGGCCTTCTGCTCCATGTCCTCGAGCAGCGTGTGCTCGATCTTCTTCATCTGCTCGATCTTGGTCGAGCTGTCGTCCACCCAGTCGCGGTACGAGCGCTTCTGCAGGCCGCCCAGGCCGTCCGCCGAGCCGAGGGCACGGCGGGCGTAGATGTCGGCGGCCTCGATCGTCGGGTTGCCCTCGTCGATGGGCTTGACGAGCTCCTCGGCGCCGTCGCCGTAGATGTTGCGGAAGCTGCTGAGTTCGGACTTCTGGCTCTCCAGCGCCGACTCGGCGTAGAGCCGGTCGTTCTCGGAGAGGCTGCCCGTGGTGGTGTTGGTCGAGGGCAGCGCCGCCGCGATGACGGCGCGCTGCACGGACGCGTACTCCTTGGCGGAGGAGAAGGCCGACAGGGCACGCGTGCGCTGGATCATCTCCGGGTTGCTGGTCGCCTCGGCCATGTCCTGGGAGAGGCTGAGCAGTTCGGTGATGAGCCGGTGGTATGCCTCCACCGTCTGGGTGGAGTTGTCCTTGGCCTGGTAGGCGTCCTGGCGGATCTTGCCCAGGCTGTTGAGCTCGCTGGCGAGGCCGACGAGGCTGTCGCGGACGCCGAGGAGGTTGCCGTCCTTGCTCGCGGCGTCGATCTCCTCGGAGGCGCTGAGGAAGTTCGCCTTGGCGCGGTCCGTCTTGTCCCGGTAGCCCTTGACCGTGTAGTCGGTCGCCTTCAGGCCGTGCGCCATGGGGCCGGCGGACTGGTCGCGCTCCTCCTGGAGCGCGGCGGCCAGCTCGGTGGCCTGCTTGGTCATGTCCGTCAGCAGCTTCATGTTGTCGAGCTGCTGGATGTCGTCCATGGACTGGTTGATGCGCAGCGCACCGAGCGAGGTGGCCGCGACCACGGGGAGCGCGAGCAGCGACACCAGGCGCGTCGAGATGCGCCAGTTGCGCAGGGCCACCCGCGAACCGGGGCCCGTCGCGCCCTTGGGGGGCTTCACCGGCGGAGCGGGGCTCTCCGACGGTGACACGGAGACACTGGACCGCCCGGCGCGGTCTCCGCCGTCGCCGGACGGGGCCGAGCCCGGGTTCTGGGCGTGCTGGGGCGAGGAACCACGGTCGGTCCCGCCGTGCGGCTCCGGCTCCGCCGAAGCGCTGCCATCCCTCTTGAAACGTCCCTGCACTAGCGTCGCAACCTCTGGACCAGGCGCCCCTCCGCGCGAACGGAAGGACGGTGTCGGCGTTGTGGGGAGCGTCCTGAACACGCCCCCCAGGGTGGTCGTGAGTGACCGGCGCTGGCTCCCCCTATCTCGCCGCCACTCGGCGCTGCGTTGCGCCCCCTGCGCGCCGGCTCGATCCCGCGGCGGTCCGTGGCATTCCAGCACAGTGCCGGATCTCCAACAAGGCTCGCGGACCTAGCTGTGACCTCTGTGACACCGCGTGAGTGCAGCGTTACCGGTGGTGGAAAGTGATCTCGAACATTGCGGACATATCGCTACGATCCCGCGAGTCGCGGACGGTGTCCCAGTCGCCATGATCAGGAGCGGAATGGAGGCTTCAGGGGTGCAATGTCCCTATTGTCAAGGCGGAAAGCGCGTCGGAATTGCCTCGAATGTCTGCGGTCTAGTGAGCAAACTCACACGCAGATCACGGGCTCTTCACGTCTTCGGCCGGGAATTGCATGTTTAGCCTGGCGCTTTACAGAGATGGCAAATCCGACAACCCGCGCCCGCGGGGGTTCCGTGACCTCCCGGCGCCCTACACGACAGGGCCTCGTACAACCGTGAAGACGACGCTGATGTTCCGCACCATAGCCAACCCGCGGCGCACGACTCTGGTGCACCTCGAGGACGCCGACGCACTGCAGACGCCGGAACAGCCGGAGCACTCCGTCATCCTCCCCGAGCAGACCGCCAACCCGCGGCGCACCGTCCTCATGGAGGTCCCCGTCGCCGCGTCCGTCGCTCAGTAGTACGCGCGCCGGCCGGCGGATGCTCAAAACGGCCGGCACGACGACAGGGGCGCCCCGGGACCGGGGCGCCCCTTCCTGCTGCGGGGGGTAATGCGCGAGGTGGCGGAGGTCCTGCCGCGTTAGCCTGGATCGTCAGACTCCAGCCAGTTCAGGTAAGGGGCGCAAGGATCCCGTGCGCATCGCCAGATTCTCCATCGACGGGAACGTCGCCTTCGGCGCGGTCGAGGGCGACAAGCCGGACGAGCTCGTCCTCGACATCGTCAAGGGCATCCCGTTCGCGGACTTCGCGCTCTCCGGCACGAAGGTGCCGCTGAGCAAGGTCCGGCTGCTGCCGCCGGTGCTGCCCAACAAGGTCGTGGCCTTCGGCCGCAACTACGCCGAGCACGCCCGCGAGCTGGGCAACGAGGTGCCGGACGCCCCGTTCGCCTTCTTCAAGCCGTCCACCTCGGTGATCGGCTCCGGCGACGAGATCCAGTACCCGCCCTTCTCCCAGGAACTGCACCACGAGGCGGAACTGGCCGTCGTCATCGGCCGCATGTGCCGCGAGGTCCCGCGCGAGCGCGTCAAGGACGTGATCTTCGGCTACACCTGCGCCAACGACGTCACCGCCCGCGACGTGCAGCGGCGCGAGAAGCAGTGGGCCAGGGCCAAGGGCTTCGACACCTCCTGCCCGCTCGGCCCCTGGGTGGAGACGGACCTCGACCTCGCCGCCGCGTCCGACCTGACCGTGCAGCTCACCGTCAACGGCGAACAGCGCCAGCTCGGGCGCACCAGCGAGATGATCCACCCCATCGAGGATCTGATCGTCAACATCTCCGAGGCCATGACGCTGCTGCCCGGCGACGTGATCCTCACGGGCACCCCGGCAGGGGTCGGCCCCCTCAACGTCGGCGACGAGGTCGCCGTCACCATCGAAGGCATCGGCACTCTCACCAACAAGGTTGTCAAGCGTGGCTAGCGCACCCGGCTCCCCCGTACGCGTCCGTTTCTGCCCGTCGCCCACCGGTAACCCCCATGTGGGCCTGGTGCGCACCGCCCTGTTCAACTGGGCGTTCGCCCGGCACCACCAGGGCACCCTGGTCTTCCGCATCGAGGACACCGACGCGGCCCGCGACTCCGAGGAGTCCTACAACCAGCTCCTCGACGCGATGCGCTGGCTCGGCTTCGACTGGGACGAGGGCCCCGAGATCGGCGGCCCGCACGCCCCGTACCGCCAGTCGCAGCGGATGGACCTCTACCGCGACGTCGCCCGGAAGCTGCTGGACGCCGGCCACGCCTACCACTGCTACTGCTCGCAGGAGGAGCTGGACAGCCGCCGCGAGGCCGCCCGCGCCGCCGGCAGGCCCTCCGGCTACGACGGCCACTGCCGCGACCTCACGGACGGACAGGTCGAGGAGTACAAGGCCCAGGGCCGGGCGCCCATCGTCCGCTTCCGGATGCCCGACGAGACGATCACCTTCACCGACCTGGTCCGCGGCGAGCTGACCTTCACCCCGGAGAACGTGCCGGACTACGGCATCGTCCGGGCCAACGGCGCCCCCCTGTACACCCTGGTCAACCCGGTCGACGACGCCCTGATGGAGATCACCCACGTCCTGCGCGGCGAGGACCTGCTCTCCTCCACCCCGCGGCAGATCGCCCTCTACAAGGCGCTGATCGAGCTCGGCGTCGCCAAGGGCACGCCCGAGTTCGGCCACCTGCCCTACGTGATGGGCGAGGGCAACAAGAAGCTCTCCAAGCGCGACCCGCAGTCGAGCCTCAACCTCTACCGGGAGCGCGGCTTCCTGCCCGAGGGCCTGCTCAACTACCTCTCCCTGCTCGGCTGGTCGCTCTCGGCCGACCAGGACATCTTCTCCGTCGAGGAGATGGTCGCGGCCTTCGAGATCGGGGACGTGAACCCCAACCCGGCCCGCTTCGACCTGAAGAAGTGCGAGGCGATCAACGCCGACCACATCCGGATGCTGGACGTGAAGGACTTCACGGAGCGCTGCCGTCCGTGGCTGCAGGCCCCGGCCGCGCCCTGGGCCGCGGAGGACTTCGACGAGGCGCGGTGGCAGGCGATCGCCCCGCACGCCCAGACCCGTCTGAAGGTCCTGTCCGAGATCACCGACAACGTCGACTTCCTGTTCCTGCCGGAGCCGGTCTTCGACGAGGCCTCCTGGACCAAGGCGATGAAGGAGGGCTCGGACGCCCTGCTGCGCACCGCCCGGGAGAAGCTGGAGTCGGCGGACTGGACCTCGGCCGAGTCCCTCAAGGAGGCCGTCCTGGCCGCCGGCGAGGCCCACGGCCTCAAGCTCGGCAAGGCGCAGGCCCCGGTCCGCGTCGCGGTCACCGGCCGTACGGTCGGCCTCCCCCTCTTCGAGTCGCTGGAGATCCTCGGCAAGGAGAAGACGCTGGCCCGCGTCGACGCGGCGCTGGCCCGGCTCGCCGCGTAGGCGGGACCACCACCGACACAGGGCCCGGTTCGCGGCACCCGCCGCGGGCCGGGCCCTGTGCCGTTCCCGCCGACGGCGGGGGCGCCTTCGCCTACGGTGGGGGCATGAGCGTCAAGGCCGTCGTCTGGGACGTCGACGACACCCTCTTCGACTACACGACCGCGGACCGCGCCGGGATGCGCGCGCACCTGGCGGCCGAGAGGCTGCTGGACGGGTACGAGTCCGCGGACCACGCCCTCGCCCACTGGCGGCGGATCACCGACGCGCAGTGGGCGCGGTTCTCGGCCGGGGAGGTGACCTTCGAGGAGCAGCGCCGGGACCGCGTGCGGGTCTTCCTCGGCCGCCCGGAGCTGTCCGACGGCGAGGCCGACGACTGGTTCCGGCGTTATCTCGGTCACTACGAGGCCGCCTGGACCCTCTTCCCGGACGTGCTGCCCGCCCTGGACGCGCTCGCCGCCAGCCACCGGCACGCGGTGCTGTCCAACTCCAGCCTGCACGTCCAGGAGCACAAGCTGCGCACCCTGGGCCTCCTGGACCGGTTCGAGGCCGTCCTGTGCGCCGCCGAGCTTGGTGTGTCCAAGCCGGAGGCCCGCGCCTTCCTCGCCGTCTGCGAGGCGCTGGGGCTGCGGCCGCACGAGGTCGCCTACGTCGGGGACCACCCGGAGATCGACGGGCGCGGCGCCGCCGAGGCCGGCCTGCTGTCGGTGTGGATCGACCGTGGTGGCGTGTACACGGCCGAGGCCGGCGCACCCACGCGGCGGCACCGGATCGCGTCCCTCACCGAACTCCCCGCGATCGTCGCCGCGGATACCCGTTTTGGAGCCCCGTCCACCTTCGGGTAATATTCTTCCTGCGCCGCCGGGGAGCGGGCCGAAAGGCCGGAACCGGAGGCGCAACGCTAGAACAAGATCCCTCCGGGGCTTGCGTTCCAGTGGCCTATGGTGTAATTGGCAGCACGACTGATTCTGGTTCAGTTAGTCTTGGTTCGAGTCCAGGTAGGCCAGCTCGCAGAGCTCATCTGCACCACGCGGATCATATCCGCGAGCCCCCGTTGTGTAGCGGCCTAGCACGCTGCCCTCTCAAGGCAGTAGCGCCGGTTCGAATCCGGTCGGGGGTACGGATCCTTCCCGCGAAGGCAACCGGGTCGCTCCCGTTGCTCTCACGTGGACAACATCCGGCTACCGCCGGGTGGGGATCGCTAGGGCCCCCGTTGTGTAGCGGCCTAGCACGCCGCCCTCTCAAGGCGGTAGCGCCGGTTCGAATCCGGTCGGGGGTACTGACTGGTCTAAACCATCATTGGTCTATGGTGTAATTGGCAGCACGACTGATTCTGGTTCAGTTAGTCTTGGTTCGAGTCCAGGTAGACCAGCTCGGACCTGCGGAAACGCAGTGTCCACGCCCCCGTTGTGTAGCGGCCTAGCACGCCGCCCTCTCAAGGCGGTAGCGCCGGTTCGAATCCGGTCGGGGGTACGCGATCGGAAGGGCCCTCCCTCGGGAGGGCCCTTCCGCGTTCTCCGCATCCCTCACCGCGCTCCCCCTCACCGCGCGACGCCTCACCGCGCGCCGAACCGGCGGCCCGACTCCTCGGCCTCCGCCAGCCGGCGCAGGCTGAGCAGCACGGGCTCGTACAGCACGGTCAGCGCCACCGCGGCCTCCACCTGCTCGTCCGGGGTCCCGTAGCGGTCCACCAGGTCCAGGTCGGTGACGGCGATCCGCTCCATCGCGCGGGCATAGGGCTCCAAGTCGTCGACGGCGCACGGGTACCCGAGCCGGGACAGCGCGGCGATCGCGGTCACCAGCATCCCGTACGCCGGCGCGGTCAACGGCTCGCCGGGGGAGCGGCCGCAGGACCAGCCGAGGCGGTCCAGGAGCGCGTCGGCGCTGTGCCGGGCGGTCTCGGTGGCCGGGTCGGTCTCGTCGGGCGCCGGGCCGTGCGGCAGGGCCCATACGGCGGTGCCCAGACGCCGGTTGCGGTCGAGGCCCTCGTCCTGGAGCGCGGCCAGCACCTCACGGGCGGAGTTCACCGGGATCCGCCCGACCTGGATCAGTGCCCGCACCAGCCGCAGCCGCCTCAGGTGCTCCTCGCCGTACTCGGCCTGGGTGGCGGTGATCCGGCGGCCGGGGTGCAGCAGGCCCTCGCGCAGGTAGTACTTGATCGTCGCCGTCGGCACCCCGCTGCGCGCGCTCAGCTCCGCCAGTCGCATTCCGTTCCGCACCCGCTTCCGTGCCGCCTTCTCTCGCGCTCTCCTCTTGAGCCCCACATCGGAGAGTGTCGCTATCCAAGCATGGATAGCGACGCTATCCAACGAGTCGAACCGGACCGGGTCCGGGGGCCGGAACGGGGACCAGGAGTTGGGGGACTTCATGAGTGCCGAGCCGATCGAAGGGCGCATGACCGCGGCGAGCGAGGACGGCGTGGTCGTCTTCCTCATCGGGATGCGCATCAACAGCTACGCCGCCGTGCGCAGTTGGCTCCCGGTGGCGAAGGCCATGGGGCCGATGCTCGCGGAGCTCTCGCGGGAGGAGGGCAGCGGACTGCTCGGGTACCAGTCCCTGCTGGGCGGGGTCCGCGAGGTGTACCTCGTGCAGTACTGGGAGTCGAAGGAGAAGCTCCTCGCCTACGCCTCCGCGCCGGACCGCGGCCACCGGCCGGCCTGGGCCGCCTTCAACCGGCGGCTGCGCGAGGGCAGGGGCCGGGTCGGCTTCTGGCACGAGACCTACGTCGTGCCCGCCGGCTCCTATGAATCGATTTACGTGAACATGCCGGAGTACGGCCTGGGCCGGGCCACCGGCGTGGTCCCGGTCGGCCGCCGCGGCGACCGGGCGGCGGAGCGGCTGCGGATGTCCTGAGGCGGGCGGCCCCCCCCGCACACGAGACCGGCCGGCTCCGGGTCCCGAGAGGGTCCGGAGCCGGCCGGTCGCGCCGTGGGTGTCGGTGGGGCGAGGTCCTGCCGGGTGGGCCTGCCGCGGCGTTGAGGCCGGCCCGTCCCGGTGGCGGGGTGCCCGGTGGTCAGCCGGAGCGGCGCAGGGCCTCGGAGAGGCGGCCGGCCGCGTCGATGACGGCCTGGGCGTGCATCCGGCCCGGGTGGCGGGTCAGGCGCTCGATGGGGCCGGAGACCGAGACGGCGGCCACCACGCGGTTGGAGGGGCCGCGGACGGGCGCGGAGACGGACGCGACGCCCGGCTCGCGCTCGCCGATGGACTGGGCCCAGCCGCGGCGCCGTACGCCCGACAGGGCCGTCGCCGTGAAGCGGGCCCCTTGCAGGCCGCGGTGCAGCCGCTCGGGCTCCTCCCAGGCCATCAGGACCTGCGCCGAGGACCCGGCCTTCATCGTCAGCGTCGAGCCGACCGGGACCGTGTCCCGCAGGCCGGACAGGCGCTCCGCCGCGGCGACGCAGATGCGCATGTCGCCCTGGCGCCGGTAGAGCTGCGCGCTCTCGCCCGTGACGTCCCGGAGATGGGTGAGCACCGGGCCCGCGGTGGCCAGGAGCCGGTCCTCGCCGGCCGCCGCGGCCAGTTCCGCGAGGCGCGGGCCGAGGATGAACCGGCCCTGCATGTCGCGCGCCACCATGCGGTGGTGTTCCAGGGCCACGGCCAGCCGGTGGGCCGTGGGTCGTGCCAGTCCGGTCGCCGCGACCAGACCCGCGAGGGTGGCCGGACCGGACTCCAGGGCGCTCAGGACGAGGGCTGCCTTGTCCAGAACGCCGACGCCGCTACTGTTGTCCATGCAACGATACTTGCGTCTCACTCTGTGAAACGCAAGTTCAATTTTCCGTGGAACACGCCACTCTGGAAGTCACAGCGGCCCGTGGACCGACGGGCCCGGCTGCGGACACCCGAGGGGGGCGCGGGTGCCGTTCCTCAAGATCTCTAGTTGGGCCGGCGCGTTCGCGTCCGGCCGGAGGGAAAGCGATGGGTAGGACACTCGCGGAGAAGGTCTGGGACGACCACGTCGTCCGGCGCGCCGAGGGCGAGCCCGACCTCCTCTTCATCGATCTGCACCTGCTGCACGAGGTGACCAGCCCCCAGGCCTTCGACGGCCTCCGCAAGAGCGGGCGCGCCGTGCGCCGCCTCGACCTCACCATCGCGACCGAGGATCACAACACCCCGACCCTCGACATCGACAAGCCCATCGCCGACCCGGTCTCCCGCGCCCAGCTGGAGACGCTGCGCAAGAACTGCGCCGAGTTCGGCGTCCGGCTGCACCCGCTGGGCGACGTCGAGCAGGGCGTCGTGCACGTCGTCGGCCCGCAGCTCGGGCTGACCCAGCCGGGCACGACCGTCGTCTGCGGCGACTCGCACACCTCGACGCACGGCGCCTTCGGCGCGCTGGCGTTCGGCATCGGCACCTCGCAGGTCGAGCACGTGCTGGCCACCCAGACGCTGCCGATGACCCGCCCGCGGACCATGGCGATCACGATCGAGGGCGAACTGCCCGACGGCGTCACCGCCAAGGACCTGATCCTGGCGATCATCGCCAGGATCGGCACCGGCGGCGGCCAGGGATACGTCCTGGAGTACCGCGGCTCCGCCATCGAGAAGCTCTCGATGGAGGCGCGCATGACCATCTGCAACATGTCGATCGAGGCCGGCGCCCGCGCGGGCATGATCGCCCCCGACGAGACCACCTTCGACTACCTCAAGGGCCGCCCGCACGCCCCCGAGGGCGAGGACTGGGACGCCGCGGTGGCGTACTGGAGGACGCTGCGCACGGACGACGACGCGGTCTTCGACGCCGAGGTCGTCATCGACGCCGCCGAGCTGTCGCCGTTCGTCACCTGGGGCACCAACCCCGGCCAGGGCGCGCCGCTTTCGGCCGCCGTCCCCGACCCGGCTTCGTACGAAGACGCATCGGAGCGCCTGGCCGCCGAAAAGGCCCTGGAGTACATGGGGTTGGAGGCCGGGCAGCCGCTGCGCTCCATCAAGGTGGACACCGTCTTCGTAGGCTCCTGCACCAACGGCCGCATCGAGGACCTGCGGGCCGCGGCCGCGATCCTGAAGGACCGCAAAGTCGCCGACGGCGTACGGATGCTGGTCGTCCCGGGCTCCGCGCGGGTGGGGCTGCAGGCCGTCTCCGAGGGCCTGGACGTGGTCTTCAAGGAGGCCGGCGCCGAGTGGCGGCACGCGGGCTGCTCGATGTGCCTCGGGATGAACCCCGACCAGCTCGCCCCCGGTGAGCGCTCCGCCTCCACCTCCAACCGCAACTTCGAGGGCCGGCAGGGCAAGGGCGGCCGCACCCACCTGGTGTCGCCGCAGGTCGCGGCCGCCACGGCGGTCCTGGGCCACCTGTCCTCCCCGGCCGACCTGACCGACGTCGACGCCGCCGCAACGCCCGCTGGAGTCTGAATCATGGAAGCCTTCACCACCCACACCGGCCGGGCCGTACCGCTGCGCCGCAGCAACGTCGACACCGACCAGATCATCCCCGCTCACTGGCTCAAGAAGGTCACGCGCGACGGGTTCGAGGACGGGCTGTTCGAGGCCTGGCGCAAGGACCCCGAGTTCGTGCTCAACCGCCCGGAGCGGCAGGGCGCCACGGTCCTGGTCGCCGGCCCCGACTTCGGCACCGGCTCGTCCCGCGAGCACGCCGTCTGGGCGCTGCAGAACTACGGCTTCAAGACCGTGATCTCCTCCCGCTTCGCGGACATCTTCCGGGGCAACTCGCTGAAGAACGGCCTGCTCACGGTGGTCCTGGAGCAGAAGGTCGTGGACGCGCTGTGGGAGCTCACCGAGAAGGACCCCACGGCTGAGGTCACTGTGGACCTTGAGGCTCGTGAGGTGCGGGCCGAGGGCATCACCGCCTCCTTCGAGCTGGACGAGAACTCCCGCTGGCGGCTGCTGAACGGGCTGGACGACATCTCCCTCACCCTCCGGGACGAGGCCGACATCGCCGCGTACGAGGCGAAGCGCCCGTCGTTCAAGCCGCGGACCCTGCCGGTCTGACCCGGCTCCGCCCCGGTTCGGTGATCCACTGCTGAGACAGCGCCGATCACCCCCGGGCAAGTCGAGTTTCGGCCATCGCGAGACCCCCGCCGTGCCCCCGATCACCCCGATCGGGGGTACGGCCTTTTTCGGCTCCCGCATCCCGGCGCGCCGCCGTGCCGGGCCCCAACGTCCCACGTTATGCAGGGTGTTGCCGGGGTAGGCGCTTTCCCAAGCCCCGACCGACGCAGGCGCTCGTGAGACCGTTCGACGCGGCAGTTGCCCCCTGGGCAGGCGACAACTCGCCCCAGATGGCACAATCTGTGCATGGACGACGACGGCCAACTCGAGCTCTATACGGCGGTCGCGGCCCAGCTGAAGGAAGCGCACGGAAGAGTGCGCGCACTGCAAGTCCCGGAGGGCGTACGGATGGCGCTGACCCGGAAGCTGCTGGTCATTACGGCCGCGGCCAAGCACGATCTCGCCGACGCGGCAAGGCGTCTGGACCGGTTCACGGCAGACCTCGACGAGGGTCGACTCCCCGAAGAGGAACGCTGAACCAGCCGAGACCGTCGAGTCCGTTGCGGCACAAGGGTGATTAGCCCGTTTCGTGTTTGATTTGCGGTATATATCTGCCTAACGTGCGAAAAGCTTGAACACTTTCGTTCTGGCGAGGTCTCCGAAGGGGAAGACGTGAACAAGGCGCAGCTCGTAGAAGCGATTGCCGACAAGATGGGCGGCCGGCAGCAGGCCGCCGACGCCGTCGACGCGGTGCTGGACGCCGTCGTCCGTGCGGTGGTCGCGGGAGACCGGGTCTCGGTCACCGGCTTCGGGTCCTTCGAGAAGGTGGACCGCCCCGCCCGCTACGCCCGCAACCCGCAGACGGGTGAGCGGGTCCGGGTCAAGAAGACCTCCGTTCCCCGCTTCCGGGCCGGCCAGGGCTTCAAGGACCTGGTGGGTGGCTCCAAGAAGCTCCCGAAGCACGACATCGCCGTGAAGAAGGCGCCCAAGGGCAGCCTCACCGGCCCCACGGCCACCATCGCCAAGGCCGCCGGCAAGAAGGCCGCCGCCAAGAAGGTGACGGGCGCGGCGAAGACGGCCGCCGCGAAGAAGGCCGCGGCCAAGAAGACCACGGCCGCCGCCAAGAAGACCGCGGCGAAGAAGACGACCGCCAAGAAGACCACGGCGGCCGCCGCCAAGAAGACCGCGGCGAAGAAGACCACGGCCAAGAAGGCGACGACGGCCCAGAAGGCCCCCGCCAAGAAGGCCACGGCCAAGAAGGCCCCCGCCAAGAAGTCGACGGCCCGCAAGACCACCGCCAAGAAGACCGCGGCCCGCGGCAAGTAGGGCACACGGGTGCACACGGGTCCTCGCGCGCCGGGCCGGACTCCTCGGGGAGCCCGGCCCGCGGCGCGTCCGGAGGCCCTGACGTGCCCGCCCGGCCCGTTCAGAAGGTCTGCAGGGTCACCAGCGTGATCCGCGGGGCGCCGTCGGCGCCCTCCGTCTCGATCCGCACCCGCTGCCCGGGGCGCAGCAGCCGCAGACCCCCCGCGTCGAACGCCGGCGCGTCGAAGGGCACCGGCGTCCCGTCGTCCAGGAGCACCTGCCCGCTGCGGGTTTCGGGGTCGTACGTGTATGCGGTCGCCTGCATGACGGCAGCCTACTGTCCGGTGACCCGCACCCGCTCCGGCAGCCGCGCGGCGGCGGCCGCCGTCCGCGGTCCCACCCCGAGCGCGAGCGCCGCCCGCAGATCCGCGCCGGTGTCCACGTCCTGACGTACGGAGTCCACCGCCTCCAGCGCCAGTTCCACCGCGCCGGACGCCCGGTGGCGGGCCCGTGAGGCCGGGCCAAAGGCCGGGAGCAGGGCATGCCCCGGTCCGGCCGCCAGCAGGGTCGTGCCGAGGTCCGCGGCGTCCGGGAGAAAGGCGCGCGGGAATCCGGCGGCGGCCTCCAGCACCCGGGCCAGTTCCGCCGGACGCAGCGCGGGGAGATCGGCGTTCAGGGCCGCCACGGGAGTTTCGGGAAGCGACGCGCGCACCACCGCGGCCCCGTGCGCCAGCGCCGGGTTCAGCCCCCCGCGCGGCTCGTCCGGGACGATCCCGGCGCCCAGCAGCGCCAGCTCGGCCCCGGCGACGGCGTCGTCCGTGACGACCACCACACCCCCGACCGCCGGGCAGGACAGGGCGGCCGCCACGGTGTCCTGGGCGAAGGCCAGCGCCAGGCCCGGCCGCACCCCGTCGTCCGCGGCGTCCGACAGCCTGCTCTTCGCCCGGGCCAGGGGCTTCAGCGGGATGACCACGGTCCACTGCACGAACGTTCGCCCCTCTCTTGTCGCGGACATTGTCCCCTGGCGCATCCGGGTGGGCCGGAGTCGGGGCGTACGGTGTTCTCGACAGACCGGCGGCCCGGGGTGACACTTGTGCGGCTCCCCAGGCCCTAGAGGAAGGTGTCCGCGTGCCCCGCCGCAGAATCGGCTTCTGGTACCGCTTCGCAGCGGTGATCTGCAAACCGCCGCTGGTGGTTCTGATCAAGCGGGACTGGCGAGGAATGGAGAACATTCCGGCCGAGGGCGGATTTATCACCACGGTGAACCACAATTCGCACATCGATCCCTTCGCCTACGCCCACTTTCAGTACAACACCGGGCGAGTACCGCGATTCCTCGCGAAGAGCGGCCTTTTCAGGAAGGGATTCGTCGGCGCCGCGATGCGCGGCACCGGGCAGATCCCCGTCTACCGCGAGAGCACGGACGCGCTGAGCGCCTTCCGCGCCGCGATCGACGCCGTGGAACGCGGCGAGTGCGTCGCCTTCTACCCCGAGGGCACCCTGACCCGCGACCCGGACCTCTGGCCGATGACCGGCAAGACGGGTGCCGCCCGTGTCGCCCTGCAGACCAAGTGCCCGGTGATTCCGGTCGCCCAGTGGGGCGCCAACGAGATCCTGCCGCCCTACACCAAGAAGCCGCACTTCTTCCCGCGCAAGACCCACCACGTGCTGGCCGGGCCACCGGTGGACCTGTCGCGCTTCTACGACCAGGAGATGACCCCCGAGCTGCTGAAGGACGCCACCGAGGCGATCATGGCGGCCATCACCCGGCTCCTGGAGGAACTCCGCGGCGAGCGGGCACCCGAGATCCCGTACGACCCGCGCCGGGAGCGGCTGGAACAGCGCCGCAGAACCGAGGCGCAGACCCACGGCAGGGGCGCCGTGGCCGGACGGGAAGCCGTACAGGAAGAGGGGCAGGGCACGTGAGCAAGCCGGTCAAGGCGGCCGTCTTCGGTACCGGATCGTGGGGGACCGCCTTCGGCATGGTCCTGGCCGACGCCGGCTGCGAGGTGGTCCTCTGGGCCCGCCGCGCCGACCTCGCCGAGGCGGTCAACTCCACGCGGACCAACCCCGACTACCTGCCCGGCGTCGAACTCCCGGAGAACCTGCGGGCCACCACGGACGCCGCCGAGGCCGCCCGGGACGCCGACCTCACCGTCCTCGCGATCCCCTCGCAGACCCTGCGCGCCAACCTCGCCGAGTGGGCGCCGCTGCTCGCCCCCGGCACCGTCCTCGTCTCCCTGATGAAGGGCGTCGAACTGGGCTCCGCCATGCGGATGAGCGAGGTGATCGAGGACGTCGCCAAGGTCGGCCCGGAGCGCATCGCCGTGGTCACCGGCCCGAACCTGGCCCGCGAGATCGCCGCCCGGATGCCGGCCGCCGCCGTGGTGGCCTGCACCGACGAGGAGGTCGCCCGGCGGCTCCAGGCCGCCTGCCACACCCCGTACTTCCGGCCGTACACCAACACCGACGTCGTCGGCTGCGAACTCGGCGGCGCCGTGAAGAACGTGATCGGACTGGCCGTCGGCATCGCGGACGGCATGGGCCTCGGCGACAACGCCAAGGGCTCGCTCATCACCCGCGGCCTCGCCGAGACCACCCGGCTGGGCGTCGCCCTGGGCGCCGACCCGCTCACCTTCTCCGGACTCGCGGGCCTGGGCGACCTGGTGGCGACCTGCTCCTCGCCGCTGTCGCGCAACCACACCTTCGGCACCAACCTCGGCAAGGGCATGACCCTGCAGGAGACCATCGCGGTCACCAGGCAGACCGCCGAGGGCGTCAAGTCCTGTGAGTCGGTGCTGGATCTGGCCCGCCGGCACGGTGTCGACATGCCCATCACCGAGACCGTCGTCGGCATCGTCCACGAGGGCAAGCCGCCGGTGGTCGCCCTCAAGGAGCTGATGTCGCGCAGCGCCAAGCCGGAACGACGCTGAGCGACCCCGCCGGTCCAACGCTGTCTCCCGGCCCTACCAACGGGTACTCTCATCGCGATATGAGCACCGAGAACCTCCCCCAGAGCCCTGAGCAGCCGTCCCGCAAGCCGCGCGTGGCCGTCGTGTGCGGCGGCCGCAGCTCCGAACACGGGATCTCCGTGGTCACCGCCGGAGCGGTGCTGCGCGCCATCGACCGGACCAAGTACGAGGTTCTGCCGATCGGCATCACGCGCGACGGCCGTTGGGCCCTGACCGCGGACGACCCGGAGCGCATGGCGATCACCGACCGCCGTACGCCCAGCGTCGATGAGCTCGCCGAGTCGGCCGAGGGCGGCGTGATCCTCCCCGTCGACCCCGCCAACCGCGAAGTCGTCTACAGCGAGCCGGGCTCGGTGCCCAAGGCGCTCGGCGAGGTCGACGTGGTCTTCCCCGTGCTGCACGGCCCGTACGGCGAGGACGGCACCCTCCAGGGCCTCCTGGAGCTGTCCGGTGTGCCGTACGTGGGCTCGGGCGTGCTCGCCTCGGCCGTCGGTCAGGACAAGGAGTACATGAAGCGGGTCTTCACCTCCTTCGGGCTCAAGGTCGGCCCGTACGTGGTGATCCGGCCGCGCGAGTGGGTCCAGGACCGGCCGGCGGCCCGCAAGAAGATCGTCGACTTCGCCGGCGAGCACGGCTGGCCGCTGTTCGTGAAGCCCGCGCGCGCGGGCTCGTCGATCGGCATCACCAAGGTCGAGGACCTCTCCGGTCTCGACGAGGCCATCGAGGAGGCCCAGCGGCACGACCCGAAGGTGCTCGTGGAGGCGGCCCTGCGCGGCCGCGAGATCGAGTGCGGCGTCCTGGAGTTCGAGGACGGCCCGCGGGCCTCCGTCCCGGCCGAGATCCCGCCGCCCGAGGCGCACGCGTACTACGACTTCGAGGCGAAGTACATCGACTCCACGCCCGGCATGGTGCCCGCCCCGCTGACGCCCGAGGAGACCGCCGAGGTGCAGCGGCTCGCGGTGGAGGCGTTCGAGGCGGCCTCCTGCGAGGGCCTGGTCCGAGCGGACTTCTTCCTCACCGAGGACGGCGAGTTCGTGATCAACGAGATCAACACCATGCCCGGCTTCACGCCGATCTCGATGTACCCGCAGATGTGGCAGGCCAGCGGCGTCGCCTACGAGGAGCTGGTGGACCGGCTGATCCAGGCGGCCCTGCGCCGGTCGACCGGCCTGCGCTGAGCGGCGCGGAACGGGACTAGGAGGCGATCCCCTCGGGGATCGCCTTCTTGACGGCCGGGGCCAGGCCGACCAGCGGGGCCACGCCGTGGCCGGTCCGCTCCTTCGGGATCGTCACCTCGACGTACGCCTTGCGCAGCGTGGTGGTGAAGCGGAACGACCCGTCGCCCCGCTTCTCCAGCAGCCAGCCCACGCCGTTCACCTCGGCGCCGTCCGCGTCCGGGTCCGTCATCCGGCCGGGCCGCTCGACACCGCAGCGCAGTATGATCGCCGGGCTTCCCCAACCCGCGGTCAGCGCGGAGGCGGGCGCGGGGTCCCGGCGTTCCAGTCCGTCCACCGTTCCCGGCAGCGCCCTGTCCAGGTTCCGGCACAGCTTCGTGACCGCCGGGCCCGGGCTGGGAACCGCCGCGGTGGCGCTGTCGTCGCTCCAGGAACAGCCCGCGGCGGTGATCAGCACGGCGAGGACAGGCAGACCGATGAGCCGGTGACGCGAAGAGTTCACCGGCCCAGGGTAGACGGGGGCTACAGATGCACGACCGGGCAGGTCAGGGTGCGGGTGATGCCGTCCACTTGCTGGACCTTGGCGACCACCAGGCGGCCGAGGTCGTCCACCGTGTCGGCCTGGGCGCGCACGATGACGTCGTAGGGTCCGGTGACGTCCTCGGCCTGGATGACTCCTTGGATCGTGCTGATCGTCTCGGCGACGGTCGACGCCTTGCCGACCTCCGTCTGGATCAGGATGTACGCCTGTACCACGGAACCTCCAGAGCGGCCACGAGGATCATGTGGGGAAAAGGAACGCCACGGTATCGCGTAGCCGCACGCCGCGGGGAGACCCGCGAGAACCGCGGTCCGCGCGCCCGGGTGCAGGTACGACAGAAGTTGACGGTCATCTCGACCGTAGCGAGGACCGTGATGACGCGCGAGTGGGAACGGACAGGCACGGAAGGGGCGGAAGGGCAATGAAGGGCACTGTGGGTGAGCTGGGGGAGTTCGGGCTCATCAGGGAGCTCACCTCCCGTCTCACCACCACCCCGGCGGTCCGGGTCGGCCCCGGCGACGACGCCGCCGTGGTCGCCGCACCCGACCGCAGGGTCGTGGCGAGCACCGACATCCTCCTGGAGGGCCGGCACTTCCGCCGCGACTGGTCCACGGCGTACGACGTGGGCCGCAAGGCGGCCGCGCAGAACCTCGCGGACATCGCCGCCATGGGCGCGGTGCCGACGGCGCTGCTGCTCGGCCTGGTCGTCCCGGCCGAGCTGCCGGTCACCTGGCCCACCGAGCTGATGGACGGACTGCGCGACGAGTGCCAGGTCGCGGGGGCCTCCGTGGTCGGCGGCGACGTGGTGCGCGGCGACACGATCATGGTGTCGATCACCGCCCTCGGCGATCTGCGCAACCACGAGCCGGTGACGCGCGGGGGCGCACAACCCGGCGACCTCGTCGCGGTGACCGGCTGGCTGGGCTGGTCCGCGGCCGGGTACGCGGTCCTCTCCCGCGGCTTCCGCTCGCCGCGCGCCTTCGTCGAGGCGCACCGCCGCCCCGAGCCGCCGTACCACGCGGGCCCCGCGGCCGCCGGGCTCGGCGCGACCGCGATGTGCGACGTCAGCGACGGGCTGATCGCGGACCTCGGGCACATCGCCGAGGCCAGCAAGGTCCGCATCGACATCCGCTCCGGCGCCATCGACATCCCCTCCCAGATGAACGACATCGGGCAGGCCGTCGGCGTCGATCCGCTGCAGTGGGTGCTGACCGGGGGAGAGGACCACGCGATCGTGGCGACCTTCCCGCCGGACGTGAAGCTGCCCGCCCGCTGGAAGGTGATCGGCGAGGTGCTCAACCCCTCGGCGCTGCCCCAGGTCACGGTCGACGGGGCGCCGTGGACCCGGCAGGGCGGCTGGGACCACTTCGGGGACGTGGAGCAGTGATCCCGCCCCGGGTGCTCACCGTGGCCGGTTCGGACTCCGGCGGCGGGGCCGGCGTCCAGGCCGACCTGAAGACGATGCTCGCGCTCGGCGTGCACGGCATGAGCGTGATCACCGCGGTGACCGCGCAGAACTCCCGCGGCGTGCAGGGCGTCTGGGAGCTGCCGGTGGAGGCGGTCCGGGCGCAGTACCGCAGCGTCGTGGACGACATCGGCGTCCAGGCCGTGAAGACCGGGATGCTCGCCTCGGCGGAACTGGTCGAGGCGGTGGCGGAGTTGATCAACGGCACGGACGCCCCCGCGGTCGTCGACCCGGTCGGCGTCTCCAAGCACGGGGACCCGCTGCTGACCGCCTCCGCGCTGGACTCCGTGCGCACCCGGCTCCTCCCGGCCGCGACGGTCGCCACGCCGAACCTCGACGAGGTGGCGCAACTGACCGGCGTGCGGGTCGAGTCCGAGGAGCAGCTGCGCGAGGCGGCCCGGGCCGTGCTGGAGTACGGGCCGCGCTGGGTGCTGATCAAGGGCGGCCACCTCGCGGGCGACGCCGTGGACCTGCTCAGCGACGGCTCCGAGGAGCACTGGCTGCGCGCCCCCCGCCACGACAACCGGCACACGCACGGCACCGGCTGCACCCTCGCGTCGGCGATCGCCGCGCGGCTGGCGCAGGGACGGACCGTGCCCGAGGCGGTCACCGCGGCCAAGGAGTACGTCACCGGCGCGATCGCGGCCGGGTTCCCCCTCGGCGGCGGCATCGGCCCCGTGGACCACGGCTGGGCGCTCGGAGCGCGGAACGCGCGCTCCTCGTAGGGACGCCGGGGCCGGACGGCGTGAGCCCATCGGGGCGGCGGGGGCCGGACAGTGTGGACTTGCTGAAAACGGCGGAGGGCCGGAGAGCGTGAGCCCGCCGGGGCCGAAGGGCCGGCCCTCGTGGACCCGCCGGTTGGAGGGCCGCCCAATCCGTGGACCCGCTGAAACGGCGGAGGGCCGGGGGACGGAGGTCCGGGCACGGCAAAAAGCCGGTCCACCCGAGGTGGACCGGCTCTGTGCGGCGAACCGGCGTGGGCCGCGCGCTCAGCTGAGCGTCAGCGCGAGACCTTGCCGGCCTTGATGCACGAGGTGCAGGCGTTCACGCGCTTCGGCGTCCCGCCGACCACGGTACGCACACGCTGGATGTTCGGGTTCCAGCGACGGGACGTACGGCGGTGCGAGTGCGAGATGTTGTTGCCGAAGCCCGGCCCCTTGCCGCAGACGTCGCAGTTGGCAGCCACGGGTCACTCCAAAGACTTCAGATCCACTTACGGTTGATCCCGGCAGGCCGGGATCGAGATCCTAGGCTCCAGTACGGGCTCAGAGATCTGAAGGGCGTTGCCAGGGGAAAAGCCCGACCAGGATCGGGCAACCGGAGCAGCATACAACGACTGCGTCCGTACAGCGAAACTACCATGGCCGCCCCGGGGCCCGCTGCGGCCCTCTTCCGCCCGGCACCACCCCGGGGTCTACGCTGCGTCCAGTCCAGCAGCTCAGGGAGGCGCAGGTGGCGCAGGTGCCGCAGACGTTCGATGCGCTCGCGGTGCGCACCTGGTGCGGTCTGGCGCTGCGGGCGCTGGGCCGGGCGCGCGAGGAGATCGACGCGATCAACGTCTACCCCGTGGCCGACGGGGACACCGGCACCAATCTGTACCTGACCGTCGAGTCCGCCGTGGCCGCGGTGGAGGCCGTCTTCGCGGCCCACGAAGTGCACGGCGGGAGCGCCGGGGCCGGTGCGTCCCGACGGGGGCGGGGGGCCGCCGCCGGGCCGTCGCTGGCCGACGCCGTGCGGGCCATGGCGCACGGGGCGCTCATCGGGGCGCGGGGCAACTCCGGCACGATCCTGGCGCAGCTGCTGCGCGGTATGGCGCAGGTGCTCGCCGCCGACGGTGAGAGCGCTCACACCGACGAGCGGGGCCTGCGGCTCGCCCTGCGGCAGGCCGCCGACTCCGCCCGGCGGGCCGTGGCGCACCCGGTCGAGGGCACGGTCCTCTCGGTCGCCTCGGCCGCCGCCGAAGCGGCCACCGGCGCCGAGGGCGACTGCGGCACGGTCGCGCGGGCCGCCTACGAGGGAGCGCGCGCGGCCCTCGCGGCGACCCCGCGCCAGCTGGCGGTCCTGGAGCGCGCCGGAGTGGTCGACGCCGGCGGGCGGGGCCTGGTGACGGTGCTGGCGGCCCTGGTGGAGACGCTCACCGGGGAGGCGCCGGCGGCGGGGGCCGCGTGGACGGCGGGCGCGCAGGCGAACGTGCCGCACGCCCGCGTGGACGACGAGGTGACCGACCGTCCCGCCGGGGCGCACCCCTACGCCGACCACGCGCAGGCCCCGGACGCGGCGAGCGCGGAGGCCGGCCTCACCGAAGGCGCGGCCCAGGCGCACGCGCGCGCGGCCGCGTCCGGCCGGGAGGCCCCCGGCGCGTGCGGCCCGGACGACCGGGGCCCCGCCTTCGAGGTGATCTACCTCCTGGAGGCGGAGGACGCTGCCGTGGACCGGCTGCGCGCGCGGCTCGACGCGCTCGGGGACTCCCTGGTCGTGGTCGGCGGCGACGGGCTGTGGAACGTCCATGTGCACGTCGACGACGCGGGCGCGGCCGTGGAGGCGGGAGTGGAGGCCGGCCGGCCGTACCGCATCCGGATCACCCACTTCGCGGCCGGCGACGTGCACACCACCGGCGCCGAACGGCCGCCCCGCGAGCGCACCCAGCGCGCCGTGGTGGCCGTCGTGCCCGGCGAGGGCCTGGCCGGGCTGTACGCCGAGGCGGGGGCGATCACCGTCCCCGCCCGGCCGGGGGAGCCGCCCGGGAGCGGGGAGCTGGTGGAGGCCGTGCGCCGGGCCCACGCGCGCGAGGTGGTGCTGCTGCCCAACGACGCCGAGCTGCGGCACACCGCGGCCGCCGCGGCCGAGCAGGCCCGCGGCGAGGGCGTCCGTGTCGCTCTCATCCCCACCCGCTCCGCGGTCCAGGGCATCGCCGCGCTCGCCGTGCACGAGCCCGAGCGCCGCTTCGACGAGGACGTCGTCGCCATGACCTCGGCGGCCGGGGCCACCCGCTACGCCGAGGTCACCGTCGCCGAGCGCCAGTCCTGGACCACGGCCGGCATCTGCCAGGCCGGTGACGTGCTCGGTCTGATCGACGGCGACGTGGCCGTGATCGGCTCGGACGTCACGGCGACCGCCTGGACCGTCCTCGACCGGATGCTCGCGGCGGGCGGCGAGCTGGTCACCTTGGTCCTCGGCGACGAGGCCCCCGCCGCCGAGTCGCTCGCGGTGGCCCTGGAGGCCCGGGTGCGCGAGTCGTTCCTGGCGGTGGACACGGTGGTGTACCGGGGCGGGCGGCAGGGGTCCCTGCTGCTCATCGGGGTGGAGTGAGCCACCCGGGGCGCCCGGGCCGCGCGGACTGATCCGCGGGGGCCGGTTCGCGGGGGGGCGCCGACCGGGGACGCGGTGGGTGCGGGCCCGGTGGTGTGCCGCGCCCCCTCAGGGACGGCACACCACCCGGCGCCCGCGCGGGGTCACCGCTCCTCCTCGGCCTCCGACAGCCTCAGCAGCGCTTCCGCCTCGGCGATCCGCGCCCGTACGGTCCCGTCCCCGCCGTCCCCGGCATCGGCACTCCCGGCATCCTGGGCGCCGTCGTGCGCGTCGTACGCGTCGAGCACGGTACGCGCGTGCGCCGCCGCGGCGGCCGGACGGCCCAGGTCGACCGCCAGCCGGCCGGCGGCGAGTTCGGCGTCGGTCCGCTCGTGCAGCGCGGCCCCGCCCAGCGAGGCGAACACCTCCGCGGCCCGGACCATGGCGGACAGGGCCTCCTCCAAGGTGTCCCGCACCGCGTCGTCCGCCGCGCCCTCGGCGACGGAACGGGCGAGCAGGTCACCGAACTGCCGGTGCGTCCCGGCGAGTTCGCCCAGCAGCCGCTGCCGCGCCCCGTCGTCGCCGCCCAGGGCGTCCAGCGCGGTCGCGCACTCCCGGACGGCGGCGGCCATCAGCTCACGCGCCTTGTCCGTGCCGCCGCCCGGCCCGTCCACCCCTTCCACCTCGTCCGTGCCCGCGCCGGGCTCACGACCGGGGTCCGCCTCGCGCCCGTTCGCACCGCCCCCCTCCTCCTCCGCCCGCAGGGCCAGCCAGGCGCGGGCGCGCAGGGAGCGTACGAGGCCGTGGACGTCGCCGAGCGAGCCCCACAGCTCGCCGGCGCGCGCGTAGGCCCGGTCCGCCTCGGCGAGGAGGCCCGCGTGGCCGAGCGACTCGGCGGCCAGGTGGGCGAGCGTGGCGTGGTCCCGCTGCTCGGGCCAGTGCCGGGCGATCTCCGCCGCCCGCAGCCGGCGTTCGGCGGCCGCGCGGTGCTCCCCGAGCTCGCTCAGGCAGTCCCCGAGCCACCACTGCGTCTGCACCACCGCCCCGTCGCCGTGCGTCTCGGCGGACAGGTCGAGCAGCGCGGACTCCAGCACCTCCGCGGCCTCCGCCCACCGCCCCAGCCGCAGCAGCAGCCCGCCGAGCTGCTGCCGGGCCCAGGCGCCGAGCCCGGGGCCCTCGCCGGCCTCGTCGGCCCAGTGCGCCGCCTCGAGGGCGTGGTCCGCGGCCTCCTCGGCCCGCCCGCGCCCACCGAGCACCTCGGCGAGCTGGAGGTGCAGCTGGGCCCGCCCGGCCGGCTCCAGGTGCGGCCCGCCGTGCTCCAGGGCCGCCCGCAGCGCCCGTTCGGCCTGGGCCGGGTCGCCCAGGTGGTACGACAGCCCGGCCAGCCGGACCTCGTACTCCACCGCCAGCCACGGCAGCCCCGCCTCCACGTACTCCGCCGCGGACCGCGCGAACAGCTCCGCGGCCGAACGGATGTCCTCGGCGTGCACGGCGACCTCCGCCAGCATCGCCCGCGCCTCCGCCGTCCGTGACGCCAGCCGGACGTCGTCCCCGGCGCGCCCCTCGACGAGCGCCAGCACCTCCCGGGCGGCGGTCGCCGCGGCGGCCAGGTCCTCCGGCGCCACCGGCCCGTCGGCCCCGTGCACCCGCCGCATCAGGATCCGCGCCCGCCCGATCAGCACGGACGCCGTCTGCCGCAGACCGGTGCCGTCCTCGGCGTACAGCGCGAGGACACGGTCGTACGGCTCGGCGACCGCGGCGAGCGCCTCGTCCACGGCACCCGTCAGCGCCCGGACGTACGCCGCCCGCGTGCGCGCGGCCAGCGCCTCCCCGGGATCGCCCGCCTCCGCGTACAGCCCGGCGGCCCGCTCGAACAGCTCGGCGCCCTCCGGCCCCCGGTCCATCGCCTCGTGCTCGGCGATACGGGCGCGGTCGCGGGCGTCCAGTTCGGCGTCCCGGGCGGCCCGCGCGACGGCCGCCCACGCCTCCACGGCCTCCGGCCGCAGCGTGTCCGACAGCCGCCGCGCCTCGGCGAGCAGCGCGGGCAGGCCGGCCGCCTCCGGCTCCGCGGCGGCCGCGCGCTCCACCCGGGGGACCGCCGCGTCCTTGGCCGGCCGCGCCGTGCGCACGCCCAGGGGCAGCCGGTCCACCAGCGGGCGCTGCGCCATGCGCGCGCGTGCCTGTCGGCTCACGTGGGCCGTGCCGTTGCGCCGGTCGAAGCGGGCGGCCAGCGCCTCGGCCTCGGCGCGCGCGTGCCCGGCGAGCTCGCCTGCCGTCCAGGTTCGCCCGGCCGGACCGGGCACCGGCTGCCCCGCCATGCCCAGCTCGGTCACCCGGTCCATCAGCAGGGCCACCACCGCCAGGAAGTCCAGCCTGCTGCGCGGATGCCCGGAGTCGGTGAAGTACGCCGGCCGCTCCGCCAGCAGTTCCAGACCGCGCGCCTCGTTGCCGGTCAGGGCGCAGAACTCCACGTGGTCGGCGTACGCGCCGCGCATGCTCTCCATCGGCCGCACCAGCCGCAGGCCCCGCAGATGGTGGGCGCGTGCCTCGTCGAGGCGGCCCAGCCGCAGCAGCGGTGCCAGGGAGGAGGCGAGAGCGGTGTGCGGCTCGTGCGCGCAGGTGAACTCGCCCTCCAGGACCGGCCGCCACAGCTCGATCGCCTCCGCGTCCCGGCCGCGCTCCGCCTGCCACCAGCCCTGCGCGTGCAGCTCGCACGCGTGGCAGTCGGCCATCCGGTCCCGGTCGGCCGCCAGCCACGCCGTGTACGCCCGCTCGGCCCGCGCCAGGTCGCCGACGTGCGCGGCGACGCTGAACTCGGCACTGCGCACGGCCCGTTCGGAGTACCCCGCGAGCCGGTAGCGGTGCTCCATCTCGCCGAGCCACTTCTCGATCGAGGCCAGCGGGACGTGCGGCTGGTCCAGCATTCCCGCCGACATCCACTTGAAGAACCAGTGCAGCCCGCGGGCCTCGTACTCGTCGAAGTCCTCGGGGTGTTCGTCCCACATGCGCAGCAGCCGCGCGAACGGGACGAACATCTTGTCCTTCTCAGAGCTGTAGTTGTAGACCTGCAACTGGTGCCCGAGCGCCTCGATCACGGCGAGCGGGATGCCCAGCCGCTCGGCCTCGGCGAGCAGGTGCTCCGCGCGCGCGTTGCGCGCCGGCCCCTCCGGCTGCCCGGAGTTGTCCGCCATCGCCCGGCGCAGCGCGCCGAAGTCGGTGATCGAGCTCATCGGGCCCCGCCCTCCGTCGAGTCGCCGTCGCTGTGGGTGGCCCACTCCAGCAGGCCGAGGAACGCGCGGTTCAGCAGCGCCGAGTCGGCCGGGCGCAGCGGGCGCTGCGCCATCAGCAGCGCCTGCCCGTACAGGGACTCCGCGGCCGTGCCGACGAGGTCCGCGTCGCGCAGGGAACTGATCCGCCGGATCAGCGGGTTGAGGTGGTTGAGCACCAGACGCGCGCGCGGGGCGCCGCCGCGCAGCGAGCCGAGGATGCCCGCCCACAGGTCGTCCGCCGACGCCTCGGCGTCCGCGCGGGCCTGCTCGTGCCGGGCCGCCCGGTCGTCCAGGTGCAGCGCGGGCACCGACAGCGGATGGAAGGCGCGCAGCACCACGTCGCAGCCCAGCGGGTCGAGCCTGGCCCGCGCGGCCGCCAGGAAGCCCGACAGGGCCAGCTCCTCGGCCGGGTCGACCGCGTCCAGGTGCGCGGTCACGGTGTCCGCGTCCAGCTCGGCGACCACCGTCCCCGGGCGCACCGACGGCAGCGCCTCGACCAGCTCGCCGTCGTACGTGTAGCCGCCGTTGATCACCCCGATGCCCTGTGCGGAGGCGATCGGCGCGACCTGCCGGTACTCCTCGACCGTCCGCGTGAAGTGCACGACGGGGTGCCGCTGCGCGAACTCCTCGAGGGACAGCCGCCCGTCGGTCGTCTCGAACGGCAGCCACGGCAGCATCGTGCGCAGCATCTCCGTATCGTGCCGGGCGAGGGACTTCACGCCCAGGTGGTGCACGGCGAGGAACGCGGCCAGCCGCTCCGGGTCGCCCGCCGCCAGACCGGTGAGCCAGGAGCGGATCCTCTCGCCCAGCGCCTCCCGCACGGCGGCCAGCGTCTCGTCCTCGTACAGCGACTCGCGCGAGGCGGTGGGCCGCAGACTGTCCGTGTCGAGCACGCAGCGCACGAAGAACGCCCAGTCGGGCAGCAGCTGTTCGGCCCGCTCGGTGAGCAGCATGCCCTTCAGGTGTACCCGGTGGCCCGCCCGCTGCGCCGGGCTGACCGCCGACGGCAGCACGTACGCCACCCCGCGGATCCCGGCGAGCGGCACGTCCAGGCCGATCGAGTCCAGCGGCGTGAAGCCGAACAGGTCGTGGCAGTGCCGGGCCAGCGCCACCCGGCGGGCGGCGGGGGAGGCGTACGACCGGTCCCAGGGGGCGGGCAGGTCCGTCACCGGGGTGTCGCCGACCCGGACGTCGTACGGCAGCAGCGACCCGAAGTCCCGTGCCAGCTCCAGCACCCGCTCCGGAGCGAGCCACTCGGCCGCTCCGGCCCGCGCCTGGAGGTGGACGGTGGTGCCGGGTTCGCGGCGGGCCTCGTCCGGCAGGGTCCGCACGGTGTACGAGCCGTCGTCGCGCGCCGTCCACTCCACGGGCGGCGCGCCGGGCACCCGGGCGCTGCGGCTGACCACCCGGATCCGCTCGGCGACCACGAAGCAGGCCAGCAGGCCGATGCCGAACTGCCCGAGGAAGTCCGAGCGGGCCTCCTGCAGCCCCTCGGCCCGCTTGGAGCTGCGGCCGATCGTCGCCAGCAGGTCGTGCAGGTCGGACTCGGTGAGACCGACGCCGGTGTCCTCCACCCGCAGCGTGCCGCCGTCCGCGGTCAGCCGTACGCGGGCCGGGGCGCCGGGGTCCCCGGCGCGCCGGGCGGTGACGGCGTCCACCGCGTTCTGCAGCAGCTCGCGCAGATAGACCCGGGGGCTGGAGTACAGATGGTGTGAGAGCAGGTCCACCAGGCCGCGCAGATCGACCTGGAAGGTGTGGGCCGGCTGAGGTTCCTGGGATGACTGTGAGATCTGGGAGTCCATCGTCACAGCGCCGGTGGGGGGACTTCGGGGCGGCGCGGGGTAGGGCGGCCCCTGGTGGGGAGGTGACCGCGGGAGGGCCGGAGCGCGTCATCCTAAGGCGACGACGACCCGTCTGACCAGGGGTTTCCCAAGACGTCTACGGCAATGTCAGTGCGGTGGTGTGCAATGGATCTCGTGCCCGCACTGGAAGAACCACTGAAGAAGGTGCTCGGCCCCGCCACCGCGAAGGTGATGGCCGAGCACCTCGGCCTGCACACCGTCGGCGACCTCCTCCACCACTACCCGCGCCGGTACGAGGAGCGCGGCCAGCTCACCCACCTCGCCGACCTGCCCATGGACGAGCACGTCACCGTGGTCGCCCAGGTCGCCGACGCCCGCCTGCACACCTTCGCCTCGCCCAGGGCCCCCCGCGGCAAGGGCCAGCGCCTGGAGGTGACGATCACCGACGGCAGCGGCCGCCTCCAGCTCGTCTTCTTCGGCAACGGGGTGCACAAGCCCCACAAGGAGCTCCTGCCGGGCACCCGCGCGATGTTCTCGGGCAAGGTCTCCGTCTTCAACCGGCGCCTCCAGCTCGCCCACCCCGCCTACGAGCTGCTGCGCGGGGACGGCGACGGCGCGGAGGAGACGGCCGAGAGCTGGGCCGGCGCCCTCATCCCCATCTACCCGGCCACGGCCAAGCTGGAGTCCTGGAAGATCGGCAAGGCGATCCAGACCGTGCTGCCCGGCGCGCAGGAGGCGCTCGACCCGCTGCCCGACTCGCTGCGCGCCGGACGCGGCCTGGTCACCCTCCCCGAGGCCCTGTTCAAGATCCACCGCCCCGGCACCAAGGCGGACGTCGCCGACGCCCGCGCCCGGCTGAAGTGGGACGAGGCCTTCGTCCTCCAGGTCGCCCTCGCCCGCCGCCGGTACGCCGACGCCCAGCTCCCGGCCGTACCCCGCGAACCGAGGAGCGACGGCCTGCTCACCGCCTTCGACGACCGCCTCCCCTTCACCCTCACCGAGGGCCAGCGCAAGGTCAGCAAGGAGATCTTCGACGACCTGGCGACCGAGCACCCGATGCACCGGCTGCTCCAGGGGGAGGTCGGCTCCGGCAAGACGATGGTCGCGCTGCGCGCCATGCTCGCCGTCGTCGACGCGGGCGGCCAGGCCGCGATGCTCGCGCCCACCGAGGTGCTGGCCCAGCAGCACCACCGGTCGATCACCGAGATGATGGGCGAGCTGGCCGAGGGGGGAATGCTGGGCGGCGCCGAGCACGCCACCAAGGTGGTGCTGCTCACCGGTTCGATGGGCGCTGCCGCCCGCCGTCAGGCGCTGCTCGACCTGGCCACCGGCGAGGCCGGCGTCGTGATCGGCACGCACGCGCTGATCGAGGACAAGGTCCAGTTCCACGACCTCGGGCTGGTCGTCGTCGACGAGCAGCACCGGTTCGGCGTCGAGCAGCGCGACGCCCTGCGCGGCAAGGGCAAACAGCCGCCGCACCTGCTCGTCATGACCGCCACGCCGATCCCGCGCACGGTCGCCATGACGGTCTTCGGCGACCTGGAGACCTCCGTCCTGGACCAGTTGCCGGCCGGGCGGTCGCCGATCGCCAGCCATGTCGTCCCCGCCGCCGACAAGCCGCACTTCCTGGCGCGGGCATGGGAGCGGGTGCGCGAGGAGGTGGCGGGCGGCCACCAGGCCTACGTCGTCTGCCCGCGCATCGGCGACGAGGAGGACGACCCGAAGAAGGGCGCGCGGAAGGAGTCCCCCGAGGACGAGGCCGAGAAGCGCCCGCCGCTGGCCGTCCTGGACGTGGCCGAGCAGCTCGCCCGGGGACCGCTGAAGGACCTCACGGTCGAGGTGCTGCACGGCAGGATGCCGCCCGACGACAAGGACGCGGTCATGCGCCGCTTCGCGGCCGGCGAGACCCACGTCCTGGTCGCCACCACGGTCGTCGAGGTCGGAGTGAACGTGCCCAACGCCACCGCGATGGTGATCATGGACGCGGACCGCTTCGGGGTCTCCCAGCTGCACCAGTTGCGCGGCCGCGTCGGCCGTGGCTCCGCGCCCGGACTGTGCCTGCTGGTCACGGAGATGCCGGAGGCGAGCGCCGCCCGCCAGCGGCTGAACGCGGTGGCCTCCACCCTCGACGGCTTCGAGCTCTCCCGACTCGACCTCGAACAGCGGCGCGAGGGCGACGTCCTGGGCCAGGCCCAGTCCGGCGCCCGCTCCAGCCTGCGCGTGCTCGCCGTCATCGAGGACGAGGAGATCATCGCGGAGGCCCGCGAGGAGGCCGCCGCGCTCGTCGCGGCCGACCCCGGCCTGGAGCGGCTCCCCGGCCTGCGGACCGCGCTGGACGCCCTGCTGGACGACGAGAGGGAGCAGTACCTGGAGAAGGGGTGAGCGGCCTTGCCCGGAGACGCGCGCGGACCGTGGGGCTGCCGCGGCCGTCCCGCGGCCGCCGCGGGACGCGCGGCACCCCCCACCTCCGCCTGCCAGACTGGACCTGTCACCAGCCCACGACCAAGGACCCGAAATGACCCGCGTGATCGCCGGCGCAGCCGGCGGACGCCGCCTGGCCGTCCCGCCGGGAACCGGCACCCGCCCGACCTCCGACCGCGCACGCGAGGGCCTCTTCTCCACCTGGCAGTCCCTGCTCGGCGGCCCACTGCGCGGCGAGCGCGTCCTCGACCTGTACGCGGGCTCCGGCGCGGTGGGCCTGGAGGCCCTGTCGCGGGGAGCCGGGCACACCCTCCTCGTCGAGGCCGACGCCCGGGCCGCCCGCACCGTCCGGGAGAACGTGAAGTCCCTCGGCCTGCCCGGCGCCGAGGTGAGGGCGGGCAAAGCGGAACAGATCGTCCAGTCCCCACCCCCGGCCGAGCCGTACGACATCGTCTTCCTCGACCCGCCGTACGCCGTCTCGGACGACGATCTTCGCGAGATTCTGCTCACACTCCGCACCCAGGGGTGGCTCGCGGAGGAAGCCCTCGTCACCGTGGAGCGCAGCACCAGAGGCGGCGAATTCCGGTGGCCGGACGGCTTCGAGGCGATCCGGGCCCGTCGCTACGGCGAGGGAACGTTTTGGTACGGTCGCGCCGCCTCTACGTGCGAAGACGCACGATGACCGGACCGGAGAGCGAGGGATCACTAGTGCGCCGCGCCGTCTGTCCCGGGTCGTTCGACCCGATCACCAACGGACACCTCGACATCATCGCCCGCGCCTCCAGGCTGTACGACGAGGTCTACGTCGCCGTGATGATCAACAAGTCCAAGAAGGGCCTGTTCGAGATCGACGAGCGGATGGACCTCATCCGCCAGGTCACCGCCGAGTTCGGGAACGTCCGGGTCGAGGCCTTCCACGGCCTCCTCGTGGACTTCTGCAAGCAGCGCGACATCCCCGCCATCGTCAAGGGCCTGCGCGCGGTCAGCGACTTCGACTACGAGCTGCAGATGGCCCAGATGAACAACGGCCTCACGGGCGTCGAGACCCTCTTCGTGCCCACCAACCCCACCTACAGCTTCCTGTCGTCCTCCCTGGTCAAGGAGGTCGCGGCCTGGGGCGGCGACGTCTCCCACCTGGTGCCGCCGCAGGTCTTCGCCGCGCTCGGCGAGCGTCTGAAGCAGGACTGAGGACCCGGCGGGGGCTGACGGGCCGTCACCCGGTGTCCCGCGGCCGCGCCATGGCCGTACAGTCGTCCCGTCCGTCTCCAACACATCGGTAGAGAGTGGCGAGCACACGGTGGACGTGCAGAAGAAGCTCGACGAGATCGTCTCCGCGGTCTCCAGCGCCCGGTCCATGCCCATGTCGGCCTCGTGCGTGGTCAACCGCGCCGATCTGCTCGCGATGCTCGAAGAGGTGCGCGAGGCCCTGCCCGGCTCGCTCGCGCAGGCCCAGGAGCTGATCGGCGGCCGCGAGCAGATGGTGGAGGAGGCCCGCCGCGAGGCCGAGCGGATCATCGACGGCGCGCACGCCGAGCGCGGTTCGCTGATCTCGGACACCGAGATCGCCCGCCGCTCCCAGGCCGAGGCCGACCGGATCCTCACCGAGGCCCGCACCGAGGCCGAGGAGATCCGCGCCGAGGCCGACGACTACGTCGACTCCAAGCTCGCCAACTTCGAGGTCGTCCTCACCAAGACCCTCGGCTCGGTCGGCCGCGGCCGCGAGAAGCTCCTCGGCACCGGCCCCGGCCTCGACGAGCAGGGCTACGAGGACGAGGACGCCCCTGAGCGCAGCCACGACCCCGACACCCTGCGCCGCGACGCGGACGCTTACGTCGACGCCAAGCTGGGCGCCTTCGAGGCGGTCCTCGCCAAGACCCTGGACGCGGTCGGCCGCGGCCGGCAGAAGCTGCACGGCCGGATCGCCACCGACGACCTCGGCGCCCTCGCCGACGACACCACGACGTTCCGGCACTCCAGCGACGCCGACTACCTGGCCGACCTCGCCGCCCTCGCCGAGCGGGACGCCCCGGCCGAGCAGACCTCCGCACCGCAGCAGCCGGCCGTGCCGCCGCAGCCCGCCGTGGCCCGGCAGTACGACCAGCAGCCCGCCTACGGCTACCAGCAGCAGGACGCGTACGGCGGCTACCAGCAGGAGTACGCCCAGCCGGACCCGTACGGCTACCAGCACGCCGACCCCTACTCCCCCACCTCCGGCTACGCTCCGGCGGGAGGTGCCCCCTACCAGGGCTACGACGGCGGGCAGGGGGCGTACGACCAGCACCAGGTCCAGGACCAGGCCCATCAGCCGCACCAGGCCCAGCAGGGGCAGGGCTACGCCCTCGACGAGACCAGCCTCTTCGACACCAGCATGATCACGCCCGAGCAGATGCGGGCCTACGAACGGGAACGCGGCCTCTAGAGGCCAGGGACCGCCAGGGGGCCGCTCCGGACCGGCCACGGGCCGTCGGCGGACCGCGGCGCGACGCCCGTGCGGGCTCGGAGTGCGCACCCGAATTGGGCCGACAGGGAAAGGTCCAGTATCCTGTTTCTTCGGTCGCGCATAAGCCCGCGATCAGCGCTGCCCGGCGACACCGCAGGGCAGTGTCCCTCTGAGCTCAGAAGATCGAAAGCAGGAATGGCCTCCAACGCCCGCCTCGACCACCGCAACCCCCTCGTGTTCGACACGCACGAGCTGGGTCGGCGTCCCGGTGCGCTGCAGCGGCTCACCCGCTCGATTCCGGCCCCCAAGGACTTCGGCGTCCAGGGAGTCGTCGGAGTGCCGGAAGGCGCCCCGGTGGAGCTCGAACTCCGACTCGAGTCGGTCATGGAAGGTGTGCTCGTCACCGGCACCGCCCGTGCACAGGCCGAGGGGGAGTGCGTAAGGTGTCTGGAGCCGGTCGAGCTGGAGCTCGACGCGGACTTCCAGGAGATGTTCTCGTACCCTGACGCCGACGACCGGGGCCGCGTGATCGCGGAACCGGGCGACGACGCCGAGGACGACGAGGACAGGCTCTTCCTCGAGGACGGCCTGTTCGACCTCGAACCCGTGCTGCGTGACGCGGTGGTGCTCGCACTGCCGATGCAGCCGGTGTGCCGGGAAGACTGCCCGGGACTGTGCTCCGAGTGCGGAGCGCGGCTCGCGGACGACCCGGACCACCACCATGACGCCGTCGACATCCGTTGGGCGGCACTGCAGGGACTCGCCGGTTCACTCGAAGACGGCGAGAAGGACGAGATGAGCGGCGCCGAAGCGGGCGTCGACGAGAAGCAGGAGAAGTAGCCGTGGCTGTTCCGAAGCGGAAGATGTCGCGCAGCAACACGCGCCACCGCCGGTCGCAGTGGAAGGCTGCGGTCCCCACCCTGGTTGCGTGCGAGCGCTGCCACGAGCCCAAGCAGCAGCACATCGCGTGCCCGTCGTGCGGCACCTACAACAAGCGCCAGGTCCTCGAGGTCTGAGCGGCTGGTGAGAGGCACCGTGTCCACTGCCAAGAAGGCGGATGACGCCAAGGCGGAACCAACCGCCCGGAAAAAGTCGGACAACACGGCCTCGTCCCACACGCTTCTGGAAGGGCGGCTCGGCTACCAGCTCGAGTCCGCCCTTCTGGTGCGTGCGCTGACCCACCGTTCGTACGCGTACGAGAACGGCGGTCTGCCGACGAACGAGCGTCTGGAGTTCCTCGGGGACTCCGTCCTCGGTCTCGTCGTCACCGACACGCTGTACCGCACCCACCCCGACCTGCCCGAGGGCCAGCTGGCCAAGCTGCGGGCCGCGGTGGTCAACTCGCGTGCGCTGGCGGAGGTCGGCCGCGGCCTCGACCTGGGTTCCTTCATCCGGCTCGGCCGTGGTGAAGAGGGCACGGGCGGCCGGGACAAGGCGTCCATCCTCGCCGACACCCTGGAAGCGGTGATCGGCGCGGTCTATCTCGATCAGGGCCTCGACGCGGCCTCCGAACTGGTGCACCGCCTGTTCGACCCGCTGATCGAGAAGTCCTCGAACCTCGGAGCCGGCCTGGACTGGAAGACCAGCCTCCAGGAGCTCACCGCGACCGAGGGGCTCGGCGTGCCCGAGTACCTGGTCACGGAGACCGGACCCGACCACGAGAAGACCTTCACTGCTGCCGCCCGCGTCGGAGGCGTCTCGTACGGCACCGGCACCGGCCGCAGCAAGAAGGAGGCGGAGCAGCAGGCCGCCGAGTCCGCCTGGCGGTCCATCCGGGCCGCGGCGGACGAGCGCGCCAAGGCGGCGGCCGAGGCCGTCGCGGCCGCCGGGGACAACGCGGACGCCGAGTCGGCCTCCGCCTGACCCGGCGCGCACCGCTCCGCAGCACAGCGCACCCGAGCGCCCGCCCCTGCCCGGGGCCGGGCGCTCGGTCGTAGAGGAGGGCCGGCGGCCCCGAGGCCGAGTGCCGCGGGGCCGCGGACCCGCGGAAGACGGGGGAGTCCATGCCCGAGTTGCCCGAGGTCGAGGTCGTACGGCGCGGCCTGGAGCGGTGGGTCGCCCACCGGACCGTCGCCGACGTCGAGGTGCTGCACCCGCGCGCGGTCCGGCGGCATCTCGCCGGCCCGGACGACTTCGCGCACCGCCTCGAGGGGCACCGCATCGGCATACCCCACCGCCGCGGCAAGTACCTGTGGCTGCCCCTGGAGGGTTCCGGCCAGGCGATCCTGGCCCACCTCGGCATGAGCGGCCAGCTGCTGGTCCAGCCCCGGGAGGCGCCCGCCGAGAAGCACCTGCGCATCCGCATCCGGTTCGCGGACAGCCTCGGCACCGAGCTGCGCTTCGTCGACCAGCGCACCTTCGGGGGGCTCTCGCTGCACGACACCACCCCCGACGGGCTGCCCGACGTCATCGCCCACATCGCCCGGGACCCCCTCGACCCGCTGTTCGACGACGAGGCCTTCCACCGGGCGCTGCGCCGCAAGCGCACCACCATCAAGCGGGCGCTGCTGGACCAGTCGCTGATCAGCGGGGTCGGCAACATCTACGCGGACGAGGCGCTGTGGCGGGCCCGCATCCACTTCGAGCACCCCACCGCGACCCTCACCCGGCCGCGCACGGCCGAACTCCTCTGCCACGTCAGGGACGTGATGAACCAGGCCCTGGCCCTGGGCGGCACCAGCTTCGACAGCCTCTACGTCAACGTCAACGGCGAGTCCGGGTACTTCGACCGCTCCCTGGACGCCTACGGCCGCGAGGGCCTGCCCTGCCGCCGCTGCGCCACCCCGATGCGCCGCCGCCCGTGGATGAACCGCTCCAGCTACTTCTGCCCGAAGTGCCAGCGGGCACCGCGCGAACGCCTCCGCGCCGTCCGCGTCCCACCCGGTCCCTACGGCCCCGCCGCGCGCTAGCCGGGACCAGGGCCTGTCCGGCGGATCATGCCGCAGACGCCGGTGAACCTTTCCGGTTACCGCACTAGACCCGGCGGGCGTCGTACGCCTCGCGCGCAGCCAGCACGTCGTCCATACGGCCCTCCACGCACTGGATGAGGGCCAGCAGCCGCCCGGCGACCTCGTGGCCGAGGGGGGTCAGTTCGTAGTCCACGCGGGGCGGGTTCGTCGGCTGGGCCTCGCGGTGCACCAGACCGTCGCGCTCCAGCGCGTGCAGCGTCTGGGACAGCATCTTCTCGCTCACGCCGTCCACGCGGCGGCGCAGCTCGTTGAAGCGCAGGGAGCCCTCGTGCAGTGCGCCGAGGGTGAGCGAACCCCAGCGACCGGTGACGTGCTCCAGCGTGCCGCGCGAGGGACAGGCCTTGGCGAACACGTTGTACGGGAGGTTCTGCTCCTCCGTGCACTCCTGCGCGATGCTCATACCCCCAGCGTACGCGAACGCAGCGCTACCCCGTGGTTGGCGCTGTCCATGAGTAAGTTCGCGCGGTACGGGGTTGTCGGTGGCCGTCCACTTCTTCCCCTGCCGCCAGTGCCGCGGCCTCCCCTGGGACTGGCGCTTCGACTGCCACTGGCCGCCGAGGGCGCGGGCTCAGGCCTCGCGGGCTCAGGTCTCCGGCCCGGCGACCTGCGACAACAGCACCTCAGCCGTGAAGGTTGAGGGCGGCGTGAGCCAGGCGGGACACTTGTCCGATGGGCGTCTCGAGGGGTTCGTGGGTCAATACCACGCATGATTGGTCAAATGCCGTCGATTCGGACCACCTGGCGTCCGTGCGACGGAGCCCGGAGAGGTTCGCGCCAGGTGGTCCGTGGCACCTTGTCCTCGAAGTGCTTGCCTATGCCGCCGACGAGGCGTCGAGCAGGGGCGGAGGACGCTGCCTCGTCAGTCTCCGTCCGGACGGCTCCGTGTCCGTGGCGGATGACGGACGGGGCACCGACACCCGTAGGGATGAGCACGGGCAGATCGTGAAGAAGCCGGTCATGGCGACAAAGGACCTGCGCTTCTTCGACTTCCCGGACGCGGAGCTGCTTCCGGACGGCCATCCGCGCCGCGGCATGTCCGTCGTGGCGGCGCTGAGTGAGTGGCTCGTCCATACCAACCGTCGCCCCGACGGGGCCTGGACCCAACGCTATGAACATGGCATTCCGGTCACCGGCCTCGAACCCGTCGAGGACGACGGCAGCACCGGGACACTCGTCCACTTCAGACCGGACACACCGTCGCGTTCGATGGATGTGGCCATGGACGGGCAGTGGAAGCGTCTGGCCATGACGTGGCCGGACCTGGACATTCAGGTGGACGACCGGCGTCATGCCTGATGGCCACGGCCGTGGATCGTCTTCATGGACGAGGAACCCACGATCGACGGCCCGGACACGGCCCGGCAGGGTGCTTACCGTCTGGCCTGCGGCTGTCTCAATAGCCGAAGTCCTGTGTCCACCAGGGGCCGCCGGAGCCGAAGTGTGCGCCCACGCCCAGGGTCTTGAAGTCGCAGTTCAGTATGTTGGCGCGGTGGCCGGGGCTGTTCATCCACGCCTCCATCACCGCCGCCGCGTCCGCCTGGCCCCGGGCTATGTTCTCGCCGCCGAGGCCGGTGATGCCGAGCTTCGCGGCCCGGTCCCACGGCGAGGCGCCGCTGGGGTCGGTGTGGTCGAAGAAGTCCTGGTCGGCCATGGCCTTGCTGAAGTTCTCCGCCAGCTCGGTCAGTGCGCTGTCCGCCGTCACGGGGCTGCAGCCCACCTTCGCCCGCTCCTCGTTGACGAGCTGGAGCACCTGTGCCTCGGCGGCCGCCTGCTGGGAGACCGCCGCGGGGGCCTTGTTCCTGCCCCCCGCCTTCGGGGGCTTGTGGGCCGGCGTGCTGGGCTCGGGCTGCTCGGTCCGGCTCGGCGCGGCCGGGGTCGGCTTCACCGACGGCGACCCGGTGGGCCTGGCCGACGGCGCGGCGGAGGCCGACGCCGAGGCCGAGCCGGAGGCGGACTGCCCCGGTGCGGCCGACCGGTCCGCGTCACGGCTGGTCGACGAGCCGCCGGTCCGGCCCTGGGCACTGCCCGAGGTGCCGCCCTGCTCCGAGGCCGAGTTCGTCGGAGATCCCGCCGCCTGCACCGCGTCGGCGCCGCTGCTGCTTCCGCCGCCCAGCTTGTAGTTGTCCAGACCCGGCACCGCCCCGGTCGCCACGGCCACCGTGCCGATGGCGACGGCGGCCGAGACTCCGAGCAGGCCCGAGCGTACGGGCGTGGCGGCGGCCTCCTTCCGGCGGCGGTGCCCGCCGGCCCGGCGAGGACCCTCCGCGGGGGAGAAGCCCTCGGCCGGGAAGGTCACGGTGTCGGTGGAGCGGGCGTGGGGCTCGTCCGGTGTGAAGAGGTACTCCGCGGCCCTGGCGTAGGCGTCGGCGTACAGGTCCGGGTTCAGGTAGGGCGCGATACCCATGCGGTCGTCGTCCGCGTACACGTCCCGGAGGCCGTTTCCGTGCGGGTGCGGGTCCCGGAGGCCGTAGCTGGGTGAATACGGGTCCCAGACGGTCTGGCTCGGCGAGTACGGGTCCCGGAGGTCGTGGCTGGACAGGTACGGGTCCCGCACGTCGTAGCCGGGCGGGTACGGGTCCCAGGGGTCGTCGTGGCCCTGCGGGTACGCGCCGTATGTCTCCGTGGTCCCCGTGGCGGCGCGGCCGGCGTCCGAGTCCGAGCGTCGGTGGCGTCCCATGTCCTGGCCTTCCTCGTCCCCGGCGGTCGACCCGGGCGCAGAGCCGTCGTGGTCAACCCAACTCACTCGATCGAGTGAGTTTCATATGAGATTCATTGGGTGGGGACGGTACCGCATGGGGCGGGAGGAGGAAGTGCCCCCGGAGACATTGGCCCGTTAGGTTGCACCCATGAGCGAGGATGTACGGATGACCGCGTGGGTGCGCGGACGCGTCCAGGGTGTGGGTTTCCGCTGGTTCACCCGGGCCAGGGCCCTGGAGATCGGCGGCCTGCGTGGTTTTGCTCTCAATCTCGGCGACGGCCGGGTCCAGGTGGTCGCCGAGGGCCCGCGCGACGGCTGCGAGCGGCTGCTCGCCTGGCTTCAGGGCGGCGACACGCCCGGACGCGTCGACGGAGTCACCGAGATCTGGGACACACCCCGCGGCGGCTACGAGGGGTTCGTCGAGCGCTGAGCCCGACCCGCCCGGAGCGCGCCGGAAGCGGAGTCGCGTGCCGGGGGCATCTGCCGGAAGCAGGCCCGGAGCGGGAAAGGAGCAGGTCGTTGCCGAGAAGGGCTTGCCGTGGCGCGCTCCGCACGGCAGGATGATCGCCACGCCCCGAGGGGCCCGCAGGAGCAGCCGCGCCGCCTTCTTCCGGCCGCGCGCCCCCGGGACGCCCGTCGATACGGGGCGTGATCGTGTTGACCGTCAAACTTTTTGGTGAGACGCTGAAAACCCGCGCACCTTAGCTGTTTGGCATGGATGAACGGCAGCACGAACTCAACAGTGCCAAGCACTCCGGGTGCTAATCCCTCACGACCCACACCGGCTCGGTCGGTCACTCAGTGTGGAGGACCATCCATCATGGCAAAGGCGCTTCTCGGTTACGTCGGCGGCTCCGACCCTCGACTCCTCGCCGAGATGCGACGGCTCCAGCAGCGCGTCCAGGACCTGGAATCCGAACTCGTACGCATCCAGGCGGAGAACGACGCGCTGGCGGCTGCCGCTTCTCACGACAGGATCATGGAGCGCGTCGACGCACACCAGGCGGAGCCTGCGCTCACCTGATCACTGCATCGCACCCCGACACAGTGGTTGGGCTGCCCGTATCAACCGCTCAGCCGTCAGAGTTGCAAGGGACGCTTCGGCGTCCCTTCTTTCTTTCTTGCCCCCGTGCATCCTTTCACCGTCTTTAACGTTTGGTCTGCCCTGCACGTTCGGCGGTGAAACCGCGGGTTCATGGAGCGGGACATCGGCGGCGGGTAGAGTCCGGCGGCGTGCACCTCAAGGCCCTGACCCTCCGCGGCTTCAAGTCGTTCGCCTCGGCGACCACGCTCCGGTTCGAGCCGGGCATCACGTGCGTCGTCGGACCGAACGGCTCGGGCAAGTCCAACGTGGTGGACGCGCTCAGCTGGGTCATGGGCGAACAGGGCGCCAAGTCGCTGCGCGGCGGCAAGATGGAGGACGTCATCTTCGCCGGCACCACCGGGCGACCCCCGCTCGGCCGCGCCGAGGTGTCCCTGACCATCGACAACTCCGACGGGGCCCTGCCCATCGAGTACGCCGAGGTCACCATCACGCGGATCATGTTCCGCAACGGCGGCAGCGAGTACCAGATCAACGGCGACACCTGCCGGCTCCTCGACATCCAGGAACTGCTGTCCGACTCCGGCATCGGCCGCGAGATGCACGTCATCGTCGGCCAGGGCCAGCTCGACTCCGTCCTGCACGCCGACCCCACGGGCCGCCGCGCCTTCATCGAGGAGGCCGCGGGCGTCCTCAAGCACCGCAAGCGCAAGGAGAAGGCGCTGCGGAAGCTGGACGCGATGCAGGCCAACCTGGCCCGCGTGCAGGACCTCACCGACGAACTGCGCCGCCAGCTCAAACCGCTCGGCCGCCAGGCCGCGGTGGCCCGCCGCGCGGCCGTGATCCAGGCCGACCTCCGCGACGCCCGGCTGCGCCTGCTCGCCGACGACCTCGTACGGCTGCGGGAGGCGCTCCAGGCCGAGGTCGCCGACGAGGCGGCGCTCAAGGAACGCAAGGAAGCCGCCGAGCGGGACCTGCGCGGGGCCCTCCAGCGCGAGGCCAGGCTCGAGGACGAGGTACGGCGGCTCACCCCGCGCCTCCAGCGCGCCCAGCAGACCTGGTACGAGCTGTCCCAGCTCGCCGAACGCGTCCGCGGCACCGTCTCCCTGGCCGACGCCCGGGTCAAGAGCGCCACCTCGGCGCCCCCCGAGGAGCGGCGCGGACGCGACCCGGAGGACATGGAGCGCGAGGCGGCCCGCATCCGCGAGCAGGAGGCCGAGCTGGAGGCGGCCCTGGAGGCGGCCCAGCGCGCCCTGGACGACACGGTCGCCCACCGCGCCGAGCTGGAGCGCGAGCTCGCCCTGGAGGAGCGGCGCCTGAAGGACGCGGCCCGCGCCATCGCCGATCGCCGCGAGGGGCTCGCCCGGCTCAGCGGCCAGGTCGGCGCGGCCCGTTCGCGCGCCGCGTCCGCCCAGGCCGAGATCGACCGGCTCGCCGCCGCACGGGACGAGGCGCGCGACCGGGCCGGCGCGGCGCAGGAGGAGTACGAGGCGCTCAAGGCCGAGGTCGACGGACTCGACGCGGGCGACGAGGAGCTCGCCGCACGGCACGAGGCCGCCAAGGAGCGGCTCGCCGCCGCGGAGGCCGGCCTCACGGCGGCCCGCGAGGCGGTCACCGCCGCCGAGCGCAGCCGGGCGGCGACCCAGGCCCGGCACGACGCCCTGGCCATGGGACTGCGCCGCAAGGACGGCACGGGCGCGCTGCTCGGCGCCCGGGACCGGCTCACCGGACTGCTGGGCCCGGCGGCCGAGCTGCTGACGGTCACCCCCGGCCACGAGGTCGCGCTGGCCGCGGCCTTCGGCGCGGCCGCGGACGCGCTCGCGGTGCGGACGCCCTCCGCGGCGGCGGACGCGATCCGCCTGCTGCGCAAACAGGACGCCGGACGCGCGGCGCTGCTCGTCGCCGGCGCCCCCGACGACGTACCGGAGCGGGAGCGTCCCGACGGGCCGCCCCGCGCCTCCGACCTCGTCCGCGGGCCTCTCGAACTGATGCCCGCGGTGCGGCGGCTGCTGCGCGGGATCGTCGTCGTCGGCACCCTGGAGGACGCCGAGGAGCTGGTCTTCGCGCAGCCCGGCGTGACCGCCGTGACGGCCGAGGGCGATGTGCTCGGGGCCCATTTCGCGCAGGGCGGCTCGGCCGGGGCGCCCAGCCTGCTGGAGGTGCAGGCCTCCGTCGACGAGGCCGCCGCCGAACTGGCGGAACTGGCCGTGCGGTGCGAGGAGCTGACCGCGGCCCAGGCCCGGGCGGCCGAGCAGCGCACCGAGTGCGCCGCGCTGGTCGAGGAGGTCGGCGAGCGGCGCCGGGCCGCGGACCGGGAGAAGTCCGCCGTCGCGCAGCAGCTCGGGCGGCTCGCCGGGCAGGCGCGCGGCGCGGCGGGCGAGGCCGAGCGGTCGGCGGCGGCGGCCGCCCGGGCCCAGGACGCGCTCGACAAGGCCCGCCAGGAGGTGGAGGAACTCGCCGAACGGCTCGCCGTCGCCGAGGAGATGCCGATCGAGGAGGAGCCCGACACCTCCGTACGGGACCGGCTCGCCGCCGACGGCGCCAACGCCCGCCAGACCGAGATGGAGGCCCGCCTCCAGGCCCGTACCCACGAGGAGCGGGTCAAGGGGCTGGCCGGCCGGGCCGACTCCCTGGACCGGGCCGCCCGCGCCGAACGCGAAGCACGTGCGCGGGCCGAGCAGCGGCGCCTCCGGCTGCGCCACGAGGCGGCCGTCGCCGAGGCCGTCGCCTCCGGCGCCCGGCAGCTCCTCGCGCACGTCGAGGTGTCGCTGGGCCGTGCGGAGCGGGAGCGGGCCGCCGCCGAGGCCGCCAAGGCCCGCCGCGAGCAGGAGCTCGTCCGGGCGCGCAGCGAGGGGCGCGACCTCAAGGCCGAACTGGACAAGCTGACGGACTCGGTGCACCGGGGCGAGGTGCTCGGCGCCGAGAAGCGGCTGCGGATCGAGCAGCTGGAGACGAAGGCGCTGGAGGAGCTCGGCGTCGAACCGGCCGGGCTGATGGCCGAGTACGGCCCCCACCAGTCGGTGCCGCCCTCGCCGCCCGCCGAGGGGGAGGAGCTGCCGGAGGATCCGGAGCACCCGCGCAACCGGCCCCGGCCGTACGCGCGCGCCGAGCAGGAGAAGCGGCTGAAGGCGGCCGAGCGCGCCTACCAGCAGCTCGGCAAGGTCAACCCGCTGGCCCTGGAGGAGTTCGCCGCGCTGGAGGAACGCCACAAGTTCCTCAGCGAGCAGCTCGAGGACCTGAAGAAGACCCGCGCCGACCTGCTCCAGGTGGTCAGGGAGGTCGACGAGCGCGTCGAGCAGGTCTTCACCGAGGCCTACCGGGACACCGCCCGCGAGTTCGAGGGCGTCTTCAGCCGCCTTTTCCCGGGCGGTGAGGGGCGGCTGGTGCTGACCGACCCCGACAACATGCTCACCACCGGCGTGGACGTGGAGGCGCGTCCGCCGGGCAAGAAGGTCAAGCGGCTGTCCCTGCTCTCCGGCGGCGAGCGGTCGCTGACGGCGGTCGCCCTGCTGGTGTCGATCTTCAAGGCCAGGCCGAGCCCGTTCTACGTCATGGACGAGGTCGAGGCCGCGCTCGACGACACCAACCTGCAGCGGCTGATCCGCATCATGCAGGAGCTGCAGGAGGCCTCGCAGCTCATCGTGATCACGCACCAGAAGCGCACGATGGAGGTCGCCGACGCGCTGTACGGCGTCTCCATGCAGGGCGACGGTGTGTCGAAGGTCATCTCCCAGCGTCTGCGCTGACCACGGCCCCGCTTCGGGTGCTTCCGTCCCGGCGGGACCGGAGCCCCCGTATGCCCACGGGACTTCGGGGGTAGACGGGCCGAGAGTCCTATCTGGGTTCACTACTTGAACACAAGGCCGACACGCCGTCCGGGGAAGCTCACAACGGTTGCCCTATTGACTTCGAAACTTGAAGGCATAGTCTCTGCAACGTTGCTTTTACCTTCAGGTCTCACGAACCCGAAGGGCAGTCCCCCCACCCCCGGCAGCGTTGCCGGTGGCCCGAGGAGTACACGTGACCAGCACAGCGCAGGCACCCAAGTCAGGAGCCAGGACGGCTCAACCCGAGAATCTCGGGCACGTCATCTTCATCGCGGCGGCGGCCGCGATGGGCGGTTTCCTCTTCGGCTACGACAGTTCCGTGATCAACGGCGCGGTCGAGGCCATCCGGGACCGCTACGACGTCGGCTCCGCGGCGCTGGCCCAGGTCATCGCCATCGCCCTCATCGGCTGCGCCGTCGGCGCCGCGACCGCCGGCCGCATAGCCGACCGCATCGGCCGCATCCGGTGCATGCAGATCGCCGCCGTCCTCTTCACGGTCAGCGCCGTCGGTTCCGCGCTGCCCTTCTCGCTGTGGGACCTCGCCTTCTGGCGGGTCGTCGGCGGTTTCGCCATCGGCATGGCCTCGGTCATCGGCCCCGCCTACATCGCCGAGGTCGCCCCGCCCGCCTACCGCGGCCGTCTCGGCTCCTTCCAGCAGGCCGCGATCGTCGTCGGCATCGCCATCTCGCAGCTGGTCAACTGGGGCCTGCTCAACGCCGCCGGCGGCGACCAGCGCGGCACCCTGTGGGGCCTGGAGGCCTGGCAGGTCATGCTCGGTGTGATGGTCGTCCCGGCCGTCCTGTACGGGCTGCTCTCCTTCGCCATCCCCGAGTCCCCCCGCTTCCTGATCTCCGTCGGCCGGCGCGACCGCGCCCGGCAGATCCTCGCCGAGGTCGAGGGCAAGGACGCCGACCTGAACGCCCGCGTGGCCGAGATCGAGACCGCCATGAAGCGCGAGGAGAAGTCGAGCTTCAAGGACCTGCTCGGCGGCGGCTTCTTCTTCAAGCCGATCGTCTGGGTCGGCATCGGCCTGTCGGTCTTCCAGCAGTTCGTCGGCATCAACGTCGCGTTCTACTACTCCTCGACGCTGTGGCAGTCGGTCGGCGTCGACCCGACGGACTCGTTCTTCTACTCGTTCACCACGTCGATCATCAACATCGTCGGCACCGTGATCGCGATGATCTTCGTGGACCGCGTCGGCCGCAAGCCGCTCGCGCTCATCGGCTCGGTCGGCATGGCCCTCGGCCTGGCGCTGGAGGCCTGGGCCTTCTCCCACGACCTGGTCGGCGGCAAGCTCCCCGCCACCCAGGGCTGGATCGCCCTGATCGCCGCCCACCTGTTCGTGCTCTTCTTCGCCCTCTCCTGGGGTGTGGTCGTCTGGGTCATGCTCGGCGAGATGTTCCCGAACAAGATCCGTGCCGCCGCCCTGGGCGTGGCTGCCGCCGCGCAGTGGATCGCCAACTGGGCCATCACCGCGAGCTTCCCGTCGCTGGCCGACTGGAACCTGGCCGGCACCTACGTGATCTACACGGTCTTCGCCGCGCTCTCCATCCCCTTCGTCCTGAAGTTCGTCAAGGAGACGAAGGGCAAGTCGCTGGAGGAGATGGGCTGAGCCTCGCCAGAGGCCCACTGACTCGAGGAGACGGGCCAAGTCCCCGCTGCCCCTCTCCTCGAACCCCGTAGGACGTACTGCCCCGGCTCGCGCACCGAGCCGGGGCAGTACGTCTTCGCGGAACCGGCGCAGACTGCGCCGCCCCTCGTCGAGGGGCATCCCGCCCGCCGGCGGGTGCAGGACCAGGGTGTCCAGGTTCTGCGCGAGGCGCTGCTCGGGCATGGGGATCCGGTACACGCCCCCCGCCCGCACCTCCGCCACGGTCCGCGAAAGTCCGACCGCACCGCCGAGCGGATGCCGCCGGACTGCCAGGAGGCGTAGGTCCGGGCCTCGTGCAGGAGGTGCTCGCCGTACTCGGCCCAGGCGCGGTCGGGGTCCTCGGCGAGGTGCAGCAGCGGTGTTTCGGCGGCGGGCATCACGCGCCGGCCCTCGGCGCCGTACTCGGCCGGCCGGTCCCGGTAGTACGCCTCGCTCCGGCAGGTGCGCGCTCGGGAAGAAGGGCAGGCCGAGCCGGGCGGCCCGGCGCGCGGCGGCCCGGGAGGAGCCGCCCACCAGCAGCGGCTGCCATCTCGACGGCCGCCCGGTAGCGCGCGCCGAGCGAGGCCGGGGTGGCGCCGGGCTCGACGAGGTTGAGACGGACGACCGTGACAGGCATGGCGACGTCCCCCTTCACCGGGCGGGTGTGCAGGGGGACGTGGCTGACGGAGTGTCAGGTCGCCAGGGCGTCGAGGGTGGCCGTTCGGATCGGGGCCCGGCCGGCGCGGCGGGGTCAGGCGCCGACGCCCGCCCGCTCCTCGGCCCGCTCCGGCGCGTCGGCGGGCGCAGTCGCCACCGTGGGCTTCGGCAGCACCGTGTACAGCAGGCCCGAGATCACGATCGTGGCCACCCAGCCGAGGCCGTACTCGCCGACGACGTTGTTCCGGGCCAGCGGGCCCGTGAACCAGTCGGAAGTGGTGAACATCAGGCCCGCGCCCAGGCCGGCCGCCCAGGCGGCCACCGCGGCGGGGGAGAAGCCGCCCCGGTACCAGTAGGCGCTGGTGCGCGTGGTGTCGGCCAGGGCGCGGCCGTCGTACTCCGCGCGCCGCAGCATGTCCGCGCCGAAGACGCCGACCCAGGCGGAGAAGGCCACCGCGAGCAGCGACAGGAACGCGATGAACGAGCCCAGGAAGCTCGTCGCCACCAGCATCAGGACACCGCCGAAGGCGAGCGAGATCACGGCGTTCACCGAGACCGCCCAGTGACGCGGCACCCGGAAGCCGAGGGTCTGCGCGGTGAAGCCCGCCGAGTACATCGACATCGAGTTGATCAGCAGCATCCCGATCAGGGCGATCAGCAGGTACGGCACCGCGAGCCACGTCGGCAGGATCTCGCCGAGGAAGGAGACCGGGTCGACGGCGGATGCCAGGTCCGGAGTGGAGACCGCCATCACCGCGCCCATCAGCACCATGGGCAGGACGACGAGACCGGCGCCGCCGACCGTGGTGCCCACGATCGCCTTCGAGGAGGCGGTGCGCGGCAGGTAGCGGGTGAAGTCCGGCGCCGAGGGGATCCAGCTGACACCGCCCGCCGCGATCAGCCCGACGCCCGTGATCACCGCGGCCGCGGACCCGGCGGGCCGGCCGACGACCGCGGACCAGTCGGTGCGCACCACCAGATAGCCGAGGACCAGGACCGAGAAGAGGCCGAAGAGGTAGGTCGCGTACTTGTTGCACCGCTGCACGGCGTTGATGCCGAGCCCGGAGATCGCGAAGGTCGCGACGACGAACGCCAGCAGCATGACCATGTCCAGCACGCCGCTCGCGTCGAGGCCGAACACGATCTTCAGGATGGTGAGCATCGCGTAGGCGCCGGTCACCGCGTTGATCGTCTCCCAGCCCCAGCGGGCGACCCAGATCAGCGAACCGGGCAGCAGGTTCCCGCGCTGCCCGAACACCGCGCGGGACAGCGCCATGCCGGGCGCCCCGCCCCGCTTGCCCGCGATCCCGATCAGCCCCACCAGCCCGTACGACACGACGGGTGCCGCGGCGGCGACGACGAGCGCCTGCCAGACGTCGAGGTGGTACGCCACGACGAGGCTCGCGCCCATCGTGAGCAGCAGCACGCTGATGTTGGCGCCCACCCAGGTGGGGAACAGTTCGCGGATCCTGGCGGTGCGCTCGTGATCGGGCACCTGCTCGATGCCGCGGGTCTCCAGGGCGCCTTCGGTCTCGGCGGTCTTGCGCATAGAAAAGTGGTTCCGTGCCTCGGTCGTGGGGGACAGGGGAGGTGCGGTCGTGGCGGGAGAGAGGGGGGAGACTGGGGGACTGGACGTCGCGACTCCGCGTGGGTGGACGCGAGAGGCTCCATCGTACTTTGATCCGACTCGCGCCTTTCAGTGGTGTTTGTCTCCCCGGCGCACGCACAAGCACGGTGTCGCCGCAACCCATGGCTGATACTGGACGCGTTATGGAAACCGTCATCCTTGCTGTAGTCATCGCCGTGGTCGTGCTCGGCGCACTCGGCGGGCTCATCGTCGGCAGCCGACGGAGAAAGTCGCTGCCCCCGCCGCCCCCCGCGCCGCCCGACATCACCGCCCCACCGGCCGAGCCGCACGTCGGCGACGAGGCCGAGACGCCGCGCGAAGAGCCGCGGCGGACCATCGAGGAGGTGGATCTTCCGGGCGGCTCCGCTCCCGTCGCCGTGGAGGAGCCGCCCACCGCCGAAGACCTGCTCCCGGCACCCGTCATCGAGGTGCCGGAGCCCACCGCGGGCCGGCTGGTCCGGCTGCGCACCCGACTCTCCCGCTCGCAGAACGCGCTGGGCAAGGGCCTGCTCACCCTCCTGTCGCGCGAGCACCTCGACGAGGACACCTGGGAGGAGGTCGAGGACACGCTGCTCACCGCCGACGTCGGCGTGCAGCCCACCCAGGAGCTCGTCGACCGGCTGCGCGAGCGCGTCCGCGTGCTCGGTACCCGCACCCCCGAGGAGCTGCGCGGACTGCTGCGTGAGGAGCTGCTCACACTGGTCGGCACCGACCTGGACCGCACGGTCAGGACCGAGCCGCCCACCAGCAAGCCGGGCATCGTGATGGTCGTCGGGGTCAACGGCACCGGCAAGACCACCACCACCGGCAAGCTCGCCCGGGTCCTGGTGGCCGACGGCCGCAGCGTGGTCCTCGGCGCCGCCGACACCTTCCGCGCGGCCGCCGCCGACCAGCTCCAGACCTGGGGCGAACGGGTCGGCGCCCACACCGTGCGCGGCCCGGAGGCGGGCGACCCCGCCTCCGTCGCCTTCGACGCGGTCAAGGAGGGCAAGGAGATGGGGGCCGACGTGGTCCTCATCGACACCGCCGGCCGGCTGCACACCAAGACCGGTCTCATGGACGAGCTGGGCAAGGTCAAGCGCGTCGTCGAGAAGCACGCCCCGCTCGACGAGGTGCTGCTCGTGCTGGACGCGACCACCGGGCAGAACGGCCTGGTGCAGGCCCGTGTCTTCGCCGAGGTCGTCGACATCACCGGCATCGTGCTGACCAAGCTCGACGGCACGGCCAAGGGAGGCATCGTGGTCGCGGTCCAGCGCGAGCTGGGCGTACCGGTGAAGCTCATCGGGCTCGGCGAGGGCGCGGACGACCTGGCGCCGTTCGAGGCGGAGGCGTTCGTGGACGCCCTGATCGGCGACTGACCGAACCCGTCGCCCCACACGCGGCGCCCGTCCCCGGGATCCAGTCGGGGGCGGGCGCCGTCGTCGTGTCCGGGGGCGGGGCGCGGGTGGGTGTCCGTCCGTGGGCGCCGTCTCGGCCCGCGGGTCGCGAGTGCCGGGGGAGTGGGGCGTGCTGGGTCCGGGTGAGCCGGTGGGCGGGGGCCGTGGGCGCCGTCTCGGCCCGCGGGTCGCGAGTGCCGGGGGAGTGGGACGTGCTGCGTCCGGGTGAGCCGGTGGGCGGGGGCCGTGGGCGCCGTCTCGGCCCGCGGGTCGCGAGTGCCGGGGGGAGCGGGAGGTGCTGGGTCCGGGTGAGCCGGTGGGCGAAGCCGTCGGGCCGGACGGGCCGCGGACGGATCCCGTCGTTCCGTGGGGTTACGCCCGGGACCGGTGCGCCACGTAGGCCAGGGTGCCCAGGAGCAGGCGGGCCTCCGGGGGCTGCGCCGTGTCCAGGGCGGGTGGGCGCAGCCAGCGCACCGGGCCGAGGCCGCCCCGGTCGGAGGGCGGTGCGGTGATGTACGTGCCCGGGCCCAGGCCGCGCAGGTCGAGGGAGCCGGGGTCGTCCCAGCCCATGCGGTAGAGCAGTCCGGTCAGTTCGACGGCGGCGCCGGGGGCGACGAAGAAGTGCGCGCGCCCGTCCGGCGTCGCGGCCACCGGGCCGAGCGGAAGGCCCATGCGCTCCAGCCGGGTCAGGGCGCCCCGCCCCGCCGGCTCGGCCACCTCGATCACGTCGAAGGCGCGTCCGACCGCCAGCATCACCGCGGCCCCGGGCATCTCCGCCCAGGCCCTGCTCACCTCGTCGAGGGTGGCCCCGGCCGGGATCTCGGGCGCGAAGTCCAGGGGGTGGGCGCCCGGTGCGGGACAGTCGGTGCGGCCGCAGGAGCAGGCGCCGCCCGCGGTCCGCGCGCCCCGCACCACGGGCCAGCCCCACAGCCCGGTGTACTCGGCAACCGCCGTGCACTCCTCCGCCGAGCGGTACGACCGGCCGCGCCGCCGCGCGCCGGAGCGGATCTCGCGCATCCCGCCGATCGTGAACCCCATGCCCCCTCCAACGGCTCCGGCGCCTCGATGGTTACGGGGCGGAAGCGGATCGTGACTCTCCGTCCCCGCCCCCTCCCCGGCGTGGCCGGGTTCAGGCGGCGCCCGGCAGCGCCCCGGGTGGTGCGTTCCGTGGTGCGCGCCCTCCCGTGCCCCGCTCCGCCCGCCCGCTGTTGTCCTATGTCAAGTGAATCGCGCCCTGGCCACCGAGAGTTCATTCGAAGGGGTGGCGAATGGTGGCGTTTCCGGGATCGCTGTGGCTGGACGGGTGATCGTAGGATTACTGTGAGTGTGCGAGGCCTGGGGCACGTGCACTCGTGGGTATGCCGGAGGCAAGTCGGCAGTCCGTTCGAAGGGTGAGAAGCGGCGGACGGACGGCCGTATTGACGGGCATTCTGATAGGGCTTGGCGCACTCGGCGACAAGTGGTCTCAGGGATGGGGGCGTTCCAGTGAGCGGCAACGGCGGTGGCGGTACGAACGCTGCGAGCGCGGACAGGCGCCCCAACGAGCTGCTCACTTCCTGGTTCGTGCGCAGCGGCTGGTCCAAGGGCGAGCTGGCCCGCCAAGTCAACCGCCGGGCACGCCAGTTGGGCGCGAACCACATCTCCACCGACACCTCGCGCGTACGGCGCTGGCTGGACGGGGAGAACCCGCGCGAGCCGATTCCCAGGATTCTGTCGGAGCTGTTCTCCGAGCGCTTCGGCTGTGTGGTGTCGGTGGAGGACCTCGGCCTGCGCGCCGCCCGCCCCTCGCCCTCCGCGATCGGGGTGGACCTGCCGTGGACGGGCCCGCAGACCGTGGCCCTGCTCGGCGAGTTCTCGCGCAGCGACCTGATGCTGGCGCGGCGCGGCTTCCTCGGGAGCTCGCTGGCCCTGTCCGCGGGCCCGTCCCTCATCGAGCCGTTGCAGCGCTGGCTCGTGCCCTCCCCGCCCGCACCGCTCCAGGAGCCCGAGCCGCCGGCCGCCTCCCGCCGCCCCGGCCGGCTCTCCCGGCCCGAGCTGGAGCTGCTGGAGTCCACCACCGTGATGTTCCGTCAGTGGGACGCCCAGTGCGGCGGCGGCCTGCGCCGCAAGGCGGTCGTCGGCCAGCTGCACGAGGTGACCGACCTCCTCCAGGAACCCCAGCCCGAGGCCACCACCCGCCGTCTGTTCAAGGTCGCCGCCGAACTGGCCGAACTGGCGGGGTGGATGAGCTACGACGTCGGGCTCCAGCCCACCGCGCAGAAGTACTTCGTGCTCGCCCTGCACGCCGCCAAGGAGGCCGGCGACAAGCCGCTCGGCTCCTACGTGCTGTCCAGCATGAGCCGCCAGATGATCCACCTCGGCCGCCCCGAGGACGCCCTGGAGCTCATCCACCTCGCGCAGTACGGCAGCCGCGACTGCGCGAGCCCGCGCACCCAGTCCATGCTGTATGCGATGGAGGCCCGCGCCTACGCCAACATGGGCCAGCCCGGCCGGTGCAAGCGGGCGGTGCGGATGGCCGAGGACTCCTTCGCCGACGCCGGGGACTGGGACGAGCCGGACCCCGACTGGATCCGCTTCTTCTCCGAGGCCGAGCTGCACGGCGAGAACTCCCACTCCTTCCGCGACCTCGCCTACGTCGCCGGCCGCAGCCCCACGTACGCCTCGCTGGCCGAGCCGCTGATGGAGAAGGCGGTGCGGCTCTTCGCCGACGACCACGAGCACCAGCGGTCGTACGCGCTGAACCTGATCGGCATGGCCACCGTCCACCTGCTGCGGCGCGAGCCCGAGCAGAGCACGGAGTACGCGACGCGGGCCATGCGGATCGCCAAGAAGGTCCGCTCCGAACGGGTGAACACCCGTATCCGCAAGACCGTCGACAACGCGGTGCGCGACTACGGGGATCTCGCCGAGGTCGTCGATCTCACCGAGCAGCTCGCCGTCGAGCTGCCGGAGACCGCCGAGGCGGTCTGACCCCCACCCGGACCCACCAGACCCCGGCCGCGGCCGGCCCTCCCGAACTGCCCGACTCGGCTCCCCCATGCCAGGTCATCGGAAGGCCGCCGCGGCCGGTTCCCTTTCGCGCGGAGAAGGTCGCGTCGCGCCTTCCCGCGGAGAAGGTCGCGCCTTCCCGTGGAGAAGGTTGCGCCACGATAACGATCGCGCGGCCGGGCATCTCGCAATTCATCCACGCGTAACACACAGGGCGCCTTCGTCACTGCGGCGAAACAACGAGGGGCGTCGACCGAAACCACGCTGCGCCAATCTCAGGGCGCATAACCGGCCCACCCCTCAACCGACCGCACAGCTCAGGCTTCGCCCGCACGGGGCCGTACCAACCGACGAGGAGACGCCGATGGCACCAGCCATCATGCTTGCGGCGGACGCACCCAAGCTGTCGTCCGCCAACACAGGCTTCATGTTGATCTGTTCCGCCCTGGTGATGCTGATGACCCCGGGCCTCGCCTTCTTCTACGGGGGCATGGTCCGCGTCAAGAGCACGCTGAACATGCTGATGATGTCCTTCATCAGCCTGGGCATAGTGACCGTCCTGTGGGTGCTGTACGGCTTCTCGATGGCCTTCGGCACCGACAAGGGCTCGCTCCTCGGCTGGACCGGCGGCTACGTCGGCTTCAGCGGGATCGGCAAGACGGACCTCTGGCCCGGCTACACCATCCCGGTCTTCGTCTTCGCCGTGTTCCAGCTGATGTTCGCGATCATCACGCCGGCCCTCATCAGCGGTGCGCTGGCCGACCGCGTGAAGTTCACCGCCTGGTCCCTGTTCCTCGTGCTGTGGGTCACGATCGTGTACTTCCCGGTCGCCCACTGGGTCTGGGGCACGGGCGGCTGGGCCTTCGAGCTCGGGGTGATCGACTTCGCCGGCGGTACCGCGGTCCACATCAACGCCGGTGCGGCGGCGCTCGGCGTGATCCTCGTCATCGGCAAGCGCGTCGGCTTCAAGAAGGACCCGATGCGCCCGCACAGCCTTCCGCTGGTCATGCTCGGCGCGGGCCTGCTGTGGTTCGGCTGGTTCGGCTTCAACGCGGGCTCCTGGCTCGGCAACGACGACGGCGTGGGCCCGCTGATGTTCGTCAACACCCAGGTCGCCACCGGCGCGGCCATGCTCGCCTGGCTCGCCTACGAGAAGATCCGGCACGGCGCGTTCACCACGCTGGGCGCCGCCTCCGGAGCAGTCGCCGGCCTGGTCGCTATCACCCCGTCCGGCGGTGCCGTCTCCCCGCTCGGCGCGATCGCGGTCGGAGCCATCGCCGGTGTCCTGTGCGCCATGGCGGTCGGCCTGAAGTACAGGTTCGGCTACGACGACTCGCTCGACGTGGTCGGCGTGCACATGGTCGGCGGAGTCGCCGGCTCCCTGCTGATCGGCTTCTTCGCCAGCGGCAAGGGCCAGTCCGACGTGAAGGGCCTCTTCTACGGCGGCGGCCTGGACCAGTTCTGGAAGCAGTGCGCCGGCGTGTTCGCGGTCCTCGCCTACTCCCTGATCGCCTCCGCGGTCCTCGCCTTCGTCCTCGACAGGACGATCGGCATGAGGGTCGCCGAGGACGAGGAGATCTCCGGCATCGACCAGGCCGAGCACGCCGAGACCGCATACGACTTCAGCGGCGCGGGTGGCGGCGTCATCGGCACCGTCGCCGCCACGGCCCCGGCCGCCGCGCAGAGCAAGAAGGTGGACGCATGAAGCTCATCACCGCCGTCGTGAAGCCCCACCGGCTCGACGAGATCAAGGAGGCCCTGCAGGCCTTCGGCGTCCACGGCCTGACGGTCACCGAGGCCAGCGGCTACGGTCGTCAGCGGGGACACACCGAGGTGTACCGCGGTGCCGAGTACACCGTCGACCTGGTGCCCAAGATCCGTATCGAGGTGCTGGCCGAGGACGACGACGCCGAGCAGCTGATCGAGGTCGTGGTCAAGGCGGCCCGCACGGGCAAGATCGGTGACGGCAAGGTCTGGTCCCTCCCGGTCGAGACGGCCGTCCGGGTGCGGACCGGCGAGCGCGGTCCGGACGCGCTCTGAACGGCTGAAGGACAGGAGTCGCCGGGTGACGAGGACGAACGTGCGGAACGAAGCAGAGGACTCGGGACCCGGCGGGTACGCGGCGGCCCGGCTGCGCCTCCTCACCGAGGGGGCGCGGTCCGGGCCGCCGCGCCGTGCGGCCCTCGCCGAACTGACCGACGACTGGCTGTCCGGCCTGTTCACCTCCGCGGCCGGGGCGCTGCGCGGGGTGTCCCTGGTCGCCGTCGGCGGATACGGCCGCGGGGAGCTGTCCCCGCGCAGCGACCTCGACCTGCTCCTGCTGCACGACGGCGGCGACTCCGGCGCGGTCGCCGCCCTGGCCGACCGCGTCTGGTACCCGGTCTGGGACCTCGGCCTCGACCTCGACCACTCGGTCCGCACCCCGGCCGAGGCCCGCAGGACGGCCGGCGAGGACCTCAAGGTCCAGCTGGGCCTGCTGGACGCCCGGCACATCGCGGGCGACCTAGGCCTGACGGCGGGCCTGCGCACCGCGGTCCTCGCCGACTGGCGCAACCAGGCGCCGAAACGTCTCCCCGAACTCCAGGAGCTGTGCTCCGGACGCGCCGAACGCCAGGGCGAGCTCCAGTTCCTGCTGGAGCCCGACCTGAAGGAGGCCCGCGGCGGCCTGCGTGACGCCACCGCGCTGCGCGCCGTGGCCGCCTCCTGGCTGGCCGACGCCCCGCGCGAGGGCCTCGCCGACGCCCGCCGCCGGCTGCTCGACGTGCGCGACGCCCTGCACCTGACGACCGGGCGCGCCACCGACCGGCTCGCGCTCCAGGAGCAGGACCAGGTCGCGGCCGAGCTGGGCCTGCTGGACGCCGACACCCTGCTGCGGCAGGTCTACGAATCGGCCCGGGTCGTCTCGTACGCCAGTGACGTCACCTGGCGCGAGGTGGGGCGGGTGCTGAGGTCGCGCGCGGTGCGGCCGAGGCTCCGCGCCCTGATGGGCGGGGGGAAACCGGTCGCCGAGCGGTCGCCGCTCGCCGAGGGGGTCGTGGAGCAGGACGGCGAGGTGGTGCTGGCCCGGGCCGCGCGCCCCGAACGCGACCCCGTGCTTCCGCTGCGCGCCGCGGCCGCCGCCGCGCAGGCCGGACTGCCGCTCTCCCTGCACGCCGTACGGCGCATGGCGGCCTCCGTGCGCCCGCTGCCCACGCCCTGGCCCGCCGAGGCCCGCGAGCAGCTCGTCACCCTGCTCGGTTCCGGCCGCCCCACCGTCGAGGTCTGGGAGGCCCTGGAGGCCGAGGGCCTGGTCACCCGCCTGCTGCCCGACTGGGAGCGGGTGCGCTGCCGCCCGCAGCGCAACGCCGTGCACCTGTGGACCGTCGACCGGCATCTGATCGAGACCGCGGTGCGCGCCTCCGAGCTGACCCGCCGGGTCAGCCGCCCCGACCTGCTCCTGGTCGCCGCGCTGCTGCACGACATCGGCAAGGGCTGGCCGGGCGACCACTCGGTGGCCGGCGAGATCATCGCCCAGGACGTGGCGGCCCGGATCGGCTTCGACCGCGCGGACGTGACCGTGCTCGCCACCCTCGTCCGCCACCACCTGCTGCTCGTCGAGACCGCCACCCGGCGCGACCTGGAGGACCCGGCCACCGTCCGCTCGGTCGCCGAGGCGGTCGGCACCCAGAGCACCCTGGAACTGCTGCACGCCCTGACCGAGGCGGACGCCCTCGCCACCGGCCCCGCCGCCTGGTCGTCCTGGCGCGGCTCCCTGGTCGCGGACCTCGTCCGGCGGGTCTCCGCGGTCCTCGCCGGGGACGTGCCCGACGAGCCCGAGCCCACCGCAGTGCCCACCGCCGAGCAGGAGCGGCTCGCCGTCGAGGCGATCCGCACCGGTGGCCCGGTGCTGGCGCTGCGGGCCCAGACCGAGCCGCCCACCGAGGAGGAGGCGGCCGCCGCGCGGGAGCCCGAGCCGCTCGGCGTGGAACTGCTCATCGCCGTCCCCGACCAGCCCGGCGTCCTGCCCTCGGTCGCCGGTGTCCTCGCGATGCACCGGCTCACCGTCCGCACGGCCGAGCTGCGCGCCCTGGAGCTCCCGCACGGCGTCGACGACGGCGCCGTCCTGCTCCTGAACTGGCGGGTCGCCGCCGAGTACGGCTCCCTGCCCCAGGCCACCCGGCTGCGCGCCGACCTCGTGCGCGCCCTCGACGGCTCCCTGGACATCGCGGGCCGCCTCGCCGAACGGGACGCGGCCTACCCGCGCCGCAGGGGCGTGGTGCCGCCCCCCGCGCGCGTGAAGGTCGCGCCCGCCGCCTCCCGGCACGCCACGGTGATCGAGGTCCGCGCCCAGGACGCGCCCGGGCTTCTGTTCCGCATCGGCCGGGCGCTGGAGGACGCCAAGGTCCGGGTGCGCAGCGCGCACGTGTCCACCCTGGGCGCCAACGCCGTGGACGCCTTCTACGTCACCGGGCCGGCGGGTCTCCCGCTGCCGGGCGAGGAGGCGGCGACCGTGGCGCGGCGGCTGGAGGAGACGCTGCGCGCATGACCGTGACCCGGTTTTGTCCGGCCGGGATACCCTGGAGGGCGATTCTCCCAGCCATCCCCGACCCCGAGGACCGCGAGCGCCGTGTTCGACACTCTCTCCGATCGCCTGTCAGCGACTTTCAAGAATCTGCGCGGCAAGGGACGGCTCTCCGAGGCGGACATCGACGCCACCGCGCGCGAGATCCGCATCGCGCTCCTCGAGGCGGACGTGGCCCTGCCCGTCGTCCGGGCGTTCATCAAGAACGTCAAGGAGCGTGCCCTCGGCGCCGAGGTGTCCCGCGCCCTGAACCCGGCCCAGCAGGTTCTGAAGATCGTCAACGATGAACTGGTCACCATCCTCGGCGGCGAGACCCGGCGCCTGCGCTTCGCCAAGCAGCCGCCCACCGTGATCATGCTCGCGGGTCTGCAGGGTGCCGGTAAGACCACCCTCGCGGGCAAGCTCGGACGCTGGCTCAAGGAGCAGGGCCACTCGCCGCTGCTGGTCGCGGCCGACCTCCAGCGCCCGAACGCGGTCAACCAGCTGAGCGTCGTCGCCGAGCGCGCCGGCGTCGCCGTCTACGCGCCCGAGCCGGGCAACGGCGTCGGCGACCCGATCAAGGTCGCCAAGGATTCCATCGAGCACGCGCGGACCAAGGTCCACGACATCGTCATCGTGGACACCGCCGGCCGCCTCGGCATCGACCAGGAGATGATGCAGCAGGCCGCGGACATCCGGGACGCGGTCTCGCCGGACGAGATCCTCTTCGTCGTCGACGCGATGATCGGTCAGGACGCCGTCAACACGGCGGAGGCCTTCCGCGACGGCGTCGGCTTCGACGGCGTGGTGCTCTCCAAGCTCGACGGCGACGCCCGCGGTGGCGCGGCCCTGTCGATCCGGCACATGACCGGCAAGCCGATCATGTTCGCCTCGAACGGCGAGAAGCTCGACGACTTCGACGCCTTCCACCCGGACCGGATGGCCTCCCGCATCCTCGACATGGGTGACCTGCTCACCCTCATCGAGCAGGCGGAGAAGACGTTCAGCCAGGAAGAGGCCGAGAAGATGGCCTCCAAGCTGGCGTCCAAGAAGGGCCAGGACTTCACCCTGGACGACTTCCTGGCCCAGATGGAGCAGGTCAGGAAGATGGGCTCCATCTCCAAGCTGCTCGGCATGCTCCCGGGCATGGGCCAGATCAAGGACCAGATCAACAACCTCGACGAGCGGGACGTCGACCGCACCGCCGCGATCATCAAGTCGATGACCCCGGGCGAGCGCCAGGACCCGACGATCATCAACGGCTCCCGCCGCGCCCGTATCGCCAAGGGCTCCGGCGTCGAGGTCAGCGCCGTGAAGAACCTGGTCGAGCGGTTCTTCGAGGCCCGCAAGATGATGTCCCGCATGGCCCAGGGCGGCGGGATGCCCGGCATGCCGGGGATCCCGGGCATGGGCGGCGGCCCCGGCCGGACGAAGAAGCAGCCGAAGAAGGCCAAGGGCAAGCAGCGCTCCGGCAACCCGATGAAGCGCAAGCAGCAGGAGCAGGAGGAGGCCGCCCGCCGCGCCGCCGCGGCCCAGGGCGGCGCCCTCGGGCTGCCGCAGCAGGGCGGTCAGGACTTCGAACTGCCGGACGAGTTCAAGAAGTTCATGGGCTGACGCACACCGCGGCCCGACGACGTCGAGGGCGCCCCCGGTCCACGGGGGCGCCCTCGACGCGTGCCGGGACCCCGCGGGTCCCCGGGGCCGCGCGCTCAGCGCGTGCCGGGACCCCGCGGGTGCCGTACCGTCCGAGGTATGAGCGATGCCGCGCCGCGCCGCGACGGCCCCGACCGGCCGTGGCGCACCGAGGGCACCCCGGACGAGACGCCCAGGCGGTCCGGTGGCAGGAGGATGCGGTGGTGGGGCCTGCTCGTCACCGCGGTCGTGGTCTTCCTGCTGGCCTATGTGGGGCTGACCTACTTCAACCGGGGCAACGAACCGACGGTCTCGTACACGGAGTTCAGCCGGCAGGTCGACGCCGGCAACGTCGCCAGGATCTACTCCAAGGGCGACGCGATCCAGGGCGAGCTCAAGACCGCGCGGGCCAATCCGGACGGGGGCGCGAAGTACACCAAGTTCCGCACCCAGCGCCCGGCCTTCGCGCAGGACCGGCTCTGGCAGAGCCTGACCAGCCACGGCGTGACGGTCACCGCGCGCCCGGTCGTGCAGGAGCGCAGCCTCCTGTCCAACCTGCTGATCTCGCTGATCCCCATCGCGGTGCTGGTGGCGCTGTGGATCTTCATCGCGCGGCGGTTCGGTCCCGGCGGCCTCGGCGGTCCCGGCGGGATGCTCGGCCGCAAGACCCCGCCGAAACCCGTCGAGCTGCGGCCGGGTACCCAGCGCACGACGTTCGCCGACGTGGCCGGCATCGACGAGGTCAAGGGCGAGCTGGACGACGTCGTCGACTTCCTGGAGCATCCCGACGCCTACCGCAGGATGGGCGCGAAGATGCCGCGCGGCGTGCTGCTCGCGGGCCCGCCCGGCACCGGCAAGACCCTGCTGGCGCGCGCGGTGGCGGGCGAGGCGGGCGTGCCGTTCTTCTCCGCCTCCGCGTCCGAGTTCATCGAGATGATCGTCGGTGTCGGCGCCTCCCGCGTGCGGGAGTTGTTCGCCGAGGCCCGCAAGGTGGCGCCGTCGATCATCTTCATCGACGAGATCGACACCATCGGCCGGGTCCGCGGCGCCGGCGCCTCCGTGAGCGGCCACGACGAGCGCGAGCAGACCCTGAACCAGATCCTCACCGAGATGGACGGCTTCTCCGGCTCGGAGGGCGTGGTCGTCATCGCGGCGACCAACCGCGCCGACATCCTCGACCCGGCGCTGACCCGGCCCGGACGCTTCGACCGGGTCGTCAACGTCTCCCCGCCGGACCGCGCCGGGCGCGAGTCGATCCTCGCGATCCACACCCGCCGCATCCCGCTCGACACGGACGTGGACCTGGCCCAGCTGGCGCGGACGACCCCCGGCATGACCGGCGCGGACCTGGCCAACCTCGCCAACGAGGCCGCCCTGCTCGCGGTCAAGCGGAAGCAGGAGACGGTGACCCAGTCGGACCTGTCCGAGGCGCTGGAGAAGGTGCAGCTGGGCGCCGAGCGGGCCCTGGTGATGCCGGAGGAGGACCGTCGGCGCACCGCGTACCACGAGAGCGGGCACGCCCTGCTGGGCATGCTCCAGCCCGGCGCCGACCCCGTCCGCAAGGTCACCATCGTGCCCCGCGGCCGGGCGCTGGGCGTGACGCTCTCGACCCCCGAGTCGGAGCGGTACGCGCACTCGGAGGAGTACCTGCGCGGCCGCATCATCGGCGCCCTCGGCGGCATGGCGGCCGAGTACGTGGTCTACGGGGTGGTCACCACGGGCTCCGAGAGCGACCTGGAACAGGTCACCAACATCGCGCGCGGCATGGTCGCCCGCTGGGGCATGAGCGAGCGGGTGGGCCGGCTGTCCGCCCTGCCGAGCGACGCGCAGCAGGCGTACGGGCTGTCGGCCGCCCCGCGGACCCTGGACGTGATCGACGACGAGATGCGGCGCCTCGTCGAGGAGTGCTACGACGAGGCCTGCCACAAGCTCCGGGTCCACCGCCGGCAACTCGACGCCCTGACGGAGTCCCTGCTGGAGAACGAGACCCTGGAGGAGGCCGACGCCTACCGGATCGCCGGAATCCCGCGCACGAACACGAAGAAGAACGCGGACGCCTAGGACGTGTCCGTAGGCCGTACTGGCACAGGCCTCACGTGGTCCGCGCGATCAGGTACCGGAACACGTTCGGCATCCATACCGTGCCGTCCTGCCGCCGGTGCGCGTGCAGCGCCTCCGTCAGCTCCTTGTCGATCTGTGCCTGGTCGGCCGTCCCGTCCGCCGCGTCGAACAGCCCGGTCGACTTCAGGCCGCGCACGGCGCTGTCCACGTCGGCGTAGCCGAAGGGGCAGGAGACCCGGCCGGAGCCGTCCGGCCGCAGCCCGGCCCGCTGGGCCACCTCCTCGAGATCGTCCCGCAGGGTGGGCCGCCGGCCGCCCGGACCGCGCTGCGGGTCGGCCGGTTTCGCCGCCACCCGCAGCACGGACGACGTGGCGCAGCGCTCCGGCGGGCCCCAGCCGGCCAGCACGACCGCCGCCCCGCGCTCCGCGAGCGGCGTCGCCGCGGCGAGCAGCTCGCCCAGCCCCTCGGCGTCGCCCGCCAGATACCCGATGGGCTCGAAGGCGGTCACCACGGTGAACGCGGGGCCCTCCGCGTCGGCGGCGTCCCGCGGCGACCCGTGGACGATCCGGGCCCGCGCGCGCGGGCGCCGGTCCCACGACTGCGGCAGCAGCCGCTGCCGGGCCAGAGCGAGGCGTTCGGGGCCGGCGGAGTCGACACCGGTCACCGCCGCCCCTCTGGACGCCGCCATCAGCAGGGCGAGCCCGGAGCCGCAGCCGAGCCCGAGCAGCCGCGTGCCCGCGCCCACTTCCAGACGTTCGTAGACGGACTCGTAGAGCGGGACGAGCATCCGCTCCTGGATCTCGGACCAGTCACGCGCGCGTGCACGCTGATCCACGCGGGGCATTCGTCCCGCGTGACGTACGTGCTGTCGCACGAGCGTAGGTGTCATGGATAAGCGCCCCAATCGCCGACGAGAGTTCCCGCTGTGCCCGATTCCTGTGGCCCCCGTGCAGTGCGCTCGCACTCCCGTAGGCCAGCAAACTCCGCGCCTTCCCGTGCGTCCAGGGGTTGCGGGGCCCGGCTTGAGGGTTGCACATGCCAGCGGCGATATTTCACATTCCGGTAATACGAATGGCCTGAAAATGACCCGCGGCGGTGACGGCGCGTCGCGTTTGCCGCCGCGTGGCGTCCTGCTCCCGAGACCCCCTCGCGCGGTCGGGGACGGCCACGCGGTTTCGGCCAAGGTCCCCGCGCTGTCCGCCCGCCGTTCACGGGGCGGTGCCCCACGCCGGCGGCGCACCCGGTAACGTCACGGTCGTCGCGCGCGCTGACCGAGGTGTCCCCTCCCGGTCGGAGAGCGACCGAAACGCCTCTTGCGCACCGCCCGGTCGCAGCCGCACCGGAGCGTACGGATCTCCTACGCGCGGGACCGTACGCGGAACTACGCACCAGCTTGGTACGAGCTGTGAGGCTTCTCCGCAGATCAGCGCACCCGCCCTCGTCAGCACGCATCAGCGGCAACTGACGGGTACGTGCAAATTATTTGGGATGCCCCGGAATAGGAACACAGCGGCACCGAGGCTCGTTGTCATTACGTGAGCACGACACCACCTGTTCTCGCCGCAGAGCTGGCGCAGGCGTGGGCCGACATTCAGCGGTACCACCCCGAGCTGCCAGACCTTGCCGCGCCTGAGTCCCTGATCGGAGAGTCGTCGTCCGCGTGCGGTCACGAACTCTCCTTCGAGCGACTGCTCCATGAAGCAGTCCACGGCATCGCCGCCGCGCGCGGAGTCCGCGACACCTCGCGCGCCGGCCGCTACCACAACCGCAGGTTCCTCGCGATCGCCGAGGAGCTGGGCCTGGACCACCCCGAGGAGCCGCACCCGAGCAGCGGTTTCTCCCTGGTCACGCTCAGCCCCGAGGCGAAGCGGCGCTACCGACCGACCATCGAGCGCCTCCAGCGCGCGCTGAAGGCGCACACGGCGGCGACCGCCGCCGACACCGCCCGCAGCTTCCGCGGCCCGGCCGCCCGCCACGGCTCCTCCGGCGGCGGAGTCCGGGTCAAGGCGGTCTGCGACTGCGGCCGCAACGTACGGGTCGTCCCGTCGGTGCTGGCCCAGGCGCCGATCGTGTGCGGAGGCTGCGGCAAGCCGTTCCGCATCCCCGAGGTGGTCGGCGCGGCGGCAAGCTGACACCGCGGCTGCTCGTGGCAGCCGCGGTCGGCGCTTGTGGCGGGGCCCGCCGGTCCGCACCGTCCCGCGGGGGGTCGTGCCGCGGGACGGCACGCGGGGTGCCGGGGTGAGCAGTCGGCGTACGGCCGTCGCCGTGCCGCCGGGTGCTCCTCAGTCATGCCCGCGCACCCTTGCCGGCCCTCGGGGGAAAGGGCTCCGTGGGGTGTGGCACAATGGCAAGCTGTACTCGACAGCCGCACAGGACCCCTCTCTCCTCCGGCTGACGCGTCCGTCGGGCCACTCGGGTACCGCAGCCCCACGCGGCATTTCCGCAGTGCCCCACCACGTCAAAACCAGGAGAACCCACTCCCGTGGCAGTCAAGATCAAGCTGAAGCGTCTGGGCAAGATCCGTTCGCCTCACTACCGCATCGTCGTCGCCGACTCCCGCACCCGCCGTGACGGCCGGGCCATCGAGGAGATCGGTCTGTACCACCCGGTGCAGAACCCCTCGCGCATCGAGGTCAACGCCGAGCGCGTTGCGTACTGGCTCTCCGTCGGCGCCCAGCCGACCGAGCCCGTGCTCGCCATCCTGAAGAAGACCGGCGACTGGCAGAAGTTCAAGGGCGAGCCCGCCCCGGCCCCGCTGCTGCAGCCGCAGGAGAAGGCCACGCGTCCGTCGTTCGAGGCTCTCGGCGGCGAGGACGAGGGCAAGGGTGAGGCGATCACCCAGAAGAAGAAGGCCGAGAAGAAGGACGAGGCCGCCGCCGAGTCCTCCGAGTCCACCGAGGCCTGAGCAACATGCTCGAAGAGGCGCTTGAGCACCTCGTGAAGGGCATCGTCGACAACCCTGACGATGTGCAGGTCGCCTCGCGCAACCTGCGTCGCGGACGCGTGCTCGAGGTCCGGGTCCACCCCGACGACCTCGGCAAGGTGATCGGCCGCAACGGTCGCACCGCACGCGCCCTGCGCACCGTCGTGGGCGCCATCGGCGGCCGCGGCGTCCGGGTCGACCTCGTCGACGTGGACGACGTCCGCTGACGCTTATCGCAACCGGCTCGGGCCGGGGAGGGCCACTGGGCCGTCCCCGGCCCGCAGTCGTATGAACGGAGACCTGTAGAAGTGCAGCTGGTAGTCGCTCGCGTCGGCCGCGCCCACGGCATCAAGGGCGAGGTCACCGTGGAGGTGCGTACCGACGAGCCGGAGCTCAGGCTCGGGCCCGGCGCCGTCCTGGCCACCGACCCGGCCTCGGCCGGACCGCTCACCATCGAAACCGGCCGTGTCCACAGCGGCCGCCTCCTCCTGCGCTTCGAGGGCGTACGCGACCGCAACGCCGCCGAGGCGCTGCGCAACACCCTCCTGATCGCCGAGGTGGACCCGGCCGAGACGCCCGAGGAGGAGGACGAGTACTACGACCACCAGCTGATCGACCTGGACGTGGTCACCGAGGACGGCACGGAGGTCGGACGGATCACGGAGATCTCCCACCTGCCCTCGCAGGACCTCTTCATCGTCGAGCGGCCCGACGGCAGCGAGGTGATGATCCCGTTCGTGCAGGAGATCGTCACCGAGATCGACCTGGAGGAGCAGCGGGCGGTCGTCGCCCCGCCGCCCGGCCTGATCGACGACAGGGCGGAGATCGTGTCCTCCCGGGACGAGGACGAGTCCTGATGCGGCTCGACGTCGTCACGATCTTCCCCGAGTACCTCGAACCGCTGAACGTCTCCCTGGTGGGCAAGGCCCGCGCGCGCGGGCAGCTGGACGTGCGGGTGCACGACCTGCGGACCTGGACGTACGACCGGCACCACACGGTCGACGACACCCCCTACGGCGGCGGCCCGGGCATGGTCATGAAGACCGAGCCCTGGGGCGACGCCCTGGACACGGTCCTCGCCGACGGCTACGAGACCGGTGCCCGGGAGCCGGCCCTGATCGTCCCGACGCCCAGCGGCCGTCCCTTCACCCAGAAACTCGCCGTGGAGCTCTCCGAGCGCCCCTGGCTGATCTTCACGCCGGCCCGCTACGAGGGCATCGACCGGCGGGTGATGGACGAGTACGCGACCCGGATGCCGGTGTACGAGGTGTCCATCGGCGACTACGTCCTCGCCGGCGGCGAGGCCGCCGTGCTGGTCATCACGGAGGCCGTCGCCCGGCTGCTGCCCGGCGTCCTCGGCAACGCCGAGTCCCACCGGGACGACTCCTTCGCCCCGGGCGCCATGGCCGGCCTCCTGGAGGGCCCCGTCCACACCAAGCCGCCGAAGTGGCGCGGCCGGGACATCCCCGACGTGCTGCTCAGCGGCCACCACGGGAAGATCGCCCGCTGGCGCCGCGACGAGGCCCTGAAGCGGACGACCGCGAACCGGCCCGACCTCATCGAGCACTGCGCCCCCGGGGCCTTCGACAAGAAGGACCGGGAGATGCTGTCCATCCTGGGCTGGGAACCGGACCCGGAAGGGGAGCGGTACGGCCGATTTTGGCGCAGGACCGGGGGCGTGGAAGAATAGGCCGCTGTTGTGCGCCGTCCGGCGTGCGCCCCTGCCACAGGGGGACACGACGCCCGCCCCGACGGGCACAGCGCTCATCCCGAACACCTAGTTCCCGTTGATGACCTGTGGCATCAGCGAAGAAAGCAGACGAAATGTCTCACCTGCTCGACTCCGTCGACGCCGCGTCGCTGCGCGAGGACGTCCCCGCGTTCCGTCCGGGCGACACCGTCAACGTGCACGTGCGCGTCATCGAGGGCAACCGCTCCCGTGTCCAGCAGTTCAAGGGTGTGGTGATCCGCCGCCAGGGGGCCGGCGTCCGCGAGACCTTCACGGTCCGCAAGGTCTCCTTCTCTGTCGGCGTCGAGCGCACCTTCCCGGTGCACACCCCGATCGTGGAGAAGATCGAGCTCGTCACCCGCGGTGACGTGCGTCGCGCCAAGCTGTACTACCTCCGTGAGCTGCGCGGCAAGGCCGCGAAGATCAAGGAGAAGCGCGACAGCTGAGCGCCTTCCGGAGTCCGCGGCGGGGCCGGATAGCATCTGGCCCCGATGGACACCGAAGCACAGTCGACGGAGCGCGACCGCTCCTCCCGCCCCTCTGGATCCGGCAAGACCCCGGACACCGAGGGGCTGGAGGACCGGTCGCGTTTTTCGTTGGTCTCACGCGTCGCGGACTGGCTGCCGGGCGGGCGGATCACCCTGACCGTGTTCGTCTGTCTGGCCTCTTTGCTGCTCCTCAACACGTTCGTGGCGCAACCGTTCCAGATTCCGAGCGGATCCATGGAGCAGGGATTGAGGATCGGGGACCGCGTTCTCGTAAATAAGTTGGCGTACCGTTTCGGTGCCGGGCCGCGGCGGGGCGATGTCGTCGTGTTCGACGGCACCGGGTACTTCGGGGACGCCGACTACATCAAACGCGTCGTGGGCGTAGGGGGAGACCACGTGGTCTGCTGTGACAAGGACGGGAGGATCCGGGTGAACGGCCGGTCGGTCGACGAGTCGACATTCCTCCACCCCGGCGACAGTCCCTCCACGGTGCCCTTCGACGTCGTCGTGCCCGACGGCACCCTGTTCGTCCTCGGCGACCACCGCAGCGACTCCCGCGACTCCCGCGACCACCTCGGCTCACCCGGCGGAGGCATGATCCCCGTCGATGCGGTGATCGGCCGGGCCGAGGCCATCGTCTGGCCGTCCGGCCACTGGACCCGCCTGCACCGTCCGGGCGCCTACGCGCGCGTGCCCGCCGCCGCGGCGGACGTGCGCGTGCCGGTCGCCGCGGCGGACCGACCCGCCCCCGCGCGGCCGCACGCCACCGCGGTCGCGGGGCCGACGACCGCGGACGGTGCGTATGGGTAACCGCGGCAAACCACGCGGCGTCTCCGTCGACGCCGCCGAGAACCTCCTGCCCACCGGGGCCCGGCGCGCCGGCGCCCCGGCGGGCGGCGGCCGCAGCCGCGCCGAGCGCCGCAAGCTCCAGCGCAAGGTCAAGCGGAAGCGCAGGCGCTCCGCCGTGCGGGAGATACCGCTTCTGGTCGGCGTCGCCGTTCTCATCGCGCTGGTGCTGAAGACCTTCCTCGTCCAGGCCTTCGTGATCCCGTCCGGCTCCATGGAGCAGACGATCCGCATCGGCGACCGCGTCCTGGTCGACAAGCTGACCCCCTGGTTCGGCTCCAAGCCCCAGCGCGGTGACGTCGTGGTCTTCCACGACCCGGGCGGCTGGCTGGCGGGCGAGCAGACCCCGCCGAAGAACGACCCCGTCGTCGTCAAGCAGGTCAAGGAGGGTCTCACCTTCATCGGTCTGCTGCCGTCCGACAACGAGAAGGACCTCATCAAACGGGTCGTCGGCGTCGGCGGTGACCACGTCAAGTGCTGTGACGCCCAGGGACGCGTCACCGTCAACGGCGTTCCCCTGAACGAGGGGGGCTACCTCTATCCGGGCAACGCCCCGTCCGACGCGCGGTTCGACATCACCGTCCCCCCGGGCCGGCTGTGGGTGATGGGCGACCACCGGGGCAACTCCGCCGACTCCCGTGCCCACCAGGACACCCCTTACGGCGGCACGGTGGCCGAGAGTTCCGTGGTCGGCCGGGCCATGTTCATCGGCTGGCCGGTGGGCCACTGGACCACGCTGAAGGAACCTCCGACCTTCGCCTCGGTGTCCGACGCGACGGCCGGGTCGACCACCGCCGCCCGGCTGTCGCATAGGGTTGATCCCGACCATCCGAACGGATCGGTTCAGCTCCCGACCCCTGCGGAACTCCCGCTCGTTATGGGAGTGGTGGGCCTGCACCGGGCACGGTGCGGGCGGCGGCACGGAGTTAGGAGATGGCGTGGGGGATGTGGCGGTTGGCGCACGGTCCGGACACGACGGCGAGGAGCACCGCGGACGTCCCGTGGAAGCGGCGGTGTCCGCCGCGAACAACGCCGTGACCTCCGGGAGTGAGTCCGGAACACCCGAGGACGGCACGGTGACGGAGCAGAACCAGAGCGATGAACAGGGCGCCGACGGCGGGTCCCGGCAGCGGAACAAGCCGCGCTCCTTCTGGAAGGAGCTGCCCATTCTGATCGGTATCGCGCTGGTGCTGGCGCTGCTGATCAAGACCTTCCTCGTACAGGCGTTCTCCATCCCCTCGGACTCGATGCAGAACACCCTGCAGCGCGGCGACCGCGTCCTGGTCGACAAGCTGACCCCGTGGTTCGGCTCCGAGCCGAAGCGCGGCGAGGTCGTCGTCTTCCACGACCCGGACGACTGGCTCGCCGGCGAGCCGACCAGCAGCCCCAACGCGCTGCAGACCTTCCTCAGCTGGATCGGCCTGATGCCGTCCGCGGAGGAGAAGGACCTCATCAAGCGCGTCATCGGCGTCGGTGGCGACACCGTCGAGTGCGAGGGCACCGGCCCGCTCAAGGTCAACGGCAAGGCGCTCGACGAGCAGGCCTACGTGTACGCGGGCAACACCCCGTGCAGCCAGGACGACCAGGGCGGCCAGTTCAAGGTCACGGTGCCCCAGGGCTACATCTGGGTCATGGGCGACCACCGGCAGAACTCGCGCGACTCGCGCTACAACCAGAACGACAGGCACCACGGCATGGTCCCGGTGAACGAGGTCGTCGGCCGCGCCATCGTGAAGGCCTGGCCGATCAACCGCTGGGACACCCTGCCGGTTCCGGACACCTTCGACCAGCAGGGACTGCAGCAGCCCTCGGCGGCCGGCGCGCTGACGGTGGCCCCGCAGGGCGTGGCGCTCACCGCGGTGCTTCCGGTGGTCGTCTGGCGGCGCAGGCGGAGCGGCGCGGCGGAGTCCTGGAAGGCCGGGACCGTGACGGCGACGGGGAACCGCTGAGCCGACCGGCCCCGGACCGCCGGGCAGGGCCCGGGGGCATCGGCGCCGCCGGCGTTCGGATGCCCGCTTCCCGGGCTTCCGCTTCGGCGGCCCGTTCCCGTGAAACCCTTGTGGAGCTTGTGGCCCGGGTACCGGAAGAGGGGCTGCCCGGTTCCGGTACCGCCCGGTAGGGTGCGGGTCCATGGGTGGCGAGAGCACGACGCGTACGGCCCCGCGCAGCGGCGGCACAGGCACCGGCACGGGCCCGGCGGGCGGCAGGACCGGACAGCGGCTGTCAGGAGTGGCGGTGGCACTGGGACTGGTGCTGTTCCTCGCCGGATTCGCGTGGGCGGCGGTCGTCTACCGCCCGTACACCGTGCCCACCAGCTCCATGACGCCGACCATCAACATCGGCGACCGGGTGCTCGCCCAGCGCGTCGACGGCGGTGAGGTGCGCCGCGGCGACGTCGTCGTCTTCACCGACAAGTCCTGGGTGACCAACGCCCCCGTGGTCAAGCGCGTGGTCGCCGTCGGCGGCGACACGGTCTCCTGCTGCAAGCAGGGCAAGCTGACCGTCAACGGCAAGCGGATCGACGAGCCCTACCTGAAGGGCGGAGTCGCCGAGGCCGCGAACTTCCCGACCGTGAAGGTGCCCGCGGGTCGCCTGTTCCTCCTCGGCGACGAGCGGGAGGGCTCCCTGGACTCCACCGCCCACCTCACCGACGCCGCGAAGGGCACCGTCTCCCGCGACGCCGTGACCGCCCGGGTCGACGCCGTCGTCTGGCCCATGAACGGCATGCTGGAGCGTCCCTCGGGCTTCCAGGCCCTCGGCACGCTGTCCCGGCCGGGCCCGCTGCGCACGATGGTCCTCCTCATCGTCGCCGGGGCCGCCCTCGTTCTCCTCGGCGGCGCCTACGGCCCGATCGCCAAGCTGCTGGGCGGCTCGCGGGCTCGTGCCCGGACGGAGCCCGCCGGTGCCCGCTGAGGCGGCGGACACGGCCTCGGCGTCGGAGGGCGGGGCGGATCCGGCTTCGGCGTCGGAGGGCGGGGTCGGCCCGGCCTCGGACGCCGGTGCGGACCAGGCCCCGGTCGCCGGCGCCGGTCTGGCACCGGACGCGGGGGCGGACCCGGCCGCGCGGGCCGGTGCGGACCAGGCTGGGGGCGGCGGCGGGCTGCGGAGGGTGGCCCGGGTGGTCCTGCTCGACCCCGAGGACCGCATCCTCCTGCTGCACGGGCACGAGCCGGACGATCCGGCCGACGACTGGTGGTTCACCCCCGGCGGCGGTCTGGAGGGCGACGAGACGCGCGAGGAGGCCGCTCTCCGGGAACTCGCGGAGGAGACGGGCATCACCGAGGTCGAGCTCGGCCCGGTGCTGTGGCGCCGGACGTGCTCGTTTCCCTTCGCGGGCCGACGCTGGGACCAGGACGAGTGGTACTACCTGGCCCGTACGACCCAGACGGCGACCGGAGCGGTGGCCCTCACCGAGCTGGAGCGGCGCAGTGTCTCCGGAGCGCGCTGGTGGACGTGCCGGGAACTGACCCGGGCGCATGAGACGGTGTATCCGACCAGACTCGCCGAGCTGCTGCGCGCACTGCTCGACGAAGGTCCTCCGGCCGGGCCCGTAACCCTCGACACGGAAATCGTCTAGGGCTCCGCGGGACTGGCGCACAATGGGGGGACCGCACGGCTGAAGGGGAACATGCCATGAGCGCCGAGGACCTCGAAAAGTACGAGACCGAGATGGAGCTGAAGCTCTACCGGGAGTACCGCGATGTCGTCGGTCTGTTCAAATACGTGATCGAGACCGAGCGGCGTTTCTACCTCACCAACGACTACGAGATGCAGGTCCACTCGGTCCAGGGTGAGGTGTTCTTCGAGGTGTCCATGGCGGACGCCTGGGTGTGGGACATGTACCGGCCCGCCCGTTTCGTGAAGCAGGTGCGCGTCCTCACGTTCAAGGATGTGAACATCGAGGAGTTGAACAAGAGCGACCTGGAGCTGCCGAGCGGCTGATCGCCGGCCTCCGTATCTCGCCTCGCTCACTCGTGTGAGTGACGAAGTTGTCCACAACCGCCGGGTAGCCCACCAAGATCCACTTCTTCGGGTCGGATGCGTGACCGTGGGCGCCGGAGGTGGTGCCGACATGAACGCACGCGGTGCGCTCGGCAGGTACGGGGAACAGCTGGCCGCACGACGGCTGGCCGGCAGCGGAATGACGGTCCTGGCGCGCAACTGGCGCTGCGGCCGGACCGGTGAGATCGACATCGTCGCCCGGGACGGCGACGCCCTGGTCGTCTGCGAGGTGAAGACGCGCAGGGCGGGGCCCTTCGGCCGGCCGATGGCCGCGATCACGCCGCAGAAGGCCGAGCGGCTGCGGAGCCTGGCCGAGCGCTGGATCCAGACGCACGGAGGAGCCCCTCCCGGAGGCGTCCGCATCGACCTGGTCGGCATCGTGCTGCCCCGGCGCGGCGCCCCCGTGGTCGAGCACGCGCGGGGGGTGTCTTGATGGGATTCGCCCGAACGTGTGCGGTGGCCCTCGTCGGCGTCGAGGGCGTGGTGGTCGAGGTCCAGGCCGACCTCGAACCGGGCGTCGCGGCCTTCACCCTGGTCGGCCTCCCGGACAAGAGCCTGACGGAGAGCCGCGACCGGGTGCGGGCGGCGGTCGTGAACTCCGGTGCCGAGTGGCCGCAGAAGAAGCTCACGGTCGGGCTGAGCCCGGCCTCGGTGCCGAAGGCGGGCAGCGGCTTCGACATGGCCGTCGCCTGCGCGGTGCTCGGTGCCGCGGAGCGGATCGACCCACGGGTCCTCGCCGACATCGTGATGATCGGAGAGCTGGGTCTGGACGGGCGGGTCCGCCCGGTGCGGGGCATCCTGCCCGCGGTGCTGGCCGCGGCGGACGCGGGCTACGAGCAGGTGGTCGTGCCCGAGTGCGCCGCCGCCGAGGCCTCGCTCGTCCCCGGCATCTCCGTGCTCGGCGTCCGCAGCCTGCGGCAACTGATCGCCGTGCTGACCGACGAGCCCGTCCCCGAGGAGGAGCCGGAGGAGCAGGGGCGCCCGGACCCGCTGCTGGCCGGCCTGCGCGTGCCGGGCACCGGCGCGGCCACCGGCATTCACAGCGTGGGCGCCGAGCAGCAGGACCACGGGCACGACCTCGCCGACGTCGTCGGCCAGACCTCGGCGCGTACGGCGGTGGAGGTCGCCGCGGCGGGCGGACACCACCTGTTCCTGGAGGGGCCGCCGGGCGCGGGCAAGACCATGCTCGCGGAGCGGATGCCCGCCGTCCTGCCGCCGCTCGGCCGCGAGGAGTCGCTGGAGGTCACGGCGGTGCACTCGGTGGCCGGGCTGCTGCCACCCGGCAAACCGCTGATCGACACGGCCCCCTACTGCGCCCCGCACCACTCGGCCACGATGCAGGCCCTGGTCGGCGGCGGCCCCGGCGTGGCCCGGCCCGGCGCCGTGTCGCTCGCCCACCGGGGCGTGCTGTTCCTGGACGAGGCCCCGGAGTTCAGCGGCCGGGCGCTCGACGCCCTGCGCCAGCCCCTGGAGGCGGGCCATGTCGTGATCGCCCGCAGCGCCGGGGTCGTGCGGTTCCCGGCCCGGTTCCTGATGGTGCTCACGGCCAACCCGTGCCCGTGCGGCCGCTTCTCGCTGCGCGACTCCCTGTGCGAGTGCCCGCCCTCGGCGATCCGCCGCTACCAGGCCCGGATCTCCGGACCGCTGCTCGACCGGGTCGACCTCCGGGTCGAGGTCGACCCGGTCACCCGGGCCGAACTCGGCCGGCGCGGCGCCGCCGGGGAGTCCACGGCGACGGTCGCCGACCGGGTGCGGACCGCCCGGGAACGCGCGGCGACACGGCTCACGGGCACGCCCTGGCGCACCAACGGCGAGCTGCCCGGACGGGAGCTGCGCAACCGCTGGCACGCGGCGCCCGGCGCGCTGGACGAGGCCGAGCGGAACCTGGAGCGCGGCGTCCTGACCGCCCGCGGTCTGGATCGCGTCCTGCGGGTCGCCTGGACCGTGGCGGACCTCGTCGGCCACGACCGGCCCGACGCGACCGACGTCGCCCTGGCCCTGCACCTGCGCACCGGAGTGCCGCGGGGCGTCCCGATGGCGATCGGAGCGCTGACGTGAGCGCCGGGGACGGCCCCGACGCCGAACTGCTCGCCCGGGTCTTCCTCGGCCGGGTCCTCGAACCCGGGGACGAGACGGGCGGGCGGTGGGTGCGCGAACTGGGGGCGGTGGAGGTGGCGCGCCGGCTGCGGGAGGACGGCCCACGCCTGGCCGGCGTGTCGGACAAGCGCTGGGCGGGACTGCGCGCCCGGGCCGTCCGCGCCGCGCCCGAGCGGGACCTGGCTCTCGCGCGGAGCGCCGGTGTGCGGTTCGTGCGCCCCGGCGACACCGAGTGGCCCGCCCAGCTCGACGACCTGGGGGACGCGCGCCCCACGGGGCTGTGGGTGCGCGGCCGGCCCAGCCTGCGGATATGGGCGCTGCGCTCGGTCGCGGTGGTCGGCGCCCGGGCCTGCACGCAGTACGGGGCCCACATGGCCGCCACCCTCGCCGCCGGTCTCGCCGAGCGCGGCTGGGTCGTGGTCTCCGGCGGGGCCTACGGCGTCGACGGCGCGGCCCATCGCGGCGCGCTCGGCGCGGGTGGCGCCACCGTCGCCGTGCTGGCCTGCGGTGTCGACCGGCCCTACCCGCGCGGGCACACCGGGCTGATCACCCGCATCGCACAACAGGGTCTGGTGGTGGGGGAGTTGCCGCCTGGCGAGCATCCGACGCCGAGCCGGTTCGTGGTCCGCAACCGGGTCATCGCCGCGCTCACCCGCGGCACCGTGGTCGTCGAGGCGGCCTACCGCAGCGGTTCGCTGGTCACGGCGCGGGCGGCGCGGCGGCTGGGGCGTCACACCATGGGCGTCCCCGGGCCGGCCACCAGCGTCCTCTCCGCCGGGGTGCACGAGCTGCTGCGCGACGGCGCGGGACTGGTCGGCGACGCCGCGGAGGTGATCGAGCTGGTCGGCGACATGGGCGAGCTGGCACCGGACCGGCGCGGCCCCGTGCTGCCCCGTGACCTGCTGGAACCGGACGCCCGGCAGGTCCTGGCCGCGCTGCCCGGCCGCGGTGCGGCCACCGCGGCCGAGATCGCCCGCGGCGCCCGGACCACCCCGGACGACGCGATCGCGAGACTGTACGAACTCCGATCACTTGGGTATGTCGAACGGCAGGGCGACGGCTGGAAGTTGACACGCCAGGCGATGATCTCCGTTCGCGCCGGGCGGAGCGAGTGCTGACCGAGCGTGTTCGGCCGTCCGGGGGAATGCCGACGGCGGGCGGAATCACCGCAGTTGAGAGTGGGGTCGGTGACCGACGGTGACGGACGTGACGGGCGCGGGGCACCCCTCGGAACGAATCTGCGCACGCCTCGCGCCCCGCCGTTCGCGCACCGCGACACCCCAGTCACGCTACGCTCACGAGGATTACGGCACAGAAACCCGATCCCGGCACCAGACCGGCACCCGCACCCAGGCCCCCGCACTCCACGGCAGAACGGCACAAGGCGACGAATGCCCCAGCACACCTCCGGGTCCGACCGGGCGGCGATCCCCCCAGCCGCCCGTGACGGTGGCAGCGTGCGGCCGCCCGCTCCCTCGACGCTCGACGAGCTGTGGCGGTCGTACAAGGCGACGGGGGACGACCGGTTGCGGGAGCAGCTCATCCTGCACTACTCGCCGCTGGTGAAGTACGTGGCGGGGCGGGTCAGCGTGGGGCTGCCGCCCAATGTGGAGCAGGCGGACTTCGTGTCCTCCGGGGTCTTCGGGCTGATCGACGCGATCGAGAAGTTCGACGTCGACCGCGAGATCAAGTTCGAGACCTACGCGATCACGCGGATCCGCGGCGCGATGATCGACGAGCTGCGGGCGCTGGACTGGATCCCGCGGTCGGTCCGGCAGAAGGCGCGCAACGTGGAGCGCGCCTACGCGACCCTGGAGGCGCGGCTGCGGCGCACGCCGACGGAGGTGGAGGTGGCCGCCGAGATGGGGATCGCGGTGGAGGAACTCCACGCCGTGTTCAGCCAGTTGTCGCTGGCCAACGTGGTGGCCCTGGAGGAGCTGCTGCACGTCGGCGGCGAGGACGGGCTGAGCTTCATGGACACGCTGGAGGACACCGCCGCCGACAACCCGGTGGAGGTCGCCGAGGACCGCGAGCTGCGGCGGTTCCTGGCGCGGGCGATCAACACCCTGCCGGAGCGCGAGAAGACCGTCGTCACGCTGTACTACTACGAGGGCCTCACGCTCGCCGAGATCGGCAACGTGCTCGGGGTGACCGAGAGCCGGGTCAGCCAGATCCACACCAAGTCGGTGCTCCAGCTGCGCGCCAAACTGGCGAGCTTCGGCCGCTGATCACCACTGGCCGCCCCACTCCGTCCACCGGCGGTGCCGGTACCACCTGCCGCCCGAGGCGTCCCGGCCGGCCGGCCCGCCCCGGCTCTCCCGCCGTCCGCCCGTCCCGCTGTCATGCCGCCGGGCGTCGCCCGCCCGTCCGTCAGGCTGAACGGAGCGGGGCCCCGGGCGGGTCTGCCGCAAGGCGCTCCCGCCGTGCGGGGCGCGTCCGTACAGTGGTCGAGTGCCAAGGATTCGAGCGGCCTCCGTGGCCGAGCACCGGTCGATGCAGCGAGCCGCCCTGCTGGACGCGGCGCGGGCCCTGCTGTCCGAGGGCGGGACGGAGGCGCTGACCTTCCCGGCCCTGGCCGAGCGGACGGGGCTGGCACGCTCGTCGGTGTACGAGTACTTCCGGTCCCGGGCCGCCGTGGTCGAGGAGCTGTGCGCGGTCGACTTCCCGCTGTGGGCGGCGGAGGTCTCGGCGGCGATGGAGCGAGCGGCCGGCCCGGAGGCCAAGGTCGAGGCGTACGTCCGCAAGCAGCTGGAGCTGGTCGGGGACCGGCGGCACCGGGCCGTCGTGGCGATCTCGGCGAGCGAGCTCGACGCGGGGGCCCGGGAGAAGATCCGGGCCGCGCACGGCGGGCTGATCGCCATGATCGTCGAGGCCCTGGCGGAGCTGGGGCACGCCCGGCCGCGGCTGGCGGCGATGCTGCTCCAGGGAGTCGTCGACGCGGCCGTGCGCCGGATCGAACTGGGCGCGGCGGAGGATCCGGCGGCCATCGCGGAGGCAGCCGTGAGCATGGCCCTCAGGGGCGTACGCGGCTGACCCGCACGGACGCCGGCCGCACCGCCTCCGCGCGCTCACCCACGCGGCCCAGCGCCCGGACGGCCGTCGACCCTCCCGCCTCCGCGCCCCGTCCCCGCCGAGCAGCACCCCTCGCCGAATGTTCACCGGCCCGACGGCATCGATCGCGACCCCGCCCCCGTGTCCGCCCCCGCGGTCGTCCCGGTGCGGGGCGGCGGTACTCCCAGTACCGGCAGGAGTCTCGACGGGCCCGGGTGGAGCAGCCATGGGGGGAGCAGGCTCAGGGGGTTCAGGTAGGTGTCGCCCCGGAGCAGGCCCCAGTGCACGCACGTGGCCGCGCAGTGCGAACCCGTCGCCTCGACGGTGCCGACCACCTGGCCCGCCGTCACCTCCTCGCCCGCGGCGACCGACGCCCGGACCGGTTCGTAGGTCGTCCGCAGGGGCGGCTCTCCCGTGCCCGTGAGTGCCACGGAGACGACCCCGCGCCCCGCGACCCGCCCCGCGAAGAGCACCCGCCCCGCGGCGACCGCCCGTACGGGAGCGCCCGCCGACGCGCCGAGGTCCACCCCGCGATGCCCGGGGCCGTACACCGATGCCGGCGGCTCCCAGCCCCGCAGGACCGGCGGACGTACGCCCACGGGCCAGGCGCGACCCGCGGCCGGGACGGGTGTCCGCGGAGCCGGCGCGCCCGGGTCCGCCGGGGCCGCGGACCGGGGCGGCGGCGCCGGACCGCCACCACTACCGCCCCCACCGCCGCTGCCGTCGCCCCCACCACCCGCCCAAGCCGTCCACCCCGCCGACGCCAGGACGCCCACCGACACCAGCACACTCACCACCGCACCGAGCAGCGAACCGTGCGAGGTCCGCGACCCGCCCGCCCGACTCGTCGGCCTTGCCCGCATGTGATCCATGCGCCCACCCTCCCGCACCCCGCCGATCACGGCCGGGATCTGTGGACAACCCACCGGTTGTGGACAGCGGCGTCACCCGAGGCCTCCCGGGTCCCGTACACTTCTGGTGGCGATCCGGGGCACCGGGTCGACTTCGCACGCCCCGACATCCTGACCGGAGACGGTCGGTGTCAGCGCCTCTCGGTCCTCAGCGGCACGGCGCGTTGTGGGCGTCAGGCGCGGAAGCCGTCCGGCATCCGCGGCACAACCGAGAAATTCAAGGAGATACGGCCATGGCCGTCGTCACGATGCGGGAGCTGCTGGAGAGCGGCGTCCACTTCGGTCACCAGACCCGTCGCTGGAACCCGAAGATGAAGCGCTTCATCTTCACCGAGCGCAACGGCATCTACATCATCGACCTGCTCCAGTCGCTGTCGTACATCGACCGCGCCTACGAGTTCGTCAAGGAGACCGTCGCCCACGGCGGCACGGTCATGTTCGTCGGCACGAAGAAGCAGGCGCAGGAGGCCATCGCCGAGCAGGCCACCCGCGTCGGCATGCCCTACGTCAACCAGCGCTGGCTGGGCGGCATGCTCACCAACTTCTCGACCGTCTACAAGCGTCTGCAGCGCCTCAAGGAGCTCGAGCAGATCGACTTCGAGGACGTGGCCGCCTCCGGCCTCACCAAGAAGGAGCTGCTGGTCCTCTCCCGCGAGAAGGCCAAGCTGGAGAAGACCCTCGGCGGTATCCGCGAGATGCAGAAGGTGCCCAGCGCCGTCTGGATCGTGGACACCAAGAAGGAGCACATCGCGGTCGGTGAGGCCCGGAAGCTCAACATCCCGGTCGTCGCCATCCTCGACACCAACTGCGACCCCGACGAGGTCGACTACAAGATCCCGGGCAACGACGACGCGATCCGCTCCGTCACCCTGCTCACCCGTGTGATCGCCGACGCCGTCGCCGAGGGCCTCATCGCCCGTTCCGGCGCCGCGGCCGAGGGCAAGGGCGAGAAGGCCGCGGGCGAGCCGCTCGCCGAGTGGGAGCGCGACCTGCTCGAGGGCGAGAAGAAGGCCGAGGAGGCCCCGGCCGCCGCCGAGGCCCCCGCCACGGAGGCCCCCGCCACGGAGGCTCCGGCCGCCGAGGCCCCCGCCACGGAGGCTCCGGCCGCCGAGGCCCCGGCCACGGAGGCTCCGGCCGCCGAGGGCGAGCAGGCCTGACCCGTCGGCGTTGACGGCGGGAGCGCCGACATGAAGTCCGCTCCCGCCGTTCACCCGTAGGCCAGCGGTGCGTCAGCGGCCTCCCTCTCCATGGGAACCGCGGACCCCCTGATCTTCGATCTTCCAGACTTCGAGAAAGACTCACAGACTCATGGCGAACTACACCGCCGCCGACGTCAAGAAGCTCCGCGAGCTCACGGGCGCCGGCATGATGGACTGCAAGAAGGCGCTGGACGAGGCCGAGGGCAACGTCGAGAAGGCCGTCGAGGCGCTGCGCATCAAGGGCCAGAAGGGCGTCGCCAAGCGCGAGGGCCGCTCCGCCGAGAACGGCGCCGTGGTCTCGATCATCGCCGACGACAACTCCTCCGGCGTCCTTGTCGAGCTGAAGTGCGAGACGGACTTCGTCGCCAAGGGTGACAAGTTCCAGGCCGCCGCCACCGCGATCGCCGAGCACGTCGCCAAGACCTCCCCGGCCGACCTGGAGGCCTTGCTCGCCTCCGAGATCGAGGCCGGCAAGACGGTCCAGGCCTTCGTGGACGAGGCCAACGCCAACCTCGGCGAGAAGATCGTCCTGGACCGCTTCGCGCAGTTCGCCGACGGCTACGTGACCGCGTACATGCACCGCACGATGCCCGACCTGCCCCCGCAGATCGGTGTCCTCGTCGAGTTCGACAAGCCGAACGCCGAGGTCGCCAAGGGCATCGCCCAGCACATCGCCGCCTTCGCGCCGAAGTACCTCGCCAAGGAGGACGTCCCGGCCGAGGTCGTCGAGTCCGAGCGTCGCATCGCCGAGGAGACCACCCGCGCCGAGGGCAAGCCCGAGGCCGCGATCGCCAAGATCGTCGAGGGTCGTCTGAACGGCTTCTTCAAGGACGCCACCCTGCTCGGCCAGCCGTACGCCCTGGACAACAAGAAGTCCGTCCAGAAGGTTCTGGACGAGGCCGGTGTCACCCTGAAGCGCTTCACGCGCATCAAGGTCGGCATCTGAGTCCGTACCGCGACGGACGCCCGACCCGGATAGGGTCGACAGCAGTCGTCCGTGTGGCTCGCGGATGCGTCACGCACGCACACGCGCGTGACGGACGACAGCAGATCTGACGAGGAGGCCATTGCCGCGCATGGGATGCGAAACACTCCCCACCGGCAATGGCCTTCTTCGCATGTGCACCACGTAAAAGAGGCGGGATCTCCATGACCACCAAGGCCCAGAAGAGCGACGACGGCAAAGTACCCGGCCGGTTTCTGCTGAAGCTGTCCGGCGAGGCCTTCTCCGGCGGTGGGGGCCTGGGCGTGGACCCCGACGTGGTGCACGCCATCGCCCGTGAGATCGCGGCCGTCGTCCGGGACGGCGCCGAGATCGCGGTCGTTATCGGAGGCGGCAACTTCTTCCGCGGTGCCGAACTCCAGCAGCGCGGCATGGACCGCGCCCGCTCGGACTACATGGGCATGCTCGGCACCGTGATGAACTGCCTCGCCCTGCAGGACTTCCTGGAGAAGGAAGGCATCGACAGCCGGGTCCAGACCGCCATCACCATGGGCCAGGTCGCCGAGCCGTACATCCCGCTGCGCGCCGTGCGGCACCTGGAGAAGGGCCGCGTGGTCATCTTCGGCGCCGGCATGGGAATGCCGTACTTCTCCACCGACACCACCGCCGCCCAGCGCGCCCTGGAGATCGACGCCGAGGCGCTGCTGATGGGCAAGAACGGCGTGGACGGGGTGTACGACTCCGACCCGAAGGCCAACCCGGACGCCGTGAAGTTCGATTCGCTCGGCTACGGCGAGGTCATCACGCGCGACCTGAAGGTCGCCGACGCCACGGCGATCACGCTGTGCCGCGACAACAAGCTCCCGATCGTCGTCTTCGAGCTCCTGAAGGAGGGCAATATCGCCCGCGCCGTCAAGGGTGAGAAGATCGGCACGCTCGTGGGCGACCACGGCAGCCGGGACTGACCGCAGAACCATCCGGTTCCGGAACCGACCGGAGCCGTCCGGTCCGCGGAACGGCACCCGCCCGGGGGACGGGCGGGACGGACCCGGCCGGGGGATGGACAATGTCCTGCCGGTCGGGAACCGTGCAGGAAGAAGACGCGACGCAGCCGGCCGCCGCCCTGACAAGGAACCGCAGCCGGGCCTACTCACAGACACGCAGGAGCAAGTGGTGATCGAAGAGACCCTCCTCGAGGCCGAGGAGAAGATGGAGAAGGCCGTCGTGGTCGCCAAGGAGGACTTCGCCGCGATCCGCACCGGCCGTGCGCACCCGGCGATGTTCAACAAGATCGTGGCCGACTACTACGGCGCGCCGACGCCGATCAACCAGCTGGCCTCGTTCTCCGTGCCGGAGCCGCGCATGGCCGTCGTGACCCCGTTCGACAAGAGCGCGCTGCGCAACATCGAGCAGGCGATCCGCGACTCCGACCTGGGCGTCAACCCGAGCAACGACGGCAACATCATCCGTGTGGTGTTCCCCGAGCTCACCGAGGAGCGCCGCCGCGAGTACATCAAGGTCGCCAAGGGCAAGGGCGAGGACGCCAAGGTGTCCATCCGCTCCGTCCGCCGCAAGGCCAAGGACGCCATCGACAAGCTGATCAAGGACGGCGAGGTCGGCGAGGACGAGGGCCGCCGTGCGGAGAAGGAGCTCGACGACCTCACCGCGAAGTACGTCGCGCAGGTCGACGAGCTCCTGAAGCACAAGGAAGCGGAGCTGCTCGAGGTCTGATGAACGACTCTTCCTGGGGAGCGCCGCAACAGGCCGGGTACTGGGGGCCCGCGGACCAGGGACCCGTGCAGGGGCCGGTCCAGGGGGCCGTCCCGGCGGGTCCCGCGTACGATGCGCACAACGCCCAGCAGACTCGCCCCATGCCCGTCGTGCCCGACGTGCCCGTTCACGGCGGAATCCAGGATGACGACCGGGGGGCCGCTCGGCCGAGCGGCCCCCTGTTCCACCCCGACGACCCGCCGCAGCCTTACGAAGCAGTCCTGCCGCGGCCCTACGACATGCCGCAGACGTCGTCCTTCCCCGGGGCGGCGTCGCAGAATCCGGAGCCCATGCCCGACGCCCCGCAGCCGGTGCCGCCCGCACCGCAGAAGAAGAGCGCGGGCCGCGACCTGGGCGCTGCCATAGGAGTCGGTGTCGGGCTCGGTGTCGTGATCATCGCGTCGCTGTTCGTCGTCAAGGCCGTGTTCGTCGGTGTGGTCGCCGTCGCGGTCGTCGTGGGGCTGTGGGAGCTGACCAAGCGGCTGGAGGAGCGCAAGGGCATCAGGGCGCCGCTCGTCCCGCTCGCGGTCGGCGGTGCCGCGATGGTGGTCGCCGGATACGTCCGGGACGCCGAGGGCGCCTGGGTGGCGATGGCGCTGACCGCGCTCGCGGTCCTGGTCTGGCGCATGACGGAAACGCCCGAGGGCTACCTGAGGGATGTCACGGCGGGTGTCTTCGCCGCGTTCTACGTGCCGTTCCTGGCCACGTTCGTCGCGATGATGCTCAGCGCCGAGGACGGCCCGTTCCGGGTGCTGACGTTCCTGCTGCTGACCGTGGTCAGCGACACCGGGGCGTACGCCGTCGGCTGGCGCTTCGGCACGCACAAGCTCGCCCCGCGCATCAGCCCCGGCAAGACCCGAGAGGGACTGGTCGGCGCGGTCGCGTTCGCCATGGTGGCCGGGGCGCTGTGCATGCAGTTCCTGATCGACGGCGGCAGCTGGTGGCAGGGTCTGCTGCTCGGCCTGGCGGTCGCCGCCAGCGCCACGCTCGGCGACCTCGGCGAGTCCATGATCAAGCGGGACCTGGGCATCAAGGACATGGGCACGCTGCTGCCGGGCCACGGCGGCATCATGGACCGCCTGGACTCGCTGCTGCCCACCGCGCCCGTGGTGTGGCTGCTGATGGTGCTCTTCGTCGGGAGCGGCTGACCGAGGACGACGCGTACGCGGACGTACCCGTCCGTGCGGAAGACATGAGGGAAGGGACCCGCGAGGCCGTGGCCGCCGGTCCCTTCCCTCGTTCCGTCCGTTTCCGTCCGTGCCGCTCCGCCGGTGTCAGTCCTCCAGGAGTGCGTCCGTGAGGGCGTCGGGGTCCGTGTCCGGGGTGGCGGCGACGGCGGTGGGGGAGCGCCGGACCGCCACCATGGCCACGTCGTCGGCGAGCCGGGCACCACCCACGTACCGCCGCAGATCCGCGTGGACGGCGGTCAGCAGGGCGTCCGGGGGCAGCGCGGTCCAGCGCCGCAGCCGGTCGGCGAGCGGGTAGAAGGCGCCGGACGGCCCGCGGGCCTCGGTCACCCCGTCGGTGTAGAGCAGCAGGACGGCGCCCGGCGGGAAGTCGGCCTCCTCCACCACGATGTCCCCGCCGTTGAGGTCGGCGAGGCCGAGCGGGGGCACCGGCACCTTCGGTTCCAGGGCGCGGACCGTCCCGTCGTGCAGGAGCAGCGGCGGCGGATGCCCCAGATTCACCAGGCGCATGGGGCCGTCGTCGGGCAGCTCCACCACGACCGCGGTGACGAACGACTCCTCGCCGGGCGAGCTGCCCACGCTGGGAATCGCGTCCGCGCCGTACGGGACGGCCGCGCCGACCACCACGTCGGTGGCGTACGGAACGCCGGCGCCGGCAGCCTGGTCCGCGTAGCGCGCGGTGCCCGGGCCGGGAGCGGCGTCGGCCGCCTCGCACAGCTCGCGCATCTCCTCCCGGAAGGACGTCTCCAGCTCGCGCACCACCTCCGGCAGTGGGCTGCCGTGCCGCACCGAGTGCCGGAAGGTGTTCAGCACGGAGCTGACCATCTCCAGCGCGGCCAGCCCCTTGCCCTGCACGTCGCCCAGCAGGATCCGCGCGGACGAGCCGCAGCGGGCGACGGCGTACAGGTCGCCGCCTATGGCGGCCTCCTCGTCGGCCGCCAGATAGAGCGAGGCGAGGTCGAAGGTGCCGACCTTGCGCGGCAGCGGGTGCAGCAGGACGCGCTGGGTGACCTGGGCGACCCAGCGGGACCGGGCCAGTTCCTGCTCCCTGCGCATCCGCACGGCGCTGGCCGCGAGGGCGGCCACGCTGATCAGCGTGATGGTGCCCAGCTGGGTCGGGAAGTTGGCACTGTCGAGTATGTCGTTCGCCGCGGACGCGCCGACCACGCAGGGCAGGGTCACCGCGATCACGACGAGGACGCCGGTGGGGCTGCAGAAGATGGCCGCGAGGGCGGGCGCCGCGACCATCAGCGCGCCGAAACGGACGTCCTCCGGCGTCAGCACGTCCACCACCAGCAGGATGACCGGGAGGAGCGACAGCGCCACCGTGACGGTCGCGGGATGACGCCAGACACGGGCGCCCGCCAGTCTGCCGATGACGTCTCGCACTGTGGCCACCTCCAGCGGCACGTCCCGTACGCCCCACCCGCCATCCCTCCAGGGAACGCGGTGGGCCTCACCATCACAAGGGGCCGATTGGCACCTCAACAGGTCAATCGTCCCCATACGCACGTATTCGGCGCACACGCGGGCCCTGGATGCAGCCACCCGCACCCGGGGCCCGGAACCGTCAGGAAGCGTGTCGGCAGTGGCCGGGGTGACCGCTCGTGGATGGTCACGGCGAGGCTGTGCCGAAGGTGCGACGAGCTGCCTAGCGGGGCCCGCGGCGCAGGCTTCGAACGACGAGCGGCACCGACAGGAGGAGCAGGGAACCTTCGAGGGCCAGGCTGACCAGCCCGATCGGTTCCGTCCAGTTGCCGATGTCGTCGGTGTAGCCGGGCAGTCCCGGCCCCCTGGAGAGGACGTAGCCGAGCAGAGGGCCGGCGGCGACCCCGGCCGCCAGCAGCCATCCCAGTCGGACCAGACCGATGAGGAGCAGCACGGCGGCGACCACGGCCGCGACCTCCAGGACGTGGTAGGCGACGCCGATGTAGTAGGGGTCTCTCGTCGCCGTGAGGCCGCCCTGGTCCACGACATGGACGGTGGCCACCGCGAGGCACAGCAGAGCCCCCGCCCCCCTGGCCGGCCAGGCGGCCTCCGGCATCGTCGCGATGCGGTGTGACATGCGGAGACCACTCCTCACTTCTTCGGCGGAGCGTGGCCGCCGTGCCGCGACCCATCCGGTCGACGGGATTCCGGCGATGCGGCGCGCCGCACCTGTGTCAGGTCCCAGCCTCGGTGGACGGGTGCCCGGCGTCGTCCCCGGCGGTGCGGACGAGTGACGCGGGAGGGGCGCCGTCGCGGACGGCAGGGCTCCGTTTCCCGGACCGCCGGTGGGCCGTCCGAGGTCGCTCAGCGGCGACCGGGGACGGCTGCCGACGACGGCTTCGCGGTAATGACTCGCCCGTTCCTGCCGTTCCTGCCTCTCCTTCCGTCATGGCCCCTCCTGCCGTGAAGGCCGTCCTTGCCGTGCCGCCCCGCTTTGCCCGTCGGGCCGGTGGGGCCGGGCGGACCCGAGGGGCCGGAGGGGCCGGGCGGTCCCGGGGGGCCGTGCTCGACGCCGCCCCCCTGGAGGTCGACGTGCCGTGCCCGGAGCTCGTCGATCTGGCGCTGGTGGGCGACGAGCGTGGCTGACTGTGCGACGACCGTGACGGTCAGTACCGCGCTGAGCACAAGGCGGCGCCATGGGCCGCGCCATGCCTCGGTCACACTTCTCATTTCATTCCTCACGGTCGGCCGCCCGGCGACGAGGGTCGCAACCGACGGTCGGCCACCCGGCGATGAGGGTTGCGGCCGCCGTGACGGCAATCGACGTGCAAGGGCTGAACACGTTCAAGATCTTGACGGAGGGCAGCTCGGCTCCGGCGGGGCGACAGCGTTCTGGCCGTTCTGGCCGTTCTGGCCGTCCTGCCCGTCACTGCCGTCCGTCCCGTCTTTCCCGTCCGTCCCGTCCTTGCCCGGCGGGCCGATGGGCCCGCCCGGACCGGGAGGGCCGGACGGGCCGGACGGCCCGCGGGGACCGGGCTCGAGGCGCTCCTGGAGGCCGACGGGCTGTGTCCGCAGAGTGTCGATCTGCATCTGCTGGGCGACGAGTGCAGCTGACTGTGCTACCAGCGCGACGGTCAGCACCGCGCCGAGCACGAAAGGGCGCCGTGGGTTACGTAGTGCTTCCATCACGCTTCTCACATGGCTCCTCACGTTGTGTAACGGGGAGAGTGTAAGGGGCGAGGGATCGGGGGAGGCGGAGTGCGTGGAGTGTCGGCCCTGGGGCGGCCTCGAAAGGCGCAAGCCCGCTCGGCTCAGTCGCCGGAGTAGCCCCAGAAGTAGATCTCCCGCGGTTCACCCTCGTCGTCGTGGAGCACGGCGCACCGGCCGTACCAACGCCAGTGGTCGAAGTCCTCGAAACGCGGCACGTGAGCCCGGGTGGGTTTCCGCGTGCCCAGGACGCGCAGCGCCTCCTCCTCGGTCACCTGCTTCATCGTGCAGTAGTCCGGCTCCTCGTCCGGCCCGATGATCCGGAAGATGTCGAGGATCGAGTGCGTCCCGGCGTGCTGGACGAGCTCGTGCTCCCACAGCTCGTCCATGGTCTCCGGCCACGGCAGCCGCTCCTCCTCCGGCCGCCAGTCGGCACCAGGACCCCAGTAGTACTCCCGCTCCTCGAAGACCTTCCGCCGCAGCCCCTCGAAGGCCCCGACGAGATCCTCCTGATAGGGGACCGAATAGTCCCACCCCGACGCACCCATACACCCCTCGCTCTCCGGCTTTTCGGAACGGCCGGACGCTAACAGCGGCCACTGACATTCGCGGGCGGAGGCGTGAGGCCTCCCGGGCCATGCCTTTCGCCGAGCCCCGGCGGCGGGCCCGGGCCGTCCGAGGTGAACGAGCGATCGGCGGGGAGCTCACGACGGCTCTGTTGACTCCTGTCGCTGCTCATGGGACATGTAGTGCGGGTTTCGGGGGCGATGGGGGCGCGATGTCTCGACAGTGGCAACTGTGGCGGGCATTGGGTGTGGCGATGTCAGTGATCGTCGCGTGGGGGGCGGCAGGGTGCTCATCGGCGCGTCCTGTCAGCACCCGGGCGGCCATCGATGTCGACATGCCGGTCGCGCTGGTCGATCAGCCGGTACACATGAGGATCACGCACCTCGCCCCGCATGACCGGATTGTCGTGGGCTCCTCGGCGACCGCGTACAACGGCCAGGTCTGGGGAGCGAAGGCAACCTTCACCGCGGACGACCGCGGTGTCGTCGACCTCACCACGTCGCGGCCGGAGTCGGGGACGTACAACAAGGTCGACGGAATGGGGCTGTTCTGGTCGATGAGGCCGCCGTCCGGCGATCCCGACCTGGCGTCCTTCGCCCCGCTTTACCCGGATCTCGCTCCCTCGTACAAGGTGCGGATCGGTGTCACCGCGCACGGGCGCTCGCTCGCGGGCCGTACCCTCACCCGCGAATGGGCGAGGCCGGGTGTGCAGAGCAAGGACCTGTCCCTGGCCCACGACAAGTTGCTCGGGAAACTGTTCCTGCCCCCTCCGGGCACCCCGCGCCATCCGGCGGTGCTGGCCTTCGGTGGATCGGAAGGCGGAGTCGGCATGAAGTTCGAGGCCGCTCTGCTGGCGTCCCACGGCTATCCGACGCTGTCGCTCGGCTACTTCCGTATGCCGGGCCTGCCCGCAACTCTGCGGGACATCCCGCTGGAGTACTTCGCGACCGCCGCGCACCTCCTGGCAGCGCAGCCTTCCTCGGACCCCGCCCACATCATCGCGATGGGCTATTCGCGCGGCAGCGAGGCCGCTCTGCTCCTGGCCGAGCACTACCCCCAGCTCGTCCACGGAGCTGTCGTGTACTCGCCCTCTTCCACGGTCTTTCCAGGCTTCCCGGAAGGCGGCGACGCTTGGACCTACCAAGGGCGGCCGATCCCCCAGAGCACCATACCGCTGGACCATCTCAGCGGGCCGGTCCTCTCCATCGCCGGCGCTGACGACGCCCTATGGGCTTCCCCGGCCTTCGCCAGACAGATCGCCGCCCAACTCGACGACAACCACGACCGTCACCCTCACCAGTCCCTCATCTACCCCGGGGCCGGGCACGGCGTGGGGACCTTTCCCTACCTTGCACGGGCCGTCTCACTGACCAACCCCACCACCGGCCGGAACATGAATCTCGGCGGGAGCCGCGCCGCCGACGCCGCTGCGAGGGAGCAGGGCTGGCCCAGAGTTCTCTCGTTCCTCGCCAACGCCTCACAGTGATTCCAGACAGCTCTGCCGGCACGCTGCCCCCAACCACCAGGTCAGGGTCCGGCTCGATGAGTGGTGAGCAGCGGACGGTGATCATTCCTGGGCCGTCTCTGGGCCGTCCGAGGTCGCTCGGTGACGACCGGTGACGACCGCCGGCGACAGGTGCCCGGCCCGACAGCCGCAGGTCACCCGATTGGATCTGCGACACTGGTACCGCCATGCCTAAGCCCGGAGAACTCACTTTCGTCGCCCCGCGCGGAGCCCAGAAGCCGCCGCGGCACCTTGCCGACCTCACTCCTGCCGAACGCAAGGAGGCCGTCGCCGCGATCGGCGAGAAGCCGTTCCGTGCCAAGCAGCTCTCGCAGCACTACTTCGCGCGGTACGCGCACGACCCGGAGCAGTGGACCGACATCCCCGCCGGCTCGCGCGCCAAGCTGCGGGAGGCGCTGCTGCCGGACCTGATGACGGTGGTGCGGCACCTGTCGACCGACCAGGGCACCACACGCAAGACGCTGTGGCGGCTGTTCGACGGCACCCTCGTGGAGTCGGTGCTCATGCGCTACCCGGACCGGGTGACCATGTGCATCAGCTCGCAGGCCGGCTGCGGTATGAACTGCCCGTTCTGCGCCACCGGCCAGGCCGGTCTGGACCGCAATCTGTCCACCGCCGAGATCGTGCACCAGATCGTGGACGGGATGCGCGCCCTGCGCGACGGCGAGGTTCCCGGAGGCCCCGCGCGGCTGTCCAACATCGTCTTCATGGGCATGGGCGAGCCGCTCGCCAACTACCGGCGAGTCGTCGGATCCATCCGGGCCCTGACCGACCCCGAGCCGGACGGGCTGGGCCTGTCGCAGCGCGGGATCACCGTGTCCACCGTCGGTCTCGTCCCGGCCATCCACCGGTTCGCCGACGAGGGCTTCAAGTGCCGCCTGGCCATCTCCCTGCACGCGCCGGACGACGAACTGCGCGACACCCTCGTACCGGTGAACACCCGGTGGAAGGTGCGCGAGGTGCTGGACGCCGGGTTCGAGTACGCGGCCAGGTCCGGGCGCCGGCTGTCCATCGAGTACGCGCTGATCCGGGACATCAACGACCAGGCGTGGCGCGGGGACCGGCTCGGACGGCTGCTCAAGGGCAAGCCGGTGCACGTCAACCTCATCCCGCTGAACCCGACTCCGGGCTCCAAGTGGACCGCGTCCCGGCCCGAGGACGAGAAGGCCTTCGTCGAGGCGATCGCCGCCCACGGTGTACCGGTCACCATCCGGGACACCCGGGGCCAGGAGATCGACGGGGCGTGCGGGCAGCTCGCCGCCACGGAGAGGTAGCGGCCGGGCGGCTGCCACCGGGACGGACCAGATGTGCCACCGGGCGGGAGCGGTGGTTCCGACTGAGACGGGACCGGGCGTGCCTCCGGGAGGGAGACGGGCGGTAGTCTGAGGCCGTCCATATATCAACATCTTCATATTCCGACAGGGGAGCGCCACAGCGCTGAGAGTGCGGCAATCGGGCCGCAGACCCTCCGAACCTCGCCCAGGTCATTCTGGGTAGGGAGATCGGTCTTCACTCGAGCTGTTGCGCCCTGCCCGGGAACCCGCGGACCCCGTCCGCCGGACCCGGGCAGGGCCGCGTCTCTTCCTGGCCAACCCCAGGAGGAAAATCCAGTGCACACCAAGACCTTCGTGGCCGTGGCCGTCGGGCTCGGCCTCGTCACGCTGTCCGCGTGCGGATCGTCGAACGGTTCCGCGGGCGGCAGCGGCGGCGACACCAAGACCGTGACCCTGGTCAGCCACGACGCGTGGGCCGTGTCGAAGAACGTCCTCAAGGAGTTCGAGAAGCAGTCCGGGTACAAGGTCAGGGTCCTCAAGGACGGCGACGCCGGACAGGCCGTCAACAAGGCTGTCCTCACCAAGGACAACCCGCAGGGCGACGTCTTCTTCGGCGTCGACAACACCCTGTTGTCCCGCGCCCTCGACAACGGGCTGTTCCAGCCGTACCGGGCCAAGGGACTCGACCAGGTCGGCGCCGCCTACCAGCTCGACGGGGCCAAGCACCGCGTCACCCCGATCGACTACGGCGACATCTGCGTCAACTACGACAAGGAGTGGTTCGGCAAGCACAAGCTGACCCCGCCGCAGTCCTTCGACGACCTGGCCAAGCCGGCGTACAAGAACCTCCTCGTCACCGAGAACGCCGCCACCTCCTCGCCCGGCCTCGGCTTCCTGCTCGGCAGCGCCGCGAAGTACGGCGACGGCGGCTGGTCCGGCTACTGGAAGAAGCTCAAGGCCAACGGCGTCAAGGTGGTCGACGGCTGGGAGCAGGCCTACAACGAGGAGTTCTCCGGCTCCGCGGGCGGCCGGAAGGCCAAGGGCGACCGGCCGCTCGTCGTCTCCTACGCCTCCTCCCCGCCCGCCGAGGTCGTCTTCGCCGACCCCCGGCCCAAGACCGCCCCGACCGGGGTCGCCACCGGCACCTGCTTCCGGCAGATCGAGTTCGCCGGGCTGCTGAGCAACGCGAGGAACAGCAAGGGCGGCAAGGCGCTCGTCGACTTCCTGATCTCCAAGAGGTTCCAGGAGGACATGCCGCTGAACATGTTCGTCTACCCCGTGATCGGCGGCGCGAAGGTGCCCGCCGAGTTCACCCAGTACGGCCCGCCGGCCAAGGCCCCCGAGACCATGGCCCCGGGCAAGATCGCCGCCAACCGTGACCAGTGGGTCAAGTCGTGGACGTCGCTCGTACTGAAGTGACCCCGCGCGAGGGCCGTGCGCCGATGCGTACGGGGAACGCGGCGCGGTTCGGCCTCATGGCCGTGCCCGTCGCGTTCTTCGCGCTGTTCTTCGCCTACCCGGTGGCCGCGATCGTCCGGCGCGGCCTCCGGGTCGACGGCGCCTGGCGCTTCGGGCGGCTCGTGGACGTGCTCGGGCAGCCCGACATCCGGCACGTGCTGTGGTTCACCACCTGGCAGGCGTGCGCCTCCACCGCGCTCACCCTGCTGGTCGCGCTGCCCGGCGCGTACGTCTTCGCCCGCCTCGACTTCCCCGGCCGGCAGGTTCTGCGCGCGGTGGTCACCGTGCCCTTCGTGCTGCCCACGGTCGTCGTGGGCACCGCCTTCCTCGCCCTGGTCGGGCGCGGCGGGCTCCTCGACCAGCTGTGGGGCGTACGGCTGGACACCACGGTCTGGGCGATCCTGCTGGCGCACGTCTTCTTCAACTACGCCGTGGTCGTACGGACCGTGGGCGGTCTGTGGGCCCAGCTCGACCCGCGGCAGGAGGAGGCCGCCCGGATGCTCGGCGCCTCACCGCTGCGGGCCTGGCGCAAGGTCACCCTGCCCGCCCTCGCGCCCGCGGTCGCCGCCGCCGCGCTCATGGTCTTCCTGTTCACCTTCACCTCCTTCGGCGTGGTGCAGATCCTCGGCGGACCCACCTTCTCCACCCTGGAAGTGGAGATCTACCGGCAGACCTCCGAGATCTTCGACCTGTCCACCGCAGCCGTCCTCACCGTCGTCCAGTTCCTGGCGGTCGGCGCGATCCTCGCCGCGCACGCCCGGACCGTACGGCGGCGGGAGGCGGCCCTGAAGCTCGTCGACGCGTCCGTGACCGCGCGCCGGCCGCGCGGTGCCGGTCAGTGGGCGCTCCTCGCGGGCGTCCTCGGGACCGTCGTGGTGCTGCTTCTGCTGCCACTGGCCGTGCTCGTGCAGCGGTCGCTCCAGGCGCCCGGCCTCGGTTACTACCGGGCGCTGACCGACGCGGACGGCGGCACCTTCCTGGTGGCGCCGGTCACCGCCATCGGCACCTCCCTGTCCTACGCGGTCGCCGCCACCGCCATCGCCGTGCTGATCGGGGCGCTCGCCGCCGCCGCGCTCACCCGCCGGGACGCCGGCCGGATCGGCCGCGGGTTCGACGCGCTGCTGATGCTGCCGCTCGGGGTGTCCGCGGTGACCGTCGGTTTCGGGTTCCTGATCGCCCTGGACGAGCCGCCGCTGGATCTGAGGTCCTCCTGGATCCTGGTGCCGCTCGCCCAGGCCCTGGTCGGCGTCCCCTTCGTGGTCCGGACCATGCTGCCGGTGCTGCGGGCGGTGGACGCGCGGCTGCGGGAGGCGGCGGCCGTGCTCGGGGCGTCGCCGTGGCGGGTGTGGCGCGAGGTGGACCTGCCGATGGTGCGCCGGGCGCTGCTGATCGCCGCCGGGTTCGCCTTCGCGGTGTCGCTCGGCGAGTTCGGGGCGACCGTGTTCATCGCGCGGCCCGACAACCCGACCCTGCCGGTCGCCGTGGCCCGGCTGCTCGCACGGCCCGGCGACCTCAACTACGGCCAGGCGATGGCCCTGTCGACGATTCTGATGGTGGTGTGCGCGGCCGCGCTGCTCGTCCTGGAGCGGCTGCGCACCGACCGGAGCGGGGAGTTCTAGATGCTGCTGAGCCTGGCCGCCGCGACCGTCCGCCTCGGCGGGCGGCCGGTCCTGGACGCCGTCGACCTCGATGTCGCACAGCACGAGATCGTGTGCGTCCTCGGTCCCAGCGGCAGCGGCAAGTCCACGCTGTTGCGGGCGGTGGCCGGGCTGCAGCCGCTGGACTCCGGCCGGGTGCTGCTCGACGGACGGGACCAGGCCGGAGTGCCCGCACACCGGCGCGAGGTCGGGCTGATGTTCCAGGACCACCAGCTCTTCCCGCAGCGGGACGTAGGCGGCAACGTCGCGTTCGGGCTGCGGATGCGCGGCGCGGAGAAGAGCGAACGGGCCGCACGTGTGGGGGAGTTGCTGGAGCTGGTCGGGCTGCCCGGCGCCGGGTCGCGGGCCGTGTCCGCGCTCTCCGGCGGGGAGCAGCAGCGGGTGGCGCTGGCCCGGGCGCTCGCGCCCCGGCCCCGGCTGCTCATGCTCGACGAACCGCTCGGACAGCTCGACCGCTCGCTGCGGGAGCGGCTCGTCGTCGAACTGCGCGAGCTGTTCGGCCGGTTGGGCACTACCGTGCTCGCCGTCACCCACGACCAGGGCGAGGCCTTCGCGCTCGCCGACCGGGTGGTGGTGATGCGGGACGGGCGGATCGCCCAGTCCGGCACGCCGCTCGAGGTGTGGCAGCGGCCGACGGACGCGTTCGTGGCGCGCTTCCTCGGCTTCGACAACGTGGCCGACGCGACCGTCGGCGGCCAGGCCGCGGTCACCCCGTGGGGCAAGGTGCCCGTGCCCGAGGGCGCGCCGCAGGGCGTACGCACCCTCCTGATTCGGCCCGCCGGGGTCCGTCTCGTCCCGGCCGACCAGGGCCTGCGCTGCACGGTCGCCGCCCGCGCCTTCCGGGGCACCCATGTCGCGGTGCACCTCCAGCCCGGCGACGCGCCCAGGCTGGAGGCGGCCTGCGCGCTGCGGCACGCGCCGGAGGTCGGGGACGAGGTCGGCGTGGAGTTCGACGCGGCCGAAATCGTGGTGCTCGGCTGATCGACCGCCCGTAGGGTGCGGCCCATGACACGACTCGCACACGACCGCTACTGCGACGAGATCGGCCGTCAGGTCGAACTGCTGAGAACCGTGGTGACCTCCGGCGCGGACCTGGCGGCCACCGTGCCGACCTGCCCGGAATGGTCTCTGGAGTACCTGGTGCGGCACATGGGCGGCGCGCTGCGCTGGGTCGAGGCGCTGGTGCGGACCCGCGCCCGGGAGGACATCCCGGAGGAGCGGATCCCGCTCGTGCGGGGGCCCGAGGAGCAGGGCGATCCGGCGGCCCTGGACGCCTGGCTGGCGGAGAGCGGCCGGATGGTCGTCGACGCGCTCCGCGAGGCGGGACCGGAGGCGCGGGTGTGGTCGTGGGCCGGGGAGCCCGACGCGGGTTTCTGGGCCCGCCGCATGACCCATGAGATCACCGTCCACCGCGCCGACGCGACGCTTGCCGCCGGGCTGCCCTACGAAGTGGCTCCCGAAGTGGCCGCCGACGCGCTCGACGAGTGGCTGGAGATCGTGGAGTGGGTGCAGCGGACGAAGCCGGACAAGGACTCCGAGGAACTGCGCGGACCGGGCCGCAGCATCCATCTGCACGCCGTCGACACCGATCCCGGGCTGAACGCCGAGTGGATCGTCGAACTCACCGAGAAGGGCGTCGCCTGGCGGCGCGGCCACGAGAAGGCGACGGTCGCCCTGCGCGGACCGCTCACCTCCGTGCTGCTCGCCTTCTACAGCCGGCTGCCGCTGGACAGTCCCGAGCTGGAGGTGGCCGGGGACCGCGCCCTGCTGGAGTTCTGGCTCGAGCGGGCCACCTTCGGGTGAGGGGGAACGCCGGTGGCCCGTCCCCTCCTCGACCGAGGGGGCGGGCCACCGGCGGTGTGCGGGCGGGCGACGCGTCCGCCGCCCGCCGGGTGCGCCGGGCGTCAGCGTCCGCCGTTCGCCCCGCGACGGCGCAGGCCGAGGAAGACGGCACCGCCGCCGACGACGACCAGGGCCACCGCGATCCCGGCGATCAGGCCGGTGTTCGAACTCGCTCCGGTCTCGGCGAGGTTGGAGTCACCGGCCGCGGGCGACGGAGCGTTGCTCGCGGTGCCGGCCGGAGCGGTGCTGCTCTGCGAACCGGACGGCGTCGTGGCGCCGGCCGCGGGCGCGGACTTGGTCGGGGAGGGCGGCCTGCTCGTGGGCGTCGAGGGGGTCGGGGACTTGCTCTCCTGCGTCGTGCAGGCCGTGGACGGCGTGGTCAGGTTCGGCGCGATGTCCGCGTCGACCAGCGCCTTCTTCTTGCCCTTGCCCTTGCCGGCCGTGACGTGGACGCGGTAGATGGCGTTCGGCTGCCAGTCCTCCGTGAAGGTGACCGCGGTGCCCTTGAGCGAACCGGTGACCCGCTTCTGGCCGACCTTCCTCGCGTCCGCGCCGTTGTTCTCGAGGAACACGGAGACGACCGCCGGAGTGCCGGTGGGGTCCTTGTCGGTGACGACGACGACGCCCTTGCCGCCCTCGCACTTGGCCTCGGCGGAGAACTCGGTGATGTCGCAGGCGAGCGCGCTGCCCGCCGCGCCGAGCGCGAGGGCGGCGGACGCGGAGGCGACACCGAGGGCGCGCAGGGTGCGCGCGCTGCGTCGGGATATGGACAAGATGGCCACTTTGCCCTTCGGGGGATGTGCAATTGAGGGGGGTTGAAGGGGAGTTGAGGCGGCCGTTAGGTGACGCCCCGGCATCCCCAGGAGCTCACTTGTGTATTGGTGGGCCCCATCCAGTGTCAATGCATATGCGCCCCGGGCGTGTTGACTTTGCCTGCTTATTAACCACCCCCATGTTTCAACGCCTTGTGGACCTCAACTCTGCACGGCCGCCGGGTCCATCCACATGACCTCCCAGGTGTGGCCGTCGAGGTCGTCGAAGGCACGGCCGTACATGAAGCCGTGGTCCTGCGTCCGGCCCGTCGCCCGACCGCCGGCCGCGACCGCCCGGTCGACCAGCTCGTCCACCTTCTCGCGGCTCTCGGCGCTCAGGCAGAGCAGCACCTCGCTGGCCTTCGACGAGTCGACGATCTCCTTCTGGGTGAAGGTCGCGTAGTGCTCCCTGCTGAGCAGCATCGCGACGATGGTGTCGCTGATCACGACACAGGCGCACGCGTCGGTGCTGAACTGCGGGTTGATCGTGTAGCCGAGCTCCGTGAAGAACCTCCCGGACGCCTCGACGTCGTCGGTGGCCAGGTTCACGAAGATCATCTGCTGGTACATGCGAGGGCTCCCATCGGGTCCGTGCCGTTCGGTGGGGTAGACCGGAGACGTGCACGGAACTCATCGGCGGCCGCCGACTCTTCTCGCGCCGCGTCTCCGAACCGTCTCCGGACCATCTCCGTGCCGCCGCCGACCGTTCGCCGCGTGCCGCCCTCCGCGACGGCTCAGGGGGCCAGCGGCAGGGCGGCGAGGTCGGCGACGGCCAGGGTCAGCGGGCCGAACAAACCCAGCAGGGCGGCGGCGCGCAGGGCGGCGGCCGCGCGCAGGGTCGTGGCGGGCGCGCCGAGCCGCAGCAGCGCGGCTGTGGTGCCGGCGCGGGCCTGCCGCGCCTCGACGGCCGCGATCAGCAGGGTGGCCACCGAGCAGCCCGTCACGAGCAGCGTGCCGAGCAGGGTGAGCGGTCCGAAGGCCGGTGCGCCTTCGCGGTACAGCACGATCATGGCGTACGTTCCCGAGGCCACCGCGCAGACGACGCCCAGTGGGCGGCCGATGCGGCCCGCCTCCTCCATCAGGACCCGGCCGGCCAGCAGGCGCACGGCACCGGGACGCACCGCCTGGAGCAGCCGCCCGATCAGATGGGTCAGGCCGGGGCCCGCCAGGGCGAGGCCCAGGGCGGTCAGCAGCCAGCCGACGAGGGTGGGCGCGGTGCCCGCGACGAGACCGCCGGGCAGGGTGGGCCCCGAAGCGGCCGGCCCGTCGCCGGGCCGCGCGGGGCCGGACAGGGGGACGAACCGGTTCGCGTACGCCTCCACGGCCAGGCCGGCCGCGAGGACGGCGATGCCCCAGGGGAGGCCGGCGGGGGGCCGGCGCGGGGCCGGGGGGCGGTGCGGGTCCGGGTCGTCGTGCTCCGCATCGGCGAGCGCGCCGGCCCGGTCGTCCGCCGCCGCGGGGGAGCCGTCGGCCGTGGGGGAGCCCTCCGCGGCGGTGGGCAGGCCGGCCGCACGGCCCTCGGCCGCCGGAGCGCCCACCGCCGCGACGACCCGCGCCGCCTTGCCCGTACGACCGTCCGTGGACGGCGCGGAGGGGGTGGAGGGCGCGGCCGGGTCGGCGCTCGTCGCGGCTCCGGACGCGCCCGTGCCACCCCTCAGCCGGGACCCGAACCGTCCGTAGGCCCCGAACGTCTCCCGCGCCCCCGCCCGCCCGTACGCCCCGAACCGGCCGAACCCACGGGCCGCGCCCCGTGCCCCGGCCGCCCGCCCGCGCTCGCGCGGCCGCAGCACCAGGGCCGCCGCCACCGACGCGAGGGCGGGAACGAGCATCAGCAGGGTGAGCACGGCCGGCACCGGCAGCGGCTGGTGCGCGGCGAGAACCTCCTGGACCGCGCCGTGGAAGGGCAGCGTGGTGAGGTCGCCGCGCAGGAGCACGAAGGCGAGCAGCGCGAGCAGCGAGCCGAGCGTGCAGGACAGGGCCGTCGTGACCGCCGAGACGGCCATCAGACGGCCGGGGCCGAGTCCGAGCGCGGACAGGCCGGGGCGGGGCCGGGTGCCCGGGTCGGTGCGGGCGACCGCCACCGCGAGGTGGACCGTGGCGGCCAGCGGCACCGCGCACCAGGACAGCCGCAGCGCGGCGGCGGCGGAGTGCTCGGGCCGGCCGAGCGCGTAGCCGAGGGTGCACAGCAGGAGGAAGCCCGTGCCCGCAGACGCCGCCGCGACCGTCAGACGGCGCAGCTGGACGGCCGGGCGGGCGGCGCGGGTCAGACGGAGAGCGAGCACGCCGCCCTGCCCTCCGTCTCGCCGACGGGGGGCAGGTGCACGGTCCGCACGCGCCGCCCGTCGAGCAGCGCCACCGTGCGGTCGGCGAGGGCCGCGGTCTCCGTGTCGTGGGTGGCGAGCACGACCGTGATGCCGTGCGAGCGGGCCGCCGTGGTGAGCGTGCGCAGCACGTGGGCGCGGTCCGCCCGGTGCAGCGGCGCGGTGGGCTCGTCGGCGAACAGCACCGTCGGAGCGGGCGCGAGCGCGCGGGCGATGCACACGCGCTGCCGCTCGGCCTGGCGCAGCTGGTGCGGGCGCCGGCGCGTGAGCTCCCCGACGTCGAGGCGCTCCAGCCACTCCAGGGCGGCCGTCTTGGCGCGACGCCGGCTGGTGCCGCGCAGCATCAGGGGCAGCGCCGTGTTCTCCCAGACGTTCAGCTCCGGGACGAGCACGGGGGACGGGTCGATCCAGCCGAACCGGTCGCGGCGCATCCGCTCCCGGCTCAGCGGGCCCATGGTGTGCACGGGCGTGCTGTTGAACCAGACCTCGCCGCGCTGCGCGGGCACCAGCCCCGACAGGCAGCGCAGCAGGGTCGTCTTGCCGCTGCCGTTCGGGCCGCTCACGGCGAGGATCTCGCCCTGACGGACGCCGAGCGAGACACCGCTGAGCGCGGGCGAGCCGTCGTCGTGGGTGAAGTGCAGGGCGCGTGCCCAGAGCACGTCGTTGTCCGGCGGGGCCACCACCATGGCGTACACCTCGGTTCACATCGGAAATGCCGTGCGGGATCCGCGATTCCCCCGTCCGGGGGAACGAAGGCGAAGCCGGTCGGTCACTGGCACGCTAGGCAGCCGAGGGCGGGAGGCCGGACAGCACGCGGCCCCGGGCCGCCGTTTCTCACTCGAACGGGCGGCACCGGGGCCGTAGATGATCATCTGATCGGAGGTATGTGCCTCGCGTGATCGCGGGGTGGGGCGGTGGGCCCGCCCCGCGTCACACCTTGGTCCAGGCCTCCGTCAGCGTGGCGCGCAGGATCTGCTCGATCTCGTCGAAGGTCTCCTGGTTGGAGATCAGCGGGGGGGCGAGCTGGACGACCGGGTCGCCGCGGTCGTCGGCACGGCAGTACAGGCCGTTGTCGAACAGTGCCTTGGAGAGGAAGCCGTAGAGGACGCGCTCGGTCTCCTCCTCGGTGAAGGACTCCTTGGTGTCCTTGTCCTTCACCAGTTCGATGCCGTAGAAGAAGCCGTTGCCGCGGACGTCGCCGACGATCGGCAGGTCGTGCAGCTTCTCCAGGGTCGAGCGGAACGCGGCCTCGTTGTCCAGCACGTGCTGGTTCAGGCCCTCGCGCTCGAACAGGTCGAGGTTGGCCAGGCCCACCGCGGCGGAGACCGGGTGGCCGCCGAAGGTGTAGCCGTGCAGGAAGGTGTTGTCGCCCTTGTAGAACGGCTCGGCGAGGCGGTCGGAGACGATGCACGCGCCGATCGGGGAGTAGCCCGAGGTCATGCCCTTGGCGCAGGTGATCATGTCCGGGACGTAGCCGAACTTGTCGCAGGCGAACATCGTGCCGAGCCGGCCGAAGGCGCAGATGACCTCGTCCGACACCAGCAGCACGTCGTACTTGTCGCAGATCTCGCGGACCCGCTGGAAGTAGCCGGGCGGCGGCGGGAAGCAGCCGCCGGCGTTCTGCACCGGCTCCAGGAAGACCGCGGCGACCGTGTCCGGGCCCTCGAAGAGGATCTGCTGCTCTATCTGGTCGGCGGCCCAGCGGCCGAAGGCCTCCGGGTCGTCGCCGAAGATCGGCGCGCGGTAGATGTTGGTGTTCGGGACCTTGTGCGCGCCCGGCACCAGCGGCTCGAAGGGGGCCTTCAGGCCCGGCAGGCCGGTGATGGACAGCGCGCCCTGCGGGGTGCCGTGGTAGGCGACCGCGCGGGAGATCACCTTGTACTTGGTGGGCTTGCCGGTGAGCTTGAAGTACTGCTTGGCGAGCTTCCAGGCGGTCTCCACCGCCTCGCCGCCGCCGGTGGTGAAGAAGACCTTGTTCAGGTCGCCCGGCGCGTGGTGCGCGAGACGCTCGGCCAGTTCCACGGCTTTGGGGTGGGCGTAGGACCACACCGGGAAGAACGCCAGCTCCTGCGCCTGCTTGAAGGCGGTCTCGGCCAGCTCCGTGCGGCCGTGCCCGGCCTGGACCACGAACAGACCCGCGAGACCGTCCAGGTAGCGCTTGCCCTTGTCGTCGTAGATGTGCGTGCCCTCGCCGCGCACGATCGTCGGCACGGGGGAGTTCTCGTACGAGGACATGCGGGTGAAGTGCATCCACAGGTGGTCGTACGCGGTTCGGCTGAGGTCCTGGCTCACGGTTATCGGGTTCCCCACATGTAGGTCTGCTTCTTGAGCTTGAGGTAGACGAAGCTCTCGGTGGAGCGCACACCGGGCATGGTCCGGATGCGTTTGTTGATGACGTCCAGCAGGTGGTCGTCGTCCTCGCAGACGATCTCCGCGAGGATGTCGAACGAGCCCGCGGTCATCACCACGTACTCGACTTCCGACATGTCGGTCAGCGCGTCCGCGACGGCCTCCACGTCGCCCTGGACGTTGACCCCGACCATCGCCTGCCGGCGGAAGCCCACGGTGAGCGGGTCCGTGACGGCGACGATCTGCATCACGCCCTGGTCGAGCAGCTTCTGGACGCGCTGGCGCACGGCCGCCTCGGACAGGCCGACGGCCTTGCCGATCGCGGCGTACGGCCGGCGGCCGTCCTCCTGGAGCTGCTCGATGATGGCGAGGGAGACGGCGTCCAGGTGGGGGTTGCCGTTCCTGGACTCGCGGAGGTCCCTCTGGTCTGCGCTTCGACTGGCCACGACCTCACTGTGCACGACGTCTCGACACTTCCGCAAGGCCGCACCGATGAAATTCGTTGTTTACGAGACTGAGACCTGCGGATTTCGCAGCAGCGACGGGATCGGGGGTGTTGAAAACGTCGGCCTCCCCGCTAGGGTGGGCATGTCTCAGTGCGTGGACACCCCCCAGAGCCCGCCCCGAGACCTTCGTAAGCAGCCAAGACCTGACAGGAGGGCCGGCAGTGAGCACCGAGCTGCGTCGTCTGCGCAACTACATCGACGGTGAGTTCCGGGACGCCGCCGACGGACGGACCACCGAGGTGGTCAACCCCGCGACGGGCGAGGCGTACGCGAGCGCGCCGCTGTCCGGGCAGGCGGACGTGGACGCCGCCATGGCGGCCGCCGCCGCGGCCTTCCCGGCCTGGCGCGACACCACTCCCGCCGAGCGCCAGAAGGCCCTTCTGAAGATCGCGGACGCCTTCGAGGAGCGCGCCGAGGAGCTCATCGCGGCCGAGGTGGAGAACACCGGCAAGCCGATCGGGCTGACGCGGGACGAGGAGATCCCGCCGATGGTCGACCAGATCCGCTTCTTCGCGGGCGCGGCGCGCATGCTCGAGGGCCGCTCGGCCGGGGAGTACATGGAGGGGCTGACCTCCATCGTCCGCCGTGAGCCGGTCGGCGTCTGCGCCCAGGTCGCGCCGTGGAACTACCCGATGATGATGGCCGTGTGGAAGTTCGCCCCGGCGATCGCCGCGGGCAACACGGTCGTCCTGAAGCCGTCGGACACCACCCCGGCCTCCACGGTGCTGATCGCCGACATCATCGGCTCGATCCTGCCCAAGGGCGTCTTCAACGTCATCTGCGGCGACCGCGACACCGGCCGACTGATGGTCGAGCACCCGACCCCGGCGATGGCGTCCATCACCGGCTCCGTGCGCGCCGGCATGTCGGTCGCCGAGTCCGCCTCCAAGGACCTCAAGCGCGTCCACCTGGAACTGGGCGGCAAGGCCCCGGTCGTGGTGTTCGAGGACACCGACATCCCCAAGGCCGTCGAGGACATCTCGGTCGCGGGCTTCTTCAACGCCGGCCAGGACTGCACGGCGGCCACCCGCGTGCTCGTCCACGAGTCCATCCACGACGAGTTCGTCTCCGCGCTGGCCAAGGCCGCGGCCGAGACGAAGACGGGGCAGCCGGACGACGAGGACGTCCTCTTCGGCCCGCTCAACAACCCCAACCAGCTCAAGCAGGTCGCGGGCTTCATCGAGCGCCTCCCCGCGCACGCCAAGGTCGAGGCCGGCGGCCACCAGGTCGGCGACAAGGGGTACTTCTTCGCCCCTACCGTCGTCTCGGGCCTGAACCAGGACGACGAGATCGTGCAGAAGGAGGTCTTCGGCCCGGTCATCACCGTGCAGTCCTTCACCGACGAGGACCAGGCCGTCGAGTACGCCAACGGCGTCGAGTACGCGCTGGCCTCCTCGGTGTGGACCAAGGACCACGCCCGCGCCATGCGGATGTCCAAGAAGCTCGACTTCGGCTGTGTGTGGATCAACACCCACATCCCGCTGGTCGCCGAGATGCCGCACGGCGGGTTCAAGAAGTCCGGCTACGGCAAGGACCTGTCGGGCTACGGCTTCGAGGACTACACCCGCATCAAGCACGTGATGACGTCGCTGGACGCGTGACCGGCCCGGCGGGCACCGCCCGCCGGACGACCTGGCCCCGGACGGAGGACGGACCGTCCGGGGCCGTGTAGTGTCCCGGGAAACATTGCCCACGAGGTAACTAGTAGTGACGTGGGGGGCGGTTCCCTGTAACGTGCCTCGCACACTTTCGGCCTGCTGGCCGATATGCGACCAGGGACCGTGATGCAGGAACCTTTCACTCTGCCCGCACATGCCCCGCAGGAGGCGGCGGCCGTCGATACTCCGGCATGGCATGTTCCGGACATGAATGCGGCCGGATACGGCAGGGCGCTCACCCGCCCTCTGGTGCTGCTGGCGACGCTGCCCGCCGGGCTGGTCGCCGCCACCGGAGCCGTGGGCGCCGCCCTCTTGTACACCGCGGGCGTGGGCCACGTCGACCGGGCCGCCTTCTGGGGGCTGGTCACGGGCACGCTGGTGATCGTGTGCGCGATCCTCCTCGGCGCCGGGCTCTCCGCCGCCGCGAAGGCCCGGACCCTGCAACGCCGTTACGCCGAGGTGAGCGGCTTCGCGGCCCGTGGCCAGGCCGAACTGGCGCGGTTGCGCACGGAACTCCGGCGCGGCCAGGAACTGCTGGAGCGGCGGCGGCTCCAGGGCGCCCCGGTGCCGGACCGGGCGGCGGACGCGCTGGACCGGGCCGGCGAGGCGCTGGACCGGCTCGGCGGAGGGGCGGCGTCCGGACGGGCGCTGGACCCGTTCGCCGAAGAGGCCGCGTCCGGCCCGCGCGCCGCGGAGGCGACCGCGCGGGAAGCGGCACAACGGCCCGACGGCGGCGAGCACTTCGAGGTCTTCGCCAACATGGCCCGCCGGCTGGAGTCGCTGGTGCACCGCGAGATCGGGCTGCTGGACGACCTGGAGAACGAGGTCGAGGACCCGGCCCTGCTCAAGGGGCTGTTCCGGGTCGACCACCTGGCCACCCGCATCCGCCGCTACGCCGAGAACCTGGCCGTGCTCGGCGGGGCCGTCTCCCACCGCCTGTGGACCCAGCCGGTCGGCATGGCCGACGTGATGCGCTCCGCGGCCGCCGAGATCGAGCAGTACGCGCGGGTCAAGATGGTCCCCCCGGTGGAGGGGACGGTGCGCGGGCACGCCGTGGTGGACGTGGTCCACCTGCTGGCCGAACTGGTCGAGAACGCCACGGTGTTCTCCCCTCCCCACACCCAGGTGCTGCTGCGCGCCGAGCGCGTCACCGCCGGGCTCGCGATCGAGGTCGAGGACCGCGGCCTGGGCATGGACTCCGCCGAGCGCCACCGCATGAACTCCCTGCTCGGCTCGCCCGACGCGGTCACGCTCGGCGAACTGCTCACGGACGGCCGGATCGGCCTCTACGTGGTCTCCGCGCTCGCCCGGCGGCACGGCATCGCCGTACGGCTGCAGAACAACGTCTACGGCGGTACCCAGGCGGTCGTCGTGCTGCCGCACGAACTGCTGGGCGGACCGGAGGAGACGCCGGAACCGGAGCGGCAGCCGTCGGAGGCCGGCACCCCGGACCCGCACGGCCCGACGCCCCCACCCGCCCACGGCCGCGCGGCGGACGCGGCGGGCGCGGCGGAGCGGGTACGGGAGACGGTCGCGCTCGCCGCACGGACCTCGTCCTCCGCGGCGCGGGCGGAAACCCCGCGACCCGGCGCCGATCCCGCGGTCCGCGACGGCCATGAGGCCCCCGCGGACTACGGGATGCCCGAGCCGGAGGCCGCACGTCCGTCGCTGCCCAGACGCCGCCGTCAGGAGCACCTCGCCCCCGAACTGCGGCACGCCCCGCCCACCGACGCGGCGGCCGAGGAGGCCGACCACGACCCGGGCCTGATGGCCGCCTTCCGGACCGGCGTCCGCCGGGCCGAGGAAACCGAGCAGGCCGAGGACGCCGGGCCGGCGAAAGCGCCGACGGCAGCCCCGGACCCGGCCGGCTAGCAGTTACACGTCACTGAGGAGAAGTACGCGATCGTGGTGAGCGAAGACCTTTCCTGGCTGTTGACCGGCCTTCTGCAGCGTGTGCCGCACACGCGCAGCGCACTGCTGTTGTCCTCGGACGGCCTGGTGATGGCCCAGGACGGACTGGACAAGGACGCGGCGGACCACCTGGCGGCCCTGTCCAGCGGGCTCTACTCGCTGGCCCGCAGCGCCGGCAAACGCTTCGACGACGGCGGCGACGTACGGCAGATCGTCACCGAACTCAGCAACTCGCTGCTCTTCGTCTCCGCCGCCGGGCAGGGCGCCCTGCTGGCGGTGCTCGCCGGGCACGAGGCGGACGTGGCGGTGCTGGGCTACGAGATGACCATGATGGTCAAGGGCGTCCGCCGTCACCTCGGAGCCTCCCCGCGCCAGTCGGTGGGGCAGTGAGGGATGCCGGACGACCCGGGTGAAGCCCACCGGCCGCTGCTGGACGACGCCGTCGGACGGATGGTCCGGCCGTACACCGTCAGCGAGGGACGCACCCGGCCCACCTGCCACTTCGACCTGATGACCATGGTGGTGGCCACCGGCGCGACGCTCCGCGGCACCCTGGGACTGGATCACGCCCGGGTGCTGGAGCTGTGCCGGGCGCCGGTGGCGGTCGCCGAGATCGCGGGGCGCACCCGGATGCCGGCGACGGTGATCAAAGTGCTGCTGTCCGACCTGGTCGAGCGGGGCGCGGTCGTCGCGCGGCCCTTCAACCTGGCAACCGACGGGTCGACTTCGGCCCCCGATCTGGATCTATTGGAGGCCTTGCGGGATGGGCTCCTCAAACTACTCTGAGGCACCCGGCGCCGACTCCCTTCCGGCGGGGATCAAAATCCTGGTCGCCGGCGGCTTCGGGGTGGGCAAGACCACGTTCGTGGGAGCGGTCAGCGAGATCGAGCCGCTGAACACCGAGGAGCTGCTGACCGAGGTCAGCGCCGCCACGGACCGGCTGGACGGGGTGGAGTCGAAGGCCACCACCACGGTGGCCATGGACTTCGGCCGGATCACCCTCGGCCCCCGGCACGTGCTCTACCTGTTCGGCACGCCCGGTCAGGAGCGCTTCTGGTTCCTGTGGAACGAGCTGTCGGCCGGTGCGCTCGGCGCGGTCGTCCTCGCCGACACCCGCCGTCTGGAGCACTGCTTCCCGGCGGTCGACTTCTTCGAGTCACGGGGCATCCCCTTCGTCGTCGCGGTCAACGAGTTCGACGGGGCGCACCCCTACGAGCCGGAAGAGGTGCGGGCGGCGCTCGACCTCAAGCCCGAGGTGCCGGTGGTGCTGTGCGACGCCCGCCTGTCCAGCTCGGGCATCCGGGTCCTGCTTTCACTCGTGCAGCATCTGATCACTTCAAGGAGTTCCCATGGCATCGAGGGCGCCCCACACCACCTTCGGAGCGGAGACCGGGATCGCCGTGCGTCACCTGCTCCTGCCCCCGCAGGATCCTGAGGCGGCGGCCCGGGCGCGCCGGCTCCGGGAACTGGGCATCGGGGACAGACCGGTCCCGGAGTTCGACGAGTTCGCCCGGGAACTGGCCCGGCGCACCGGGGGGTGCTACGCGGGGGTCAACTTCTTCCTCGACGAGAACCGCCAGTACTTCGCGGGCCTGTACAGCGCGGCCTCGGACACCACCGTCGAGCTGGAGTCCCCGCTGCTGGAGGAGCCCGTGCCGGGCCGGGTGATGCCGCGCGACTTCGACATCGGCTTCTGCCCGCACGTGGTCCGGCGGCGCAAGGCCCTGGTGCTGGACGACGTCCGCGACTTCCCGCGCTTCGCCGGGAACCACGTCGTCGACGCCATCGGGATCCACTCCTACCTGGGCGCCCCGCTGATCGACCACACGGGCATGGTGCTGGGCACGGTCTGCGTGGTCGACCAGGACCCGCGTGCCTGGGGGCAGCAGGGCCTGGAGACCATCAAGTCGATGGCGGCCGAACTCGTGGAGCGCATCGAACGGCCGGGGCAGGGCCGCTGACGGCCGCGGGCGCGCCGTCCGGTGCCCGCGGGCACCCCGCGCCCCGCCACCCGCGCTCCGACGCCTCCGGCCGGGGCCACCCGCACTCCGAGGCGCCCCCGCTGTCGGGGACCCGCCGCGCTCCGAGGCGCCCCTGCCCGTCGGGGACCCGCCCGGGCTACGCGTCGCGGCCACGCGGCGCGCGAGTGCGACCGGCGCACCGGCTGACACCGTGGCCCGGCGCACCGGCCGGCGCCGTGGCCCGGCGCGTTCCCGCGGCCACCGCCGCATTCGGCCCGCCCGAGCCGGCCACCGTCGCTATCCTCGGCCCGTGTGACACACGCATCGAGTGATGAACGACCGGGCCCCGCCGTCACGTTGGGGCTGCTGGCGGCCTGGGCCCTGCACGACGCCGAGGAGTTGGCCCTGCTGCCGGGGTGGCTGCGCCGGAACGTGCCCGTGCTGCGGGAGCGGTTCCCGAGGGTGCCGGACGCGGTGTGGCGGCGGGCCGAGTCGCTCGAGGCGCGCGAATTCACCGTGGCCGTGGGGGTGATGGCCGCGATCGTCGCCGCCGCCTCGGCCGCGGGCCACGCGACCGGCGGGCGTTCGGCCGGCTACCAGGCCGCGCTGAACGGCTTCGGACTGCACGGCCTGGTGCACCTGGCCCAGGCGGCCGCCGTACGCGGCTACACACCGGGGTCGGCGACCTCACCCGTCCTGGTCGTCCCCTTCACCCTCTGGGCCCGCGGCCGACTGCGCCGCGCCGGTGTCCTGCGCCCGACCCGCCCGAGGGACCTGGCCGTCGGCCTGGGCCTGGCGGGCGCGGCCACGGTCGTGTCGCACGCGGTGGCGCGCAGGCTTCCGGACCGTCGGCTCCCGGGCGGGCGGGGAGATTTTTGAACGTGTTCAACCGAGGAGTACGCTCCTGCCATGAGCGACAGAGCCGCCCTCCTCAAGGGCATCCGCGCCTGGCTGGTTCTCTTCGTCGTGTGCCTGGTGCTCAGCGGGGTGACCGCCTTCCCGTTGGTCCACGAACTGCGCGGGTTCGAGAGCCTGTTGCGGTCCATGTCCGCACCGGAGCACCTGCCGGGGCTCATGGAGTGGGTCGAGCGTGTACGGCGCGGACTCGACGCCACCGACGCCGAGTACCCCTTCGTCCTGTACGGCACGGACTGGCTGGCCTTCGCGCACCTCGTCATCGCGGTCGCCTTCTACGGTCCCTACCGTGACCCGGTCCGCAACATCTGGGTCGTCGAGTTCGGGATGATCGCCTGTGCCGGGATCGTCCCGCTCGCACTCATCTGCGGGCCGATTCGCGGCATCCCCGTCTGGTGGTCGGTCGTCGACATGTCGTTCGGGGTCTTCGGGATCGTCCCGCTGCACGTCGTGCGGAAGAAGATCAAGCGGCTGGAGGCGCTGTCCGCCCCTCCGGCGGCCGCCGCTGTCGCCGTCAGCGGTTGAGGGCCGGGTAGGCGAAGCGCCGGGCGACGGCCGCGCACCGACCCCTCACGAAACAGGTGGCGTTGTCGGGGGCCGTCCCCTACAGAATCCCGCCCCTCGCCGTTCCCGTCGCCGTAGTCAGGCCGGTGGCGGGCGCCGCCGCTACCCCCGTTCCCGCCCCGCGTCGCCCTCGCGCAGGGTGCACAGCAGGTCGATGCGGTTCGTCGTGATCGAGTCGACGCCGGCGTCGAGGAGGCGGCGCAGGGAGCGGCGGGTGTCGGGGGTCCAGGCCGAGAGCAGGTAGCCGTCGCGGTGGACCCGGGCCGCGAGGGCCCGGGTCACCAGGGCGAAGCGGTAGTTCAGCCAGCGCGGCCGTACCGCGTCCAGGAGCCCGGCCCGCGGCGGGGCGACGGTCGCCCAGGTGAGGGCGATCTCCGCCGACCGGTCGGCCGCGCGGACCGCGAGCATCGCCTCGGCGCCCGCGCAGTAGTACACCCGGTCTCCCGCTCCGCACGCGCGGACCACCTCGACGATCCGCCGCACCGCCCGCGGGCCCGGCGCGCCGGGCAGGTCGATCATCACGCGGCTGCCGTCCGTCGCGCCGAGCGCGTCCTCCAGCGTCGGTACCCGGGTGGAGGTCAGCCCGCGCACCTCGTCCGCCGACAGCGCCCGCAGCGGCCGGTTGTGCTCCCACAGCCGCTTCAGCGTCTCGTCGTGCAGCAGCACGGGCACGCCGTCCCGGGTGAGCCGTACGTCGATCTCCACCGCGTCCGCGCCCTGGTCGAGCGCGGAACGCAGCGAGTCGATCGTGTTCTCACGGAAGCGGTAGGGGTCGCCGCGGTGGCCCACGGCTGTCACGGTCTGCATGACCCCATTGTGGACAAGGTCAGGCGGCGGCCGGGGTCAGGGCGCGAGCCAGGCCGAGGTGTAGGTGTCGATCTCCTGCTCGATACGGTCCTTGCCGGGCCGGTCGAGGAAGGACGCGCGCACGGCGTTCTTGGCGAGCTCGGCCAGGCCCCGCTCGTCGAGGTCGAGCAGGCGTGCGGCCACCGCGTACTCGTTGTTGAGGTCGGTGCCGAACATCGGCGGGTCGTCGGAATTGACGGTCACCAGCACCCCGGCGCGCGCGAACTCCTTGATCGGGTGCTCGTCGAGGGTGCGGACCGCGCGGGTGGCGATGTTGGAGGTGGGGCACACCTCCAGCGCGATCCCGTGCTCGGCGAGGTGCGCCAGCAGCTCCGGGTCCCGCGCGGAGCTGGTGCCGTGGCCGATGCGTTCGGCGCGCAGCTCGGTGAGGGCGTCCCACACCGTCTCCGGGCCGGTGGTCTCGCCCGCGTGCGGGACGGAGCGCAGTCCGGCGGCGATCGCCCGGTCGAAGTACGGCTTGAACTGCGGCCGCGGTACGCCGATCTCCGGGCCGCCGAGCCCGAAGGAGACCAGCCCCTCGGGGCGCAGCCGGTCGTCGGTGGCGAGCCGGGTGGTCTCCTCGGCCGCGTCCGCGCCGGCCTCGCCCGGGATGTCGAAGCACCAGCGCAGCACGGTCCCCAGCTCGGACTCGGCCGCCTTGCGGGCGTCCTCGATCGCCTCCATGAAGGCCAGCTCGTCGATACCGCGGCGGGTGGACGAGAACGGCGTGATCGTCAGCTCGGCGTAGCGCACCTGCTGGCGGGCCAGCTCGCGGGCCACCTCGTACGTCAGCAGCCGCACGTCCTCCGGGGTGCGGACGAGGTCCACGACGGACAGGTACACCTCGATGAAGTGGGCGAAGTCCGTGAACGTGAAGTAGTCGGCCAGGGCCTCCGGGTCGGTGGGCACCCTGGAGTCGGGGTGGCGGGCGGCCAGCTCGGAGACGATCCGGGGAGAGGCGGAGCCGACGTGGTGGACGTGCAGTTCGGCCTTGGGCAGTCCGGCGATGAAGGCGTGCAGGTCGCGGGGTGCGCGCTGGTCGGTCAAGGGATCCCTCCCCGGGGAAGGCGCCGCGGGCCACCGGGGCGCGGCGCGGGTGATCGGCTGATCAAACGGCACCGCACATCGTAGGCGCCCACCGTCCGGGGAGCGCGGGCCGGTCACCGGGCAGGCGCCGGGTGAGCGATCGACGAGCGATCGGGGATTGACCGGTGAGCGATCGGGTGCGCCCGCGTGCGGCGGGCGGAGCCCTCGGCGGGGGGCTTCGTCCGGGCGCGGGGCCTTCGTCCCGGGGCGGCGCGGCCTGCGTCGGGGAGGCGCCGTTCCGCCCCTTCCCGGAGGCGTGGCCCGTCCGTCCGGCGTGTCAGTACGAGGCCGTAGCATGGCGGGACGATCGAGCGAGGGGGACTGCGCGACATGACGGACGGAACGCGGCCGGGCGGGGGCGCCGGGGCCGAGCACAACCCCTGGGCTCCGCCGGAGAACGGGCCCTCGCTGGAGAAGCAGCCGCAGCAGCCCGCGGCCGGGCCGTGGGCCCCGCACCAGCAGGGGCCCGTGCCCGCGCAGGGCCAGCAGCCCCCGGCGCAGGACGGGACGCCGCCCGCGTGGCCTCCGGCGTACGGGCAGCCGACCCAGTCCGGACAGCCGTCCTACCCGCCGCCGTCCGTGCACGACCAGGCCACGATGGTCTCGATGCCGGCCGCCGGGACCACCCCGCCCGACCCGTCCGCCTTCGCTGCCCCCGGGGGCGAGTCCCCGATACCACCGCCGCCCCTCGCGCCCTCCGGCCCCGCCGCCCCCGGCGGCTACGGCTACCCCGCCTACCCGGGTTACGGCTGGCCCGGCGTGCCCATGGCCCCGCAGAACGGGCTGGGCACCGCGGCCATGGTGCTCGGCATCCTGGCGTGCTGCCTGTTCTGCCTGTACGGCGTGGTCTCGGTGGTGCTCGGCATCCTCGCCATCGTCTTCGGCGTCAAGGGCCGCCGTAAGGCCGACCGGGGCGAGGCCACCAACCCCGGCCAGGCCCAGGCCGGCCTGATCACCGGCATCATCGGCATCCTGCTCGGCATCGCGATGATCGTCCTCGTCGTCATCGGCATCACCAGGGCCATCAACGACAGGCACGCGGACTCGGACCCGTCCTACGGCGCGCACCGCCCCACCGCCACCGCCCTGGCCGCCCGCTGAGCCCAGCACCACGGCTGAGCCCGGCGGCCGGGGACCCCGCCGGAACGACGGGAACCAGGAGTACGGCGCCTCAGTCGACGCAGCCCAGGATCTCACCGGCCGGGCGCAGTTGTCGGGATCGTTGTCGCGCACGACGGACCGCCGCAGGTCCACTTGGCCGCCGGCGAGGTAGATGCCGCCCCCGCTGCCGGGGCCGCCGTTCGCGGTGTTGCGTTCGACCCGCGACGTGTCCAGCGTCACCGTGCCGCTGCTGACGTAGAGGCCACCGCCCTGGTTGTCGGCGGTGTTGTCCGCCACCCAGGTGCGGCTCAGACGGGTCGTGCCGCCCTCGGCGTTCTGGAGCCCGCCGCCGTCGACGGCGGTGTTGTGGTATAGCGCGGATTCCGAGACCGTCAGCGTGCTGCCGTAGTTGGCGAGGCCGCCGCCGCCGAAGGCGGTGGTCGCCGTGTTCTCGTGCACCGCCGAGCGACTCCGTCTGTCGCCCGAACGCCCGGCACTTGGCCTACGCATGTGCCGAGACCGGCCGCCGGCACGACAAGCCACAGGCAGCGCCCAGTCGCTGCCCGCGTGGCGGGTTTCAACGGGTTCTAAGCGGCGCCGAGCCGTTCCCGTGCCTCCATCAGGGCGAAGCCCAGCAGGTTGGGGCCCCGCCACTGCTCCGGATCGGCCGCCCGCTCGTCGTCCGCCGCCAGCCCGATGCCCCACACGCGGTCCACGGGGCTGGCCTCGACCAGCACGCGGTCGCCCGTGCCCAGCAGGAACGCCCGTAGTTCGGGGTGCGCGGCGAACTTGTGCACGCTGCCCTCGGCCACGACCCGGAACCGCTCGCGCTCCCATGCCGTCTCGTCGAAGCCGCGCACCAGCCGGCCCGCCTTCTTGGCGAGCGCGGGGTGGGGCGCCTCGACGGCGTGCCGCTCCGCCTCGGCGTCGCCGAAGAGCCGCGCCTTGGACGCCATCATCCAGTGCTCCGCCGTCGCGTACTCCACGCCGTCCACCGTGAACGGCGCCGGCCACCACTGGCTCAGACAGCTCGCGCCCACCCGCCCGTCGTGCCGCGGCCGGTGCCCCCAGAAGTACAGGTACGTGACCCTCGTGCCCGTCCGGGCCTCCCTGATCAGGGCGTCCCTGGAATCGATCCTCCCCATGCACGTGAGTGTGGCACGCGCCACTGGCAGTCCGTCCCGCCTTGTCCGGCTCGACTCGACACCTGGTCGACAGATTCCGTCGCGTAACCAAAAGGCAACAACGGAATCACTTGTTGAGGTCCCGTGGCTCTGTCAGGATCGGCACTCAAATCGAGCTGGAGCTACGCCAGCCGCCCCCGTGGAACGCGGGGCGACGGCGGAGGAGAGCGACATGCACAACCCGGGCAACGCCACCCCGGACCGATTCCCGGCACAGGAACGTTTCGCGGAGGGCGCGCAGTACATCGCGGGCCGCTTGACCCAGGGCACCTCGGGCCGCACCCACGCGGTGGTCGACCCGGCCACCGGAGCGGAGGTCCTCCGCTACGAGCTGGCCGGACCGGCGGACGTGGACGCCGCAGTCGCCGCCGCCCGCGCGGCGTTCCCCGGCTGGTCGGGCGCCACGCCCGGTGAGCGCTCGGACGCGCTGCACCGCTTCGCCGCCGTGCTCGCCGAGCGCGGGGAGGACCTCGCCCGCGCCGAGTCCCTCCAGTGCGGCAAGCCGCTGAAGCTGACGCGGGAGTTCGACGTCCCGGGCACGGTCGACAACACGGCCTTCTTCGCGGGCGCGGCCCGGCATCTGGCGGGCCAGTCCGCCGGGGAGTACTCCGGCGACCACACCTCGTACGTCCGCCGCGAGCCCATCGGCGTCGTCGGCTCCATCGCCCCCTGGAACTACCCCCTCCAGATGGCCGCCTGGAAGATCCTCCCGGCGATCGCCGCGGGCAACACCATCGTCCTGAAGCCCGCCGAGCTGACCCCGCTGACCTCGCTGATGTTCGCCCAGGCCGCCACCGAGGCCGGGATCCCGGACGGCGTCGTCAACATCGTCACCGGCACCGGCCTGGAGGCCGGCGAGCGTCTGGTCGCCCACCCCGACGTCGCCATGACCTCCTTCACCGGCTCCACGGCCGTCGGCAGGCGCGTCGCCGAGATCGCCACCGCCTCCGTCAAGCGCCTGCACCTGGAGCTCGGCGGCAAGGCCCCCTTCGTGGTCTTCGACGACGCCGATCTGGAGGCCGCGGTGCACGGCGCGGTCGCGGGCGCGCTCATCAACACCGGACAGGACTGCACGGCCGCCACGCGCGCGTACGTGCAGCGGCCGCTGTACGAGGAGTTCGTCGCCCGGACGGCCGCCCTCATGGAGACCGTCCGGCTCGGCGACCCCTTCGCCCCTGGTACCGATCTCGGCCCGCTGATCTCGCACGTCCAGCGCGACCGGGTCGCCGGCTTCGTCGACCGGGCCCGCGCCTACGCGCGCGTGGTCACCGGCGGCGAGGCCCCGCAGGGGGAGCTGAAGGAGGGCGCGTACTACCGCCCCACCCTGGTCGCGGACGCGGCCCAGGACAGCGAGATCGTCCAGGCCGAGATCTTCGGGCCGGTGCTGGTCGTTCTGCCGTTCGACAGTGATGATGAGGGTATCCGGCTGGCCAACGACACCCCCTACGGCCTGGCCGCCTCCGCGTGGAGCCGTGACGTCTACCGGGCGAACCGCGCGACCCGGGAGATCAAGGCGGGGTGCGTATGGGTCAACGACCACATCCCGATCATCAGTGAGATGCCGCACGGCGGCCACAAGCAGTCCGGCTTCGGCAAGGACATGTCAACGTACTCATTCGAGGAGTACACCCAGATCAAACACGTGATGTTCGACAACACCGCGGTGGCCCGGAAGGACTGGCACCGCACGATCTTCGGGGACCGGCCTTAGCCGACTCGGCTGCCGCCGGGTGGCACGACCGATTCGATCCACCCTCTCGAAAGGGCACCACGCGCATGGAGCAGTACGAGCCCGACCGCCTCTCACCGGCCCAAGTGGCCGCCGTACGGCGCAGCTTCCGCAACGGCCGGGCCTCCCTCACCCGCCGTTCGCTGCTGCGCGCCTCCGCGGGCGGCGCGCTCACGGTCGGCGGACTGGGGGCGCTGAGCGCCTGCGGCATTCCCGCGGCCGGCAAGACGCAGGGCAGCGGCACCACCCAGGACCACTCGGCCGAGGAGAAGGTCGTCGACTTCTCCAACTGGACCGAGTACATCGACGTCGACGACAGCGGCAAGCACCACCCGACGCTGCAGACGTTCGCCCGGCGGACCGGCATCCAGGTCAAGTACACCGAGGACATCAACGACAACAACGAGTTCTTCGGCAAGATCAAGCCGCAGCTCGCCGCGGGCCAGGACACCGGCCGCGACCTCATCGTCCTCACCGACTGGCTGGCGGCCCGCCTGATCCGCCTGGGCTGGGTCCAGAAACTGGACCCGTCGCACCTGCCCCACGCCTACAGCAACCTGTCGGCCCAGTTCCGCAACCCGGACTGGGACCCGGGCCGCGCCTACTCCTATCCCTGGCAGGGCATCTCCACGGTCATCGCCTACAACAAGAAGGCGCTGGACGGCATCGAGGTCAAGTCCGTCTCCGACCTGCTCGACAACCCCAAGCTCAAGGGGCGCGTCGGCTTCCTGTCCGAGATGCGCGACAGCGTCGGCATGACGCTGCTCGACATGGGCAAGGACCCGGCGAAGTTCACCGACGACGACTTCGACGCGGTGATAGCCCGGCTGCAGAAGGCCGTGGACAAGGGCCAGATCCGCCGCTTCACCGGCAACGACTACACGTCCGACCTCACCAAGGGCGACTTCGCCGCCTGCGTCGCCTGGGGTGGTGACATCGTCCAGCTCAAGGCGGACAGCCCGGACGTCGACTTCATCATCCCCGACAGCGGCTACATGACGTCGACCGACAACCTGCTGATCCCCAACAAGGCGCGCCACAAGACGAACGCCGAGCGGCTCATCGACTTCTACTACGAGCCCGAGCAGGCCGCCGCGCTCGCCGCCTACATCAACTACGTGTCTCCCGTCGACGGGGTGAAGCCCTACCTCGAGAAGATCGACAACGACGCGGCGAAGAATCCGCTCATCCTTCCCGACAAGGCCATGGCCGCCAAGTCCCACGCCTTCCGCTCACTGACGCAGAAGGAAGAGACGGCCTACGAAGAGAAGTTCGCGAAGCTCACAGGGGCGTGACGACCATGATGACGACAGAAACCAGCGGCGACGTCCGCCTCTCCGGGATCAGCAAGACCTACGGCAGCTTCACCGCCGTACACCCCCTGGAGCTCACCGTGCCGCAGGGCTCCTTCTTCGCCCTGCTCGGCGCCTCCGGCTGCGGCAAGACCACCACCCTGCGCATGATCGCCGGCCTGGAGGAACCCTCCTCCGGCACCGTGCACCTCGGCGATCAGGACGTGACCCACCTGCCGCCGTACAAACGGCCGGTCAACACGGTCTTCCAGTCCTACGCCCTCTTCCCGCACCTCGACATCTTCGAGAACGTCGCCTTCGGCCTGCGCCGCCGCGGCGTCAAGTCGGTGAAGAAGCAGGTCGAGGAGATGCTGGAGCTCGTCCAGCTCGGCGAGCAGGCCCGCAAGAAGCCGCACCAGCTCTCCGGCGGCCAGCAGCAGCGCGTCGCCGTGGCCCGCGCGCTGATCAACCACCCCAAGGTGCTCCTCCTCGACGAGCCGCTCGGCGCCCTGGACCTCAAGCTGCGCCGCCAGATGCAGCTGGAGCTCAAGCGCATCCAGACCGAGGTCGGCATCACCTTCATCCACGTCACGCACGACCAGGAGGAGGCCATGACCATGGCCGACACGGTCGCCGTGATGAACGCGGGCCGCGTCGAGCAGCTCGGCTCGCCCGCCGACCTCTACGAGAACCCGCAGACCACGTTCGTCGCCAACTTCCTCGGCACCTCCAACCTCATCGAGGCCGAGGTCGACGCCAAGAGCGGCGACGAGATCGTCCTCAAGGCCGGCGGCGGCAAGCTGACCCTGCCCGAGGCGCGCTGTTCCGCGCCGACGTCCGCCGGCGGCAAGGTGCTGGTCGGCGTCCGCCCGGAGAAAATCTCCCTCACCCACGCCGACGACGCGGGCGAGATCCCCACCGGCCGCAACCGGATCACCGGCCGGATCGCCGACTCCAGCTTCATCGGCGTCTCCACCCAGTACGTGATCGACAGCCCCGTCTGCCCCGAGTTCGAGGTCTACGCCCAGAACATCGACCGCGACGCCCGGCTGGCCCCCGGCGCCGAGGTCGTCCTGCACTGGAACCCGGCCCACACCTTCGGGCTCGACGCGGCGCAGGACATCGACGCGGGCGTCGAGACGGTCGAGGAGGACGCCGCCTGATGGCCGCCGTCACCGAGGCGCCGCCGCCCCTGGCGCCGGCCGCCCCCGCCAAGAAGCCCCCGCGCAAGCGGGGCCGCCTGACCCCGTACTGGCTGCTGCTGCCCGGCATCCTCTGGCTGCTGGTCTTCTTCGCGCTGCCGATGGTCTACCAGGCCTCCACGTCCGTGCAGACGGGCTCCCTGGAGCAGGGCTACAAGGTCACCTGGCACTTCGCCACCTACTGGGACGCGCTGTCCCAGTACTGGCCGCAGTTCGTGCGCTCGGTCCTCTACGCGGCCTCCGCGACGGTCCTGTGCCTGCTGCTCGGCTACCCGCTCGCGTATCTGATCGCCTTCCGCGCGGGCCGCTGGCGGAACCTGATCATGATCCTGGTGATCGCGCCGTTCTTCACCAGCTTCCTGATCCGCACCCTGGCCTGGAAGACGATCCTCGCGGACGGCGGCCCGGTCGTCGGCGCCCTCAACGCGCTGCACGTCCTGGACGTCACCAACTGGCTGGACTGGACCCAGGGCGACCGCGTGCTGGCCACCCCGCTCGCCGTGGTCTGCGGTCTGACGTACAACTTCCTGCCGTTCATGATCCTGCCGCTGTACACCTCGCTGGAGCGGATCGACCCGCGCCTGCACGAGGCGGCGGGCGACCTGTACGCCAAGCCGTCCACCGTCTTCCGCAGGGTCACCTTCCCGCTGTCGATGCCGGGCGTGGTCTCCGGCACGCTGCTGACCTTCATCCCGGCGGCCGGCGACTACGTCAACGCCGACCTGCTCGGATCCACCGACACCCGCATGGTCGGCAACGTCATCCAGACGCAGTTCCTGAGGATCCTCGACTACCCGACGGCCGCGGCCCTCTCCTTCATCCTGATGGCCGCGATCCTCCTCATGGTCACCCTCTACATCCGCAAGTCCGGCACGGAGGATCTGGTTTAAATGGCCTTCGTCAACTGGCTCAAGCGCCATCTCGTCGTCATCGCCGGACTGCTGACGCTCGGTTATCTCCTGCTGCCGAACGTCGTCGTCACGGTGTTCTCCTTCAACAAGCCCAAGGGCCGCTTCAACTACGAGTGGCAGCAGTTCTCCACCGCGGCCTGGCGGGACCCGTGCGGCGTCGCCGACCTGTGCGGCTCGCTGGCGATCAGCCTCCAGATCGCCGTGTGGGCGACGATCGGCGCCACCGTCCTCGGCACGATGATCGCCTTCGCGCTGGTCCGCTACCGCTTCCGCGCCCGCGGCGCCGTCAACTCGCTGATCTTCCTGCCGATGGCGATGCCCGAGGTCGTCATGGCCGCCTCGCTGCTCACCCTGTTCCTCAACATGGGCGCGCAGCTGGGCTTCTGGACGATCCTGATCGCCCACATCATGTTCTGCCTCAGCTTCGTCGTCACCGCCGTCAAGGCCCGCGTGATGTCGATGGACCCGAGGCTGGAACAGGCCGCGCAGGACCTGTACGCGGGACCCTTCCAGACCTTCGTCCGGGTCACCCTGCCGATCGCGGCACCGGGCATCGCCGCCGGCGCGCTGCTCGCCTTCGCGCTCTCCTTCGACGACTTCATCATCACCAACTTCAACGCGGGCTCGACCGTCACCTTCCCCATGTTCGTCTGGGGCTCGGCACAGCGCGGCACGCCCGTCCAGATCAATGTCATCGGTACGGCGATGTTCGTCGTCGCCGTCCTGTTCGTCCTGGCCTCGACGGTCATCGGAAACCGCCGCGCCCGGCAGAAGGCGTGAGCGGAAGGAACCCTGTGGGGAGTTGACATCATGGCCCCGAGCGCCATGAGCCGTACCAACGACTGGACCACCGCTCTCTCCGAAGCCCAGCCGGTCCCGTACTGGCTGGACGACCCCGGCCGGCCCCGCCCCGAGCCCGCGCTCACCGCCACCGAGACCTGCGACCTGCTGGTCGTCGGCGGCGGCTACAGCGGACTGTGGACCGCGCTCCTCGCCAAGGAGCGCGACCCCCGCACGGACGTGGTGCTGGTGGAGGCCCGCGAGGCGGGCTGGGCCGCCTCGGGCCGCAACGGCGGCTTCTGCGCCGCCTCCCTCACGCACGGCCTGGCCAACGGACTCACCCGCTGGCCCGGCGAGATCAGCACCCTGGAGGAGCTGGGCGCCCGCAACCTCGACGCCATCGAGGAGGCGGTCGCCCGCCACGGCATCGACTGCGACTTCGAGCGCACCGGCGAGATCGACGTGGCGACCGAGCCCTACCAGGCCCGGGAGCTGCGGGACTGGTACGCGCAACTGCGGCGCCGGGGGCTCGACGGGGGCGTCGAGTTCCTCGACCGGGACGCGGTCCGCGCACAGGTCGCCTCACCGACGTTCGAGGCCGGACTGTGGGACCGACGCGGTGTCGCCATGGTCCACCCGGCCAAACTGGCCTGGGGACTCAAACGCGCCTGCGCCCGGCTCGGTGTGCGGATCTACGAGCACACCCCCGCGCTCACCCTGAGGCCCTACGGCGCCGGCATGGCCGTACACACGCCGTACGGCCGGGTGCGCGCCCGCCGGGTCGCGCTCGGCACCAACGTCTTCCCGAACCTGGTCCGGCGGGTCCGTTCGTACACCGTCCCCGTCTACGACTACGCCCTGATGACCGAGCCGCTCACCGCCGAGCAGACGGCGTCGATCGGCTGGCAGAACCGCCAGGGGCTCGGCGACAGCGCCAACCAGTTCCACTACTTCCGGCTGTCCGCCGACAACCGGATCCTGTGGGGCGGCTACGACGCCGTCTACCCCTACGGCGGCCGGGTGCGCGCCGAGTACGACGACCGCCCGGAGACCTACGCCAAGCTCGCCGGGCACTTCTTCACCTGCTTCCCGCAGCTGGAGGGACTGCGCTTCACGCACGCCTGGGGCGGGGCGATCGACACCTGCTCGCGCTTCTCGGCCTTCTTCGGCACCGCCCACCAGGGGAGGGTGGCGTACGCGGCCGGGTACACGGGCCTGGGCGTCGGCGCCACCCGCTTCGGCGCGGACGTGATGCTCGATCTCCTCGCCGGGGAGCGCACCGAGCGCACCGCGCTGGAGATGGTCCGCAGGAAGCCGCTGCCCTTCCCGCCCGAGCCCTTCGCCTGGACGGGCATCGCGCTCACCAAGTGGTCGCTGGCGCGCGCCGACGCCCGCGGCGGGCGGCGCAACCTGTGGCTGAAGGCGATGGACCGGCTGGGCCTGGGCTTCGACAGCTGAGCGCGAAGGAACCGGCGATGCACGAGGCGGCCCGACCGGCCGCGGGGGAGGACCGGTGAGCGCGACGGGCCCCGCCGCGCTACCGCTCCTCGGGCCGGTCGACGCGGGAGTCGGTCGCGTCCGTCCGGCCCGGACCGGTGCGGGAGGGGACGGGGCCGCGGGACGGGCGACGGGGGTTCCGGCCGACGAGCAGCCACAGCGGGGACAGCAGCACCGCGCCCAGGCACCAACTGGCCACCACGTCCAGGGGCCAGTGGTAGCCGCGCCGGACCAGGCCGTAGGAGACGCCAAGCACGAGGACGGCGCAGACGGCGACGGCCGTGCGGCGGGTGCGCCGGGTGCGCAGCCGGGGGAGGAGGACCAGGACCGCGGACCCGTAGGCCACCGCGGCGGTGGCCGTGTGCCCGGAGGGGTAGTAGCCGACGCCGGGCGGCATGACCGGAGTGCCGTGGCGGGCCGTGAGGGCCTTGAGGGGGACGACGAACACCGGGACCAGGACCATCGCCGCGGCCGCCACGGCGGGCGCCGCCCACCAGCGGTCCGCCCCCGTGGCGCGGCCCCGCCGGGCGGCGTACGCCAGGACGGCCACCAGGACCGGGACCGCCACCTGGACGCCGCCGAGGTCCGCGAGGAGTTCCGAGAACCGGTCCGGGTGCAGCAGCGCCCGGCTGACCCGCTCGTCCACGCGGAGCAGCGGGCCGTCCGCGAAGACCTGCCAGGTGATCAGCGCGAAGAGGGCGGCCGGGAGGCCGAGGAGGAAGAGGGAGAGCACCGGGAGAAAGGTCGGCCGCCCCGGAACAGGGGGGGTGGTTCCGAGGCGGCCGTTCTGACCGGAACGCCGCGCGCCCCGGGGGGTCTGGGGCGGGCGACTGTCCGATCGGTGAGGAGACCCGGAGCCACGGGCCCCGGTTGTGTGCGCGAGGGCACGACCAGGCTGAAGCTGGGGAGGCCCCGGCCTGAGACCGTCCACAGTTCCCTGTGGACGGGGTGTATCTCTCATCTGGGTAGAAGCTACGGCAGCGGATCGCGGGAATCACGTCCCGTCATCCACCTCGCACACCTTCTTCACACGCTCTGCCGCTCACCCCGTCAGACGTGCGACAGGGCAGCTCAGATGCGCGCGAACGCCTGCTCGATGATGTCGAGACCCTCGTTGAGGAGGTCGTCGCCGATCACCAGCGGAGGCAGGAAGCGGAGCACGTTGCCGTAGGTGCCACAGGTCAGGACCAGCAGGCCCTCCTGGTGGCAGGCCTTGGCGAGCGCGGCGGTGGCCTCCGCGTTCGGCTCCTTCGTCGCCCGGTCCTTGACCAGCTCGATGGCGATCATGGCGCCGCGGCCGCGGACGTCGCCGATGATGTCGAACTTCTCGGCCATGGCGGTGAGGCGGGCCTTCATGATCGCCTCGATGTTCTTCGCCCTGGCGTTGAGGTCGAGCTCCTTCATGGTCTCGATGGCGCCGAGCGCGCCGGCACAGGCGACCGGGTTGCCGCCGTAGGTGCCGCCGAGGCCGCCCGCGTGCGCGGCGTCCATGATCTCGGCGCGGCCGGTGACGGCGGCCAGCGGCAGACCGCCCGCGATGCCCTTGGCGGTGGTGATCAGGTCCGGGACGATGCCCTCGTCCTCGCAGGCGAACCACTGGCCGGTGCGGCAGAAGCCGGACTGGATCTCGTCGGCGACGAAGACGATGCCGTGGTCGGCGGCGAACCGGCGGATCGCGGGCAGGAAGCCCTTGGCCGGCTCGATGAAGCCGCCCTCGCCGAGCACCGGCTCGATGATGATGGCGGCGACGTTGTCCGGGCCCACCTGCTTGGTGATCTGGTCGATGGCCTGCTGGGCGGCCTCCGGGCCCGCGTTCTCCGGGCCGGTCGGCCAGCGGTAGCCGTAGGCGACCGGGACGCGGTAGACCTCGGGGGCGAACGGGCCGAAGCCGTGCTTGTACGGCATGTTCTTGGCCGTCAGCGCCATGGTCAGGTTCGTCCGGCCGTGGTAGCCGTGGTCGAACACCACGACGGCCTGGCGCTTGGTGTACGCACGCGCGATCTTGACGGCGTTCTCGACGGCCTCGGCGCCCGAGTTGAACAGCGCGGACTTCTTGGCGTGGTCGCCCGGCGTGAGCTCGGCCAGCGCCTCGGCGACGGCCACGTAGCCCTCGTACGGCGTGACCATGAAACAGGTGTGGGTGAAGTCGGCGAGCTGCGCGGAGGCACGGCGTACGACGGCCTCGGCGGAGGCGCCGACGGAGGTCACCGCGATGCCGGAGCCGAAGTCGATCAGGCTGTTGCCGTCGACGTCCTCGATGACACCGCCGCCCGCGCGGGTGACGAAGACCGGCAGCGTGGAACCGACGCCCTGCGCGACCGCGGCGAGACGGCGGGCCTGCAGCTCCTGCGACTTCGGGCCGGGGATGGCGGTGACGACGCGGCGCTCCTGCGGAAGTGCGGTCATGGGGGCTCCCTGATGATCTTGCGTGCCGGACGGTCCGGTGTGCCCGGCACCGGCGGACCGGGACGTTCCGGGCGGGGCGTTTTGCGGACGCATACCTTCTTTTCTCGCAGGCTAGGTCGGTGGGAGAGGGGTGGGCATGCTCCATGTGGGCGTTGTCGGCGGCCGGGGTTGTCCGCCGTGGACATAGAGGTGCGGGGGGCCGGGCCGGACGGATCGACGCGCGGCTTGCCGCGCAATCGGTGAACTCCCCTTGCCCGGGCGTTAGATTGACTCGCTGACGGTGGACGGAACGGCAGCTCAGGGGGCAAGGGCGATGGACGACGGGACGCAGGAAGCCCGGGGTACGCACGCGAACCCCGTGCCGCGCCCGGCGGTGCCGCGGGACGCTCCCGCGATGCCGCCGCGGCCCGCGCGGCCCCCGGGCGCGCCGGACCCGGCGTACGGCCCGGGCTCGGCCGGGCAGGAGCACGCCCCGGGCGCGGCCGGGGCCGCTCGGCACCCGGCCCCGGTGTCGGCCGTGGCCGCCTGGCTGGACGAGCCCCGCCCCGACGCCCCGACCGGCGTCTGGCGCTTCGGCTACCGCCCCCCGAAGGGCGCGCGCACGCCCGACCGGCTCCCCGCGATCACGGTCGTCGGCCTCCTCGTCCCGCTGGTCGTGGCACTGTTCGTGTGGTCGCTGTGGCGGCAGGGCGCCCTCCCGTACGAGTGGGCCGTGCTGAAGCTGTTCACGCCGGCCGACTGGTGGTGGGGCGGCACCGTCTCGCCCAAGGGCGTGGAGGGCCGCGAGGCCCTGGTCGTCTACGACGGCGTCTTCTTCGGTGTGCTCGTGCTCGCCGTCGGCCGGCTGGGCAGCTGGGCCGACGTCCTGCGGCACTTCGTCGGCCGCCGCCCGCAGCCCGCGCGGGCCCTGTGCGCCGCGGCCGGCGCCCTGGTCGTGCTGAGCCTCGTCTTCCCGGGCGCCTTCCCGGGCGCCGGCTGGGACCCGCTGCCGGTCGTCGACCCGGTCTTCTCCCTCGTGGTCCTGCTCTCGGGCGGCTACGACCTGTTCGCCTCGCAAGTGTTCACCGACGGGCTCTACGCGGCCGTCACCCTGCTGGTGGTGTGGCCGTTCGCCCGGCTCGGCGGCTGGTGGGCCTACGCCAAGGAGGTCGCCGCGCGCCGCCGGAGCGCCGCGGACCCGGCGGCGGCGCCCGCCGCGGAGCTGCCCCGCTCCCAGTGGCCGGAGCTGAGGCGGGCCGGCCGGGACGAGGCGGCCGACGTGCTGACCGCCGAGGTGGCCGGCGGCCGGATGAACGACGTGGACTGCGCCCGCGTGGAGCGCGCCTGGACGCGGGCCCGGCGCGACGGCGACCTGGCCGCCTTCACGGACACGGTGCTGCGGCAGGGCGCGGCGGCCTGGACCCACCCCTCGGGAAGCCGGGACCTGCCCGGCCGCACCGCGCGGCACGACCTCCTCGGGGAGCAGGTGCGCATCGGACGGTGGGTGCCCGGGGAGCGGGCGCCGCGCGCCTACCACGGCGCCGGCGCCGCCCTCGGCCCCGACGTCCTCGGCACCTCCCTCCTGCTCGTGGGGCCGCCCGGCTCGGGCAAGACCCGCCAGGTCCTCGAACCGGTGACCGAGGGGCTCGCGCTGCAGGCCCTCACCGGGCGGTGCGCGGTCGTCGCCGTCTCCGCCGCCGGGGCCCCGCTGGGCCCGGACACGGCGTACGACGTCGTGGTGCGCATCGGCGACCCCGCCTCCGTCCACGACCTCGACCCCTACGCGGAGGCCGACGACCCGGACGAGGCGGCGGACTTCCTCGCCGAGGCGCTGGCGGGCGACCTGGACACCGTGAGCACCCAGGGCGCCGTCACCGCGCTCGCCCAGCTGCTCGGCCCCTACCGGGAGGTGCACGGGCACTTCCCGCCGCTGCCCGTGCTGCGCGAGCTCCTCGAGGGCGAGCCGGGGGCGCTCGCGGCCCTGCGCGCGGCGCTGGCGGACGACGGGCACACCGTGATGCGGCGCGAACTCGACGCCCGGATGCGGCAGGCCGGAACCGCCGCCGACGTGGGGCCCGCGCTGGCCGGCCGGCTGGCGCTGCTGGACCGGCCGGCCTTCGCCGAGTTCTTCGGCGTCGGGGGCGCGGGACGGTCCTTCTCGCTGCGGGCGGTCGCCCACCATCCGCTGCGGGTCCGCATCGACCTGCCCGAGCGCGGGCACGAGGAGGCGTGCCGTCTGATCACCCGGCTCGTCCTCGCGCAGTTCCACAGCGTCGTCCGGGACACGCGGCGCCCGCACTTCGCCTGCCTGGTCCTCGACGACGCCACCGGGACCGTGACCCCGGAGTCGGTCCGCCGCATCCAGCGGCTGCGCTCCCGGAACGCCGGTGTCGTCCTCGCCCTGCGCACCGTCTCCGACGTGCCCGAGGCACTGCACGGCCCGCTGCTCGGCGCCGTCGGCTGCCGCATGGCGCTGTGCGGCGTCACCACCTGGGACGGCAGCCGGTTCGCGCACGCCTGGGGCACCGCGTGGGTGGAGACGAAGGAGGTCGCCAAGCACACCGTCTTCGCCGACCAGCCCATGACTCGGGCCCTCCACGCGCTGCGCAAGCTGGTCACCGGCAAGGCCGTCACCACGGACGCCGTGACCACCAAGCAGGTCGAGCGGGAGCGCTGGTCCGCGTCCGAGCTGGCCCACGAGGTGCCGCCGGGCCACGCGGTGCTGTCGCTCACGAGCGTGCGGGGCGAGCACGCGCCTCCGCTGCTGGTGGATCTACGCGGGTGACGCCCGCCGGCGGGTGCACGGCGCCGAGGCGGTCCGGATCCGAAGTCGTACATTTTTGAACCGGACATCTGTACGTAGGGTCACACGACGACCGTACGGTGAGGCAGAATCGGCATGGGTCGTTCATACGTGACGGCCAAAAGATCACAATGATCACCCGATCTCCGCAGACCTGAAGGCCTCATGCCCCCGACGCTCGCCTCGCTCGTGCACCACTCGGCGCTGAAACTGACCGTGCGCGCGGGCGAGGACCGCCTGGACGTCCCCGTCCGCTGGGCCCATGTCAGCGAACTCGCCGACCCGGTGCCGTACATGGAGGGCGGCGAGTTGCTGCTGGTCACCGCGCTGAAACTGGACGCGGAGGACCCGGAGGCCATGCGCCGCTACGTGAAGCGGCTGGCCGGCGCGGGGGTCGTCGGGCTCGGCTTCGCCGTCGGCGTCAACTACGACGAGATCCCCGAGGCGCTCGTCGCCGCGGCCGAGGAGGAGGACCTGCCGCTGCTGGAGGTGCCCCGCCGCACCCCCTTCCTCGCGATCAGCAAGGCCGTCTCCGCCGCCATCGCCGCCGACCAGTACCGGTCGGTCACGGCGGGGTTCGCCGCCCAGCGCGAGCTGACCCGGCAGGCGCTGAACGCCGGGCCGGAGGGTCTGCTCGCCGCGCTCGCGGCCCAGGTCGACGGCTGGGCGGCGCTGTACGACGCCTCGGGCGCCGTCGTCGCGACCGCGCCGGAGTGGGCGGTGCGGCGGGCCGCCCGGCTCACGGCGGAGGTCGAGCGGCTGCGGGACCGGCCCGCGCCCGCGAGCGCGGTGGTCGGCGGCCCCGAGACGGAGGACCGCGTCGAGCTGCACTCCATCGGCACCGGGCGCCGCCCGCGCGCCGCGCTCGCCGTCGGCACGGCCGCGACCCTCGGCACCGCCGAGCGCTACGCCGTCCACTCCGCCATCGCGCTGCTGACGCTCACCACCGAGCGGTCGCGCTCGCTGCACGCGGCCGAGCAGCGGATCGGCGCGGCGGTGCTGCGGATGCTGCTCGCCGGGCAGCCCGACCACGCCCGCGCGGTCGCCGGCGACCTCTACGGCGGTCTGCTGGACGCGCCGTTCCGGGTGATCGTCGCCGAGTCCGCCTCGGCGTCGGCGGCCCGGGCGCGCGCGGACGTCCACGCACGCGTGCCGTCCTCCCCGCCCTCCGCCGCTTCCGCCCCGGCGGCCGTACCCGCCGCCCCCGCGCCGGGCCCAGCCGCGCCCGACTCCCCGGTGTCCGGCTCCTCCACCTCCCGTTCCGCGCGGGCCGGGTCGGCGCCGGCGGCCCCGGCCGGGGTGCTCGCCGCCGCGGGCGCGGCGGGCGACCCGCTCGCGGGACTCGCCGAGGTCGCGGAGGCGGCCGCCGCGCGGTCCGGCGAGACGGTGCTGGTGGTGCCCGAGGGGCAGCGGCTGGTGGTGCTGGCCGCGGACGGCGGCGCGGCGGTCGCGGCCTGCACGGAGTACGCGGCGGCGCTGGAGGCCGCCCGGGCCGCCGCGGTACGGGAGCAGTCGGGCGGCGGGGACGAGGACGAGCTCGTCGTGGGGCTGTCGGCGCCGGCCGGGCCCATCGCGGCCGCCGGGGCGTACAAGCAGGCCGAGCAGGCGCTGTCGGTGGCGCGGCGGCGCGGCCGGGTGTGCGTGGAGCACGAGCAGGTCGCGTCCGGTTCGGTGCTGCCGCTGCTGGCCGACGACGCGGTGCGCGCGTTCGCGGACGGGCTGCTGCGGGCGCTGTACGAGCACGACGCGACGGGCCGCGGGGACCTGGTGGCCTCCCTGCGGGCGTGGCTCTCCCGGCACGGCCAGTGGGACGCGGCCGCCGCCGACCTCGGCGTCCACCGCCACACCCTGCGGTACCGCATGCGCCGGGTCGAGGAGATCCTCGGCCGCTCCCTGGACGACCCGGACGTCCGGATGGAACTCTGGCTGGCCCTGAAGGCGACCTCGACGGAGTGAGCCCGGCCGCGCGGAGCGGCCGGCGCCCCGGCGGCCGTAGGCCAATTCGTAGCGTCCGCGCCCGCCACTGCTACGGGTCGGACAAACGACCCCCGGCCTGGCCCGCCCTACCGTGGAGCCCGCAAGCCGAGAACACCCCACTCAACGCGGAAGGGCCGGGACTCCTATGACTTCCAACCACGCCTTCTGGCTCGCCGGCCGCCAGGTCACCGGCGAGGACACCTTCGACGTCACCAACCCGTGGGACGGGCGCCTGGTCGGCACGGTGAGCGTGCCCACCGACGCCCAGGTCGAGGAGGCCGTGGCCGCCGCGTACGCCGTGCGGGACGAGTTCGCCGCCGCCCCGGCGCACGTGCGCGCCGCCGCCCTGACCCACGTCGCCACGCGGCTCGCCGAGCGCACCGAGGAGATCGCGCAGCTGATCTCCGCCGAGAACGGCAAGCCGATCAAGTGGGCCCGGGGCGAGGTCGGCCGTGCCGTCTCCGTGTTCCGGTTCGCCGCCGAGGAGGCCCGGCGGTTCAACGGCGGCGAGGCCCAGCGCCTCGACACCGACGCCGGCGGCCAGGGGCGCCTCGCGCTCACCCGCCGCTTCCCGAAGGGTGTCGTCCTCGGCATCGCGCCGTTCAACTTCCCGCTGAACCTGTGCGCCCACAAGGTCGCCCCGGCCATCGCCGCGGGCGCCCCGATCATCCTCAAGCCGGCCCCGGCCACCCCGCTCTCCGGCCTGATCCTCGGCGAGCTGCTCGCCGAGACCGACCTGCCCGCCGGCTCCTGGAGCATCCTGACCGTCGCCAACGACCGGATGCCCGCGCTGGTGCAGGACGAGCGCCTTCCGGTCATCTCCTTCACCGGGTCGGAGAAGGTCGGCTACGCGATCATGGACTCGGTGCCGCGCAAGCACTGCACCCTGGAGCTGGGCGGCAACGGCGCTGCCGTCGTCCTCGCCGACTGGGCCAGCGACGAGGACCTCGACTGGGCCGCGACCCGCATCGCCACCTTCTCCAACTACCAGGGCGGCCAGTCCTGCATCTCGGTGCAGCGCGTGATCGCCGACGCCGCCGTCTACGACCGGCTGCTGCCCCGCATCGTCGCCGCGGTCGAGGCGCAGGTCACCGGCGACCCCGCCGACGACAAGACCGACGTCGGCCCGCTGGTCAGCGAGGACGCCGCCCGGCGCGTGGAGTCCTGGGTGACCGAGGCCGTCGAGGCCGGAGCCACCCTGCTCACCGGCGGCGAGCGCGACGGCGCCACCTACGCGCCGACCGTCCTCACCGACGTGCCGGCCGAGGTGACGCTCTCCTGCGAGGAGGTCTTCGGGCCCGTCCTCACCGTGCAGAAGGTGGACGGCGAGGCCGAGGCGTTCGCCGCCGTCAACGACTCCAAGTACGGCCTGCAGGCGGGCGTGTTCACTCACGACCTGCAGAGCGCCTTCCGCGCCCACCGCGCCCTGGAGGTCGGCGGCGTGGTCGTCGGCGACGTCCCGTCCTACCGCGCCGACCAGATGCCGTACGGCGGGGCCAAGCAGTCCGGTGTGGGCCGCGAGGGCGTGCGGTTCGCGATGGACGACTACACCTACGAGCGGGTCCTCGTCCTGACCGGTCTCGCGCTCTGATCCCGCCTTCCGCCCCCGGCGCCCCGACGCGGATGTCATCATGACGGTCGCGTGGTGCCGGGGGCGGTGCCGCGCCGGGGGCACGGCGCAGACGCTACGGGGACGCGAGGGGGGCTCGTGGGGACGACGGTGCTGGGGGAGCTGCGCGGGGCGCAGAAGTCGGCGAAGGGCGTGTCGCTGTACTCGCGGTACGTCAACCGGCCGGCGGGCCGGTATCTGGCGGCCGGGGCGTACCGGCTCGGACTGACGCCCAATCAGGTCACCTTGATCAGCGGGGCGTTCACCTTCACCGGCATCGCGGCGGTGGCCCTGGGCCGCCCCTCCTGGCCGCTCGCGCTGGCGGTGTACGCCGCCCTGGTCGTCGGCTTCGCCTTCGACTCCGCCGACGGGCAGCTCGCCCGGCTGACCGGGAAGGGCGGTCCGGCCGGGGAGTGGCTGGACCACGTGGTGGACTGCGCGAAGATGGTCGCGCTGCACACGGCGGTGCTGATCTCCTTCTACCGCTTCTTCGGCCTTCCCGGCGCCGGCTGGCTGCTGCTGCCGCTCGCCTTCCAGCTCGCGGCCGTGCTCACCTTCTGCGCCGGCCTGCTGACCGAGCAGCTCAAGCGGGGCCGGACCCCGGCCGGCACCCCGGCGGCTCCGCCCTCCCGGCTGCGGGCGGTGGCCCTGCTGCCGGTGGACTACGGGGTGTTCTGCCTGGTGTTCCTCACGCTGGGCGAGCCGCGGCTGTTCCGCGGGGCGTACGCCGTCCTCGCCGCCGTGCACGCGCTGTTCCTCGTGGCGTTCCTCGCCAAGTGGTTCAGGGAGCTGTCCGCGCTTCCCCGGAACCCGGCGTGACCAGCGCGTCCAGGGCCCTGCTCAGCAGGGTGCTGGAGGTGTGGACGGTGTAGGGGAAGTAGACGACCTCCACGCCGACGGTCGCGAAGTCGCGCTCCAGCCGCTCGCCCTTCTCGGTGCCCCGCCAGTCGTCGCCCTTGAAGATGACGTCGAAGCGGACCTGCTGCCAGGTCTCCAGCTTGTCGGGGACGGTCTCGACGAACGCGGCGTCCACGTGCCGGACGCTGCGCACGATCTCCAGGCGCTCCGGCAGCGGGACCACGGGCGCGCGCCCCTTGGCGAGCCGGGCCATCTCGTCCGAGACCACGCCGGCGACCAGGTAGTCGCACTGGCTGCGGGCGTGCCGGAGGATGTTCAAGTGGCCGATGTGGAACAGGTCGTAGACCCCGGGTGCATAACCGACACGATGGACCATGCGTTCTCCCCCCACAGTGAACGTCAATCCGCCAAAGGCAGTTGATGGTCCACCGACCTTACTGTGAAGCCCACCTGGAGATCCCGTGAACGGTTAAGGTGGGCGAGGATCGCTTCTGGGGGGAAGGGGACCGGCGTTGACCGGATTCGAGCCCGCGCATGCCCGTACCGAGCACGGCGAACACCTGCACCTGACCGGCCGCTGTGTGCTGCTGGTGTCCACCAACTACGCGCCCGAGCACACCGGCATCGGCCCGTACGCCACCCAGCTCGCCGAGCACTGGGCGGCCCGCGGCGCCGACACCCACGTCCTCGCGGGCATGCCGCACTACCCGTCCTGGCGGCTCGACCCCGAGTACGCGGGCTTCTGGCGGACCACGGAGAGACGCGGCGGGGTCACCGTGCACCGGCGCAGACACACCGTGCCCGCCCGGCAGACCGCCGTGCGCCGGGCCCTGTTCGAGGCCTCCCTGCTCGCCCACCAGCTCGCCGCGCCGCCCCGGATGCCCCGCCCGCACGCGGTCGTCGCGCAGATGCCCAGCCTGGCGGGCGCGGTGGCCGCCGCCCGGATCGCGCGCCGCCACGGGGTTCCCTTCGTACCGGTCGTGCAGGACCTGATGGGCGCCGCGGCCGCGCAGAGCGGCATCAGCGGCGGCGACCGCGCGGCCGCGGCGGCGGCCCGCGCCGAGCGCTACGCGCTGGGCCGCGCCACGCTCGTCGGCGTGATTCACGACAGCTTCCGGCCCCGGGTGGAGGCGATGGGCGTCGACCCGTCCCGCATCCGGCTGGTGCCCAACTGGTCCCACGTGGCCCGCCCTTCACGGCCGCGCGCCGAGACGCGGGCCCGGCTGGGCTGGTCCGGCGACCGTCCGGTGGTGCTGCACTCCGGCAACATGGGCCTGAAGCAGGGCCTGGAGGTCCTCGTCGACGCGGCCCGCCTCGACCCCGGCGTCGACGTCGTGCTCATGGGCGACGGCAACCAGCGCGCGGCCCTCCGGGAGCGGGCCGGCGACCTGCCCAACCTGCGCTTCCTGCCGCCCGCCGAGGAGGCGGACTTCCCCGACGTCCTCGCCGCCGCCGACGTCCTCGCGGTCACCCAGCGGGCCTCCGTGCTCGACATGAGCGTGCCGTCCAAGCTCACCTCCTACTTCGCCGCGGGGCGTCCGGTCCTCGCCTCGGTCGCGGCCGAGGGCGGCACGGCAGACGAGGTGCGCCGCTCGGGCGCCGGGGTGCTGGTCCCACCGGAGGACCCGGACGCCCTGCTGAAGGCGGTACGGGAGCTCGCGGCGGACGCCGCCGCGGCGGACCGGCTGGGGGCCCGAGGCCCCGCGTACGTGGACGAACGGCTCAGCCGCGCGGACGGCCTCGGCCGCCTGGACGGCCTGCTCGCCGAGGCACTGGAACAGGGCACCACCGCGCACGAAGGAGCGGCACGCGCATGAACGAAGAGGCACGGGGGCAGCAGGACGAGCCGGAACTCCTGCGCGACCAGGTGCAGCAGGTCCTGCGGCACCGCGTCCTGGTGGCCGGCGGGCTGGCCGCGGGGCTGCTCGCCGGGAGCTGGTTCGCCTTCGGCTCGGCGCCGACGTACGAGTCCTCCAGCGAGGTGCTCGTCCGGGCGGCCACCATCAACCCGTACGCGGCGAGCGGGATCTCCGTCGACAAGCAGGTCAACATCGGCAGCGAGCGGCAGACGGCCGCCGGGAACGCGGTGGCCGCGCGCGCCGCGCTGAAGCTCGGCCGGGGCCCGGCGGACGTCGGTGACCTGCAGAGCCATCTGCAGGTCACCAACCCGCCGGACACGCTGGTGCTGAGGTTCAGCTACGTCGCCGGCAGCCCGCGGGCGGCCGCGCGGGGCGCCAACGCCTTCGCCGAGGCCTATCTCGACTACCGCGAGAAGCAGACCGCCGGCACCGTCGCCACGATGGTCAAGGGCTACCAGAACCAGCTGAACCCGCTCGCCAAGCAGCGCGAAGACCTGCTGAAGCAGATCGACCGGCTCCAGGGCGACACCGAGAAGAGCACCGTGCTGGCCGCCCAGGCCAATCTGCTCAGCCAGATCACCCAGCTCACCAACAGCATCAGCGAGCTCAAGGCACTGGACACCACGCCCGGTTACGTCACCGTCACCGCCGAGCCGCCGACCGGCGCCGAGGGCCTCGGCACCCCGCTGCTGATCGCGCTGGGCGGGGTGGTCGGCCTGGCCCTCGGCCTGCTCGGCGCCTGGCTGCGGATGATCTTCGACCCGGCGGCCCGCTCCGCGGAGACCGTGGCCCGCGCGCTGCGCGCCCCCGTGCTGGGCGTCCTGCCGAAGGCGCCCGAGGAGCCGCTGCTCGCCCCGGACGGCGCCCTCGCCGAGCAGTACCGCTCGGTGGCCTTCCGGCTGGCCTACGACCGGCACTTCGCCGACCGCCGGCGGCTGCTGGTGGTCGAGCCGAACGGCGAGGGCACGACCGCCGCCGCCGTCGCGGTCAACCTCACCGCCCGCTTCGCCGAGACCGGCATGTCGGCCCTGCTCGTCGAGGCGGACCTGCGCCGTCCCGGGCTCGACGGGCGGCTGCCCGAGGCGCCCGGGGCGCGCGCCGGCTGGGCCAACGGGCGCACCGCCGAGGGCAATCCGTGGCCCGGGGGCCGGCACATCACGGTGGACGCCGGGGAGTCCGGCACCTTCGAGCTCGTCCCCGGCACCCGGGTGCCGCACGTGGCCCGCGCACTCACCTCCGCGGCCACCACCCGCCTCATCGACCAGGCCGACGCCCCGAACACCACGGTCGTCGTCCTCGCCCCGCCCGTGCTGTCCTACGCCGACGCGCTCGCGCTCGTCGACCGCGTCGACGGAGTCGTCGTCGTGTGCGACCCGCGCACCACCGCGCGGACCGCGCTCGAGCGCGTCCGCGAGCTGATCGACGGGGCCGGCGGCCAGGTGCTCGGCGCCGTGCTGCACCCGGCCGGAAGCGGGCGCAGGGGCCGCCGCCGCCGGGGGGCCGGCGCCACCGCCGTCCCGGCCCGGGCGCGGGCGCTGCCCGCCGAGACCGTCCCCCGGGACACCCTGTCCTCGGGCACCCGGTGAGGGCGCGCACCGCCGTCCTGTGCTCGGTCCTCGACCAGGCGGTGAGCGCGCTCACCAACATCGCCGTCCTGGTTCTGGTCGCCCGGCACAGCGAGGCCGGCACCTTCGCCGTGTTCGCCACGGCGTACGTGGTCTTCACCGTGCTGCTCGGCGCCTTCGGGGCGTACGTCGGCCAGGAGCTGGTGCTGCGCCGGGGCGAGCCGGAGACGCTGGGGCGGGCCTGCCGCGGCGCGGCCGCGTTCACCGCGAGCGCCTCCGCCGTGCTGGGCGCACTGCTCGCGGGCGGCTCCGCCCTGCTGTCCTCGGACGCGGCGGTGTACGGGGCGCTCGGCCTCGTGCTGCCGGTGACCCTCACCCAGGACACCCTGCGCTACTGCTTCTCCGTGCTGCGCAGACCGCACCTGGCGCTCGCCACGGACCTGCTGCGGCTCGGCGCCGCGCTGCCGCTGCTGGCGGCGCAGCCGGGCGGCGCCTCCGCCGCCCGCGCCACCCTGGTGTGGGGCCTGTCCGCGCTGCCCGCCCTGCTGCTGGCCCTGGCCCTGCTGCGGCCGTACGTCCGGGGGGCCGGCACCGACCTCGGGCGCTACGTCGGCCGCGGCCACCTCGGCCGCCGCTTCCTGGTCGAGTTCGGCGTCGGCAACGCCACCAGCCAGCTCGCCGTCCTGGCCCTCGGCCTGTTCGCGACCCCGCTCGCGGTCGGCGCGCTGCGCGGCGCGACCACCCTGTTCGGGCCGCTGAACGTGGCCTTCAACGCGGCCACCGGGTTCGGTCCGCCGCTGCTCGGCCGGCACCCCGCGCCCCGGCGCGCGGCGCTGGCCGCCGGCGGGGCGCTGGCCGCCCTCGCCGCCGGATGGGCGGCCGTGCTGTACGCGCTGCCCACCCGCTACGGCCGGCAACTCCTCGGCGACACCTGGGAGTCGGCGGCCCGGGTCCTGCCGGCCACCGGCGCCCAGTACGCGGCGATGGCGTTCGGCGTGTGCGGGCTGCTCGCGCTGCGGGTGCTCGCCCCCCGCACCACCCTGCCAGTGCAGCTGGTGTTCTCGCCGGTGTCCGCCGGGCTGCTGCTCGCCGGGTACGCCTGGGCCGGGGTCGCGGGCGCCGCCTGGGGTCTGTGCGTGGGCTCGGTGCTCAAGGGCGCGGCGGCCTGGCTGCGGGCCGTGCGGGCGCCCGGCCGGCCCGCGGCCGTCAGTGCAGCTGCCGCCACCGCTCCGGACGCAGTGTCGTGATCAGCGCCAGGCACAGCACCGCGATCGCGATCCGCCCGGAGGCCTGCAGCAGCGGGCCGCGCAGCAGGATGAAGGAGTAGCCGGCCACCAGCGGGACGGCCAGGGTGAGAATGCTCGCCGGTCCGGCCCGCACCACCCGGTGCGCGTAGCGCCGGTCCACCCGGGCCGCCACCCAGCCGATCAGCCCGAACCCGGCGACCATGCCCACCGCCCCGAAGTCCAGCCACAGTTCGGCCCACAGCGGTGAGGAGCGGTTGGTGTTGGCCGCCGCCATCCACTCGCTCACCATCACCCCGGTGTCCCGCGGCTTCGCCGTCCACACCGACCGGGGCACGAAGAACAGGGCGGAACCGGTCAGCTGGCGCCCGTAGGTGTGGCCGTTGCCCGCGTCGGCGTACGTGATGGTGTTGGCGAACATCGCCATCTGGTCGTAGTCCTTGAGCACCAGCGGGTCGAGGACCGACGACGTCCGGGCGGCGGCGGGGGTGTTGGCGCTGTCGTAGCGGAACCGGTCGGCGAACGGGAAGATCAGCACGGCCGCGGCGACACCCAGCGACAGGGCCGCCCGGTACATCGCGGGGCTCTGCGGGAAGACGGTGAACAACAGGGCGAGCAGGACGGTCAGGAACCAGTAACGCGGGTTGGAGATCGGGTTGTTGACGATCGCGTTCAGACCGGCCAGGGCGGCCAGCGTGAGCCAGGGCAGCGGACGCCGCCGGGCTCGCGGCGAGGTGATCAGCCAGCGGGTCACCACCATGAGCGCGAGGAGCGCCGGGACCGTGCCGAAGCCGCGCAGCATCGCCGTGCCCGCCTGCGAACCGCCGTCGCCCACACCGCTGTTCCCGATCGACTGGGTGATCTCCATCCGGCTGGCGAAGAAGACCCCGAGCCCGCCGAGCTTGGCCACGAACAGCCCGCTGCCCGCGAACGCCAGCGCCACCAGGACCGCCAGCCGCCGCCGCGCCACCGTGGCGGGCCGGAACACCGTGCGCGCGGTCGGCCGCACCCCCGGCCGCACCAGCAGCGCCCCGGCGTCGAACGCGGCGCACGCCACCAGCACCAGGCCGACGGCCAGCGCCAGGTCCGACCGTGAACCGGCCACCGGCACCGGGTACTTGCCCATGACGGCCTGGGCGAGCGGGGCGATGCCCATGGCCATGTAGACGAACAGCCAGAAAGTGCCTTGCAGCAGCTTGCGGTGCCGGCCCAGGATCATCGCGGACAGCCGGGCCGCCGCGTAGACGGTGAGGACCAGTTGCAGCCAGTACGCCTGGTCGCGCAGGCCCGCCCCCTGGCGCAGGGTGACGAACGCCGGCAGCAGCACGGTCAGCCCCAGGACCAGCGGCAGCGCCAGCACCCGCCGCAGGGCCCCGCGCCGTGAACCGCGCCGCGCCTCGGCCGGGTCGGTCCGCAACGGCCGTACGGCAGCCGGTGATCCGGCAGCCGGTGTTCCCGCCGCCATAAGCCCCCCCCTCCGCCCTTCGTTCACAGAGTCTACGGATTTGTGTGCGGGCCGCGGGGGGAATCCCTAGGGTGGAGCGCGGAGGAGGGGGAACTCTTGCGCGATCTGCGAACGTTCACACTGTCCGGCTACGACAAGGGGCGCGGGATCGTCGCCCAGGCACTGTGGTTCTGCGTGCTGAACACGCTCTTCATGGCCTGGTTCTGCCCGGCGCGGCTGCGTGTCGCGCTGCTGCGGGCCTTCGGCGCGAGGATCGGCGAGGGCGTGCTGATCCGGCACCGGGTCCGCGTGCTGTGGCCGTGGAAGCTCACCGTCGGCGACCACACCTGGATCGGGGAGGGCGCCTGGCTGCTCAACCTGGAGCCGGTCACGATCGGCGCCCACGTGTGCGTCTCCCAGGAGGCGCTGCTGTGCACCGGCAGCCACGACCACCGCACCACCGACTTCCGGTACCGCAACGCGCCCATCCGCGTCGAGGACGGCGCGTGGATCGCCGCGCGGGCCACGGTGCTCGCGGGCGTGACGGTGGGACGGCACGCGGTGGTGTCCGCGGGCACGGTCCTCGCCCGGGACCTGCCCGACCTGACCCTCCACACGGCGCAGGGCACCCGCCCGCTGAAGGAGCCCGTGCGGGAACCGGCCGCGAAGGAGCGCACCCCGTGAGAGCCCTGCACGCCGTCACCCTGCACACTCCCACGCAGGCCTTCGGCGGCCCGGTCCGGGTCGCCGTCAACCTCACCGCGGGCCTCGCCGCGCGCGGCGTCGACAGCCGTATCGTCGCCCTCGGCTCCGGCTTCGACGGGCCGCTCCCGTCCGACGTGGACGGCCGCCCCGCCCGCCTCTACCCGGCCCGCCGCGTCCTGCCCGGCGCCGGTTTCAGCGGGATCACCTCGCCGGCGCTGCTGGCCGGCGCCCGCCGCCTGGTGCGCGCCGCCGACGTCGTCCACGTGCACCTCGCCCGCGACCTGGTCACCCTGCCGGTCGCACTGGCCGCGCTGAGCGCCGGGCGCCCGCTGGTGGTGCAGACCCACGGCATGGTCGACCCCAGCGACAAGGTCCTCGCCAGACTGCTCGACGCCGTGGCGGTCCGCCGCGTGCTGCGCCGCGCGGACGCGCTCCTGCACCTGACGTCGTACGAGCGCAAGGCCCTGGACGCGGTCCTGGGCGGCACCGGTCCCGGCAACCACGTACGGCTGGTCAACGGCGTGCCCGCGCAGGAGCGCCGCCCCCGCCCGGACGGCCCGCCCCGGCTGCTCTACCTGGCCCGGATGCAGGCCCGCAAACGTCCCGCGGACTTCGTCGCCGCCGCCCCCGAGGTGCTGCGCCGGCACCCCGGAGCCCGCTTCGTGCTGGCCGGGGCGGACGAGGGCGAGCTGGACACGGCGCTGAAGCTGGCCGCGTCCCTCGGCGTCGCGGGCTCCGTCGACTACCTCGGCACCCTCGCCCCGGGCGCGGTCCTCGGCGAACTGCGCCGCAGCCATGTGCACGTACTGCCCTCGGTCGACGAGCCGTTCCCGATGTCGGTGCTGGAGGCGCTGTCGGTGGGCGTGCCCTCGGTGGTCACCCCGACCAACGGGCTCGCCGACGACCTCGCCCGCTGCGGCGCCGGCCGCGTCGCCCGCACCTCCGACCACCTCGCGGCGGAGATCCTCTCCCTGCTGGACCCGGACGCCAACGACCGGGCCTCACAGGCGGCTTGGCAGCTCTCCCGCACGTCCTTCTCCCTGGACGCGGTCACCGACCGCCTCCACACGCTGTACGGCTCCCTCTCCCACCCCTGACGTCCGCCACCGCGCGCGGGACCCGCCGGACACGGCCCGCGCGGGCCCGAGCGGAGGTGGCGGGACGGCCGGGCACCGCCGTGCGCCCGTCATGCGGGGGCCGCCGGGCGGCGGCCCCCACGGTGGGACGGGGTCAGGCGCGGGCCCAGGCGTAGCACCCGGTGGACGTGAAGGTCCTGGTGCCCTTCCGCACGGTGATGGTGTGCGTGCTGCCGCCGGCGCCGTCGAGGGACCAGGAGCAGTCCTTCGACGGGGTCAGCGCCCGGTAGGTGCCCGGCGCCGGAGCGGCGTGGGTGCCGTCCGGATAGCCGCCCCGGGTCGCCGCGACGAGCGGCTTCAGCTCCGGGCAGAGGCCGTCCACAGCGGCCTCTGCCCCCTTGATGTCGCCGGCGATGACCGCGCCGACGGCCGCGTCCCGGTCGATCTTGGCCGTGTACGCGAGCCGGTCGCAGGTGTCCTGCCCGGCCTGCAGGATCGCCGCCGGATCGGTGCCCTCGGGCACCCGGCCCGCCAGGTACTTCTTCTCCTTCTTCGTGAACGACCCGGTGGCCGGGGTGATCTTCCCGTCGGGCACGGTGTTCCGCGGGCCCCGTGCGGCGCCGCCCGCCGGCGCCTTGCCGGACGGCGTCGCCGCGGAGGCGCCGGCCGCCGGGGCGGACACCGCCGGAGCGGCCGGGAGCGGGGTGCCGCTCGCGGCCGCCGCGGGGCGCGGCCCGCCTCCGCCCGAGCTGCCGCAGGCGGCTAGCAGCGGCAGGAGGGAAAGTACCGCGAGCGCACTTCTCTTCATGAAGCGCCCGTCCCGAGCTTGTAGTGGGCGAGCACCTGACTCGACGACAGGACCTTGCCGTACACGGCCACCTCGTCGATCAGGCCGGTGTAGTACCGGCTCGTCGGCTTGCTCGTCCAGGAGTCCAGGTTGTCACCGCCGACCCGCCAGTAGCCCGAGCCCGCCTGGTTGCCCGTGACGAGGGGGTTGGAGGCGCGCAGCGAGCCGTCGACGTACAGCTTCATGCCGTCGCCGCCCTCGGTGGCGACCACGTGGTGCCACTTGCCGTCGTTGTACGCCTGCAGGGTGCTGATGGTGCGGACCGACCCGGGGTAGACGCCGAAGACGAGCTGCCCGCCGTCGGTCATGTAGACGTGCTTGTCGTAACGGGTGGAGGCCAGCTGCACCTTGTTGGCGAAACCGATGAGCTTGCCGCCGTTGGTGGACGTGGTCTTGAACCACAGCTCCAGCGAGAACGCCGACGGAGCGCTGTGCAGCTTGTCGCTGTACGTCCACTCGCTCTGCGAGCCCGTGTAGCCGACCGACGAGCCGGACCCGGTCGCCGAGTCGGCGACCGCCTGGCTCGGCGCGTTCCAGTGCACACCGCTGTCGTCGCCGCTGGAGCTGTCGGCCGCGTACGCCCCCGACGTCTCGTTGAAGCGCCAGTACAGCGAGGCGCCGTCACCGCGGACGGCCGAAGGGTACGCGGCCGCGGCGGACGCCACCTGCACCGACTGCGCGGCCGACTTGCCGGAGGTGTTGGTGCCGTCGGAGGCGCTGATCCGGTACGAGTGGGTCTCCCCGGCCGACACGTCCGTGTCCGTCCAGGTCAGCTGCGGGCGCGACCACGGCAGGGAGGACGCCGGGATCTCCTGGACCGGGGTGGTGCCCCCGTCCTTGTAGATCCGGTACGTCAGGTCGCTGTCGTCGGTGTCGTAGCTGGAGCGCCAGTGGACGGCGACCTTGCCGGGATCGAGGCTCTCCACCCGCACCTGCGGCACGGTCGGCGCGCCGGTGTCCGGCCCGGAGGAGACCCGGGTCAGCGACTGCTGGGCGGTGCCGTTGACGGTGGTGAACTCGCCGCCCACCCACAGGTAGTCCGTCCCGCCCTTGGGGGCGAGGGCGAACACGCGCGGGCCGATGCCCTCGCCGATGCCGTCGTTGGTGTCCGGGGCCCAGCCCACCAGGCGCGGGTCGCTCACGCCCTCGGCGAGCAGATGGCGGCGCTGTCCGTCCGGGTACTCGCCCATCGAGGAGCAGTCGTGCGCGTGCGAGGCGCTGTAGACGAGGCCCTTGTAGAGCTGCAGGGCCTGGGTGGCGCCCAGGCAGGTGTCGCGCCAGCGCTGCGCGAACGTGTCCGGCTCGAACGCCGTCCGCCCGTCGAACACGCCGCCGCCGGTGCCCTCGTTGGCGGTGTAGACGCCGGTGGCGTCGGCGGTGATGTCCTTGACGACGGAGGTGTCCGGGAAGAAGCCCCGCGGGTAGGCCCGGGTCACCGCGCCGCTGGTGGCGTCGGTGATGGCCAGGGCGTGCGAGTCGCTGCCGTTGACGGTGAAGAAGTCGCCGCCGACCGCCACGTGCTGCCCGTCCGCGGTGACCTCCACCGCCCGCCCCGGAGCGTCCGCGTTCGCGGTCCAGGGGGTGAGGTCGCCGGCGGTGTCGACGGCGGCGAACCGCTGCCGGGTGCTGCCCTGGACGCTGGTGAAGTCGCCGCCGAAGTACACCGTCGAGCCGGTCACGGCGAGCGCCCGCACGGTCGCGGGCACCGAGGGGCGGAAGTCGGCGCGGGGCGTGCAGGTGGCGATGTCGATGGCGGCCAGGCTGCTCGCGCCGACCCCATTGACGGCGCCGAAGTACCCGCCGACGTACAGCGTTCTGCCGTCCGGGGACACCGCGAGCGCCCGGACCGTGGCGGTGCCGCTGCCGACCGTGAACGACAGCGAGCAGCCGGTGGGCGCGCCGGTCGCCGCGTCGAACGCGGCGAAGTTCACCGCCGACCGCTCCGCGGCGTCCCCGGCGTCGGTGCCCTCGGGGCGGATCGCCGAGAAGGTGCCCCCGGCGAACACGGTGCCGTTCGCCTGGGCGAGGGCGTACACGACGCCGTTCGTCTGCCAGGTGGAGAGGTCGTCGGCGGTCAGGGACACCGGCGGGGTGAGCGCGCCGGCGTCGGTGGCGGTGAGCGGCAGGCAGAGCAGCGGAGCGGCGCACGCGACGGCGAGCGCGGTGAGGCTCCGGCGGTGTCTGGACCCGCGGCCGGGGAGTCCGGGCTGTTTGGATCTGCGGTGCATTCCTTCTCCTAGCGGTGCGAGCGGGTGGTACGTGGTGCTGCGTGGGGGGCGTCCCTGGTGTGGGGTGGGGTGGGGGGAAGTGGCGCGCGCGGGGCGCCGGGCATCCGTGCCTCAGCGGTCCACGCGGACGGCGGTGCCGGCCAACTCGTCCTCCAGTCGCGCCACATCGGCGTCGACCATGATCCGGGCCAGTTCCCGCACCCTCACCGAAGGCGTCCAGCCGAGCAGTTCGGCCGCCTTGGAGGCGTCCCCGATCAGCGCGTCGACCTCACTGGGCCGCTCGTACTTGGGGTCGTAACGGACGAACTCCGTCCAGTCCAGGCCCGCGTGGGCGAAGGCGACCTCCAGGAACTGCCGGACGCTCGCCGCCTCGCCGGTCGCCACCACGTAGTCGTCGGGCTGGTCGCGCTGGAGCATCCGCCACATCGCCTCGACGTACTCGGGCGCGTAGCCCCAGTCGCGCACCGCGTCGAGGTTGCCGAGATAGAGACGGTCCTGCAGACCGGCCTTGATCCGGGCCACCGCACGCGTGATCTTGCGGGTCACGAAGGTCTCGCCCCGGCGCGGGGACTCGTGGTTGAACAGGATGCCGTTGACCGCGAACATGTCGTACGCCTCGCGGTAGTTGACGGTCGCCCAGTAGCCGAACACCTTCGCGCAGCCGTAGGGGCTGCGCGGGTGGAACGGCGTCCGCTCGTTCTGCGGGGGAGGGGTCGCGCCGAACATCTCCGACGAGGAGGCCTGGTAGAGCCGGGTCTCGATGCCGCTGGCCCGCACCGCCTCCAGCAGCCTGATCGTGCTGAGTCCCGTGACGTCCCCCGTGTAGAGCGGCGCGTCGAAGGAGACGCGGACGTGGGACTGCGCGCCCAGGTTGTAGACCTCGTCCGGTCTCAGGTCGCGCAGCAGGTTCACCAGCGCCACCCCGTCCGACAGATCGGCGTGGTGCAGGACGAAGGACCGTTCCGGCTCGTCGGGGCCCTGGTAGATGTGGTCGATCCGCTCGGTGTTGAAACTCGACGAACGGCGGATCAGTCCGTGCACGGTGTAGCCCTTGCTCAGCAGCAGCTCCGCGAGATAGGAGCCGTCCTGCCCGGTCACCCCGGTGATGAGTGCCGACTTGCCCATGCAGTACCCCCTCCGACGCGACCAACAGGTCGCGTTTTCCTATGAATTGACCTGACTTCCCGTGGAAAGTCCCCCGGGGCCGCCGACCGCTGGCACAATCCGCGCATGACAGCTGACGCTTCGCTCAAGCCCACGACCTCGTTGCTCCCGCGTCCGGCGCGGGTGTTCGTCGCCGGTCACCGCGGCCTCGTCGGGTCCGCGGTGGTCCGCCGGCTCCAGGCCGACGGACACGAGGTGGTCACCCGCGGCCGGGAGCAGCTCGACCTGCGCGACGCGGCGCGCACCGAGGCCTTCCTGCGCGACGTCCGTCCGGACGCCGTCGTGCTGGCCGCCGCCAAGGTGGGCGGCATCATGGCCAACAGCACCTCTCCGGTGCAGTTCCTGGAGGACAACCTGCGCATACAGCTGAGCGTCATCGCCGGGGCCCACGCCGCCGGGGTGCCGCGCCTGCTGTTCCTCGGCTCGTCCTGCATCTACCCGAAGCTCGCCGAGCAGCCGATCCGCGAGGAGTCGCTGCTCACCGGCCCGCTGGAGCCGACCAACGAGGCCTACGCCATCGCCAAGATCGCCGGTATCGCCCAGGTCCAGTCCTACCGCCGCCAGTACGGCGCCTCGTACGTCAGCGCCATGCCGACCAACCTCTACGGCCCCGGCGACAACTTCGACCTGGCCACCTCGCACGTGCTGCCGGCACTCGTCCGCCGCTTCCACGAGGCCCGCGAGACCGGTGCCCCCGAGGTCGTGCTGTGGGGCACCGGAACCCCGCGCCGCGAGTTCCTGCACGTCGACGACGTCGCCTCGGCCTGCGCGCTGCTCCTGGAGCGCTACGACGGCGACACCCCGGTCAACATCGGCTGCGGCGAGGACCTGCCCATCAGCGAACTGGCGTCGATCGTCCGGGAGGTGACGGAGTACCAGGGAGAGATCGTCTGGGACACCGGCAAGCCCGACGGCACCCCGCGCAAGCTCCTGGACGTCTCCCGCCTGACCGCCCTCGGCTTCAAGCCCGCCGTCTCCCTGCGCGACGGCATCGCCTCGACCTACGCGTGGTGGCTGGAGCACCGGCACGGCACCTGACCGCCCCCCTCCGGGGCCCCGCCCGGCGGCCGGGGCCCCCAAGCGGCTGCTCGTGGACGTGATCCCGGAGCGGGTGCGTGCGGCCACGGCCTCGGGGCCGGCCGGGCGCGCGGCCGTGGCTCCGATTCGCACGGGGTCTACGGCCGTGACCTCAGCGTCGGTCGGGCGCGCGGCGATCCCCCCGGGCCGGGTCGGGCGCGTGCCCGGGTACCCGGCGCCGGTGCGCGGGGCGCGCGGCGGCCCGGAAAGGGCGCGGGGCACCGGCCGCCCCCTCAGTACGCCCCGCGGCCGTCGACGACGGCGCGCAGGGTACGGGTCATGATCTCCACGTCGGTGGCGACCGACCAGTTGTCGACGTACCAGAGGTCGAGCGCGACCGTCTCGTCCCAGGAGAGGTCCGAGCGCCCGCTGACCTGCCACAGCCCGGTCATGCCCGGCTTGACGGCCAGCCGCCGCAACTCCGTCGGGCTGTAGTGGGCCACCTCGTCGGGCAGCGGCGGACGCGGCCCAATCAGGGACATGTCACCACGAAGCACGTTGAGCAGTTGCGGCAGCTCGTCCAGGGACAGCCGGCGCAGCACGGCGCCGAGCGGGGTGACCCGGGGATCACGGCGCATCTTGAACATGTGCCCGTCGTGCTGGTTGGCCCCGGAGCGCGCGAGTTCGGCCCGGCGGGCCTCCGCGTCGGCGACCATGGTGCGGAACTTCCACATGGTGAACGGCCGTCCGCCGGTCCCGCAGCGCGTCTGCCGGTGGAAGACCGGTCCCGGCGACGAGCCGCGCACGGCCAGCGCCAGCGCCCCGAACACCGGGGAGAGCACCAGCAGCCCGAGCGCGGCCCCGAGCCGGTCGAGCAGCGACTTCAGCCACGGCTGCCCGAACTGCTGTGCGGGCGGCGCCACCTGGAGCACCGTCAGCCCGGCCGCCGTGGTGGGCCGCACCCGCGCCTCGGCGACCTCCGTGAGACCCGGCACCACCGCGAGCTGGAGCCCGGCGCCGTGCAGCGCCCAGCCCACGTGCCGCAGCCGCTCGCCGGTCATCCGCAGACCCGGCGCGACCAGCGCCACGTCCGCCCCGGAGTCCGCCACGGCCCGCAGTACCGCGTCCGCGTCCTGCACCTCGTCCGCGGCGGTGTCCGCCAGCCGGCCCGCGACCGGCATCCCGCACCGCACGGCCCGGTCGCCGACCGGCACCACGCCCACCACCACGTACGCGTGGTCGGTGCGCGAGGCGAGCCGTCCGACGACATGGTCCACGGCGGCCGGCTCGCCCACCACCAGCGCCCGGCGCACCGCGCGTGCCTCGCGCCGCTGCCGGTTCAGGTGGATCTTCGTCATCGGCGCCACCGCTACCGCGGTCAGCAGCCCCGGCACCAGCGCGGCCAGCGTCAGGCTCGGCCGCGGCCCGTTCTCGACACCGGAGAGCACCAGTGCCAGCGCCAGGACCCCGGCCAGCAGCACCCAGTCGCGTAAGGCGGCCAGCACGCCCCACGACTCCCCGAGGCGCTGGACGGCATAGCGGCGCCGCATCGCCCGGATGGCCGTCCACACGGCCGCGCCCAGCAGCCCGCCGACGAGCGGCAGGTCCCGGCCGTCGGCGTCCAGGGCCACGGCCAGCGGGACCCCGATCCCGCAGGTGTCGGCGAGCACGGCGAGCGGCCGGTACCAGCGGGCCTTGCCGTCCCCGGGACGGTGCCGGCGGGCCGTGCCGTCACCCATTCGGTCCCAGTCGGCCGCACCCTCGCCCGTCCGATGCCAGTGGGCCGTGCCGTCACCCGTTCGGCCTCTTCGCCGAATCGTTTCCCTGCCGAGTCCGTTCTGCCCGGTCGTTCTGGCCGTCCGCGTCGTCCCGGTCCCGTTCCCGGACGCCTGAGCCCCCGGTTCCCCGGCAGACTCCGACACGCCGACATCCCGCATGTGCCCCCCAGCCATACGTCGCCGTCACGGGCCCGTCCGTCTCCTGCCGTTCCCCACCGAACGGACGTGCCCAAGTGATCGAGGACCCTATGGCACAACTGCGCACGCTCACCGGCGTTTTCGAGAAATTCATAGGAATCCGGTGAAGAAGTTCACAACTGGCCTTCACGTCACGGTCACGTGATGCTGGGTGAAACCACCCCGAAACAGACGGCCGACCGCGAGCGGCCCGCGCGAGGGGTGGTGGGTCCACACGGTATCGGGTACATACGATCCAGTAGGACCGGTCAGTAACGTACCGCCCCCAGATCCCTATTCGCGGCGAGGTGAGCCTCATGCCCGCACCAACGAGCAACCGGCCCAGCGTCACCGAGCGTGAGGCCCGCCAGGTGGCCGAGGCCGCCCGGGAGCAGGACTGGCGCAAGCCCAGCTTCGCCAAGGAACTGTTCCTCGGCCGCCTGCGGCTGGACCTGGTCCACCCGCACCCGCTGCCCGCCGACGAGGACGTCCAGCGCGGCGAGGAGTTCCTGGCGAAGCTGCGCGACTTCTGTGAGACGAAGATCGACTCGGCGCGCATCGAACGCGATGCGCGGATTCCCGACGAGGTCATCACCGGGCTCAAGGAGCTCGGCGCCCTCGGCATGAAGATCGACACCAAGTACGGCGGCCTCGGCCTGACCCAGGTCTACTACAACAAGGCCCTGGCCCTGGCCGGCTCGGCGAGCCCCGCGATCGGCGCGCTGCTCTCCGCGCATCAGTCGATCGGCGTACCGCAGCCGCTGAAGATGTTCGGCACCCAGGAGCAGAAGGACACCTTCCTGCCGCGCTGCGCCCGCACCGACATCTCGGCTTTCCTCCTCACCGAGCCCGACGTGGGCTCCGACCCGGCACGCCTGGCCACCTCGGCGGTCCCGGACGGGGACGACTACGTCCTCGACGGGGTCAAGCTGTGGACGACCAACGGGGTCGTGGCCGACCTCCTCGTCGTCATGGCGCGGGTGCCCAAGTCCGAGGGGCACCGCGGCGGCATCACCGCCTTCGTCGTCGAGGCCTCCTCCGAGGGCGTCACGGTCGAGAATCGCAACGCCTTCATGGGCCTGCGCGGCATCGAGAACGGCGTCACCCGCTTCCACCGGGTCCGCGTCCCGGCCGCGCACCGCATCGGCGAGGAGGGGCAGGGCCTGAAGATCGCCCTGACCACCCTGAACACCGGCCGGCTGTCGCTGCCCGCGATGTGCGCCGGCGCCGGCAAGTGGTGCCTGAAGATCGCCCGCGAGTGGTCCGCCGCCCGGGAGCAGTGGGGCAAGCCGGTCGCCCTGCACGAGGCGGTCGGCTCGAAGATCTCCTTCATCGCGGCCACCACCTTCGCGCTGGAGGCCGTGCTCGACCTCTCCTCGCAGATGGCCGACGAGAACCGCAACGACATCCGCATCGAGGCCGCCCTCGCCAAGCTCTACGGCTCCGAGATGGCCTGGAAGATGGCCGACGAGCTGGTCCAGATCCGCGGCGGCCGCGGCTTCGAGACCGCCGAGTCCCTCGCGGCCCGCGGCGAACGCGCGGTCCCCGCCGAGCAGATGCTGCGCGACCTGCGCATCAACCGCATCTTCGAGGGCTCCACCGAGATCATGCACCTGCTGATCGCGCGCGAGGCGGTCGACGCGCACCTGTCGGTCGCCGGCGACCTCATCGACCCCGACAAGTCGCTGTCGGACAAGGCGCGGGCCGGCGCCAACGCCGGTGTCTTCTACGCCAAGTGGCTGCCGAAACTGGTCGCCGGCCCGGGCCAGCTCCCGCGCTCGTACGCCGAGTTCCACCCGGCGGGCCACGCCGACCTCTCCACGCACCTGCGGTACGTCGAGCGTCACGCCCGCAAACTCGCCCGCTCCACCTTCTACGCCATGTCCCGCTGGCAGGGCCGGATGGAGACCAAGCAGGGCTTCCTGGGCCGGGTCGTCGACATCGGCGCCGAACTGTTCGCGATGAGCGCTGCCTGCGTCCGCGCCGAACTCCTGCGCGGCCAGGACGACCACGGACGCGAGGCCTACCAGCTCGCCGACGCCTTCTGCCGCCAGGCCCGCATCCGCGTCGCGGAACTCTTCGACCGGCTGTGGACCAACACCGACGACATCGACCGCAAGGTCGTCAAGGGCGTCCTCGGCGGCGCCTACGAATGGCTGGAGCAAGGCGTCATCGACCCCTCCGGCGACGGCCCCTGGATCGCGGACGCCACCCCCGGCGCCAGCCGGCACGAGAACCTGCACCGCCCCATCCCGTAGCGGCCCCCGCACCCCGACCTCGCGCTCACCACCGCCCCCGCCCCCGGGCGCCCCGCCACGGGCGCCGGGGGCGGCCCGGTCCCGGCGGCGCCCGCCACCCTCCTGGGGGACGCGCTGTCCTCCCGGGCCGCGGATGCGGCCACAATGGGGGGATGAGCGACAGCCCATCCCCTCTCGCCGACCCGCACCTCGTCTTCGACCCCGTCGCCGGAGACGGCCCCAAGGACGTGGTGATCCTCGGTTCCACCGGGTCCATCGGCACCCAGGCCACCGACCTCGTGCTGCGCAACCCGGACCGTTTCCGGGTCACCGGACTCTCCGCCAACGGCGGACGGGTCGGCCTCCTCGCCGAGCAGGCGTACCGGCTCCGCGCGCGGACCGTCGCCGTCGCCCGCGAGGACGTCGTACCGGCGCTGCGCGAGGCGCTCGGCGCGCAGTACGGGACGACGGAGCCGCTCCCCGAGATCCTCGCCGGACCGGACGCCGCGACCCGGCTCGCCGCCTCCGACTGCCACACGGTCCTCAACGGCATCACCGGCTCCATCGGTCTCGCCCCGACCCTCGCCGCCCTGGAGGCGGGCCGCACCCTCGCGCTCGCCAACAAGGAGTCGCTCATCGTCGGCGGCCCGCTGGTCAAGGCCGTCGCCAAGCCCGGCCAGATCATCCCGGTCGACTCAGAGCACGCCGCCCTCTTCCAGGCCCTCGCCGCCGGAACCCGCGCCGACGTGCGCAAACTCGTCGTCACCGCCTCCGGCGGCCCCTTCCGCGGCCGGACCGGGGAGGAGCTGGCGGACGTCACCGTCGAGGACGCCCTCGCCCACCCCACCTGGGCCATGGGCCCGGTGATCACGATCAACTCCGCCACCCTGGTCAACAAGGGGCTGGAGGTCATCGAGGCGCACCTGCTGTACGACATTCCCTTCGACCGCATTGAGGTCGTCGTGCACCCGCAGTCGTATGTCCACTCGATGGTTGAATTCACCGACGGATCGACACTCGCCCAGGCGACGCCCCCCGACATGCGCGGGCCCATCGCCATCGGCCTCGGCTGGCCCGAACGCGTCCCCGACGCCGCGCCCGCCTTCGACTGGAGCACCGCCTCGACCTGGGAGTTCTTCCCCCTCGACACCGACGCCTTCCCCTCGGTCGGCCTCGCCCGGCACGTGGGCGGGCTCGGCGGCACCGCCCCGGCCGTGTTCAACGCGGCGAACGAGGAATGCGTCGACGCGTTCCTGTGCGGAGCGCTGCCCTTCAACGGGATCATGGACACCGTGACACGAGTGGTCGAGGAGCACGGCACACCCGGTACGGGAACTTCCCTGACCGTGCCGGACGTCCTCGAGGCGGAGACCTGGGCACGGGCCCGGGCCCGCGAACTGACAGCGCAGACGGCGACCGCGGAGGCGCGTGCATGACGTCCCTGATGATGATCCTCGGCATAGTCGTCTTCGTGATCGGCCTGCTGGTCTCCATCGCGTGGCACGAGCTGGGGCACCTGTCCACCGCCAAGCTCTTCGGCATCCGCGTGCCCCAGTACATGGTCGGCTTCGGCCCGACCGTCTGGTCGCGGAAGAAGGGCGAGACGGAGTACGGCGTCAAGGCCGTCCCGCTCGGCGGCTACATCCGCATGATCGGCATGTTCCCGCCGGGCGAGGACGGGCGGATCACCGCACGCTCCACCTCGCCCTGGCGCGGCATGATCGAGGACGCCCGGTCGGCGGCCTTCGAGGAGCTCCAGCCCGGCGACGAGTCCCGCCTGTTCTACACACGCGCTCCGTGGAAGCGGATCATCGTGATGTTCGCGGGCCCCTTCATGAACCTGATCCTCGCCGTCGCGCTGTTCCTCACCGTCCTCATGGGCTTCGGCCTCCAGCAGCAGACCACCACGGTCAGCTCCATCTCCCCGTGCGTCATCGCGCAGAGCCAGAACCGCGACACCTGCAAGAAGTCCGACCCCGCCTCCCCGGCCGCGGCCGCCGGCATGAAGCCGGGGGACAGGATCGTCTCCTTCGACGGGGTGCGCACCGAGAACTGGAACACGCTCTCCGACCGCATCCGCGTCAGCGCGGGCAAGGACGTCCCGATCGTCGTCGACCGCCACGGCCGCGAGCTGACCCTGCACGCCAGGATCGCCACCAACCAGGTGCCGAAGAAGGACTCCAGCGGCGCCTACGTCCAGGGCCAGTACGTCAAGGCGGGCTTCCTCGGGTTCGGTGCGGCCACCGGGGTGGTCAAGCAGGACTTCGGGCAGTCCGTGACCTGGATGACCGACCGGGTGGGCGACGCCGTCGACTCGCTCGCGGCGCTGCCGTCCAAGATCCCCGCCCTGTGGAACGCGGCCTTCGACGGCGCCCCCCGGGCGCCCGACTCCCCGATGGGCGTCGTCGGCGCGGCCCGGGTCGGCGGTGAGATCTTCACCCTGGACATCCCGCCCAGCCAGCAGCTCGCGATGGCCGTCATGCTGGTCGCCGGCTTCAACCTCTCGCTGTTCCTCTTCAACATGCTCCCGCTCCTCCCGCTCGACGGCGGGCACATCGCGGGCGCCGTGTGGGAGGCCCTGCGCCGGCAGGTGGCCAAGGTCCTGCGCCGCCCGGACCCGGGCCCGTTCGACGTGGCGAAGCTGATGCCGGTGGCCTACGTGGTGGCCGGGATCTTCGTCTGCTTCACCCTCCTCGTCCTGATCGCGGACGTGGTGAACCCCGTGCGCATCTCGTAGTCACGCGGCGTTCGCGGCGGCCGGGCGGGGTTCCCGCCCGGCCGTCTTCCATTGAGCGGGTCTGCCGGGGCGGGATGTGCTCGGGCGACCCGCCGTGCCGTAATCTCGAAGCCTGGAGCCCGCTGCTGACGGGGCCGGATCCTGATCCACGACTTGGGGTTGCACAGCAGATGACTGCGATTTCTCTCGGCATGCCGTCCGTTCCGACCAAGCTCGCCGAGCGCCGCAAGAGCCGGCAGATCCAGGTCGGATCCGTGGCGGTCGGCGGGGACGCGCCGGTGTCGGTGCAGTCGATGACGACGACGCGTACGTCGGACATCGGTGCGACGTTGCAGCAGATCGCGGAGCTGACGGCGTCGGGGTGCCAGATCGTGCGGGTGGCGTGTCCGACGCAGGACGACGCGGACGCGTTGGCGACGATCGCGCGGAAGTCGCAGATCCCGGTGATCGCGGACATTCACTTCCAGCCGAAGTACGTGTTCGCGGCGATCGAGGCGGGCTGTGCCGCGGTGCGGGTGAATCCGGGCAACATCAAGCAGTTCGACGACAAGGTGCGGGAGATCGCGCGGGCGGCGAAGGAGCACGGGACGCCGATCCGGATCGGTGTGAACGCGGGGTCGCTGGACCGGCGTCTGCTGCAGAAGTACGGGAAGGCGACGCCGGAGGCGCTGGTGGAGAGCGCTTTGTGGGAGGCGTCGCTGTTCGAGGAGCACGACTTCCGCGACATCAAGATCTCGGTGAAGCACA